>DATDZA010000022.1:0-37692 GCA_035288865.1 Candidatus Nanoarchaeia archaeon
GAAAAATTTTTGAGTGCGCGCGCCAAATTTCGTTGCGCACTCAATTTAAAATCAAAATGTTAGAAAAACTTTATGGAGGACGGCAAGGCAATTCCTCTACACGCAAAGCGTGTAGTATCCTTGCCTAGAAACAATGAAAAATTGACGTTTTCAAAAAGGACCGAGCCAAACCAGAATAATCTTCTTGAATCTACATTTACTAAAGGGGTTTATGAACAAAGTGGCTTGAGAAAATTAGAAAAATTGGGCCAAGCAGGCGGCGCAGGTTATTTAGTTTATTTCAGTTACCAGGCTAAGAATTTTAGGGCGAATTTATTAAAGAAGAATGTTGCATTAAATCCATTGCCTCAAGGGTATAACCCATTAGCAAAATAAACCAAGACTAGTGATTCACAGCCTAAGCGTCTTATCAATCTCATTCGCAACATCTTTTAAATCATCAAGCGCTCTTTTCAAATCTTTTTCTAGTTCTTCTATTAATGCCTTTAGAGTATCTACTCTAAGAGTATAGTTATTTCCTTCATGAAGGACAAGTCCGGATTCCATCAACCTGTTTATATGATGTATTATTGTGCCCCTTGACAGGTCAAGTTTTGCTGCAAGCTCGTCACTCGTCAGAGTTCGGTTTCCCTTAGCGCACTTCAATAGTTCTATAAATACCCTAAAGCAGCTTTTGTCTTTATCTCTTAAATTGAACAGGCCCAATGAAGTCCCTAGCCATTGAAGCTCCTGATTTACGTTGTTATCAGAGGGTCGTCTAATGTTTATTATGGTTATTCGCTGCCTAATGTATACCATAAACACCCTAAAATCACCATATATTTAAACTTTTGCCGAAAAATTTATATACTGGTTGATATTACCATATCTCTCGTTGACGTAAAGTCAACAGAATTAAGGGCTTAAAATGGAAGGGAAAAAAGGAAACAAAAGTATAGTATCTGAAGAAAGTATTGATTTAAGCAGCGTTAAAGAAACTATTGAAACCACATCGGATAAAAAAACTCCGGATTCAAAAAATTTGTTTGATAAGGAAAAATTAATCAAAGAAAATGAAGAACTGACTGACACTTTAAAGAGGCTGCAGGCAGAGTTTGAGAATTACAGAAAGAGGATTGACAAAGATAAAATAGAATTCAGAAAATACGCCCATGCTGATGTAATTGCAGAGATTTTGCCGATAATTGATGGTTTTGAGATTGCATTAAAGAATACGGCAGATCCCAAGAAATTCATTGACGGTATGAAACTAATTTATGCGCAGATTTATTCAATGCTTGAGACTCATGGACTAAGGCTTATTAAAACTGACGGAGAAAAATTTGACCCATACAAGCACGAAGTACTGATGAAAGAAGAGTCTGACAAGCCCGAAGGGACAATCCTGGAAGAATTCCAGAAAGGATATATGTTAAATGATAAAGTTTTGAGGTTCAGCAAAGTGAAAATTTCAGCAGAGATTAAAAAATAAATCTAAATAAAGAAAATTTAAAGATTAAAAACAAAAATTCACAAAAATAAAAAATCAAAAAATTGATTAAAATCGGAGGAGAAATAAAATGGGAAAAGAAAAAATAATTGGGATTGACCTTGGCACTTCTAACAGCGCAGCTTCAGTTTTGCAGGGCGGAAAAGCTACAATAATCCCAAGCGCAGAAGGAACAACAGCTTATGGAAAGGCATTTCCAAGTGTAGTCGCATTTACAAAAGACGGCCAGATTTTAGTGGGAGAGCCGGCAAGAAGGCAGGCTGTTTCAAATCCTGAAAATACAATAATGGCTGCCAAGAGAAAAATGGGCACCAATTACAAATATAATATCAACAGCAAAGAATACACACCGCAGCAGATTTCTGCCTTTATTCTCCAGAAGATAAAAAAAGACGCAGAAGAATTTCTTGGAGATAAGGTCAGCAAGGCAGTCATCACGGTCCCGGCTTATTTTGACGACAATCAACGGCAGGCAACCAAAGACGCGGGTGAGATTGCAGGATTAGAAGTTATAAGAATAGTAAATGAACCAACTGCAGCATCGATGGCATATGGAGTTGACAAGCAGGATAAAGAACTGAAAATTCTAGTTTTCGATTTGGGCGGCGGAACTCTGGACGTCACAGTAATGGAATTTGGCGGAGGAGTTTTCCAAGTTTTATCTACATCCGGAGATACTCAACTTGGCGGGACTGATATGGACCAAAATCTAGTGGACTACCTGGCTTCCGAATTCAAGAAAACAGAAGGGATAGATTTGAAAAATGACAAGACAGCTATGCAGAGATTAAGGGAATCTGCGGAAAAAGCAAAGATTGAGCTATCAACTGTTTTTGAAACAGACATAAATCTGCCATTTTTAACAGCAACAAGCGACGGGCCAAAGCATTTGACTCTCAAGCTGACAAGAGCTAAACTGGAGAGCTTGATTGACCCAATAATAAGAAAGTGCAAGCATCCGCTGGAGCAGGCGATAAAAGACTGCAAACTTTCTGCAAACCAAATTGACAAGATTATTTTAGTCGGCGGCCCAACGAGAATGCCAATCGTTAGAAAATTCGTTGAAGATTATGTTGGCAAGCCCGCTGAAAGAGGCGTCGATCCAATGGAATGTGTTGCAATGGGCGCAGCAGTTCAGGCTGGAGTTCTTGCCGGAGAAGTCAAGGACATTTTGCTGCTTGACGTAACCCCGTTGAGCTTGGGAATTGAAACTCTGGGCGGAGTATTTACAAAATTGATTGAAAGAAACACAACCGTTCCAACAAAAAAACAGCAGGTTTTTAGCACAGCAGCCGACAACCAGACAGCAGTCACAATCAGGGTCGGGCAGGGCGAAAGGTCAATGTTCAGCGATAATAAAGCCCTTGGGCAGTTTGATTTGGTGGGAATACCTCCGGCACCAAGGGGAATCCCGCAGATTGAAGTCACTTTTGACATTGATGCAAACGGAATCCTGCATGTAAATGCAAAAGACCTCGGCACAGGAAAAGAGCAGAGCATTAAGATAACTGCCGCCCAGAAATTGAGCGACGAAGAAATCGAAAAAATGAAAAAGCAGGCTGAAGAATTTGCTGAAGTTGACAAAAGGAAGAAAGAGGAGATTGAAACAATCAATGAAGCTGACACGCTCGCTTACACAACCGAAAGAATGTTCAAGGAGCTTGAAGGAAAAGTGCCTGCAAAGGAGATTGAGGAAATCAAAGGCAAGATTATTGAACTAAAAGAGTTGCTGAAGCCGGCAGAGAAGGACATAACTTCAATTAAGAATAAAATGATTGAGGTAAATGAACTGGTGCAGAAGATGACTACCGAGCTGTATCAAAAAGCAGGACAGCAGTACCAGCAAGCTCATCCGCAAGGTGGCGAAAATGTGCATGAGGGAAATAGAAACGAAAATTCCCATGCAAAAGATGACAATGTAGTGGATGCCGATTACGAAGTCAAGGATGAAGAGAAGAAAAAGAAGAAATAAAAAGTAGGTGATTAAAATTAATAATTTAGACAAAAAATTATTCAAAGCTTTAGATTTTTTAGCAACAGTAACAAGGGAAAGAATAAATTTTATTAACAAAGAAGGTGATAAAAGGTTTTATAGTGGTCACGTTCCAGAAGAAGTCGAAAATGCTTTGATCCAATGGAAATATATAGATTTACATGGAAATTCTAAGCACATTATAACTAAAAATGGTTTAGAACAATTAAGACAATTAGAGAAAATAAAAAATAAAGATTTAACTCTCACAACAGCTGTAATAGCTTTAATAATATCAATTTATAATTTTCTAAAAAGTTTTGGATTGGTACAATTTTAATATGAACCTCCCCGCAAAAGAGAAACCAATGAACTGCATAATTCAAACAAACATTCAATTTCAATCTTACCCCTACTTTTCGTAAAAAACACAAAATTTATAAAAAAGTAGGTATAAGCACTAATATGGCAACCGTAAAAAGGCGAAAAATAGGAAAGCAGACCTATTACTATGTAGAGCACAGCTTCAAGATAGGCAAGAAAGTGAAAGTATTGAGCAAGTACATTGGCAAAAAAGTTCCATACAATATAGGGGACTTAAAAGATAATTTAGAATATGAAGTGATGAGGCTGACAGTTTTCAGCAAGCTGAAAGGCATAAAATCCAAATATCAAAAAGAGCAAAGCAGGCTTCCAAAAGAAGAAAAAGAAAAGCTGGTTGAGGATTTTTTGGTGCATTTCATTTATGATTCAAGCAAAATCGAGGGAAGCAGCCTGTCGCTGAATGATACCAAAGGGCTTTTCCTTCACAATATAACCCCAAAAAACAAGCCATTAAAAGACGTAAAAGAAGCAGAGGGCCATAGGGAGGCATTTTACTCAATGCTTGATTTCAAAGGGCAGCTGACTCTTGAAATTGTAAACAAATGGCATGAAATGATGTTCAAAAATACAAAAAATTACATTGCAGGAAAAATAAGGCCGCACAGGATTATTGTTACCGGCAGCCGAGCGGTTTTTCCATATCCAGAAGATGTTCCAAAATTGCTGAGAGAATTTTTTCAATGGTATGAAAAGGAAAACAAAAAACTAAATCCTGTGGAGCTTGCTGCTCAAGTGCACCTAAAATTTGTATCAATACATCCATTCGCTGACGGAAATGGAAGGATAAGCAGGTTACTGGCAAATTACATCCTTAAGAAGAATGGCTATCCGCTGCTAAACATTAAGTTCAATGACAGGATGGCGTATTACAAAAGCCTTGAAGCCAGCCAAATTAATGATAAGCCGAAATACTTCATAAGATATTTTTTAAAACTATACATAAAAACAAATGATTAAAATCCCTACAAAAGAGGAATGCTTAGACTTACTTAGAAGAAATAAAGTCCCTCATAATATTATTGCCCATACAAAGAAGGTTTGCGAATTCTCGCTGAAAGTTTGTGGTGTTTTGGAAGAAAGAGAAATTAAAGTTAATCGGAATTTAGTTGCAGCCGCAGCATTACTTCATGATATAAAGAAGCTTGAGCCGGGCGAGCATGAGATCGAAGGAGCTAAATACATTAAATCTTTGGGTTATCCTGAAGTTGCTGACTTAATTAAAAAACATGGGTTAAAATATTCCCTTAATGATGAATTTACACCAATAACTTGGGAAGAAAAAATAATATTTTATTCCGATAAAAGGGTCAAGAACGACAAAATAGTGAGCATTGACGAGAGATTTGAATATATAAAACAAAGATATAAAACTGAAGATGTTGAAAAAGAGTTAAAATTTACTAAAGATATTGAAAAAGAATTATTGGGAAACAAAATCTTATGATAACTAAAGCTACCCCATTAAAAGAAGTATTGGATTTAGCAGCCCCCTGCCAGTGCAATTCGTGCAATCACGGATGCAAATTCGGGAGCGGCGCTTTGGCCGGAGATGATTCAAAAAACATTTCAAGATTTTTAAATATTTCAGAAAATGAATTAAAAACAAAATTTTTGGAAGAAAAAGAATTGTTCAATAAAAAAATATTAAAACCAATATTATTACGAGGGAAAAATAAAGTTCACGGCCAGTGTGTTTTTTATGACGATAAAAAAGGTTGCACAATCCATGAGGTAAAACCTTTAGAATGCAAAACTTCAATCCAATGCAAAGATTATGGACAAGATTTAAGCGTTTGGTTCATGGTCAACCATATAGTAGATTTAAATGATGCAGAAAGCATAAGGCAATATTCGCAGTACATTAAAACAGGCGGAAAAGTGATTCCAGGAGCAGAATTGGTAAATTTAGTTCCCGATACAGATAAATTAAAGAAAATACTAAGTTACGAGATTTTAAGATAAATAGTTAAAATTGTGGGAGAAAATCTACTGGAGAGGAAAAATTTATCAAATAAGAACTATCAATTAAAAATTCAAACTAAAAATGCCAAAAGAAAAAGATTATTACAAAATTCTAGGAGTAGATAAAAATGCATCAAAGGAAGCTATCAAGGCAGCTTACAAGAAATTAGCAAAGCAATACCACCCTGACTTGAATAAATCTTCTGATGCGACTGAAAAATTTAAGGAAATTAATGAAGCGGCAGCTGTTCTGGGGGACGAGCAGAAAAAATCCCAGTATGACCAGTACGGCTCGGCAGGCCCCCAATTCCAAGGCGGCGGAGGAGCCGGTTTTGAGGGATTTGATTTCTCTGATATTATGTCAGATGCCGGGGGCTTTGGGTTTGATTTTGACAGCATTTTCGAAAATGTTTTTGGCGGTGGAGGGGGAAGAAGCAGGCGGCGCCAAAGAGGCTCTGACTTAAGATATGACATGGAAATTGAGCTGGAGGATGCGGCTTTCGGAGCAGCAAAAACTATTAACATTCCACGTGCAGAACAGTGTCCAAAATGCCGAGGAACTGGAGCCGAAAACCCAAATGATGTTGTAACATGCCCGGAATGCAATGGCCACGGAACAAGTACAAGAACACAAAGAACCCCCTTTGGAATATTCCAGACAACATCCACTTGCACAAGATGCAGGGGCGCCGGAAAAATAATGAAAAGCAAATGTTCCGAATGCAGCGGACGAGGAATTGTCCAGAGAACAAGAAAAATAGAAATAAAAATTCCTGCCGGCGCAAATGACGGAACTAATCTTAGGGTTACAGGAGAGGGTGAAGCGGGAATTCGGGGCGTTGAGGCAGGAGATTTATACGTTGTAATCAGCGTGAAGCCGCACAAGATATTTGAAAGAGACGGCAATGATATTTATGTAAAAGTACATGTTCCATTTACAATTGCTGCTTTAGGCGGAGAAATAGAAGTACCGACACTAAAAGGCAAAGCTTCATTAAAAATTCCATCAGGAACGCAAAGCAACACGGTTTTCAGGATGAGGAACCAGGGTATACCTGACTTGAGAAGCCATCATGTTGGAGATGAAAATGTTGAAGTAATAATTTCTGTTCCTGAAAAATTAACTAAAAAGCAGAAAAAATTACTGGAAGATTTTGAGAAAGAAGATAAAAACAGCAAGAAAGGATTTCTTAATAACGTGTTTGGTTAAATCCTGTAATTTCTGACTAAAAGCTGTTCTGACTGCAACCTGATAATTACTAAGAATTGTTTTCAAATTTTTTCTTAAGTCAATCCTGACTATAATTTTTCTGAATCACCACATTAAAAGAAAAACAAAATTAATCCCAAAAAAAAAGAAAAAAATAAAAAATTACCAATTACCGCATTTACCGCCGTACCCACCATCATATCGGCATCCAGATCCCCAAAAGTAGTAGAACCCATATGGCCCTGGAACACATTCAAAAATTCGGTAATCCTCATCATAATCTTGGTATGGATAAATAAAATTACCTCCGCACCTAAGACAATCGACCTCAGCCCAAGGACATGCCTGCCACTGTATTGCTGAAACATTTGCTGCGAACGCCGCTAGCAGCATTACGCTTACAACTAATAATTTCAACTTCATGTTTCACACCTCCAAAGTGTTAATATTGTGTAACTTTTATTAAGTAGTATATAAATATTGCTAAATCTAAGTTTTTGTATTTTCTATTTTGTTAAAACATGCAAAACTACCAAATTCTGGGTTTATGAAATCTAAATCTCCATATTTATGTTTTAATTTTTCTTAGAGAATCTTGACATAGGAAAACGCAAACTTTCGGAAGATAATAAAATCTAAATAAGTCCAAGTTAGGGGATGGTTAATAAACCTGGTTTATAAATCCAAAGGAAATAAAGAAGTTAATCAATCAAAACAAAATATCCGCAAAAAGAATTTTTTTCAAAATTTAATTTTTATTCGTTAATATTTTTCTTAATTCTCCAGCGCCATGCCTTCGCGTTATCCAAACAGCAATCTCCTTAGGAATTAATCTTTCCCATTTCCCAAAATTAGAGATCATCTTTCTAATCTTTGTGCTGTTGATTCCTTTGATTAATTTAATTTTGTGCACTTTTATTTTATGTTTTTTAAAACATTTTATCGTCCATTCGTTGCCGGAATAAGCTTCATCAAATTTAGGCAAATTTTTAAGAATGTGATTTGTCCATTTAAAATCATCATACAAATCTGGGATTGGGTAAATTTTGAAATTTTTTATTTTGTTGGCTTTTAGTGCTTTAGAAATCATGTTTTTTCTTTCGTTATAAGAAAAAGGATTTTGAGAAGTATTTTTTTCCTGTGAGCTTCCGATTCCAATAATCACTTCATCAAATCTCTTAGACAAAGCTGTAGCGACATGCAAATGCCCGTTATGAAATGGTTGGAACCTGCCGATGAAAAGTGCGCGTTTCATAGAAACAAAAAGAATTAAGGAAGTTTATAAATTTGCTGTTAAAATATAATTATAATCTATTTATTCCTAATAGAATAATTTAATCAAAACTATTTTTAAATCAAACCCCTAATTTAATTGAATGCAAGGTGATTTAGTGGGTTTCGGTCCACTTCTGGGACGCGCAAGAAGTACTAAATATTATCCAGATTTGCCTAGAGAGTGGATTCTCAAATCTGACAGAGTAGAAGTCTACTACCTTCCCGCAATTGCGGAATTACGAGATCCAGAATTCCATATGTTCACAGATGATGGTGTATTAGTCAAATTTGCATTTACGGGCGACATACTGAGTGTCCATAAGATAGCGGCAGGCAATGAATGGCCGAGTCTTGAAGCTGTCGTGGAAATGGACCCTCAACACAGATTTCACCTGCACAGAAGCAACTTGCCTGTGAACGGCGTTATTGATGATAAAACTAAAGCACCCGAACAGCTGCTTGAGCAAATCATAAATTATTCTTATGCTCGCGCAAGATCTGTAGAAGCATCTGACTCACTGGGTATAGCAGGAGAATTTCAAGCCTTGACTTACGACGCAATTGTTTCGAGATTTAAATTGCTCCAGTCTCTTCAGAGTTCAACAGATATCATACCGGACCAATCGCCGCGTACAATATTTGCAAAAGCAGGAGATGGCTGCGGAAAACCATGTTTATATTGCCCGGAAAGAAATGCCCCTTTCCAGCCATATACAAGAGCACAATATATCCAGCATCTGACTACAGTTAAGAGAGCGCTCACAGAAAGATATGGACAAAGGGCTTTGCAAAGAATGAATGAAGGTTTTATCAATGTTTCAGATATAGCAAGACTAGATATTTTTTACAGATTAGGCCAAACTGATTTGACATCAGTTGATGCTGCAGTTTTGATGAGAGTAAACTTCCCATGGCTTGAGAAGATAGGCGCTTTCATCAGCACGCCAAGTGCCTTGCAGTTATCCGAAGATTCTAATGGAGACGTTAGGCTCGGTGATAAAAGATATTCAAGAGAATTTTTTCACAGGCTGAGTGGAAGCGGATACTTAATCAATAGGTTATATTTAGGTTTAGAAACTGCACATACTGATGGTTCACAGCTACTTGGAAAAAATGAAACTTACGATGGAAAACTTACCGCATCTAATTTAATTCAATATGATTCGCTTGGAAACAGAAGAATTGGGCTTAAAGTTATAGTTCAATTAGGCGTGTTAGGCAAAGGCTTCTATAAAAAGGGCCATATAACCCCAGAGAATTTTGTTCCATGGGAAGAAAATACCGACACAACAATTAGGTGGATTAAAGAGGCGCGGCCATATCACGTTCTTGAATCAGTTTTTCAGCCATATGATAATTTGCCAGTATTAACACTCATGAAGCAGGGAAAAATAGTGCCTTATGAAAGCCCAGATCACATAGAAGTGGAACGACAGAGATTAAGAAGAGGCATCATGGGCTTACAGTCTTTTGTCAAAAATTTCCAGGTTGATGGGAATTATCACGAATTTCTGCCTGTTCCGCCAGAATTGAGACATCAGATGGTAATTCCAAGAAGTTAAAATTATACTATCCTATTTTCAGTACAGGCGGCATCTTCCTCTTATGCTCATTCAATCTAATTCTTTCAAAAATATTTTCAACAAGTTTTTTATCAAAACCTTCCTTAATAATTTCATTTGCATTCAATTTTCTCTCAAAATGCAGCTTTAAAATTTCATCTAGGACTTCATAAGCCGCCCCAAGTTCAGTATCAGCAGTTTTTCCCTGCATTAATTCAGGCGAGGGTTTTTTGCTCGTTATTGATTCCGGCACTTTCAAAAATTTTCCAAACTCAATTACTTCGGTCTTCCACAATTCGCCGATTGGCTCTATGTCAGCAGCGCTATCGCCGAATTTTGTTGCGTAGCCTAGCATTGTTTCAGATTTATCCGAAGTCCCTATAACCAATGTGTTTTCGACGTTTGCATAATAATATAGAATCATCATTCTTGCTCTTGCCTTTGAATTTGCAAGAGGAATTTCGCTTTTGGAATTGAATTGAACATCTAATTTCTTAAAGAAATCTACAATATCATGAATCTCAATTGTATGCGTTTTTATGTTAAGCCTTTTTGCTACTTCATGCGCATCATCGTGGCTTTGTGAGGAGGTTATGTGATCAGGAATAAATATTCCAGTCACGTTGCCGCTTCCCACAGCTTCCACTGCTAAATACGCGCACACAGTGCTGTCTATCCCGCCGCTTAGTCCTATAACTGCTTTCTTGAAATTGTGTGTCGTAAAATAATCTTTAATTCCTGCTACAATTAATTCCCTTACTTTTTGGCAATCCATAGTTCAAAAGATTATCTTTTGCTTTAAAAATGTTTTTAAAGAGAATGAATAAATTTGATTAAATGATTAAATGTGTTATTTTTGACTTGGGAAATGTAACTATAAAATTTGATGAAACGCGCACTTTTAAGAAATGGTCTTCCTGCGGAAAATATTCATATGATGAAGTTAAAAATTATTACAAAAATTCTTCTGCAAGAAAGGCCTTTGAAATGGGAAAAATAACTTCAAAACATTTTTATGAGACATATGTGGAAGATTTAGGATTAAAAATAACCGTTAAGGAATTTGAAAAATGCTATTGCGATATTTTTACCAGAAATTTGGAAGTTGAAAAAATAATAAAATCTCTAAAAGGAAAAATAAAGCTTGTTTTATTGTCAAACACAAATGAATGGCAGTATGAATATGCAAGAAAAAAGTATAAAATAATTAGTTTGTTTGATGATTATGTTTTATCATATAAATTGGGAATGAGAAAGCCAAATCCATTAATTTTTATTGAAGCAATTAAAAAATCAGGAACCTATCCCTGGAATTGCGCTTATTTTGATGATATTCCTGAATTTATAGTTATGGCAAGATTGATTGGGATTAAAGCGTTTCAATACAAACATAACAAAAAAATAAAAAATGATTTAAAGAAAGTTTTATAAATCGCCTAACTATCCTATTCTCATGGACGTAGCAATTCTCTATTCAGGCGGAAAAGATTCAACTTTTGCTATCCAGCAAGCTATTGACAAAGGCTGGAATATAAAATACCTGATTTCAGTAAAGCCAACAAGGAAAGACTGTTTTTTGTTCCACTATGCAACTGTTGAGCACACAAAAGAATTTGCAAAACAGCTTGGAATTCCTCATTTCTACGTTTCATGCAGGGTGGCTGACCCGGTGAAAGAGGCGGATATTGTAAAAAAGGTTGTAGAAAAGAATCGATCAAAAATGAAAGTGGATGCTGTTGTTCTTGGAGGAACGGGCTTGCAGGAAACACAGCTTAAAAGCATACAGAATGCTTTGAGGCAGTTTAATATTGATGTTTTTGCATCTCACGCCGGAGAGGAGCATGATTTAGTAATGGAGCAGATGCTGGACAAAGGATATGAAATAATGGTTACCCAGATTGCTTCAGACGGATTAAAGGAATGGCTGGGAAAAAACATAACAAAAGATAATTTTCCGCAATTAAAAAAAGATTCAATCAAATACGGCTTTCACATCGGATTTGAGGGCGGATATGCTGACACTTTGGTTACAAACTGCCCGTTGTTCGAGAAACAGATGGTTGTTGAAGAAATGTCAGTCATATTTGAGGACAACTACTGCGGGCATGTAGTTATTGACAAATACCGAATGCAGAAAAAAACGAAGACAGAAATTATTCTGAATTAGCTATTACAATATAGCAAATACTGCATTCCTATAGTCTTCCGGCAATCCTGTTTTTCCAAATAGGATTAATGGATGTTGTCCAATTTCAACTGTAATATAATTCCGGATATCGATGACATTCGTTCTTCGTTGCCCAGAATATGGTGGGTGATATTCAGTACCAAATAAGAATCTCTCATTATGAAATTGCGCATCCAAAACGTGCAGGTAATGCGGCTCTGGCGGCCTTGGAAGAAATGCTGGAGGTGGCTCAATCTGTTTTATTAGAAGTGAAGCGTCAACGTCAAATATGCTCCAAGTTCTATTATTACCAGTAGGTTCCATGCCAAACTGCATACATCCTTTTGGCTTATGTATACTGACAATATAGGGGCCAGCCAAAATAGAGTAAACGTCCTCACGGCTCTGAGTCCACCTTTCTGAGCTTAAGGGTTTTAATGCAGAATTTGTCACGACGCCTATATCTCTCATTTTTACTTCCTCTTGTTTATTCTCCCTTAAACATCTTTTCCAGTGCAAGATGCCCGGGGCCATTAACAAAAACAAATAATAGTGCAAATGTCAGCAGCAGGACAAATTCATATCCGTTATTCCCCACAAGGAAGCCGTTCTTCACATGAACCTGAAAAAATATGTAAATCATTTCAAGCATCAAAACAAATGCTGACCATCTTGTGAATAATCCCAAAAACAGCAAAATCCCGCCTGCTAGCTCGATAATTGCGAAGATGTAAATCACATATTTGGAATAAGGGATTCCAACTTGAGTAAAATATAAAATTGAGCCGGCCAAATTTGCTGGTATAAACAATCTTAATGCGCCATGATAAGCAAACAAAACTCCAATAAATGCCCTTAAGAGTGTCAAAGACCAGAATCTTAAATTATAAAGCAAAGTCATGTCCCTCTGCCCCATATCTTCCCAAACGCTTTTGTTTTCTGGCATTTTTGTTTTTAATTTTGTATTTTTTATTTTTTTGGAATTAACCCATGAAAATCAACTACGTCATCAAGGCTAACAACACTAACTTTATGAACAATCGGAATTCCTCTTGAATTCATTGTAACTTGATTGGGTTCAACTGATGAGGCGTACAATAATTTTAATGTATTTTCATCCATTATCGTTCCCAAGACAGTGGCTTGAAACATTCTTTCATTAGAGCCGTACCTGTCTCCGGGATAATCACTTACACTTGTTCCATTAACAGGAAGTACCTCGAATTCAGAATATCCTTTCCCCATAAAATAATAATCTCTTTTGCGTGCTTCTTCACTAACAACTATAGTTCCGGCTTTAAATGGAACCCTTTTATCAATTACTAAGCGTTCCTCACTTAAAGTTTGACCGTGTTTAATGTGACCAATATTAGACAACCTATATAATAGTAACACTGACTCTGAATCTATAGGTCTTATTGCCATTTTACTGCCCTCTCGCCATTTTAGCCTGGCTTACATCGCCGTTCTTGTCAACGAAATACAAATATCCCTCTTTTCTTTTTATTCCAAGCTTAGCAATTAATTCATGCTTCTTGCTTGTCCTTTGGCCCTTTCTTGCCATCCGGACTCTTGATACGTCGCCGCTTTTATCAACAAAATAAAGGTAACCCTCTTCTCTGGTTATGCCAGTTGGAGATACGATACCATTTCCTTCAAAATCCTTAATTTTAGCCCTTTTTCGCGATTTTCTTCCCTGACTTTTTTTGGTTTCACTGTCCGACTCTTCTTCTGTTTCTTCCTCTGAACCAAAAACGGCCCTGTCCAACGACAGAATTCCTGGCCCGTTTAGCAATATGACCACAAGCGCAACAATGAGCGTTGCAACAAACTCGTAGCCACCATGGACTATTAAAAATCCATTCTTAAGATGAACTTTAAAGAGAGCGGCAAGCATATCTATAATAATTACCATTGAAGTCCATTTTGCCAAAAATCCGGCTATCAAAAAGATTCCCCCTACAAATTCAACAATTGAAACAAGAAGCGCAGAGTAAAGAGGCAACGGAATCCCTATTGAAGTAAAAAACACAATAGTTCCGTTAAAGCCGCCCGGAACAAAAAGCTTTAGGTAACCGTGGTATGCAAAAATAAATCCAAGAGTAATTCTAAGTAATGTCAACGACCACTGCCTGAATCTGTATATGTTAGCCATAAATAATCACAACAAAAATCAATATCGAGGAAATCGTTGAAATAATACAATAATAGCACCATTTCCTCAAAACAAACTTCTGAATATAAGTCAAGTACAGCGAAAATAAAACTGAAACTAAACTTATCCCCACTAAAGAATAGTAAATGACAATCTCTTTAAATATATTTCGATTTGAGAGCAGCCCTACAGCATAAATGACAATAATAAAATAAAATCCCATGCCGGGAATTGAGTTTTCAATGCCAAAGGTTTTTCCATATTTGCTTTTGATGACATCATCGCAATTTTCCCCTATTGGACAGTATAATGGTTTATTATATTTCTTGGAGTAATATATGTAAAACGAAACAGCAAAGCCGATTATTGACAAGATAATAAGATAAACTGGACTCATTTGTATGGTAATTAAATTAAATATAAAAAACTTCGCTTTAACATATTTAGCACTTATTAAATGGAACTGTGTTTAATGTTGTCAGAAAAATTTTCTTCGGCTAAAATGTAAATTTCTTATTTATCAGTCTAGATAAAAACCGTGCATTGCTTTCGATAATTTTATAAATATATTTCCATTATCTAAGAAAAATGAGATTAGAAGATGCATTAAAATTAACAAAAGGAACAACATTACTGGCCACTGATAGTTGGATTGGACCAGAGCAAGTCACCAAAGGAAAAACTTATGTTATGCAAGCAGATACAAGGCAAGTCTGGCCAGGGATAGATTTTTTTAATCTTCTTTCCTATTCTAAATTGAGAGATAATGACAAGCCAGTTAATGCACATTTACCAATTATGGACGATAGGGGAAAGTTAATGTACGCAACTCATATCCATTTTGAAGTTGTTCAATGAGTCTTCTAATAATTATTATATAATTAAATCATTTTCCCATCTTCGAACTTTTATACAAATGCGGCATATAAGATCCAATCCTTATCACGTCTGCTTTGATTCCTCTTTTTTTCAATTCATCATCCAAATCCTGCTTCAGAACTTTCTGGTCATATCCCAGGCAGATTACATTTGGATTTATGTCCTCGACAATATCAAAAATGCTTCCGCTTTTTCCAAGAACGGCTTCATTAACAATTTCTAAAGTTCTTACTGATTCCAATCTTTCTTTTTCATTATGCAATGGTTTTTTCCCTTTCATCTTTTCAGAGGTCTCGTCTCTTGCAACAACAACTATTAATTTATCTCCATATTTTTTTGCTTCAGAAAGAAGATATAAATGGCCCGGGTGGATGATATCAAAAGTTCCAGCGCACATTACTATTTTCATAAGAATAAAAGTATTCTAAACTGTTTAAAAAGATTTGGGATAATAATTACTTTTTAACTTTTTGTTGGGCTTTCAAAAATGGGAAAGTTATTTGTTCCCCTCCCCTATAAATAACAGTAACTTCTCCACTATTTTCAAAAAATCTTATCCTAAATGGAACAGTAGATTCAATTCTTATTCCATTAGAATTCATATAACCATCGGGAGAAAATACTGTTCTTTGCTCTGCTTGCTTCGAAACATACTTAGAGAATTCACCACCAAGGCATGCAATAGCATAAATTGAAGCAGACGGATGCAATTTTCTAAGATAATTTCCAAATTCTAAATCTAAGCTATTAATGGCGTACTGATCATCTTCACTTGCACTTAAAGCAACGCCATCCCCTGTAGCGTGGCCATTTAAACCAAGCAACATTATGTTGGGTATTTTTTCTATAGCTTCATAAACTTCTCCCTCTTCCTTTGCTACTAAAACTTTACGATCAAAAGAACCACTTAATGTTTCAAGAATTGCTCTTTCAACAGAATTTCTCATAGCGCCATCAGGATCATAGATTCCATAGACTATCAGCGCATTTGGTTTTTCTGTATCGGTAAATTCAAGTTTGGCCTTACTATCTATTCCTAAAACAAAATAATATGATGCAATAGAAGCATCTAATCCGGTTTCTTTTATGAATTTGCTAAATTTTCCATAATCTACGTTAAATCTTTTCAATTCAATTAAATCTCTTGGTTTTAAATCAAAATTTCTTGTAAAATTTCTTGCATATCCTAATGTTCCTTTGGCAGCCAAATAATTCATAAGCTCTTCTGCATTAAAAAACGGATAGCCCTTTTTGGTTAGAATTTCTTCTGCATAAGAGCGCGCTTGCGAAACAGATATCCTATTGCAAAGAAAGTTTATGTCCCAGCTATCGTACACGGGCTTGTAATCTTTGCCCAGTATACCTTTAATCCCTTCCACAAAGGAAGGGTCACACGCTTTTTGAGATATTCTACCTTTTAATGCGGATAATGCGCTTTCGTCATCTATTCTTACATCTGTAATTACAAGTTTTCCTCTGTCATTATTTGGATTATTTAACTTTAATAGTGCCTTATAAGTTCCTCCTTTTTGCATATATTCTATTAAATAAGGACCGCAAAAAATTGAGTTGCCATCTTTTTGAACAGATGCTACTTTTACGGTTTCTTCCAAACTTATTCCTAGTTGTTTTAGCTTTTCTATATCAGTATCATAAAGCAATTCGCTTCCATCATGATCCTTCATGCCCTTTAATTTTTCTTCAAGATCTACAGTTTGGCTAATTGCCGCAGGTTTTTTTGTTTGAAAAAAATCAGAACTTGCTCTTGCGCCGCTTGCTAATAACATAGAAGCTAGTGCAGTGTATACAAATAATTTTTTCATTAAAGCGAGCTTATCTACTTTGTTTTATAAATGTTTTTGAAGAATACAAAAATAAGAAATTATTTTTGATAAACTATTAAATCATAAATTCTAGGATTATCAGTTGGCACTAACTTATATTGCCTCTCACCAATTTGTCCAGATAATCCCTTGTTAAAGCAAGAAAGATATTCAGCACTTGGAATATTAACCTTAGTACTAATTGCATTTGAATTTTGTGACAATTCAGCTACCAAATTAGTTATTTCTGTTTGGCATCTTTCCAACATTTCGCTAGAAATTGCAACGCCCCTCTCAGGAATTTTAGCTGTTTGAACACCCGGCTTTGAAGCGCACGCTGCCATTAATGCTATAAGACCCGCTGCTGCTATCTGATTGGTTCTATTCATAAAATAATAGAAATAATTGTATATTTATATATTTTTCGTTGAGAAGTGTTATAATGTGTATCTGAGCAGTTACAAATTTTTTTCTAATTCTCGAGATTATATTTTTACAATTTATAATCTAAACATCAAAATACAACTGATATTCCCAAGGATGAGGCCGTAATCTTACAGGATCAATTTCTTTTGTTCGTTTGTAATCAATCCATGTTTCAATCAAATCCTGCGTAAAAACATCCCCTTCACGCAAAAATTTGTGGTCATTCTCAAGAGCATCAATAGATTCTTTCAAAGAGCCCGGAACGCTTTTTATTTTTGCAAGTTCCGCTTTGCTCATATGATAGATATCTCCATCCGTTGGCTCTCCGGGGTCGAGCTTTCTTTTTATTCCGTCGATGCCTGCCATTGCAATTGCCGCAAAACAAAGGTAAACATTCGCGCTCGGGTCTGGAGTCCTGAATTCAACTCTGACAGCTTTATCATTTTTAGAGTAAGTTGGGATTCTTATTGCAGCGCTCCTGTTTCTTTTTGAATAAGCAAGATTTACAGGCGCCTCAAATCCCGGAACTAATCTTTTATAAGAGTTTGTTGTCGGCGCTATCAACCCGCACAAAGCTGGAGCGTGCTCAAGCAAGCCTCCGATGTAATGCCGCGCAGTGTCGCTTATCAAGGCATATCCGTCCTTATCATAGAATATATTTTTCCCGCCCTTCCAGAAACTGACATGAGTATGCATTCCGCTTCCATTGTCGTTAAACAAAGGCTTTGGCATAAAAGTTGCAGTCTTTCCGTGTTTTCGCGCAACATTTTTTATTATGTATTTATACATCATAACCTGGTCTGCCATTCTTAGCATAGGGGCATAGCCCAAATCAATCTCGCATTGTCCTGCAGTGGCAACCTCGTGATGATGGCACTCAACGCCAATCCCGGACTTTATCAGAGTCTCAACAATTTCATTTCTGATATTTTGCAATGAATCTGTCGGAGCAACCGGAAAATACCCTTCCTTAAATCTCGGCTTATATCCCAAATTCGGGTTTCCGTTATTTTCTGCGCCGGAATTCCAAGCGCCTTCGCTCGAATCAATATAATAATAGCCAAAATTTTCTTTTTGGTCAAACCTCACGCTATCGAAAATAAAAAATTCCAGCTCCGGCCCGTAATATGCAGTGTCCGCAATCCCACTTTCTTTCAAATAATTTTCTGCTTTTATTGCTACATATCTCGGGTCTCTAGAATACATTTCGCCAGATTCAGGATCTTTAACGTTTCCAATTATACTAACAGTTGAAGCAGAAAATGGGTCACTAAACCCAGTTTTCAAATCCGGCACCAAAAGCATATCACTTTCATCAATATTCTTGAATCCCCTAATCGAGCTTCCGTCAAAGCCAAAGCCGTTTGAAATAGAATTTTCTGTCAATTCAGTTATCGGCACAGTAAAATGCTGCCACATTCCCGGCATATCGGTAAATTTCAAGTCAACAAACTTTACTTTTTCCAAATCTCTCCTTAAGGTTTCAACAAAATCTGTTTTTAAGCTGCGTCCGGGCTCTTTTTTAATAACTTCCAAAATTTCAGTTGAACTCATTTTGTACACCTCCGAATATATGAGGAGGTCCAAAAATTATTAATTTTGGACACCCAGTTTTATTATTTAATTAAGAACTTAGTGTAGTAGAGTTTATTGATTGTTTATATATCTTCTTGAGCTTTTATTAAACAAAAGTGTAGTATTTATAGAATGATTTAAATATATGTTTAATTTATATACATTAGATTGATATATAATAAACAAATAAATATTGAAAATAACTATAAATTTAGTTTCAGTGATTATCATGGAATTGGAAGATACTGACAAAAAAATATTGAATATCCTAATTGATGATTCAAGGCTTTCTCTAAGGCAGATTGCTAAAAAAGTCGATGTTTCTGTTGCAACAGTCATGCACCATTTAAATGATATGGAGGAAAACAAGATAATTAACAGGTATACCTCAAATCTTAATTACGAAAAAATCGGATATGATATTGAAGTCATGATAGAAGTTAGGATTTCAAAAGGAAAATTGATTGAAGTAGAAAAAAAGATTGCAACCAACCCGAATGTATTTGCCGTCTATGATGTAACAGGCGCATTTGATGCTGTAATTCTTGCAAGGTTCAAATCGACAAGGCAGATGGATAGCTTTCTTAAGAAAATACAGACTTATGAATTCGTAGAAAGAACCGAAACAAAGTTCATTCTTAGGACAATGAAGGATGAAAGGATGAAAGTTGAATGATTATTAATTAGTTTTTTAATGAGAATATTTAAATACCAATATGCTCTTCTTTACATTAGTGGAAATATCAAAAATCACACTAGATTAACTGAGCTTTTAAGCTTATATTTACTCATTGTAATTATATCGCTAACTACATCATTTGCAGAAACATGTTATTCAAGCGCTCTTGATATTAATCCAGTTTGCCATGGTGGTCTTGTTCAATCTACTTTAGGGAGTTCTTGCAGGACGATAGTATGTACTAACAATTCAGATAGGATTAAAGTTCTTGCTTGTGATAAGCCTGACAAAGGCAACAAAAATTTCTTTGAAATGTATAATCAAGAAGTTTCTGGAAATACTAAGTTTAATATTTGCCTTCTAGAAACATGTATTTCAGATAATGGGTATACAAAAAGCACGGATTTTCCCATATGTATTCAAGATGATGATCTTCAAAATAAAACTAATTCTACAGATGAAACAGAAAAATCGTGCATCGACGCAATCGGAGATAGTTCAGCTTCATGTTCTGGCGGAGAAATAATATCAGATATAACTAATGGTGTTTGCAGGATAATAGTTTGCAGCAGTTCCAATAATAACCTCAAAATAATGGCATGTAATAAACCTGATGGAAAAAATCCTCCGAGTTATTTTGAGATGTATAAACAGAGTGTTTCTGAAAATATAGAAATATGCCTTGGTTCAACATGTATTTCAAGAAATGGCTTTGCTAGAAGCAGTAACTATTCTAAATGTGAAGATAGTACTACAGGACCAATTTGTGGAAATAGCATAAAAGAGGATGAAGAAGAATGCGATGATGGTAATTCTATCAACGGAGATGGGTGTGATAATTTTTGCAAGAATGAAATAATAGATGATTCTAATCAAACAATCCCTGAATGTTATGATAATTTATACGATCTACCAGTTAATTGTAGTAGTCAAATAATTTTTGATATTATAAGCGGTGGATGTAGAATCACACAATGCTCGGGCAAGAATGGAAGTATTACAGTCAAAGCCTGTAATAAACCAGGAGAAAATAATCGAAAATACTTTGAAATGTACAGAACAGAAAAATCTGGTATTATCCCCACATTATGCATTGGCAACCAATGTATATGGGAGCATGGATTCTTAAGAAGCACCGCTTATCCAATATGTTTAGAAATTAATACGGACCCAAAAGAATCCCATACAACAATAATTGAAGGACCTTTGCTTGATTTTTCCCTGTTTAATGCGCCAGGGATACCATTTTTGGCAGATCAAGATGTAAAAAGGAATGCTCCTACGTTTCATATAGCAGAACCCTACATGTTTAGTTTTGATGATTATTCTGTGGGAAATGAAGTGATAAGGGCTGAAACTGAATATAACTTTGAAAACCCGATTGATGTTGATGCAGTAGTCCAATTTGTCTGGAAAAATAGAGATACAGGTATATCTGGATCACCCGCTGGATTGATAATTCCTGCTGGAACTATTGGCACTTATCCGATTTTTGCAACAATCGGCAAAAAACCTTTTGGTGCAGGTGAATTGGACAGGGCTGGAAACTATTCAATATCCTTTAATCTTCACAAAAATAATTCAGTTGAAAAAAGTATTTTCAATTTTAGCATTACTGGAACAAATCCTGAACCTTGCGATGAATGCATCGAATCTTTACCGACCATCGGAGCTGAATTATTTACAGAAAGCACAAATTCAGTTTCCACTCCTGATTCACTTATACTATTCTCTGAAACTTTCTATAAACCATGGCCATTAGGGTGGGAAACATCCGGAGATGGTAATGGACTAATGGATAGGTATGCAATTGATGGATATCAAAAATTAAGATTTGAGGGTGAGGTTGGACAGGTAGGAAAAGTGTCTATGAAGCAGATTATTAATGTGTCAATAAGTGATGATACTAAACTTCTTTTCGATGTTTTCATAGCTGCTGAGGATTTAGGCGAATGCTCAGATTGCTATCCAGCCGGGGTTTTGCTTGAAGTAGAAACGCCGACTAATGCACAATTGATTCACATCAAATATACTTCAAAAGAAAGAGTAGGTCAGAATAAAAAAATTGAAAAAAACACATGGCATAATGGCGAAACAGTTAGAATTAGGGATATTGTCCCGAATGCCACCAGGGTAACCAAGATAATCATTGAAAGCTCCGGATATATTGTAGAATCCCATTTTGATAACATTTTCATCGTTGAAGATACTTTTCAAAGAGCAAATGAAGCAACTGCTCGTGTTGTATTATCGAACAAGACCCAAGATCATAATAAAATTTTTGAGTGTGAAGTTGAAGGATTAGAGCCAGAAGGGTACATATGGTGGTTTGAAGAAAGACAAAGAACAGAAATACGCAACGCTACAAGAATACTAGATGGCGTCCCACACAAAAAAAATGACATGATGCATGCTTACATAAAGGATGGAAACTTTACAACAATGTGTGTTGCATTTAATGAAACACATAAAATCTCTTCAAGCCTTATAGTGGAAAATGTAATGGATCTTAGAGGAGTTAAGGTCGGCGATCAGCCATGGGAGGATACTGATTGGACATGGACATTCTTTGAACAAGAGTATCTTGGAGAAGGAAGATTTAATCTGACATGCGATTCGGTTGGTTTTGAGTCAGTAGATATATTATGGGTATTTGATCTACCTGGTTTTGATGTTAACGATATAGTTTGGAATGTAACGAGATTTTTTGTTAAAGAAGAGAGTATCATAAATGTATTTCCGATTCCCGATAGAAGTTTTTCCACCTTTTGTCCTTCCATAGTTAAACCAATGTATTATCATGAGTATTATGAAGATATTGCAACAAGTAGAAGCTCGTATGCCAACCCTTGGACTGGCTCGATAGAGGTTCCATCATTCAATGTAAGTAATGCAGGAGATGTTAATTGCCCCATACCAAACGGTTACACAGAAGCTTATATTTGCAGATCAACTGGGCAAGTTTGCGCTTTCGATTCATTCCATGAAATTGAAAGAAGAAATACCGGCGTTTGGGATGGTAATAAGTCACTCAGGTGTAATCAAAATTGGTGGATGAGCTTTGTAGAATTTGGTCAATGGAGTGGGCAAGACCCGCAGGCATTGTTTGATCAATATACCTAAACAGTTTAAAATCTCTATTTACTCAATCAAAACAGCGCACGCAATTGTAGTTGTCCACAACCCGTCTTTGTGGCCTTCTGCGGATTGTGTTATTTCGCGAGTTTTAATTATCAGGCCGGATTGCTTGTATAATTCTTCCCTTTCCTCCCATGCCTGATCCGGGTCAAATTCAAGCCCAAGGGTTGTTGCAAGCATTGTAGCAGCCAAGTCTTCGGCATAATCTCCGGCTTTTTTTGCTGTTTCTCCGTATCCGTGATGTTCTGACAAATAGCCGTAAGTGCTTGGGTCTGATGGAATGGCAACTCCAACCGACGATACAATTAACCTGTTGGGCTCATTAGTTTCGCTTCGCGCCATCACAACAAAAACTATTTGGCCTGCCTTTAATAAAAGCAATCCATCTTCTTTTGTGATTATCTTGCAGTTTGGAGGCAAAATGCTTGATACATAGACAAGATTGAATTTCTCGATTCCAGCATCCCTCAAAGCTGCTTCAAAGGATGCAAGCCTGTCTTTGTGCATCCCAACTCCTTTTGTGAAAAACATTTTTGTCGGAACCATTTCAGCTTGAGATATTGTTTTTGTTTAAATAATTTTTCATTATGAAGGAGAAATTAAAAGATATTACAATAAATAATATCATTTTGATTATCATAAATATTAAATGTTTTTGAATTATTTTTGTTTTTATCTGTTTCACCAATGTAATTCTTTTTATTTGAAAATTATTAGAATAATACCATAAAAATTTTAAGAAAAATTGTCACTTATAGTTGACAAAATTTTCATGAATTAGGAATATTTATATAGAACCTCAAAATATTAAATTTTTTATTAAAAAGGGGGCGGTAGTTTGTTAAGTGAAAAGGGGGTTAGTTTTAAGAATATATTCACTTTTATAATTTTTTCTCTTATTAGCCTTACAGCTTTTTCAACACAGGCTAAAGCTACTGACCACATAGGTTATCCTGATTCTATAAATGCAGTCTATAACCCAATCACCCAAAGGCTTGATGTGAGCGGAACATACAAAATGGGATCATGTTCAGATATTGATCGGGTTGGATTTTCTTTGTTCATGAATGGAAGCAACCCACTGACCCTAGTTAACGGAAGCCTTGACGGCAATCAATCAGGTTCTGTACACGTTTTAAGCCCGTGCACAGGCAATGGAACTTACACTGACAGCCATACCATTGAAGCATTGCCAAGATTTGTATGTGTTGTTATTTATGATGTAAACGAAGAGGACACATCGGGAGATTTCGGCAATATTTCAGCTGGTGGGGACAGAAATAGGAAGAACTCTTATGAAAATAACAATGACCGATACAATTTAAACATTAAAAGTGGTGGATTAGATATCAACAGGGATAATGACGTAAACAGCGAAGATGAAGGTCCTTTCAACGGATTTAGTATTATTAATGGCTCAATAGACATAGATGAAAATAATATTATTGATGGAAGCGATGATTTGAATGACAGTTTCTTTGGCTTTGATGTTTATGATGGTAAAGTAGATATCAATAATAATGGCATAATCAATTCAGGAGATGGTGGCCAGGTTCCTGACCCAAGGGTTTGCATGACGCCATTATTGGCTGTTGGCAATTTAACTGTAATAAAACAGGTAGTAAATGACAACGACGGTGAATTGGATGCTTCTGATTTTAATCTTCACGTCAAGAATTCAAGCGGTGCCGATGTTTCTGGAAGCCCTGCTGCAGGTTCAGAATCAGGAACAAATTATATTCTTGAAGCAGGCACTTATGTTGTAAGTGAAGATCCTTCTGAAGGGTATGCACAAACTTTTGGCGGCGATTGTGATGAGAATGGAAATATTAATGTCACAATAAATTCATCAAAGACATGCACTATTACCAATAATGACGCAGCCACAACAATTTTGGTCAATAAGACAGTCATAAATGATAATGGCGGCACTTTGATTGAATCAAATTTTGTTCTGAAGATAAACGATAATACTGTCACAGATGAAGCAGTAAATGAAGTGACTCCCGGGGAATATACCATATCGGAAGTTGCAGTTTCTGGTTACACAGGTACAATTGGGGGAGATTGCGCTGCAGACGGAACAGTCACTGTTACTGAAGGCCAAGCAGCGGTTTGTACTATACATAATGATGATCAGCCAGGCACCCTCATAGTCATAAAAGAAGTTTATAATGATGAGGGCGGTCAAGCACTTCCAGAAGACTTTACAATGACAGTTACTGGCGAAAATCCAAGCCCTGCCTCATTCCCTGGACAAAATCTATCTGGAACAACTGTAACATTAGATGCGGGCGATTATACAGTTTCTGAATCAGGCCCAAGCGGATATGGAGGAATTGCATCTGAAAATTGTGAGGGGACTATCGGAATAGGAGAATTAAAAGAATGCACTATAACAAACAATGACCTATTAGGAGAAATCCGTGGAATGAAGTTCGAAGATGAAAATGGAAATGGTGTCAAGGATGACGGTGAACTGGGACTGGAAGGATGGACAATATACTTGGACCTAAATAACAATGGAGTGCTGGACGATGGCGAGCCTTCTAAAATAACTGATTCCAATGGCCTGTATAATTTTACAAATCTGACAGAAGGCAACTACACCATTAGGGAAGTCAATCAAAGTGATTGGGTGCAAACTTTACCGAACGAATATAAGTATGAATTGGAAGTGAAGAATGGAGATGTAATCGAGGATATTAACTTTGGAAATTACAAGTATGCTTCTATATTAGTTGAAAAGGATGTAGATTTTGGTGACCCTGAATCTTCATATGAATTTTTTGTTACACTGGATGGAAATGATCAAAGAACCATAACTAAAGCGACCACTGTACTTTACGAAAATCTCCCTCCAGGAACGTATATAATAGAAGAATTGCCCGACGCTAATTTTAATTTGTATTCCTACTCTTATGATGAAGATGCAGCAGATGGCGCTCAAATCACCGTTGGATCTGGAGATGAAATTTCCCTCATTATTACTAATAGAATAAAATTTGGAAATGTTACAATATACAAGAAAACAATTCCTGCCGAAGAGCAAGAGTTCTCCTTTTTGGGAGATAATTTTCCAGAATTCTCGCTGGCAAATGGCGGCTCAAAATTATTTCCTAATTTGATTGCAGGAAGCTATGGGGGTATTTTTGAGGCAGTGCCTGATGGATGGATTAGCTCGTCAGAATGCTCAGATGGAAGCAGCCCAAGTTCCATTGAACTTGGTGCCGGCGAAAACATGAGCTGTACCTTTACAAACATAAAGAAAGCCAAATTAACTATAACTAAAATTGTTAATAATGATAATGGGGGGACATCAGTTGTGGATAATTTCCCGCTTTTTGTCAATGAAAGTACAGTAAATAGCGGAGACGAAAATCTATTTGTCCCTGGAGAATATATTGTATCGGAAACAAATCAGCCAGGTTATTCTGCTGCATTTTCAGGAGATTGCGATGATAATGGAAATATAGTTCTCGAGCCCGGTGATGTTAAAACTTGCACAATTACAAATGATGATATTGCAGTACAAAACTCAACTTTAACAGTAAATAAAATAGTAATAAATGATGACGGGGGGAAAGGAGCTGCTTCTGATTTTAATTTATTCATAAATGAATCGCAAGTATCAAATGGGGGGGCAGTTATTTTACCACAAGGAGAATATATTGTAACTGAATCAATTAATGTTAACTATTCAAGTACTTTCTCCGGAGATTGCGACTCAAATGGAAATGTTGTGCTAACCACTGGAGAAAATAAAACCTGCAATATAACTAATAATGATATTGCTGAAGGGAATGCAACGTTAAAAGTAACAAAAATAGTTATAAATAACGACACTGGAACTGCACAAGTCTCAGACTTTGAATTGTTTGTCAATCAGCAGTCAATTATAAGCGGCCAGCCATTAAGCTTACCGGCAGGCGAATATGCGATAACAGAATCTGAAAATGAATTGTATGCTCCAAGTTTCTCAGAAGATTGTGATACAAATGGGAATATAGTCTTAAATCCAGGAGAAATAAAATATTGCACAATCACAAACGATGATATCCCCCCTATTCTAGGCCAAATAACCGGCATTAAATTCAATGACTCGAATGGAAATGGAAAAAGAGACGAGGGAGAAAATGGGTTGTCTGACTGGAGAATTTTCCTTGACAATAATAATAACGAAGTCAATGACTCAGGCGAACCTTCAACTTTGACAGCTGCTGATGGCACATTTTCATTCACCAACTTGGGACCAGGGACTTATAATATTTATGAATTACTCTACTCCAGATGGAATTCAACATTTCCAAAAGACCAACGGCATCCTGCGGTCATTGATGGAAATTCAACCTATGTGGAATTTGGAAATGTACTGGTTACAAGTCCTTGCGCAAACACCGTAAAAGATGTTATTGCTACCTGTAAACAGGGGACGATAATTCAAGACATTTTTTCAAACAGTTGCAGGACCCTAATCTGCTCCGATGGTCTAAATATCATGAATGTTAAAGGTTGTGATAAGCCCGACAATATTACAAAGACTTTATTTGAAGTCTACAGACAAAACGCTCAAGGAATTCCATTCCAGGTTTGCCTAGGCGATGCCTGCGTTGGAAACAACAGCAATGCTCAAAGCTCCAATTTCCCCATATGCACTAATTTAACCCAGCAAAATCAAACCCAGTCAAAAAATGTGACGAGTGCGAATCTTTACGTAAAACAATATTATCCAAAAGGCAGGGATTATGTAATCGTTTGCAATGCAACCGGATTTGTGCCAACTTCATATGACTGGTTCTTTAGCGATGGAGACAAGCAATTGAATTCAGCAAACAAGGATGTATTCCATAGATTCAAGGCAGCCGGAGCATACACAGTCCAATGCTTTGCAAAAACCGCTTCAATATCAAGAAACGCAACCTTAGCAATAAATGTAATTTGACTTATTTCTTTTCCTTAAAATCAAGCGAAGCAGAATTTATGCAGTATCTTAGTCCTGTTGGATTTGGGCCATCATTAAAAACATGCCCCAGGTGACCACCACAATTTTTGCACATGACTTCCGTACGCCTCATAAAATGGCCGTTGTCTTCCTGCTCAGAAACATTTTCTTTGGATATAGGGGCAGAAAAACTAGGCCATCCGCAGCCTGCATCAAATTTTGCATCTGAAACAAATAATTTGTTTCCGCAGGCTGCGCATACATACTTTCCTTTTTTGAAATGCTGGTCATACTTGCCAGTATATGGATTTTCGGTTCCTTTTTGCCTTAAAACATTATATTGCTCGGGCGTCAGGGTTTTTTTCCACTCTTCCTCGGATTTTTTTATTTTTGGCTTCATAATAATATAGACAATAAAGCTATTAATATACTTTTCCCAAAATTAGGCCAGAATTTATTGAATTTTAGTTTGCTAAAAACCTGGCAAACCCATAAATATTATTGACGCATCCCTTTGCAATGCATGCGGAGAAGATAACACCTGTTGGTGCTTTTTGCCTGTAAACCTCAACATGGCCATTATCCTTCTCACATGCCTGCACTTGTATATTTTCGCTTGTAGTTTTATAAATTAACGTCCTGCAAACCCCTTTTGTTGTGTCGCTTTTAATCTTGCATTCTTTGCCGTTTACAATGCAGTTGCTCTCGAATTCAGATATTCTTTTTTTAGTTGAAAGAGATTTAATCTGCAAATTCGAATTTGTCAAATTAATTTTATTACTTGTTAGATTTTTTTCAGTTGAATAAAAGTTAATATCGGGAGTTGTATTGGAATTAATGATTTTATTTGTATTGTTATGGCCAATTACAATTTCTTGATTAATAGTCAAATTGGAATTATTGACTAAATTTGGTATTGGAATTAAATTATAAGATACTATTGCTGACATATTTTTATCAGATATTGTTAAATCTCTCCCAATTCCTATCCCAAGGGCCCTTACAGCAAATGCCTTGGTATAAATGCCGTAACAATTCTCGTTATCCCACACTTTAGTCGAGGGATTATAATGTTTTTTGATAGAGTTGTCAAGTGCTTGCTGTAACAAGGATGAATCATACCCCATCAAAAATTCTGCCTGCAATCCTTGCGCATAATATCCAGATTGATAATTCAAAGCGGTCCCATTCTGGTAATATTGAGTCGGTACCTTTTTAATGTCCCCCATATATTTTTCACCCCAAATTCTGCAATAATTATCTAATTCAGGCATTTCAAATTTTATGGATTTCGCATAATAGTTTGCTGTGCAAATTGTAGTAGCTCTAGTGGCATCAAATCCGTCCCACAATCCATTAATTCCGCCTTCGGTCATTCTAGGCATCGGGGTTCCGTTTTCCATTACATATGAGAACGCTTTTCCTGGTGGAACTGTGAATTTCAAACCGTCAAATTGTGCAGCATGCAGGTAATTTAAGCCTAAATTTCTTGCAACTTCACAATATTTTTGGTCACCGGTTTGCTTGCAAGCCTGAAGCATTGTTATTATGACATCTCCAAAATAACCCGTAAAAGCATAATTATTTGGAGTATTTTCCAAGCCAAGTGATTTGACATGAGAGCCGCCGGCAAGCCAATAGCATACTTGCCCATATTTTTGCGTAGGCCTGCATTTCTGGTCTATTTCATAATTTATCATATCATCAGTCAATTGCTTGGCCAAGGCCTTGTATTTTCCCCTTGCTTCAGAACTAAAATAAGGATTGACTGCAGCCTGCCACAGTGAGCTTGTGATTCTGGCTGAAGCGTCAGAGGCAGAGTCGCTGTTTCCATTAACTCCGGATATCCCGCATCCGTCAATAATATCCCCATTTCTCCTGTATCTCCATCCAGGCAGTTTTCCATATTTTCCACATGAAATGTTTATGACTATGCTGTAGAATTCATCCATTCTTTTCTGATTATTTCCCATTGAAACTAAAATCCCAACCTGGGAAAATTCATCAGTGACCATGCAATTGTGTGTTGAATCAATTATTGGAGAATTGCATGCTGGCGCTTTTATCAAATCAGATTCAGCACATCCTGAAGAAGTCCTATACCAAGGAACCCACATCATATTATCAATAGTTTGGACAGTTTTTCCATTAAATATTGCATCGACAAGGCCATCATAATTTTGGGAATTTGATTTGTCATCGAACCCTGTTCCATTTGGATTAATCAAAGCGCCTGCGGCATACACCGAAGTGGAAAATAACAATAACACAAAAAATACAGAGCCCAGCCTAACAACTAATTCTTTTTTCATAGCCAACACCTCAATATTAGATTTAGAGACTAAAAAATCTCAAATGTTAGATAAGAAAGGTTATTTATAAAGCTTGTAATGACACTCGTAATTACTTGTAATGACGTCTAAAGATAGTTTATTTCCATATAGAAGCGAAATACTATTTATGAGTCAGATGTAAAGGTTTAAGAATTTAAAAAAGAAAGGGGCATTATGAGCATAGATGACGGAATAATTGGTGGTAAGAGGACCCGCCTTTTTCAAATGAGATTAACCAGAGAAGAAGGAGACCGGTTAGCATATATGGCAGAAAAATACAGCCAGGGAGACAAGTCTGACTTTATTCGTTCAAAGATTTTTCCAAAAACATTTGATTACGTTAAGGCGGAGATAAGCGGGGCAATAGAAAAGGCAAGAACTGGTTTCTCGTATTATAAATCAAAATTCAAAAAAACTTTTCAAGATTACTCTAAATTATACGCAAATGTTTATACTCCCACTTATGGCAACTTGGCCTACAGATAGTAAAATGGGGCTGCGGAGACACTCGGAAATCATTTGTTTCATTCGAACTCCGGCCGGACCCATTATGGACAAAATAAAAAATTTTGTGCCCCAAGGGCCAATTCTACCTAGCTATACTACAGCCCCGACAAGAACAAATAAATGGTGTTCATTTTAAAATATTATGGTTATTTTATCTTTAAAATTAATCTAGCTTGCATTAACAACCAGAGTTGCATTCTTTAATATTGACACTGTTTTTGCCCTGCATTCAACAGTATAATTTCCAGAAATCCTAAAACGATGAAAAACTTCCTTATTTTTAGAATTTAGTTGCTTGGCACCATCACCAAACAGCCAGTCATAAGATAATGGAGTAATTCCGCTGGAGTTGCAAACAAAAACATAGTCTCGTCCCTTGGGATAAAATTGTTTTACATAAAGATTTGCGCTTGCAGTTGTATTTTCTTGATTCGTCTGATTTTGAGAAGGCTGAGTTTGGTTCTGTTGAGGTATATTCTGATTCAAACAAATTGGATAAATTGTGCTTTTAGCATAGCCATTATTCTTGACACAAACATTTCCAAAACAAATATTAAATGGAGTTCCCTGAACGCTTTGCTTGTAAACCTCATAGAATTTTTTTATACCAAAATCTGGTTTGTCGCAGGATCTTGCTTGCATTCTGTTTGTTCCGTCAGAACAAACAATTGTGCGGCAAGTGCCCCGGGTTATATTTGAAACAATCAATCCTTTTTCGCATGTGACAGATATGCCCTTAACACTATTAACGCACACTATTCCACTTTTGTCATGGTTGATATCTGGGGTGTCCGTTATCACAATTGTAAACATTTTTGAGTCATTCAGAAACTCGTCAGAAACTGTTGCAACTATAGTATAATTTCCACTGTCGTTTGTCGTGGTGTTCCACACAAAAATATTAGAGCTCTTTGAAAATTGCGAGAGGTTTATTGAATAATCTAAATCATCAAAGTCTGCATCAAAAGCCGAAAGATTGATAATTATTTTATCTGTTTCATTTGCACTTAAATTAATCATCTTATTCAAAATCGGCCTCTTGTTTATTTTTATTGTCAATTTTTGCGCATTATTATTTTCATCCGATTCCTCAACCAAATCAGTTGAATCTGCCAAAGCAGTTATTTCAAAATCAGAAATATTTTCTAAAAAAAGCCGGTATTTCAATTCTGAATTTGAATTTAAAATATTTGTTTTATTAAATTTTGAAAATGTTCCGTTGTCAAATATTTCTGTAAATACATTGAACGCAGGTTTATCACCTATGTTCCTAAAAGAAAAATTAATTGAAATGTTATTAATGCCGTAATGATAGTCCTGCGACACAGAAATATCAACAAATAAATCCGGCAGATTTGGATTGTCAAATTCATCAAAATTGTAATTTCCGGTTATGTAAGCATCGTTCAAAGCATCAACAAAATTTCCATTCTCAAATAACTCAATGCGTTTTATGAGAAAAGGCCCATTGAGCTTTTTTTCATTTATTCTTGACCCGTTAATATCAAACTGCAATGTTCTTTTACCCGGAAACAAATAGGCTGACGAATTTCTTATATCAACAATTTCACCAAATAAATCATAAAGGTACAAAGTGGAAGAGTAGTATCCCTCATCCAGCACCAGCAAATCTCCTTTTATCTGAAGCAACTCAAATTTTCCATTGCCGTCTGAGTCATAACCGCCATCAGAAAATCCGTCCAGATACGAGCTAGAGGCAAAATTCCTGAAATCATATAAATTTGTGACGAAATCTGTCCTTAAAATCTTTTTTCCGATTTTCATTGAGGAAATATTAAATCGGCCAGCATAATGGGTCCTTTTTATTGTTTCATTATCAAAAGTGAAATTAATTTTTGTGAAATAATTCAATGTTTTATTTTCCTTTATGGATATGGTTGAGTCGTTGTAAGTTAAAAATAATATTGACTCAAAAGTTCCTATGACGGTGGAATTAATTGTTAGGCTTACCAGAATATTATTTCCAACGGATGAGTCCTCTATGCCCTGCACCTTAAAGCCCTCTTCAAAGTTTGAATAATTCTGAGTTAATATTTTATCTTTCCTGTATTTTAGGCTATAAGTAGAATTATAAACTTTAATAGAATAGTTAAACTGGCTTTGTGATAAAAGCGAAGAATCAAAAGTTATATTTATTTTATTAATTCCTGCCTCTAAAGTTAAATTCGTTTCATTTGTAATCACTCCATTCTTATCAAACAGGTTGATTACAAAAATAAAATTCCCATTCTTATTGGCAGAGGTTAATTCCAAAACTAAAGTATCGCTGATACCATCATTATCCCCGTCAATCATATAATCTAGATAAGTAGTCAAATCCATATCTATTGTTGATACAGAAAAAATATACTTATCAATAAGTTCTCTTAGGGATATTGAACTGACTAACGGAACCGCAAACACCAAAATAAAAAATACAACTAACCCCCTTTTCATCAAAAGCGAAAGAAAAATACGTTTATAAAAAACTTTCTTTTTTCTCGCCAGTCACCAAAACTTTTATATAAAGAAAATCTACAATTTTCTGATATAAAAATCCGACGACCTCGTCGTCGATACTTTTATATATTGCAAAACACTTTCTCGTCTATATGCCAGAAAAAATCCAGTTCTTTCCGATGGACGCAACTTACAAGGTTGTGGACGGCAAAGCAGTCATAAATATGTACGGAAAAATTGCTGACGGGCGACAAGTCTGCATTCTTGACAGTAATTTTGAACCTTATTTTTATGTGATTCCCAGGGACGCCGTCAACATCAGCGAAAAATTAGACAAGATAAGAATAGAAAATGACAATGATCCTGCATTTGTAACAAAAACTGAGACTATAATAAAAAAATTTCTTGGAATGGAAGCATTTGCAATAAAAGTTTACACAAATCTTCCGAGCAGCGTCCCGGTAATTAGCGAAGTTGTAAAGGGTTGGGATATTGTGCGGGAGATACATGAATATGATATTCTTTTCACCAGGAGATATTTTATTGACAAGGGCATAACACCGCTTGTTTTGCATGAGGCAACAGGTGATTTCATAGAGCATAAATCAAAAGTTCCGGTTTTCATTGCTGAAACCATTGTGCAAATAAGTGGAGAGACTCTGAGCAATCCCAAAGTTCTCGCATTTGACATAGAAACTTACAGCCATTTTGACTCTGTGATTGATGCAGAAAAAAATCCGATAATAATGCTTGCTTTTTACGGGGATAATTTCAAAAAAGTTTTTGTATGGAAAAAATTCAGGACTGATTTTGAAGATGTGGAATTTGTTGAAAATGAAGCCCATCTTCTGGAAAAATTCAAGCAGACTATAAATGAATTCAAGCCCGATATTCTGACGGGCTATTACTCAGACGGATTTGACCTGCCGTACATAAAAACCCGAGCTGAAAAAAATAAAATAAAGCTGGATATAGGATTTGATTATTCTGAGCCGAGAACAAGAACCGGCAAAGAAATAACAGTCTCAATTAATGGAATAACCCACCTTGATATTTTCAAATTCATAAAAAAAGTCATGGGATCAACTCTGGAAACTTATTATTATGACTTAGGCTCCATTGCCAGCGAGCTTCTCGACGAAGAAAAGCATGACGTAGCACTTTCAGAATTGCCACAGGCATGGGACAATAATCCTCAGGAACTGGAAAAATTCTGCAAATATAATTTGCATGACTCATATCTTACGTACAGCCTTGCTGTCAAGATGATGCCTACAATTATAGAGATTGTAAAGATAATTGGAATTCCAATTTATGACGTTAATAGGATGGGTTTTTCGCAGCTAGTTGAATGGTATATAATGAAACAGGCTACCAAATTCAACGAGATTGCACCAAACAAGCCCGGGCATGATGAGGTTATGAAGCGAAGAATGCACACTTACCAGGGCGCTTTTGTGTTCGAGCCAAAGCCAGGGTTATACAAGGATATTGTTGTATTCGACTTTAGGAGTCTGTATCCTACAATAATTGCATCACATAATATCGGGCCAGACACTATAAACTGTGCATGCTGTAAGGATATTGCAAAGCCCATTACAGAAAATGGAGAAGTGATTTGGTTCTGCACAAAAAAGAAAGGATTTATTCCGATATTAATTGAGGATATTATAACCAGAAGATTAATAATAAAAGATGCAATAAAGCTAGAAAAATCAAATCCAAAAAGCAGGGAAAATTCAGATAAGCTAAAATTTCTTGATGCAAGGCAGAACAGCTTAAAGCTGCTCGCAAACTCGTTTTATGGCTACCTGGGATTTTTTGCCGCGCGATGGTATTTCCTTGAATGCGCAAGAAGCGTAACCGCGTGGGGCAGATTCTACATTCAAAAAGTTATTGAGAACGCGCAAAAGGAAGGATTTATAGTTTTGTATTCAGACACTGATTCCATATTCTTAACACTTGACGGCAAGACCAAAAAAAATGCGGAGGATTTTGTAAAAACTGTAAATTCAACGCTTCCGGGATTAATGGAGCTGGATTATGAAGGATTTTATCCTAGCGGAATATTTGTTTCTGCAAAGATGGGCCCGTATGGTGCAAAGAAAAAATATGCAATGATTTCAGAGCATGGAATCTTGAAGATAAGGGGATTTGAAACAGTAAGAAGAAACTGGTCATTGATTGCAAAAGACGTTCAGGAAAAAGTTCTGGACATAACCTTAAGGGAGCATGATACAGCAAAGGCTTTGGATTATGTGAAAAGTGTCATTAAAGACTTAAGAAACAAAAAAATACCTCTTGCCGGTGTCATAATGCATACTCAGCTTACTAAAGAAATTTTGGATTACGCAAATAAAGGCCCTCACGTCGCAGCCGCTCAGAGATTAATGAATAAAGGTAAGAAAATAACTGCAGGGTCTATAATAAAATATGTAGTAACGCAGGGGAGCGATATCATAAGAAACCGCGTAAAGCTCCCTGACGAAGTTACAGAAAGCGATTATGATTCTGATTATTATATTCACAATCAGGTTGTTCCAGCAGTTGAAAGAATTTTTAATGTTCTCGGTTACACAAAAGAAGATTTGCTCGAGACAAAAGAGCAGACAAAGCTGGGAGGGTTTTTCTAGGAAAGATTTAAAAAACATTTATCTTAGCTGCCATCTAAGTCCATTGACTATGGGTCAATCATTTAAGTTGTTGAAATTGATGTTTTCTCTGCCAGATTTTATGTAGATTAAATAAGAAATTAAATTCAATAACTCATCTAATAATTATTGCCGAAATAAAAAAATTTAATGACAAAATAACTAAAACTTAAAAGAATTGGAAAAGCAATTTAAGGTTTTGATTGAGACACTAGCCTAATCAGTTGAGGCCTGTATTCGTCAGTTATGCAGCCTCTATCAGCTTGTGAGACAGTACATGCGTATTTCAACAGGGCCCCTTGAGTCACTTTTAGTGCTGGTCTTTCCCAGCTTCTCTGTCTTGCTATCAGTATTTCATCGCTTACAAGCAAATTAAATGAATTATTACGCGAATCAATCTCAATGTAGTCCCCGTCTTTGACAAATGCTAGATTACCGCCGATTTGTGCTTCCGGATGAACGTGCCCAAGTATGAATCCGTCCGAACCTCCCGATAATCTCGCGTCAGTTATATAAGCCACTTTTCCCCTTAATCCGGGGTCTCCTGAAATAGATGATGTTAGTTTAAGCATTTCTTTCATGCCGGGACCTCCAACTGGACCCTCATACCTTATTACTATCACGGTATTCGGCACAATTTCACCGCGGTCATAAGCATTTACTGCTGCTTGTTCTGAATCAAAGACTCTGGCTTGACCTTTAAAGTAAGTGCCTTCTTTTCCGGTAATTTTAGAAACTGCGGTGCCCAAATTTCCCCTATATATTTGTATGTGGCCGGTTGATTTTATTGGATTTTCCAATGGCCTTATAAGTTCACCAAGGGGGACAGGCTGAACATTTCTTAAATTTTCTTCGAGAGTTTTTCCAGTAGCAGTGATACGGTCACCATGCAGCATATTATTGTCCAATAAGTATCTCATTAAAGCCGGCAAGCCGCCCACTTTATGAAGATCCTGCATAGCATATTTTCCGCTTGGCGTGAAATTGCCTAAAACCGGTGTGCGCTCGCTAATTCTTTGTATGTCATCCAAATTGTATTCAATACCTGCTGCATGCGCCATTGCAGGAAGATGCAAAGCTGCGTTTGTTGAGCCGGCCAAAACAGTTACGCCCACCATAGCATCATCAAATGCTTCTTTAGTCATGATGTCTCTCGGTTTTATTCCCTTCTGAAGAAGATATTTAATTGCAAGACCGGCATCATAACATTCCCTCTTCTTTTCTTTACTAATTGCAGGATTTGAAGCCGTATATGGCAACCCGATACCCATTATTTCAATAGCCGATGCCATTGTGTTTGCTGTGAACAAACCGCCGCATGCCCCTGCACCAGGGCAAGATTGTTGAATAATCTGATCATATCTTTCCTGGGTTATTAGCCCCTGATTAAATGCGCTTCTAGCTTGAAATGAACTGACTATGGTTAAATCATCTCCATCCAAATGACCCGGAGCAATTGAGCCGCCGTAAAGCATAAAACCCGGCCGGTTTAATCTTGCTAAAGCTATGACAAATGCAGGCATTTGTTTATCGCATCCTGGTACCCCCACTATTCCGTCATAATGCTCAGCCATAACATGTAATTCAACAAGGTCAGCAATTGCATCTCTTGAAGGTAATGAAGCCCTCATGCCCTCAGTGCCCATTGAAATGCCGTCGCTTACTCCGCTAGCATGAAATGTTCCGCCCACCAAACCGGCATCCCAGACTGATTTTTCCACTATGCTGGCAAGATCATTTAAATGCATGTTGCAGGTGTTGAGCCTAAATCCCGTGCTTAATACTCCAACCTGGGCTTTATTTAAATCTTCAAGTTTTAGTCCTGCCCCTATCAGCATTGAAGTAGCAGCGGGATTGTCAGGATTACCACTAACGAGCCTACTATAGAAATTCAATGGATGCGAATCGTCACTCAAATTTATACACCACTATAAAGTGGAAAGAAAGTTACTTTAAAAATTTCGAACTGACCTATTAATCCACTGATATTTTTGCATTAAGTAATTTTCCCCATGACCAAACACAAGAAGTCAAACTTTCTTTCATGCAAGGAGTTAGTCCGTATTTTGCATCAATTAAATTGTGATACGCCTGGTAAATTGC
>DATDZA010000023.1:0-5674 GCA_035288865.1 Candidatus Nanoarchaeia archaeon
ATAAAAAATCTACAGAAGAATTAATGCAAATCATAGGAGGAGATTTTGATGATAATGTGGGTAATTTGATTATAAATCCCGTTAGTGGTGGTTTATTAGCTTATCTATCCTATCGGACGAGTAAGGTATATGATAAAAATTTTCCAACAAATCGAAGAAGATTTATTACAGATTTGGGTTTAATGTTGTTAACAATGTCGATGGCATTTAGTATTGCTGGTGCTGCAGTACCTATTCACAGACAAGAAGTATTATCTACCCTAAGAAGGAATGCAGTTGAAGTTCAAAACACAATTGATTGGTATGTATAATCAATCAATTCTAAATAAATTCTGAGAAAATTTTTTTGATTTTGAAATTATTTCAATTTCGATGCAAACTCAACACCACTTCCAATAGGCACTAAAATACTTCTCAAATTCTTGTGACTTCTAACTCTTGCAATAATCTTTTCAATGACTCATTCATATTTGCACCTCCTTTATCAATTCTTTATATTCCATATTCTTCTTCATCAGGTAATAAAATATTATCGTTCCAATCAATACAATTATAGCCGATGAAACAAAAACAGTTGCCAAGCCGAATGCAACCATTATCAAGCCTGCAATTATCGGCCCTATGCCGCCCCCTATGCCAAATGCCGTGTTGAATATTCCCATTACCGAGCCCATGCCGAGCTTTCTGCCGAGCTGCGCTGTTATTGCGCTTCCTGCCGGAATTGAAACGGCAGAGCCAAAGCCCATTAAAATGTTGAACAGCAGCAATGTATAAAAATTTGCCGACAATGGCATTAAAGCAAGCGCGATAAGCATCATTATGCTTCCAGCAATAAGCATTGCAACCTTATCGCTTTTATCTGCCAAAATGCCAAAATATCTTTGAAATAAGGAAGACACTAGCAAATTTGCTGTCACAACAAAACCAATTTGAAATATTGTTATATTAATTCTTTCCGCAAGCAATGGCAAAAATCCCATTAAGGCGGATATTCCGAAAGCGTTCATCAGCCTGAAAATGAACATTGCCTGCATGGTTTTGTCTTTTAGGATAACCCTAATCGAAGAAGGCTTTGTCTTTTTGTGGGCGTTTATCTCGGGCAGCATAAACACAAGCAGCAATAATGACAAAAAGCTTATCGCGCCCATTGCGTAGAATGCAGCATTCATGTGCCATATGTAGTGCAATGCTCCTCCTATGACAGGTCCTGCTGCCAGCCCCATGAAAAACGAGATTGTAAATGTTCCAAGGTACTTGCCTTCCTCGTTCTTTGGCGCAATATCGCCGATGTAAGCCATTGAAATCGGCAGCACCATTGCAGACGCCAATCCATGGAAAAACCTTATTATAATCAGAGACGATGTTGTATCTGCCGCAGCATAAAAGAATGACAAAATTGTGTAGCCCGCTAATCCAATAACCAAAAGATTTTTTCTTCCTTTTAAATCAGACAATCTTCCAATCAATGGCGTGAACAAAGCCCTTGACAATGTGAAAGAGCCGAAAATCAAGCCTATCAGGAAGCCGTTTGCGCCCAAGCTTTCCGCGTAAATTCCCATGAACGGCTCTATTATGCTTGTGCCAAGCATTGTTGCAAAGACTGCAATAAATAAAACCGTAAAGATGCGTTTTTCCATGAATTTAGAAATTTTTGCCTGTTTTTAATGATTGTTGTCATTCCAGATCAATCATTATGCACTCCAGCAGCAAATAGAATTCCTCATAGCCCGATTCTTTGTTTAAATGCCCGCCGTTAGGCACAATGTTGAATTCCGCATTAAGATTTTTTGTAATTTCTTCAGTAACTTCAGGCGGAATGTACCTGTCGTTGTCAGATGCAAAAACAAAGAATTTACTGCAGCTGCCTTTTATCTTTTCCCAGTTGAATTCCTTATCTAAAAAGGTTTTATTTATTTCGTCATACTCAATGCCAAGCAATTTATGAAAAGGGGCAACTAAGTATGCTGCCTTGATTTTTTTGCTGGTTTTTTCAAGGTAGTTTAAAATGAATGCTGTTCCCAGGCTGTGGCCAATCATGACTGTTTCTTCATTAACCTTGCTTTCATAGTTTGAGAATACCCTAAGCCAGCTTTCAAGGCTCTGGTCCAAAGGCGTTGGGAATTTCGGTACAATAACATCGTATCCCCTGCTTTCGAGCTCTTTCTTAAGCCAGGGAAACCAATTAGCTTCAGGGCTTGCATAGACACCATGTATTATTATGAAGTTCATTTTAAATTCAGTTTATCTATGCTCTCTATGAATTTTTTTACATCATTTTCCAATTCTTCTGTAAGCGCTTCAAAGACAACCTCATCTTTTACAATCCCATATTGGTGGGCAATGATATTTCTCATTCCTTTTGCCTGCTTTAGCTTTTTATAGAGCTGTTCATCAATCATCTTATTTTCTAGAAGTATCCTGAAAGCATCCGTGTCATCTTCTGGAACTCTAAGCTTTCTTTTTACTATAACCATAAATGCAACATCAGTAACTGCTTCAACTATTCTTTCAAAATATCTCTCGCAAGCAGCTTTTGCCAAATTATTTGACTTATAATCTTCAAACTGTCCAGGTATTATCTTGGGTAACTCCTCAAGATACCCATAAATTTCATTAATTTTATCGCTGATCTTGCTCAAGTTGAAGCACCTACAATTCTGTTCAGTCTTAGGAAAAAATCTTCATCTTTTAAATAGTGTATTGTAAAGGAAAGATTGTCAAAATCCTTCTTTCTGTAAAGTATCTTATGATTTGCGGCTATGGACTTTTTAATCTTTTGCGGCAATACATTAAACACCTGTATATCCACCTTTTCTGAAAATTCGCCGGAAATTCTTATCCTAAATCTGGTAGCTTCTTCCAGAGTTATGTCGGTGAAAATCACGCAAATGTCAATATCTGATCTTTTAGTAACTTCGCCTTTTACATGAGAGCCAAATAAAAGTATAGCTGTTATTCTATCTTTCAATTCATCCTGCAGGATTATATTGACAGCCTTGTCAATAAGCTTTTTTACATTTTGGTCTTTTTTTAATTTGAACTCTTTGTTAAACTCTGAAATTTCGTGCATGAACTCCAATTTTGGCTTTATGTCCCTGCTCAGCCTGTTTCTTTCTGACTGGCTTAATGGCAGTCCGTCTAGCTGTTTTAGGATTATTTCTATTTCTTTCCTGCCAAATATTTTTCTTGCGTTTTTATTTTGCCTTAAAAATTCACTCAACAAAATAATCACCATTTAGGTTATAATAATTAGTATAAAGGTTATTTAGTATTTAAAGGTTTCTATATTCCGTATATTCAATGTTAGTGTATTAAACAAAACAATTATCGCTCAATTTTAACTTTGCCACTATATAGTAGCAGTAAAACGAAAGGTTTATAAACAAAAGTGTTTTCTCCTCTTATAAATACTTGTTGGAGATAAAAAATGAATCCTAACTTGGAAATGCAAGTCAATAAAACAAATGCAGGATTATATACAGTTACTTATGGCCGCAAAGAAGCGCCATTAAATGTTCAGGAAGCCTCTTTTGCATCTAATAAACTTGGCATGATTTCTCCAGCACAGCTTGGTTTTCTTAGAGCAAATGCAGAAAATGCCAACGAGTTTAGTCCATACAGCAGGACAAATGCTGATGTTTTTTATGATGATAAAAACAATAAGGTTGTCATAGTTCCAGACGGAGCTATAAGCAAGCAAGTCGGCATAGCTGATTTAGTTGATGCTCATAGGGAAGGCAAAGAATACGTTATTCCTAAGAATCAAAGAGATTTAGTTTACGCTATGGTTGATGAAATGCTAAAAAAAGGCACTGCATTCACTGCCAAGCATGGACAAACAGATATACCAGTTTCTGAATTTGGGCAGACTGAATTAACATCCAGATTGTTTTCTGATGAAAGTCTGGGAATTAATGCTCAGGATTATGGTAATTGGCTAAAAAAACAAGGAAGAAGCACCCAATCAATGTTTTTTGACAATGAGGGTTATACCAAATCTCAAAAAGGCCCATATACAAATAGGCTGCGTGTCGGTGGCCCTGACTTCGTCTTCCTTGTCGTTGGCTACCTCAGGTATCTTGTCAACAACTTCGGCGCTTTTGGGGTGCGTTTTGAAAAAACCGCCGAAGGCGGGCCGAAAAAGTAGAAAGAATTAAATATCGCCTTTCTTATTTTATTTCTGCCTCGACAGCCATGAGCAATGGTTTAAAGGCCACACGCCATTTTACTAAGGCTTTTCATTGGAAGCTATGAAATTCAGCAGGGACACATATCCTTAGGGTTATACGGCTGAACCTGCGGTGATAATAGGTAAAGTGGCTAGCGCTTGGGTGCGTGTCTATGGCCCTGACGACGACTTCAATGTCAATGGCAACAACAGGAATCTTGACAACAACAACGGCGCTTTTGGAATGACCTTTTGTCGAGGATTTTCATTATGGATTTATATGGCGCATTATGCTCTTACGATAATCTTTTTCTTGCTTACAAAAAAGCAAAAAAGCACAAGACGACAAAATCTTATGTCATCAATTTTGAGAAGAATCTCAAGGAAAATCTGCTTTTGCTTCGCTTAGAGCTTCTTCTGCATTGCTACAGCCCTAAGCCATTGGTGAATTTCACAATCCGTGACCCAAAGACAAGAAAAATATCAAAGTCTGATTTCAGGGATAGAGTTGTGCATCACGCTCTCTGCAATATAATCGAGCCGATTTTTGAAAAAAGTTTTATCTATGATTCCTATGCTAACAGGATAGGCAAAGGAACGCTAAAAGCACTGCAACGCTTCGATTTTTTCAAAAGAAAGGCAAGCAGGAACAACACAGCAAAATGTTATATCTTAAAAGCTGATATTCAAAAATATTTTGAGAATGTTGACCACAATATACTGCTCAAAATCATAAAAAACAAGATAGCAGATAAACGAATTATATGGCTCATCAGAAAGATTTTGGCAAATTCTTCTTCTCAAACTAAAGGAATGCCTCTGGGCAATCTTACAAGCCAATTTTTTGCAAATGTGTACCTTAACGAGCTTGACTGGTTTGTAAAAACCAAACTGAAAGCAAAGCATTACATTCGCTATGTTGATGATTTTGTTATTTTTGGAAGAGGTAAGGGGCATTTGGAGTTTTACAAAGAAGAGATTAATATGTTTTTGAAAAACAAATTAAAGATTCAGTTGCATCCAGATAAATCTAAAATTTTAATATTGGGCAACTGCGTTAATTTTCTTGGCTTTCGCGTTTTCTTTTATCATAAACTGCTCAAGAAGTCAAACATCAGGAAGATGAAGCGAAAGCTAAAGTCACTAGCGCAGGAATACAAATTGCATGAAATTGATTATGATTCAATTTATGATTCTTTGGAAGGTTGGATAGCATACATGAAAAATGCAAATTCCTACAAACTAAGAAGAAAAATTACAGCTGAATTTTCAAAGTATTTTGCTAATGAAATTTCTACAAAAGAAATTAAAAGATATCTTAAAATCATGAAAAAAGCTTCTTCCGCCTCCCATGACAAACACTAGAAGGAGGCGACGGGCTTCACTCCACAGATAAATCAGTAAGTATTCACCCTACAATTTTATAACAACCATCTCACCTTCTCAAAAACCCGCTCAGCGTAATCTGCTCATCCCTCTTGGAGCTCAAATAAATAACCTGCCCTT
>DATDZA010000024.1:0-70971 GCA_035288865.1 Candidatus Nanoarchaeia archaeon
GAAAAATTTTTGAGTGCGCGCGCCAAATTTCGTTGCGCACTCAATTTAAAATCAAAATGTTAGAAAAACTTTATGGAGGACGGCAAGGCAATTCCTCTACACGCAAAGCGTGTAGTATCCTTGCCTAGAAACAATGAAAAAATAGATAATGTGAAAATAAAAAATAAATCAAAAATTTAAAATGGTAGAAGTCTCAATCGTCATAGCATTCATCGCGGGAGTTGTTTCATTTTTAAGCCCGTGCGTGCTTCCAATCATCCCTGGCTTTCTGGCATACTTGTCAGGCACGTCGGCAACTGATGAAAATGCCCGGCTCAAGATGTTTCTCAATAGTCTTGCATTTGTAATTGGATTTTCATTTATATTTGCTCTGCTTGGTGTTCTTTTGAACACAGCTCTTGAAAGAATTTCATATTCAGTTCAGGAATGGCTTTCCAGAATTAGTGGAATAATAATTATCATATTTGCATTATACGTCCTCGGGCTGGTAAAAATGCCGTTTTTAGAAAAAGAGCATAAATTGAAAGTTAAGAAAAAATTCAGCATTACGTACATAACGTCATTTGTTTTTGGTGCCGCATTTGCAGTCGGCTGGACTCCATGCGTAAGCGCAATTCTCGGAAGCATTCTTGCCCTGGCTGTTGCAAAGCCAGGATTGAGCTTTTTATTATTGTTGGTATACGCTCTTGGATTAGGCCTCCCTTTCCTGCTCGTAGGACTTTTCACAACCCAAGCAATAAAAATCATAAATAAATCATCAACTTTCCTTAAATATTTCAACATAATTGTAGGAATACTTTTATTAATTTTAGGTATACTGGTGTTCACAAATAAATTAAATATCGTGGCAAACTTTTTCGTGCCCATCTCGGTGCTGGGATGAAATCAATGAATTTAATAAAAAAACCTTTTGTAACTTTGATTGTCGTGGTTTTTGTAGTCGCGGCTATAATTTTCATTGAAATGCAAAAACCAAGCATAAATTTTGCAAACAATGCTACAACGGAAGACAAAAACTCAAAATATCCAAAAGCCCCGGATTTTGTGGGCATAGACAAATGGATTAACTCAGAGCCTTTAAAGATGGAAAGCTTAAAAGGCAAAGTCGTTCTCGTTGATTTCTGGACTTACACCTGCATAAATTGCATAAGAACATTACCCTATTTGAAAGATTGGGATGCAAAATATCGGGATAAAGGCCTTGTAATTGTCGGTGTGCATTCTCCAGAATTTGAATTCGAGAAAAAATATGAAAATGTTCTAAAAGCAGTAAATGATTACCAAATAAAATATGCTGTAGCGCAAGACAATCATTACGCGACCTGGAGTGCTTATCAAAACAGATATTGGCCTCACAAATTCTTGATTGATATTGATGGATATATACGCTACGACAACATAGGGGAAGGAAATTACGACGAGACTGAAAGAATGATACAAGCTCTGCTGCAGGAAAGAATGGAAAGGCTAGACGACAAGAATGAAGTTAATATAAATTTAACAAAGCCGCAGGAAACTGTCGGATCCATTAGAACGCCCGAAATTTATTTTGGTTACCAGTTCACTAGGGGAAACATAGGTTACAATAATATTCCGCAAGATTCAGTAATGGATTATCAATTCCCAAAATCCGCGGCAAATAATTATGTTTATCTGTCAGGGAAATGGAAGAATAATGTGGATAACATGGAATTAGTTAGTGAAGAGGGTTCAATATTCCTGATATTTGATGCAAAAAAAATAAATATAGTTGCAGGCTCGGAAAATAAGTCCGATGCTTATGTTTTGCTTGACACAGATTTCGAAAATGAAAAAACAAAAGGAAACGATGTTGAACTGCAAAGCAACAAGAGCATTGCAAATATCAAAGAATTCAAGCTTTATAATATTGCTTCTGCCGAGGATTACGGAACACATATAATGGAGTTACAAGTTGGCGGAAAGGGATTTAAGATTTATACGTTTACTTTTGGGTGATAATATAAGAAAATAAGTTTAAAATTTTTAATTTGACTCAAAAATTTTTTTCATCAGCATCGCATCCTCTTCTATATTCGGGCTTTCAGAAACAACTACCCCTTTAACATTAAAATCTTTCAAAGCTTTTAATAATTCCTTATATTTTAAATCAGATTCATCTAAAGTCAAATGATGTTTCTCTCCTTTTGGACCATATGCAATGCCAGTTATGTGGATATGCATATTCTCAAGCCCTCTTTTTCCAAGCATTTTTTCTATTTTTTCCAGTATTGATGCAAATTCCGCATAAGAATTAAATTTTCCATTTGTCCTTGCGTGAAAATGCGCGAAATCAACACAGGGCATCACATTGTCAAATTCTTGGCTTAACTGTATAATCTCGTCTACATTTCCAAACTGGGTTTCCTTTCCAGTTGTTTCCGGCCTTATCCAGATATTATTTCCTTCATTTTTTAAATTTTTGATAATTAACTTAATATTATCTTTAATGGTATCATAAACTTTTTTCTGCTCCATCCCCATATAGAAGCCGGAATGAAACGCAACGCTGTAGCCGCCGCACAGATTAAGTATTCTCGCAGAATTTACAATCCTGCCAATGCTGGCTTCCACTTTTGCTTTCTCAAGTGAATTTAAATTGATAAAATACGGCGCGTGACAAGTCAATATAATATTATTATCTTCTGCAACTTTTTTTATTTCCGGAGCTTTTTCCTTTGAAATATTTACACTGTGCACAAACTCCATCTCCATGCAGCCCAATCCAAGCTGTCTCACGTGCTTTATTCCGTCAGAAGTTGTTCTTGGATTTGTGCTCAAAGGAATGCCAGCGGTGCCGAATAAAAGTTCTTTCATGAAAAAAAAATAATTCTAGTGTATTTTTAAATTTTGTTGGACCAAATCATTCATCCACAAACATGTCTCTTATCTGATTTCTTAACTCAGGCGTATCATTATGCCCGTGGTCATGCACAGCATGCCATACAGCAACTCTCAAAACTTCGTCTTCTGTTCCAGCTATTGTCAATGTGCAGCCCTTCTCACTTGGAAACTGCCTGCAGTCTGCAACTTTTCTTTGCGTCATATTTTCACCTCACCAAAATAAAATAAAAAAATCAAGCTTTTTGTGTCATCAGAGCTACTAAAGTCATTAAAGCTCCAACAACAAAAATTAATGTTGCTAAGTATATTAGCCAAAGATGTCCAATTGTGTCAAGCCCATAAACATAGTGTAATGGCAATGCTACTGCCAATCCCAAAACTGGGGATGCGACTGCATAACCCCAAGCCCACATTTGTCTTCTTCTAACACCATACCACACTAAGCCAAGAACTGCCAATCCAGTTGCTGCTATAAAACCAGAAACTGCAACATGCAAGTGGCTTATATAATTAAACAAAGACGGGCTAAAGGCAATAATTGCAACTTTTCCTTTATCAACTTCTGTACTTGTAATTCCAAGCTCAAGAAAATTGTCAGTAAAATTCATGACTAAAAATATTACAGCATAGCCGATAAATCCAAGCGCTGCTATAACCATCAACACAGAACCTGTTTTTAATTTATCCAATTTTCCACCCCTCTATTTGATTATTTTAATTTATGTGTAGGGTTTTTAATGTGTATTTAAGTTTTTCGTTTCAACAGCCGAAATGCACATCAAGCAAAATTTGCTTAAAGAACATAGATTTAGATCCATTATGCCAAACAATTATCCAAAAACAACAACAAATATTTCATATGCGAGGAATGTAATTTTGTTTATTTAGATAAGAATTTTGCTGATGAATATGAGAATTGGTGCAAAAAATACCATAGATGCTCCTTGGAAATAACAAAGCATGCCATTAAAATTTAATTTATCTCCAAAAAAATAATTTACCTAGAACTATCCGATTGCCTTTCTATTTCCTGCTTTTTTGCAATTGCGTTTGATCCGCTGCTCATCTTGTAGGCGCTGACAATTTCGTCTGCCAGGCTGCCGACAATCGATTTCTTTGTGTTGGCGCTCTTATGGTATGCGCCCTGTGTCATGTGCCTCAAAACCAAGTCAACTCTTCTCTGGGGCGAGCATTCAACCGCCTTTGGATATCTGGCACCGCCGTATTCAATTGTGATTATTTCTTCACGCTGCGCGGCATTCTCAACAGCCTTGACAAAAACTTTGACTGGATTTTCTTTTGTTGTTTTTTCAATCTGCTTGAAAGCCTCTTCTACAATGTTATAGGAAGTAGGAGCTTTTCCCGTAATATGTCCGCTGGTCCTGTAATGCTTCTTGCTTTTGTGCCCAGGAACCATTAATTTATTTATCAATCTTTCAACAATGAATGTCCTGCTCTTGTGAAACTTCCTTCCCGCATATCTTGCCCCGGTCTTCGGAACAATCCTTGCATTAAGAGTCACATAAGGCTGCAATCCCGGGTCATCTACCTTGATTCCCTCCATGCTCCATTTGTTAAAAGCTTTTATTTCTGACATTTTTGATTTCTTCTTATTTTAACCTGGATAGTGCCTGTAGAATAGTTTGGTACTTTATTCTTGCAGCCATTCCTTCAGGAGTTGACAAATCTAACGTTCCAAATTCATTCATCGCTTCGTCAATCTCTCCGTCTATTCTTCTACCATTTCCTATCCTTTCAACAAAGTGCAATTGTCTTTGAGGATCTTTATTATCTCTTAGGAATTGGTCAATGTCCACCCTTGCTTTTGAGCCTGTATCTATGACAATCATATACAAACCTATATCTAGATTATTTGGCAAAGCTGCCATCACAAGCACAATCTCCTCGTTATCACTTTTGTATCCTAACTGACTGCTAGTATAAAATTCTCTGCGATGGTTGAACCCATGATATCCATCATCAACTCCTTTGTTGAACGCTCTTTGATGTGTTGCTTGGGCCTGTCCCGTTGGAGTTTGTAGTATTGGATTTGTAGCACAGGAAGCTCCTGCAATTGACGTTGACAATAAGATACCTGTTAAAGTTTTGTACATTTTACTTCCTAGCTTTCTCTATTATACCTTTCAACAATGCATCCAAACTCTGGTCATTAACCTTAATTACCTGCCATCTGACTCCAGGGATGTCTCCTTTTGAGCCGCCCATTGCGCCACCGATGCATTCAATGATTACTTCATCGTGCTCGTCAATCATTTTTGTTGCGCCATCTCTTGGGCAGAATGCCGTCACTTGCCTTCCGTTTTTAATAAGCTGGACACGGACGCATTTTCTCATTCCTGAGTTTGGCTGTTTTGCCTCAAGCTGGACTTTCTCAAGTACAATTCCTTTTGCCTGCGAAGATCCTTCCAGCGGGTCTGAGCGCTCTTTTAGCCTTAAAGTTCGTTGGATATAAGTTCTGTAGTGCCATCTGCCAAAATTCCTTCTTGCCTTTAATTTCTTTCCTGCGAACAGCCCTTTTGATTTTTTTGCCATTTGATTTAGTATTTTTGTGCGGTTTTTAAAGGTTATGGTTATTAAATGCCTATACTATTTTAATTTCTTTGACGTCAAAATATCTTTTTGCAACATCATTAATATGTTTCAGATTCTGATGGTTCCTTCCTATGAGCATGGCCCGTGTATTGGCATCTTTGCCGTTGATTGTGATTATCCCACGATCATTTTTCACTTCAGGAACCTCCACTGGATAAACAAGGTTCCTAACAAACTGCAAAACGTCGCTGCTGAATTCAACAACTCTTATTCTTTTTTTCAGTGCGCTTTCCAATTTTTTTATATTGGCTCCGCCTTTTCCGATGGCCTTGCCAATTTCATTTTCTTCAACTATAAAAGTCAGATTGTCACCGGCAATGCAGTCCTTTACGCCGGCTCCGGTCATCGACTCGAAAAGTGTAATCAGCTTTATCAGCTCAGAATCATACTTAATCCTGTTCACTTACTCGCACCTTTAACTATTGCCAATACAGATATAGAAAAAGGCTTTTTGCAAATTATCCCCAGTTCATCATTCGGAAAATCAAGCTTGTGTATTTCCGTCCCTGCCAGTCCTGCATAGTAAGTTATGTCCTTCTCGATTCCTGCAGGGCAGTTTGAGCTTAGCATTATCTTCTCAACTTTGCCAAGTCTCAGGCTTTTGACGGACTTCTCTGTGCCGAGTATCACATTGCCAGCCTTGACAATTTTCTTCAAATCTGCGGATGTTATTTTCGCCATTTTGATTATTGAATTTTATTTTTTGCTATTTGATTTTTTAATTGTTAATAGACTTTAATTAAACGAGCCCCATAGTCAATTTATTAATTTAAATTGAACTATTTTTCTTTTCCCTTTTCCTTTGACGGCTGCTTCACCGACAGGCTCGGCAGTCCGGTCCCAATCGGAACTGGCTGGTTTATCATGACATTCTCAATAACCGAATCCAGAGTGTCAATTTCCCCGACAAGGGCTGCATTGATTATATGCTTAATGGGAGTTTCAAATGATGCTCGTGCAAGAACGCTTGATTTGTCGCTCACAACACCGTATCTTGTGATGCCCTTTAATGTTCCGCTCACGCACATTGTGTCCGCAACTAGCATGATGTGCCTTACATCAACATTCAGTCCCTGGCTTTCTATGACTTTAAAAATTTCATTGATGATAGATTGCCGTGCAGCCTCTATCCCAAGAACCTGCTCAATTTCAAAAATATTGTTTGTTGTTGTACGATAGGCATCAATTTCCTCGAGCTGAAGCACGTCTGCCAGATTTGATCCAGCAGTGATGATTACAAACTCATCTTCCCTCTTAACCGGAAGAACCTGCAAAATTCCCTTGATTCCCTTAACATTCAAATCTTTTATTTTTTCCTTTCCCTTATAAGCTTCGTTGAAATTGTCTTCTTTGCTTCGTGATTTTAATATAATTGAATCCTTGTTGTCTCTTAAAGTGTATCCTTTGATTTGCTTTGATATGGCATCCATTACTCTGCCAATTGTCAAATCCAGCTCCTTCATCTTTTCTTTGTCAAGCTTGACTTCAATTGTGAAATCAGCTATATTAATTGTGAACTCGGTTGCGATATCTTTTAATTTTGTTTCCTTAATCTGCAGTGCAAGATGCCTCAGCTCATCTATCTTCTTTCCGGTTGCAAAGGGCTTTTTCAGGTATATCTCCATCATCGGATTATCCAGGGCTTTTCTGCCATCGAGAATTTCAATTATTCTTGGCAGTCCCAAAGTGACGTTCATCTCTGCGACACCGGCAAAATGAAATGTATTTAACGTCATCTGCGTGCCTGGCTCCCCTATTGATTCTGCAGAGATGAGACCAACTGATTCTCCGGGGCTGACCTTTGCAGTGCTGAATTCTTGATAAGTTGCCTCCAGTATTTTTCTCAGCTTCGTATCGCTGATTCCTTTGGGCAAGTTATTTTTTATATCTTCAAGTATCTTTGGTGAAAGTTTTTCCTCATATTCTGAAATTACATCTGCCATTTTCGTTTTTGTTTAATTTTTATTTATTTTTAAATCTTCTTTTTTCAAATTTTTATTTTATTATTGTATAAATTTTTTATTTTTAAAATTTTAATTTGATTTTACTTTTTATTTTGATTTTATAATCAATATTTTTTAGTCGCCGAACTTTTCATACTTATTTATCCAGTTAATTAATTTTGATTCATAGTTCACTTAACTAAGTAGTGTTAATTATTCTCTTAACATTAATCTGCCCGTTCTCTGATTTGGAAACATCAACTCCGTCTTCGCCGTACTCAAACTGTATGATTTTTTTTGATGCGTCACGGACAGTATTGTCATATTCGACTTTCAGGTCCTGCATTGCATTCGCAAGCCTCCTGTACAAATAACCTGATTTTGGTGTTCTCAAAGCGGTGTCCATTAAAGAGTCTCGGCCGGTCATTGCGCCGAAATAAAATTCTGCCGGAGTCAGGCCGCCTTTGAATCCGTTCGCAATAAATCCGTGAGCTTCTGAGCTTAAATCCCCTTTCTTGAAATGTGACAAGGTTCTTCCTTCAAATCCCTGGTCTATTCTTTTGCCCCTCATTGCCTGCTGCCCTACGCAGGCTGCCATCTGCGCCAGGTTCAAAAGATTTCCTCTTGCCCCTGACTCGGCCATTATCATTGTATTTGTCCTCTTGTCAGCGTGAGTTGCAACAATTCTTCCGGTTTCGTTTCTTGCTTTGTTTAGTACTCCAAGTATCCTCAGCTCAAGCGTTTCTAGCATTGTTTTTCCGGGGAAAGTGTCGAGTTTTCCTGAAACTGATTGAGCAATCAATTCATCAACTTCCTTTCTGGCGCCGTCCAAATCTTCCTTGATTGCGATTCTCGCAGACTCCGGAAGGTCTGTATCCGACAAAGCGGATGTGAATCCGACTTTCAGCAAATATTCAATTCCTAGCCTGAAAATTTTTCCAAGCATGTCTATGCTGTAATCCTTGCCGTATTTCTGGTGAAGATTTCTTAGCATCAATCCGGATTCTTCCCCAACGGAGTTCCTGTCCATGACCCCGGTGAGCATCTTGCCGTTCTCAATAACAACGTGAGTTTCCTTGTCGCATTTGTCCTTTGACCTGTCGCAAAGCCTTGAGTGCCCTTCATAATTGAAATCTTCAGGCAGCAATGTGCTGAATATTTCCTTGCCGGTAACTGACTGCTTCCTCGGCAGCTTTGAAAAATCGGTCATGCCCACAGCAGACAGCAGATCAATTGCCTCTTCTCTCTTAATGGATTCATCTTTTGTAAGCATAAAGTTTCCTGAAATTGCATCTTGAGTGCATCCAATAATGCTTAATCCATATCTTAATGAAATTAACTGGGTTTGTACTTCCATCAAAATTTCTGCTTCCGCTCTTGCTTCTTCTGTCTGTGGAATGTGTAGATTCATTTCGTCGCCGTCAAAATCCGCGTTATACGGCGTGCATACGGCAGGGTTCAGTCTTAATGTTTTTCCGGGCAAAACCCTAACGCGATGGCACATCATGCTCATCCTGTGAAGCGACGGCTGCCTGTTGAATATTGCAATGTCGCCGTCCATCAAATGCCTCTCGACAATGTAGCCGGGCTGCAATTCTTCAAGGGATGCCTCTTTAGTCTCTTCTGTTATTTTTTTCTTTTTTCCGTCGGGCCTTATGATATAGTTAGCTCCGGGATAATTGTCCGGGCCTTTCTCGACAAACTGTTTCAGGTACTCCATGTTCCATGAATTTGCCCTTTCAGGAACTGTCAGTTTTGTTGCAATGATAGATGGAACTCCCACCTCATACAATTCAAGCATAGGGTCCGGGCTGATGACTGTTCGTGCGGAGAAATTTGTTCTCTTTCCGGCAAGGTTATGCCTTATTCTCCCTTCCTTGCTTTTTATTCTTTCGGTTAAAGTTTTCAGAGGCTGCCCGCTTCTGTGCCTTGCCGGTGGCAATTGTGCAATATTGTTATCAAAAAATGTCGTAACGTGATACTGCAGTAAATCCCACAAATCCTCCACAATGATTTCAGGCGCGCCTGCGTTTATGTTTTCAAAAAGTCTCTGGTTTATTCTGACAATGTCACCCATCTTGTGCGTTAAATCATCTTCGCTCCTTTCTCCACTTTCGAGCGTGATTGAAGGGCGCATTGTGACCGGGGGAATCGACAGCACTGTCAAAACCATCCATTCTGGCCTGACATGAGGCGCTTTCAGCCCAAAAATTTCCAAATCAGAATCCAGGATTTTTTCGAGCCTTGCCCGCACTTCAATCGGGCTCAGTCTTTTGTCTTCTTCAATAAAAGTTGTTGGCTTCTCAAGTGAAAGTTTTTTCTGCTTTGCTTTGCAATGGGGGCATTTGTTTGTTGTCTTAAGTCCTGCAATTATTTCCTTGACTTTGTGCCGCCTGTCTTCAACGCCGCTTTCTTTCTCAACCTGGTCAAGAAGCTCTTTGTTCTTGCTGATCTTGTTGTCTGGAATTAAAATTCTGCCGCACTCCCTGCAGGTGCATTTCAGGATTGTCATAATTATATTTACAAATTTTATGTGGATAATTGCCCTTGCCAGCTCGATGTAGCCAAAGTGCCCGATGCATTCTTTTAATTTTGAACCGCATGTCTTGCATCTCAATCCAGGGTCTATAACTCCCAGCCTTATGTCCATCAATCCGCCGTCAACAGGATAGCCTTCCTTGTCATACAATTCAGGCGTTACAATCTTTGCAGATGCCATTTTCTTTATCATCTTTGGGCTCAGGACTGAGAAAGTTATGCTTCGCACCTGCTTGAATATGTGCTGTTCTTCCTCTATCCTTTCACTTTTTCCTTCCTTGCCTTCAATCGCCTGCTTAACAGTTTGAAGTTCCTGCGCTTCGGCTGGTTTTATTGTTTCTTCGTCGGCCATTTTTTGTTTTTGGTTTATTTTGATTTTTTTATATTTTAAGATTTTATTAAATTTAATTTTTTAATCCGTTCGCTTTTGCTAATTTGGAGCGACAAGGATTACCAATGCCCTTCTTTCAGATAAATCTATTACTTTCTGTGAAATTCTTTGTGATAGTGATTGTATTGTTTCTGAATCTGGGTTACCAATTCTTACGAGTCTATGATTTCTGTCCAATTTAAATCCATTCAAAACGCCAACTTCCAATGGACTTGGATGAGCAGATATATTTTCTACGAAATCATCAGCAACATTATTCAAAAACTGAGGATGACCTTCTCTCGTTCCTTGGTAGGATGTAGAAACAAATTGTGTTCCAACTACTAATCCATAATGTTCAGTATAAGTTTCTCCTGAACCTTCCGCACCAACTATAATTATTGCTCTGTCCATTTTTGTTATTTAATACTTGCTCTCCAACTGCAGTTTCGGATAAATTCCAAGTGATTTGAATTCGTCAAGCATCAGCTTGAAAGCATAGCTTATTTCGATGTCATTAACTTCTGTGTTCTCCCCGCAAATGGGGCAGTAAGATTTGTTTCTGTAATTGTCTTTAATCGCAATTATCCCGCAACTCTCGCAGACTGGAACTATGGTCCTGTCGCTGTCAAATCTTTCTTTCAGCAATAATGATGCGCCGTGTGCAACGAAAGTATCTTTCTCCATTTCTCCCAGCCTTAGTCCGCCTTCTTTTGCTCTTCCTTCGGTAGGCTGCCTTGTCAATAGCTGGATTGGGCCGCGGGCTCTTGAGTGAATTTTATTTGCAACCATGTGCTTTAATTTTAGGTAATACATATTACCGATGAATATTTTTGCGTCTAATTGTTCTCCAGTCTGGCCGTTATACATCGTCTCTACTCCGCTCTCCCTGAATCCCAAGGACAATAATTCCTTTCTTAATCTTTCTTCAGGCTCTGCGTCAAATGTCGTTCCGTTAATATATCGCCCTGCAAGAGCGCCGACTTTTCCCGCAACCATTTCTATCAAATGCGCAATCGTCATTCTTGATGGAATGCCGTGAGGCGAGAAAATCAAATCTGGTATAATCCCTTTTGCCGAGAATGGAACGTCGCTTTGAGGCACGATCAGGCCAACAATTCCCTTTTGCCCGTGCCTGCTTGTGAATTTATCCCCTATTTCAGGAACTCTCTCGTCTCTTATTCTGACCTGGATTAATTTATTTCCTTCCTCATTTTCCGTGATTAAAACAAAATCAATTACACCTTCTTCTCCGTGCTTCAGATTTATTGAGCTTTCCCTTCTTGTGCTAGAAGCCAGTGAATATTCCTCCATTGAGCTCAGGAATCTTGGCGGGGAAGTTTTCCCGATAACAACATCACCTTCCTTGACTTTTGCTTCCGGATAAATAATTCCGTCATCTTCCAAAAGCCTGTAATCTTTTTCTGTCTTGTATCCCTTTACATCTTTGTCAGGAATGCTGATTTGGTCAATCAATCCGCCGGCATATCTCAATTCTTCCGCAATGCTGGGCCTGTAATAAGTGGACCTTCCAAATCCCCTTTCAATTGAGCCTTTGTTTAATATTATTGCATCCTCCATGTTGTATCCTTTGTAGCTCATAATTGCAACTACAATGTTTTGTCCTGCTGGATGTTTAGCGTAATCTGAGATATCGTGCATTATAGTGCTGACAACCGGCAACTGTGCATAATGGAGGATGTTAACATCCATATCCATTCTTACTGAAAAATTAGAAGCATAGAATCCGAGCGCCTGTTTCTGGTTCTTAGCGCCTGCATTTAATCTTGTTGACTGATTAAAGTTTCCGTAAGGGACAAGCGATGCGCAGTATCCCAGCATTGCCAGAGGCGTGATTTCAAGATGAGTATGCTCCGGAGAAAGTTCACTCTCAAAAAATGCAACTAGAGTATTTTCCTCTTCAGCTGCATCAAGATATTCAATGATGCCCTGCTTAACTAAATCAGACCAGGAAATTTCGTTCTTCTCAAGCTGCTTGATATGCTTCTCGGTCAGCAACGGAACTCCATCCTTTACAATTATCAGCGGCCTTCGCGATCTTCCCTTAGATGACTCAAGCTGAACTTCATTGGACTGCTCCTTATAGTAAACATTAAGCTTCTCAGAAACCGATCCCCCCCTCCTATCCTCCCTTATTTTCTGTACAAATTCAATGGGGTTGTCAACTGTTCCGACAAATTTGCTGTTCAGGTATACTTCTGCCATTTTTGTTTTTTAATTTAATTTTTTTATTTTGATTTTTCTAAATTTATTAATTTTTGATTTTGGTTTTTTTATTTTTTACTTATTTTTTACAGTGATTTATTTTTTGATTTTATTTTTTAAAATTTTTATTTGAATTATTTTTTTATTTTAATTGCATTAACTATCAAATTATTTAATTACTTCATCAGCTTCAAATTCATAGTCTTCAGAGTTTTCAAAATCTCGTCTTCGTTTGATTCGCCGGAGATAGTGCAGAGCAATGCAAGATTTTTTCTTAATCCTATATTAGTCCCTTCGGGTGTTTCTATCGGGCATAATCTTCCGAGATGTGTTGAGTGCAGCTCCCTTGCCTCGAAATTTTCCTGGGAGGCGCTTAGCGGGCTGACTACTCTCTGCAAATGAGATAATGTTTCCAGATAATTCAGCCTCTGGATTCTCTGGCTTATCCCTTTCCTGCCGCCGACCCAGACTCCTGTTGCCATTGAAGAATAAATTCTCTGAGTTAGCAATTTGTCCCGAATGATTACTTTTATTGATGGGAATTTCCCCCTCTTGACAATTCTCTGAAAGTTATACAATAAATCACCGATCAAAACTTTTAGATTTAGTCTTATCAGGTCGGCAAGCAGGTCTCCGCTCATCTTCAATCGCTTGTTCATGTAATGATCTTTGTCATCTGCATCCAACTCGCCGATTGACGCCCGTATATATTTCTTCAGCATCTTGCAAAGATTATAAGCTTTGGTGATTCTGTCTTCCTGCTTAATCCCGAGATGAGGGAGCAAATATTTATCGAGAATTTCTATCATCCTCTCAATTCTTATTTCCTTTGATTGGGTAATTCCAATTTTTTTTGCAATGTAATCAAGCGCTTCTTCCTCGTTTTTTATGCTTACAAATTCAAGAAGGTTAATTATAACTTCATCGAACTGCCTTTCCGATGAAATTACCCTCGTAATTTCTTCATCTTTCAGCAGTCCAAGCGCTTTAATCGCCACAATAATGGGGATTCTTTTGACTCTTGTAAAAGTAAGATAAAACAGCCCATCCTTCATCTTTTCAACTGTATGAGGGATTTTAAAAGAGCCGAATTCTGAAAACAATTTTCCCACAACCTCGCTTGGGCCTGTTGCGTCTTTTTCTATTAAAAACCTGTTTGCTGCCAAGTCTTCAATTGTAATAAGAACTTTTTCTGTTCCATTGATTATAAAATATCCTCCAGGTTCATCGGGGTCTTCTCCTTTCGAAATCAATTCGTCCCGGTTTAATTTGTGGAGGTGGCAATATTTGCTTTTCAGCATGATTGGCAAGTTTCCAATCTGCGTATCGAAAGATTCTCTTTGGACACCGTTAATATGCGCGCTCACTGTGATCCACGTCGGAGCAGAATAAGTAATTTTTCGAAGCCTTGCTTCCATTGGATAAATGTTTCGGGACGAGCCGTCAGCTTCAATCATCTTTGGCTTTTCAACCCAGATTTTATCAAGCCTGATTTTGAACTCATCTATATTATGCGGAATGATCGTCGGAATAATTTCCCGGTTTTCCTCAATAATGGTGTTAAGCTCCTTCTCGATGAAATTGTTAAAAGAAGCTATGTCCGAGTCTACGAAGCTCTGCTCCTCAAAATATTTTTGTATTAGTGTCTTGCCGTATTTATACATCAACTACCACCCTGTAAAAATATGATTCTCCGGCCGTCGCGCTTTTTCTTATGATTTTAATTACATCGCCCGGCTTTGGCTCCAGCTCTTTTATAGCTGAATCCGTCTTAAGCAGCTTTGGCATCTCTTTAGAAGTTATGTGATACTTTTCAAAAAGCTGTGCCTTTTCCTTGTCAGCAATCTTGACGTGCTTCGGAGTCAGTATATGTTTATCAACCTTGAATTTTTGCTTTTTCATGTCGTAATCTTTTTTACTGATATTTTTTGGGAATAGTGGGCCGGACGAGATTCGGACTCGCGACCACCTGATTAAAAGTTTCACCCGACCTTGCGCTCATCTGCTAAAGTCAGCAGGTGCTCTATTGCCCAAATTGTTGGGACAATTACCAGGCTGAGCTACCGGCCCATTAACATAAAATACGCCCTGGTCGGGACTTTCAAGCGAGACACTTGATAATCGCAATTTTGAACCCGAGTCGGAGCCGTGACAAGGCTCCATGATGGATCTTGCAGCGATGCACTCTGCTTTTTTCATGCCTTCCGCGCTGTGCCAAGCTACACTACCAGGGCGAGTATGTGCACACAACAGCACGTCCGCTCATTCGCGTTTAAAAGGCATAGCAATCCCTCTCTGGCGTAATAAAACTAAACAATCATAGTCTTTTGCCTAAAGAAGGATTATTAATCATCACATTCGGGATTACTCGGTTATTTATAAAGGTTACGGAAATTATTACTGCATGTAGGAAACATGATTTTAGTGGAATATAGGTATATAAATCTGACTCTTATGCATAAAAATCATAGAAATCAAGCTTTTCTGGCATAAGCGTTCTGTATAAATTCCCTGCTGAATCCAGCCGGTACTTTTTTTGTCGTTGCGTAAGTGTAAAGCGCAGTCATATAAATCGTATTAAGCACAGAGCTTAAGATTATAATTAAAAGTAAAAGGGTGGAAAATACAATCACTCCAATAATTATGCCGGATAAGCTGGAAAGGGGCGCAATCACAAAGCCGATGATAAAAGACAATACAACTGACGCCAAAACTAATACAAAAAAAAACATCCCCATCCCAAATTGCCCGATAACAGATTCTCCCAAAGTATTCCTGAAAATTTCACTTGATCGTTTAATCGAGCCAATGACTCCTTTATTTTCAAAAATCATCACAGGGATTATAAAAAAAGTTGCCAAAGTCCATGCAATTCCAATAAATGAGATTATCAGCCTTGAAATCCACCCTTCAGATTTTCTTTCTAAAGTATTCAAAACAAAGCCTACAGTTGCTGACGCAGCAGCCCACATAAATATTCTATGAATATTTTTGAAAGAGCTTCTTATCCCATCCATAAACAATGGGTCTTTGCCTTTTAATCTCATCGAGACGCAGCTCACAATTGCAACGTTAAAGAAAATTGATATGAAATAGCTAACCAAATAGAATAGGAAAAGCCAAAGGTAAAATGCCACTCCTGATGTCGACCGCGAGAAGACTGCCCCAACAAGAAATAATGGAAAAATAAAAGTAACCAATATTAATACAATAAAAAATCCCGATGCCATAGGAAATAATAAAAGCTCCTTGTCAAGCAAAAGCAATCTAAAGCTTTCTTTTGCTAGCTGGAAACTTCTGCTGAATATGTTTGCCATACTAAGTTTGTTTATTGTTTTATATTTAAATATTTCTAATGAAAATATTATATTATTTTGTACCATGCACATTGGCAGCTTACGGTGGCTGGATGGCAATTACCTCTAATAATAATGCAGCAGGATATTTTTCTCGGTAAGTATTTTCGAAATTAATTTTTTGTAATTATTAAATTCAAACATTTCTCCACAACCTTTAAATATAAAATAAAAATCCTTAAAGCTATGAAGAGAAGTTCACGACGCTGGAAGAAAAAGCAGCAGATGCGCTGGAAATGGCAGCGCAAGAGAATCAAGAAAGAGAGAAGGCTGAGAAAACAGCATAGGGCTGGTTAAGTTTAGGATATTATTTCTTGCAATTCAATTTTTTCGTATTTTTAGTTGATTCCCCTGCACTTATATGTTCTTTAATTAAATTTATATTAAAAATTGCATTCTTCCTAAGATGACATGTCAAATGGGTATAATTATCTGCTGTATAAGTTAAACGGCACTCCACCACCCTGGCAGGAAGGTCAAATAGTTTTAAGTGCGACACAGATTCCAATTGAACTCCCGCCCAATGTTCAGATTAGATATGTTGGGAATCATCCATTTGAAAGCAAATTTAAAAAATATGAACGGCAATTAGGCGACGTAATTCGTACAAGAGATAAAAAATCAGGAAAAATACAATTAACTATTGACTTCAAAACATTAAGAAGAGATATTGAAGCATTACATATCCTCGGACACGAAGAAGGGCATTTATGCCACCTTACTGGAAACTTAATGGCATTGTACGCAGAAGCAAGACGATTAGGGTATCACTTCAGAGATTTAAGTGAAGATTATGCAAGGGTGTCTGACCAGAATGCAAAGAAAGTTTTACAAAATCCTCCAAAGGACCTGGAATTATTATGCAGTTTTATTTTTAGAACTTCATTGTTAGTAAATCCAGAATCATTCGCAGATATTGGCGGATTAATTGGTTTAATTAAATCAGGAGTTGACGTCAGAGTAATTGATGCAGTTGCTGAAGAAATTGCAAATCATGGTGGATTTTGGAGAATGCCGGAATTATTAAAAAATCTAAGCCAATAATCCCCGAAAACTATTTATACTAACTCCATTGCTTTATTATTGGGGTGAACCAAAATCTCAATGATGCAAGATATCTCAAAGACTGACCCGGAAACTTATTCTCTGATAAAAAAAGAATTAGAAAGGCAGCAGCACGGATTGGAGATGATCCCTTCTGAAAATAATGTTTCTAAAGCTGTTATGCAGGCAATGGGCTCGATACTAACAAACAAATATTCTGAGGGTTATCCAAAAAAAAGATATTACGGGGGAAATCAATTTGTCGATGAAGTTGAATTGCTCGCAATTGAAAGGGCAAAAAAAATTTTTAATGTCGTTCACGCTAATGTTCAGCCTTATTCCGGAAGCCCTGCGAATTTTGCAGTCTACATGGCAGTGATGCAGCCTAATGAAGTTGTCATGGGATTGAATCTTTACGACGGCGGCCATTTGACGCATGGGTTTAAGGCATCGTCAACTGGCCAATTATTCAAATCCGTCCCATATCACGTAAAAGCAGACGGCTACATAGATTTGGAAGAAGTTGAAAAACTTGCGGTGGAGCACAAGCCGAAATTAATGTGGGTTGGCTACACGGCTTACACAAGGGAATTCCCGTTCGAAGAAATTTCAGAAATTGCAGACAAAGTCGGAGCGTATTTAGCTGCAGATATTGCGCACATTTCCGGACTGGTGGCGGCCGGAGTCCATAAAAGCCCATCGCCTTACGTTCACATTATAACAACTACAACTCACAAGACTTTTCGAGGACCGAGAGGGGGAATTATAATGGTAACGAAAAAAGGCCTTGACAAAGATCCTGATTTGGCCAATAAAATAGACAAGGCAGTTTTTCCGGGGTTGCAAGGCGGCCCTCACGACCATACGACAGCGGCAATTGCAGTCGCATTGAAAGAAATGATGGAGCCTGAATTCAAAACTTATTGCGAGCAGATTGTAAAAAATTCCCGCGCCCTTGCAAAATCATTGATGGCTAAAGGAATGGAAGTTGTTACTGGGGGAAGCGATAACCATATGGTTTTGGTAAGCTTAACTAAATTTGGAAAAGGAAAAGGAATTTTCGCGCAGGAAGCATTGGACGAAGCAAACATTACAATGAATAAAAACACAATTCCCGCTGACCCGTCATCTCCGTTTTATCCAAGCGGTGTTCGAATGGGAACACCTTCTTTAACTACGAGAGGAATGAAAGAAAAAGAAATGGAAATAATCGGAAAATGGATTTCAGAAATAGTTCATGAAATTAAGAAATATGAATTGCCTGAAGATAAAAAAGAAATTAATGATTACTTAAAAAAATTTAGGGAAGAAATAAAAAATAATAAAAAAATTCATGAAATAAGAAATAACGTAGTTGAATTATGCAAGAAGTTCCCATTGTATCCAGATTTTGATGTGTTGAGATGAAATATTATAATAACACCGATTAAATAGCTTTTTAGATGTTGCCAAATTACATACAAAATTGATTATATTGTAAGACAATAATGACAGATAACCAATCATTACAAATTCAGGGAACAGTCGCTGTACTAGACCAAAGGAAAGTTGCTTTCTCCGGATTATTTAGAGACCTAACTACGGGCCCTATAGTAAATTTGGAGGGTATTTTATCAGATAGTGGTAATATCTATATTAGGGGAGCCGTGCCGAAAGCTGAAGCTGAAAGGCTTGCAAAAGATTATTTCGCTGAACAGGGAGAATTTTATATTCCTGAATTACTCAAGGTCGTACCAGCAGCATCTGTGCAAATTAAATTCACTAGAAGATTTGATGATGGAGTTGTGCAATTCGCTGGTTTTGGGGAAGAATGGACGTCAAAGCCAGGATATTGTTGGGCTATCTATGGCCATGTAACTTCTGAACTTAGGCCTGACGGTATTCAAGAACTGCCCTCTCCAGACAAGTAATTTATCTGCTAGAATAGTCCAATTTATCTTGCAAGGCACTGTATATTACTGCAAACAAGATTAAGCCCAATTCACTATCGTACGAGGTAGAGTCTTCTAAAAATTGATAATTTAATATCATAGATAATTTTAAATATACCTCAGTTGTCTTCTTCTATTATGCCAGCCAAAATCATAGACGGAAACAAAATCGCAAAATCGATTCTTGAAGATATAAAATCCAAAGTTAAAAACATGAAAGAAAAGCCTGGCTTGGCTTTGGTAATGGTCGGCAGCAATCCTGCTTCTGAGGTTTATGTCAATTTCAAGGAAAAAGATTCAAAGGAAGCCGGCTTCTATTGTGAGAGATACAATCTGGATGAGAAAACAGGCGAGATGGACCTAATAAATTTGTTAAATCAATTAAACAATAATTCAAAAATTCATGGTATTCTTGTCCAATTGCCGCTTCCAAAGCAAATTGATGAAAAATTAATAACAGATTCAATTTTGCCGCATAAAGACGTTGACGGATTTACAACCGTAAATCTTGGACATCTTTCCTCTGGAAATACAATTATTGCACCGGCAACAGCAGTAGCAGTAATTCATTTAATTGAATCAACTGGAATTAAAATAGAAGGAAAAAATGCTGTTGTAGTCGGAAGAAGCAATATCGTAGGAAAGCCGGTTGCCTTAATGCTAGTGGAAAAAAATGCAACAGTAACGGTCTGCCACTCAAAAACAAAAAATCTTTCTGAATGCACAAAAAAAGCAGATATTTTAGTTGTTGCTGTTGGAAAGCCAAATCTGATAAAAAAGGAAATGGTAAAAGAAGGCGCGGTTGTCATCGACGTCGGAATAAATAGAATGGGAAATAAATTAGTTGGCGATGTTGATTTTGAATCGGTAAGGGAAATTGCAGGCTTCATAACGCCGGTCCCGGGAGGAGTCGGGCCCATGACAAGGGCAATGCTGATGGATAATACGTTGAAGGCGATGGAACTGAGCAGAAGATTATGAATTCTTATTTGCCACTTCTGTTTGCTGTTTCAAATCCATGAATTTGAAACCATCTTGTAACATCTTTATTTGATCTACTGGCTGGGTAATATAAATCATCCCCAGTTGCAGTTATAGAATACCCATGGAGCTTCAAAGAGTTTTCCAAAACGGGTTTTGGCGCGGCTCCGAGCATTCCACTGGATCCACCTGCAGCTGCAGTGTTTGCAACATGATCAAGAGTAAGATAGCCGCCCCCTAACGGTAGGTTATGGACAGAAATATTTTCACCAAGCAGCGCCAATATCCCAATGATTTCCGAATGTTCTAAGTCACTTGAAAGAGTCCCCACATACCCATTTTTGTATAGCAATCCATAAAGCCTGACACTATTTTCTTGAGAATAAATAACAAATTTTCCATTGCTGTAGCTTTTAAACGGAACTTTCTTGGGTGCAGGCTTTAATCCAATCCTATACTCAAAAAGTTCGGAAACACTTATTATTGTTGGAGGTTGATAAACATATACTGAGCATCCTGACTGGTCATTTGTTTCTAATTAAAAATGTATGTCAAAACTAAGAAAGTTTAAATAAATTAGGGTGTTTTCAATTGAAATGGAAAATTTAGAGCTTCCAATTATCGGAATTAGGGAAGAAACGCCTACAATAAAAAGCATAAAAATTCAAAAAGATAATTTTGACTACAAACCTGGACAGTATGTGCAGATGGAGCTTGAAACTGGAGATGAAGAAAATATCCATCCACTGTCCATTGCCTCATCTCCAACAGAGGATTTTTTGATGTTTTCGACAAAAATTTCCAATAGCACATTTAAGCAAGAACTTTTTAGCTTAAAAGTTGGAGATAAAATAAAAATAAAAGGCCCGATGGGTGTTTTCGTTTTGAATGAAAATGCAAAAAATATTGTTTTTCTCGGTGGGGGTATTGGAATTACTCCATTCAGAAACATGATAAAATATTCAACTGACAAAAAATTGCCTATAAAATTAACGCTTTTGTATTCCAACAAAACTCCGAATGAAATATGCTATAGAGATGGATGGCCGATAATGGAAAAAGAAAATCCGAACCTGAACGTTGTTAATACAATAACAGATGGCACAGCGGATTGGAATGGAAGAAAAGGAAAAATCGACGAGAAAATGATTAAAGAATTTTGCAAAGACTTTGATAATACCATTTTCTACATTTGCGGCCCTCCGGCAATGGTTGATGCAATGTCAAATTTATTAAAATCAATGAATATTCCTTCGCCAAACGTTAAAATAGAAAAATTTATTGGATATTAATTATTTAAAATGAATGAAGCTGAAGTCAAAAAAATTCTGGAGACGTCAAAAACAATTGCGGTAGTTGGCTGCTCATCAAATCCGGAAAAACCGGCTCACCGAATTCCACGATATATGCAGGAGCATGGCTACAAGATTATTCCAGTCAATCCAAATTCTGAAAATATTTTGAATGAAAAATCATACAAGTCAATTTCTGAGCTAAATAAAAATATTGATATAGTGGATATTTTTCGCCCAAGCGAAGAATGCCTTAATGTAGTAAATAAAGCAATAAAAATAAAGCCAAAAGTCATCTGGATGCAGATTGGCATCATTAACGAAGAAGCAAAAAAGCTGGCAGAGAGGCATGGAATAAAAGTTGTTATGGATAAATGCTTGATGGTTGAACACAAAAAATTAAGATAAAAATAAATTAAAAAAAAGAAAAAGATAGTAATCAACTATCATTTAAATTGAATTTTAAGATTTAGATTAAAAAAATTCTTAAAACATAAACTAAAATCTGTTATCCTTAGATTTCCAAGCATTTAATTATCAACTCCGAGTAAAAATGTAGTTATCTGTCATAAAAAGCTTCGGTTATAAATACATATAAATTATTCTTCATCAGATTCATCTTCTTCTTCGATTTTGTATAAAACTCGAGTTGAATTTCAAATAACAAATTCAAAAAACAAACCTTTAAATACCTAAATCCGATTTCAAAAACCGGGGTGCGGTATGCTTAAAATTGGTGTTTTGGCGTCGACAAAAGGTACAGACATGCAGGCTGTAATTGATGCTATAAATTCCAAAAAATTGAACGCGGAGATTTCTGTTGTTGTAAGCGATAAAAAAGATTCATATGCTTTGGAGCGTGCCAATAATCATAAAATAAAAACAGTTTTTATTAATCCAAAAAATTTTATAATCGAAAATAATGGCGAAATAGGCAAGTTAAAATCAAGAGAGGAATTTGATAGGGAAGTTGCAAAAATTCTTGATGAAAACAAAGTTATATTAATCCTTCTGATTGGCTACATGCGCTACTTAAGCCCATGGTTTGTAAGCAAATACAAATACAAAATAATGAACATCCATCCCAGCTTGCTTCCAAAATATGCAGGCGGAATGGACAAAAATGTCCATGAAGAGGTTTTAAAGAATAAAGAAAAAATTGCTGGGGCAACTTTACATTTTGTTGATGAAGGCACGGACACCGGTCCGATCATTATGCAAAAAGAGGTCATGATTGATGAAAATGAAACAGTTGGCTCTTTAAAAGAAAAAGTACAAAAAGCAGAGCAGGAGATTATAATAAAAGCAGTTGATTTATTTGAAAAGGGAAAAATAAAAGTCAAAAAAAATAAAGTCATAATAAAATGAGCACAATCAAAGAAAGAGCTATATTATGGTATCAGGATAAGAAACTCATAATTGCATTTATACTCATAGTAATAAGCTTCATACTTGGGTTTTACAGCAAGGCAATAATTTTCACAAAATTTTACGAGCCAATTTCGCTGATAACGGGATTATCTTTATATACTTTCAGCTGGATTCTGATGTTTATCGGAGTGTTTATGGTCGGCTGGAGCGCTGTGAAAGCAATGCACATAAAAATACATAATGAGATGAAAAGCACGGTGAAAAAGACCTATGATAATGCAGTAAAATTCCCAAGAAGGGCAACTGACTATACAAAAAATATTCATAAAAAAAGCATGAATAGAATAACCTCAGCATCAAAAATCATTGGAGATAAAATAAAAAATGGTTAAGACGGCACTGATATCAGTTTCAAACAAGGAAGGGATTATAGGGTTTGCAAGAGAGCTTGACAAATTGGGAGTGAAAATAATTTCAACGGGCAATACGGCAAAACTATTAAGCCAAAATAAAATAAAAGTTGCTTCTGTTTCTGATGTCACAAAATTCCCCGAGATGCTTGACGGCCGCGTTAAGTCAGTTCACCCAAAAATTTTCGGGGGAATACTGGCTGACAGGAAAAATAAAAAGCATTTGGATGAATTAAAAAAACAAAAAATAGATTCAATTGACTTGGTTGTTGTGAATTTCTATCCATTTGAAGAAACAATTCGGAATTCAAAAAAGCTGAGCGACGCAATTGAGAGCATCGACATTGGAGGGCCTTCATTAGTCAGGGCTGCGGCAAAAAACCACAGAAATGTTTTGGTTGTTGTTGACCCGCAGGATTACGCTTCGGTTCTGGAAAAAATAAAGTCAAAAAAAATAAGTGATGAATATAGACTGAATTTGGCGGCAAAAGCTTTTGAAATGACTGCAAGCTATGATTCTTTGATTAACTGGTATTTTAACGGTTTGACAAGAAACAAATATCCAAAAATTTTAAATTTAACTTTCAAAAAAATACAGGATTTAAGGTACGGGGAGAATCCCCATCAGTCGGCTGCCTTTTATCAGGATTTTTACGTCGAAAATGGGTATGTGGCAACGGCAATACAATTGCACGGAAAAGAATTATCTTATAATAATATTCTGGATATTGATGCGGCATTTGAATTGGTAAAGGAATTTGAAAAGCCAAGTGCAGCTGTCATAAAGCACACAAACCCGAGCGGTGTCTCATCTGCTGCCACAATTGAGGAAGCTTACAAAAAAGCGCACGAGGCAGACCCAAAATCGGCATTCGGCTGCATAGTTGCCCTAAATAGAACCTGCAATATTGAAATTGCAAAATACATGAAACCTCTTTTTATTGAAGTTGTCATTTGCCCGAAATTCGAGAAAGATGCTTTGAAAATTCTAAAAGAAAAAAAGAATCTAAGATTATTAGAGACTGGATCCGTCAAAAGGCTTGAAACTAAATTTGACTTGAGAAAAGTTACAGGCGGATTGCTTGCGCAAAACGAGCCGCATACTGAATTGAACGAAAAAAATCTGAAAGTTGTGACGAAAAGAATACCTACAAAAGAAGAATTGAAAGCATTAATATTTGCATGGAAAGTCAACAAGCACACAAAATCAAATTCCGTCGTTTTTGTAAAAGATGATGAAACAGTTGGAATCGGCGCCGGCCAGATGTCCCGGGTTGACGCTGTCAATCTTGCAATTATGAAAAATAAAGATAAAATAAAAGGTAGTGTTATGTCGTCAGACGCATTTTTCCCTTTCAGGGACGGAGTTGACCAGGCGGCAAAAGCCGGAGTCACAGCGATTATACAGCCCGGAGGTTCAATAAGAGACGGAGAAGTTATCAAGTCCGCTGACGAGCACAATATCGCGATGGTGTTTACGGGGATAAGATTGTTTAAACATTGAAGAAAATTTGTAACTAAGCGGTTGTATTATTTTTAAATTTCTGAGGAAATGTTTAAATATTCACTTATTATTTGAGCGAAAATGCACAGCGATAATGGGATAAAACCTGAAAGTGTTGTATACCTTCCATCAACTGTAAAAGGTCTTGTTGGAAAGTACATTCGAAATACTGTTTTTTTGGTTGCCGGAGGAATCGGGGCGGTTATGTTGAATTCTGCGTCACACACAGTTGCTCCCGTACCAATAAAATCTAGCTATGAGTTAAGACAGAATCTTAATGGGCAATTTGACCGAGGTGAGATAAGCAGAAATGAGCTTGAAAGAGGATTAAGTAGATTAGATGAGAGAACTGATGGAACAAACAACGGAATGAGCGAATCAGATAGGGAAGTAATGTCGTGGTTATTGTGGTTAGGGGCAATTGCCTCTAGTGGCGCAGCACTTGCTAATGGTTATGGACTTATCGATAATCGTTACCGGGCTAGGAGGGTAAATAATGTTGATACAGAAAAAGGCAGGATAACCACAACCTCTTATACATTTCCTTATGGAACTTCCACTCATCACGAACAAATAGATAAAATAACCAGTGTAACTGCTAGACAAGGAAGCATAGAAAGGATGCTCGGAACTGGAGAAGTTATCATACACGGGGTTGTTTATACATCAGCTGGCTCAAAAGATGTAAATCACACTATTCCCTATATCGAAAATCCTCACAAAGCAAAAGACGAAATATTAGAAAGATTACCGGAAAGAGTAGGTCTTGAGCTTAGAGTAAGAGATGGCGAGAAAATGCCTGGGACTCAAAAAGTTGGTGCATAATTAAAATTAGTTTTTCATTCTATACAAATTATTGTTTCTACAACCCCGCCCCTTACTCCCCCAACCACAACATATCCATAAAAGAAATCAAACTATTTATTACCAAATTTCAAATAATATAAATTTTTTCAGCGTCTTCTCTTGCCATTTGTCTAAGTTATTTTATTGAATATCCGTTTATTCTTCTTAAATTTTTGTCTTACTCGTTCTCAAATCGAAATATTTATAATATTGAAAGTAACAAGTAGATTCGAGGTGAATCTTATGTCATTGCAATTGTTTTTGCCGAATGTGAATTACTTGGCAGTTTTAGCCGCTGGGGTGGCAACTATGATTTTAGGATTTCTGTGGTATGGTCCATTATTTGGAAATATGTGGAAACAACTGATGAATTTCTCCGATAAAGACATGAAAAAAATGAAGATGACCCCCAAAGCATCCATGATTATCGGGTTTATTACCGCATTGATTATTTCGTGCACACTAGCTCATTTCTTTATATATATGGCAATAAGCAATATTGCAGATGCTTTAACTGCAGCATTTCTGATTTGGATTGGCTTCGTTGCAACAGTGCAGATTGGGGCAGTCTTATGGGAAAACAAGCCATGGAAATTGTTTTTCCTGAACACAGCATATAATCTTGTATCGCTGGCTTTAATGGCTTCAATCTTGGCTGCATGGCCTTGAATTTTTATTATTTATTACAAATTATTTTTTATAACCAATTGGAAAAACTATCTTTGGTTTTATCAGTCCTGGTTGGATTTCAACTGCTTCTAACGTAGCTTGTGGCTTATCCCGGACGTTCAAAACCATTCTTTGGTCATCAATGTAATATGATGCTGAAATTAGGCCACCGCCTGCAAACAACGAATCCCCATTGCCATCATGGACTGGGGGATTTATTCCGTATCTTTTAAACAGAAAATCCTTAATATGTCTAAATTGGTCTAGAATATAAGAATAATGATGCGTGGATTTGTTATATTTTCTTATTTCTTTAGCCCTGTTATAAACTTGCCAGAAATCATATCCTTGCATATCACTTTGGTAAGGAAAGTCAGGATTGACTGGAAGGCTAACGGGAACAAATTTAATACTGTTATCTGGCTGAGGAATTTTTACCATTTTAATTCTCAGGTAGTTATCATTACCATTTCCCCATAAATTTTCCAAAACAACGTCATTTGGATAAAAAACTAGCCTGACCCATACTGTATCATTGCTCGAATTACCTGAAGGATACTGAAGCACTATTTCATCCAAAAAAGTAAAAGCTCCAATGCCACCTAGCATTTCATTAGAGGCATCATCAATCATTTCACTTATATCTAGCCCATATCTTCCAGCTAACTTTACCAATTCCTCAGAAAATTTTAGCACCAATGATTTGTAGGCCATCCCATAGGGATCTTTTCCTGAATTAGGATCAAGGCGCACATTATTTTCTTCCAAGGATAGTGCGCGGTATAAACTTGAAAAATCATAATCTTCTGTATCTGGCTTTGATGTCTTATTTTGACTTAATTTAGCTTCTAAAGTGTTTTGAGCAGTAGCTTGATTCCCAAAAGTCATCAATAATCCAGCAACTAATGTCACTCTGCTCAGACCTCCCCTGATATTCATTCTTGACGGTAATAATCTGTTACTTTTAAATCTATTTCAAGAACTATTATAAACCGTAAAATTATCCTCTTTGGATGTTAACCGAAGATCTCCAAAAAGAAATTTATTTTCCTTATTCCAAAGTTAGAGATATTCAGTCCAATATGATTTCTGACGTTTACAATGCCATCAAAAGCAAAAAGCACATAATAATGCATGCTCCCACGGGAATTGGAAAAACAATTTCCGCTTTAGCTCCTGCAGTTTCGTTTGCTATGAAAAATAATCTAACTATTTTTTTCTTGACATCAAGACAAACACAGCACAAGATTGTCATTGATACTTTAAGACAAATAAAACAAAAATTCAACATTGACCTACAATGCGCCGATATTATTGGAAAAAAATGGATGTGCCTGCAACATGGAGTTGAAGCTATGTCCTCATCATCATTTCACGAATACTGCAAATCGTTAAGGGATGATGGTAACTGCGAATTCTATGCAAACACTAGAAAACTAACCGGCCAGCCGACAATAAATGCGCAGCATTCAATAGAAGAATTAAAAATAGACGGGCCCTGCCATGTACAGGATATAATATTTGAAGGAAAAAAGAAAACATTGTGCCCTTACGAGCTTGCAATTCTAACGGCAGGAAATGCAAAAGTCATAATTGCCGATTATTATTACATTTTCAACCCAAGCATAAGAAACAGTTTTCTGCTGAAAATAAAAAAAGAATTAGGAAATTCCATTTTAATTGTTGATGAAGCCCATAATCTTCCCATTAGAATTAGGGAATTATTGACTCTGAAAACATCAAGCTTGATCATAGAGAGCGCAAAAAAAGAGGCAATGAAATTTAATTATGAAGAAATTGTAAAAAATCTTGAGATTGTGGAAGACGCTTTGTTTAGCTTATCAAAAAGCATTGAAACCGAGGGGATTATCTCAAAGAATTCGCTATTTGATTTGATAAATAATAAAAAAAGCTATGAGGAGATCATGGCAGAGCTTACTTTTGCCGGAGAAGAAATAAGGGACATTCAAAAAAGAAGTTTTGTACTGAGTGTCTCCAAATTCCTCGAATCATGGCTCGGTTCTGACATAGGATACGGAAGAATTTTATCAAAAGAGATTTCTGACAAAAAACTAAAAGTGGGCTTGGCTTACAGGTGCCTTGATCCTTCATTGGCGGCAAAAGAAGTTATTGACAGAAGCTATTCAACTGTCTTAATGTCCGGCACTCTGACTCCCACAGCGATGTACAAAGACATTTTAGGGTTTAAAGACAATGTAGTTGAAAAAGAATACAAAAGCCCTTTCCCCAAGAAAAACAGATTGAATTTAATTATTCCAAAAACGACTACAAAATTTGTTGAAAGGAATACAAGACAATATTCTGATATAGCAAAAGTTTGTGGAGATATTGTTAATTTAGTTGATGGAAATTCTGCAATTTTTTTTCCTAGTTATGATTTACTGCAGAACATTCAGGAATTCCTGAGCAAGCAAACTCAAAAGCCAATTTTTACAGAGAAATCCTCAATGTCAAAACAAGAAAAAGAATTGCTATTAGCAAATTTTCGAAATCATAAATCAGATGGCGCAATTCTTCTTGGAACTTCTACCGGCTCATTTGGAGAAGGAATTGACATGCCTGGAGTTTTGCAGTCAGTAATCATTGTTGGGTTGCCATTGAATAAGCCAGACATTGAAGCAAGACTATTAATAGAATATTATGATGACAAATTCGGCAAAGGATTTGAGTATGGTTACGTCTTGCCAGCTATAACAAAATGCCTTCAGAATGCAGGGAGATGTATCCGTTCAGAAACAGATAAAGGAGCAATTATATTTCTGGATGAAAGATACGCATGGCAGAATTACTATCAGTGCTTTCCAGAAGAATGGGATATGGAAGTCGAGATGGATTATGAAATTATTTTGAAGGGATTCGTCGGTAACAGAATATCAAAATAAATTTATAAAGACAATAAGATTTCAACATTGAATGGATTATCAACAAATTATAGATGGATTAAAATGGACTCGCTGTTCAAAAGAGATTGAATTGGGTAATGCATTAAAATCAGCCGCAACTAAACGAGAAGAAGGCAGATTATTGGTTGAACTTAGTGGATTAAGGACTGAGCCACCATTACGTCAAGCCGGACTGGAAAAACCAGTTTTTTATGCGTTTCAGGCGAGAGCCGAGTGGGAAATTTTAGGTCTTGCAGACAAGTTGCAACCAAGATTGCAAGAAGAATATGATTTACATCCAGCAGGTCAAAGTGGAGTCGGTTTAGATTGGGTCAAACTAAATAGAATTATATGGGTACCTGCTGACTATTTAGAAGCAAGGACAATAAAACCAAATACTCGTGCAATTTTTAGTCAAGATGAAGTTAATTGCTTTGGTTTCTCAGTTAGCGATGACATTACAGCCGAAGATTTAGAATTAAAAAGAAAAATTTTGTATGGATCTAATCATGACACTAATTACAAATATGATGGTAGCAGTACATCTAAAATTAAGGCTCTTTTAACCGATGCTGATTGGAGAAAAGATGCCAGAACTTACTCTCGGAGACTCTTATTTGCTGCAGGAAGTGGATACAAAAAATATGTAAAAGAAGAATTTTTATCAGTTTTGGAGGCATTAGTATCTGATTTTCAATTACAAATGCAGTGATTGAAATTAATCAATATACCTTTTCCTATACTAGTATCTTAAAGCGAAACATTTAAATACCAGTAATGCTTTCTGGTCTAAATGGTTATCCTCTTTGACAGGTTTAACCTACCTGAAGATATATATGAAGTGGTCTTTGCGACAAAGCAGCAGATAATCGTTGCCAAGTTGCTCATTGAAATGATGAAAGACAATGGTGGCGAGATAGGCAAAACAGAGATGTCTTTGTTTGCGACTAAGCTTCATGAAGGGAGTTTGATTACGGATTTGATAGATGAACCTCCGTACAAAGGCAAGAAAGTCAAGGTTTCATACAACAAAAGGCAGTTTTACGACAGAATATTAACACCCATGAAAAGCATGGGGCTCATAGATTACGACCTTTATAAGAAGACATACAGAATAAGCGACAAGCTGAACAAGGACTTGCAGCACATCGGCTTGCTATGGATAAGAGAAATGCGCAAACCAGCAAAATCAATGGTAAGATAATCAACAAAAAAAGTTAATACCAAAAAATTGAGGTGAATCATAAAACATCAATTCTATTCATTGGCCCCCGAGACGATTTCTTCTCAAACCACCCCCACGTATTGTTCGAAGGGGCCAAACCTTTTTTTATCTGATAAAAATTGAATTCAAACCTAGAAGTGGATTCCATCCAACAATATCAATTTCTTCGCGCTTCAAATCTTCATGAATTTTTCTTGGCGCCATATCCAAATACCTTAACAATCCAACATCTTTAATTGGTTGTACGATTGCCAATATATCAGCATAATTTCGCCTGAGTTCTGCAATTGATTGAACTAAACCTTGTTCATATGTTTCAGTAGCCCTTCTTATTTCTTCAGTATTAGTGTAGTGTCTCTCAAGGCCAATTATTTCAAATAAATCCAAGTCATAGCATTTCAACATCATATAAGCGAAACCAGATACTGCTTTGGTATAATGTGTCGCCTCCTCTAATGTTCTAAATGTCCTTTGCGGTTCTGGAACTTGAATCCACATATTGTCTCCCAATAATCTTGATAAATGGTAATTTTGAGGTAAACGGACTAATTGTTCTGATCTTGATGGCATTATATATCTCGTCTCATTACTTCCTATAAAAGATGCAGCACCAAAAATAGAAAGCGCCTCCATTCTCAATTCTATTGAGTCTGGTAAGTTCGAAGTAACTAAAGTTAAATCTCCCATTATTCATAGAATGACAACATATTTTAAAAAACTATGCGATGAACTTAGGAATATTTAAATATGAATTATCAAATTGATATCATCAAATATGAAAAAATGACAAACACAAAACTTGTCGAATGGGGAAGATATGCTTTTAACAAAGGTTATTCTATAGAAGATATTGAAAAATACATGGTTAAAAGAGGCTTAAGCGAGAAAGAAGCCTTAAATGTTGTTCATCAAGCCACTTCTTTTGAGCATAATAAAATACACGAGGAAGTTGAAAATGTAAGAAAAGTTCTCATAAGCATTCCAATCTTGTTAATTTTGCTATTTGCAGGCATAATGCTAATGCGTTTTGCCGGAATAGTATAAAATGGCGCATGAAAAGCTCGTAAAAGAAGGCCAGGAAGCAATAAATAAGGGAATAAGGCCCGCTGAAGTGCAGGATTATTTCCTAAAAAAAGGAATGGACAGCAAAGAAGCAAAAGATGAGACCACAAAATTACAGGCTTCCAGAATAGTGGAAGAGGCAAAAAAAGCCGAAGCTGCGAAAAGATCAGCTCCTACTGCAAGAAATAATTCAGCAGCCCCGGGCAAAAAATCTTCATTTGGATTTTGGTTTATCATTCTGTTATTAATAGCAGTAATTATTTATTTCTTTTACAGAGGCTACCTAAGTCTTGACATGTTTAAAATATTCAATATGATGAAATAGTGCATATTTTCAAGCATGCTCAAAAACCATTCATAATTATTTAAAACGTGGTTTTTGACATGTTCAAAAACTCTAATTTCAATCTTAAATAATTTTATAAACATCAGATTAATCCCCCTAATTCGTGAGATTGAGCGGAGCGAAATCTCACTTGATTGAGATGTCAACTGGCTCCCCAGTTGGGGCCCATGGTCTAATGGCTAGGATACAACCTTCACAAAGCAATTTGAAACGGGTTGGGGCGGGGTTTCGATTACCTCTGGGCCCACTATTTAAATGCATATAGGGAAATTCAAACTTTTCTTGAACCCTTCGTTTTGTATACAAGTATTTCCTATGCATAGTTTAGGTGGTGCCCCAGAAATAGATTGGCGATACATCTCAAAGAATTGTTTAGGCTCAGAATCAGGCTTGTCGCATGACATCACTTTTATATTGTTAGCTCCTGTGCTGCACACCATAGTCCTGCAATTTCCGCTTGTCGTGTTCTGAGTTATTGTGCCAGTGCAGTTAGCCGGAATGGTTTTGACGGATGAAAAGCAAGTTGAACTATTTGATATTTGATTCAACGTAATGCTTAAAGATAAATTCTGCCCAGGGTTAATAACCATTGGAGTTATGTTGGCGTGATAATTAATTTTTTCAACCCTTAAATTGTAATTTCCTGGAATTATGTTCAGAATAACTAACTGTCCCGAACTGTTTGATGTACCTTTTAATGTATTATTTAGGAATATGTTAGCTAAAGATGGTATCGTTGTAACTGTTAATGTTCCGTTTTGGATTGGAATTGAATTCACAGTAGGAATACTTATTATGGTTGTTGATTGATAAAATGAGGTGCCAGACAATACCGGGCTACTATCATAATGGCAATTAACCGAATAATTTCCATTTGAATTATATTTGTGGATAACTGTTTTTCCTGCAAAATTTATATAACTACTATTCCCGTCACCGAAATCCCAAATTGATGCTCCAGAGTCAAAACCATAAGCCTGACAAGTAAATTGGATGGTATCATTGGATAAAATATTAGTTCGTAAACCAGCAATAAGGTCAGGATTTCCTGAATTAGGGATGAATATAGATATATAATCTTCTTTGTGTACGCAACTAGAAAATTGATTGCTACAGCCTAATGAATGACCAAGGTTATAATACTCTGGGGAGTATAATTCGTCATTAATTCCTGAATCGCAGGTGCCAGAGAAATTACCGGGCGTAGGGAATGGTATATCTTGTGGAATATCTACATGATACCATTCATTTAAAGAAAATCCATTTCCCGATGCAGAAAATCTAGCTTTTTCTTCCTTTATTCCTATCAAATTACAATAAAGTCTTATTGCATTGTTCCCAATAAATTGATATGTAAGATTGCTTACTAAATATGAATTATTTATTTGCTGTGGTGTTGCACCTGTTGATATTTTGATATCAGTTGAACCATAGGCATTATTTGTTCCGTTTGTTGCATTACATTTTACATTATATGTACCACTCTGTAGGTATGTATGATAATGTTTTGTTGATAAAAATCCATCTAAGGCCATATTTCTTGTAACAGAAGTGCCATCTCCAAAGTCCCATATAAATTGGGTTGGTGTAAAATTCTGTACGTTGCAATCTAAAATAGAATTATGGTCTGCAGAATATGGCTCAACTAGAGTTACACTTGCAGCGCTAACATTTGAAGTTATATTTACTGAAGTAGTAATATTAAAGCAAATTGGGAAATTCAAGCTTTTTGCATATCCTGATGTTTTAATACAAGTATTTCCCAAACATATTTCGGGTGGTGTTCCAGTAACGCCTTGCTTATACATTTCAAAGTATGTTGGATTTATATTTCCAGGTTTATTGCATGCTAGCACTTTTAAACTATTTGATGAGTTAGAACAAATTATAGTCCTGCAGCCGCTTGTTGTGTCTTGAGTTATTGTACCTCCTTTACAACTAGCGGTTAATGCAGTTATATTTTTATAACATATTTGTGTTACATTCTGTTGAGGTATTTGATTTAATGTTATAATAACCGATAAATTTTGTCCAGCGTTTAATGAGATTAAATTAGTATAATCAAAGTATCCAATCTTCTTTCCTCCTAGGCTGTAGCTTCCGGGCTGAATATTATTGATAATAAAACTCCCTAGATTATTACTCGTCCCTCTAAGGCTATTGTTTAGATATACATCAACAGACGGCGGAATTGTTGTTATGGATAAAGTGCTATTCTTAATTATTGTACTATTTGTATTGTTAGTAATGGGGTTTGATTTTAAATTTACATTTACAATAAAATTCTGTCCTTGAGTTATTGTTATTGAAGTTAAATTATCACTATAATCAGATTTATTTATTAAAAGACCGTAATTACCAGATCCTAAATTTAGTATTAAAAGTTCCCCACTTGAATTTGTTATTCCTTTGAAAGTATTATTTAGATAAACATCTGCAAAATTAGGGTTCGTGAATATTCTCAAACTGCCATTCTGAATTAATGGTGTGGAATTTGTCTGGTTATTTTGAATTGTTTGATTAAAACACATCGGATAAGATGTACTTTTTATGTATCCGGTATTTGACTTGATGCATGTTACTCCTACACAAATCTGCGTAATTAAAGAGCCTGCACTTGATTGCTTATAAATTTCAAAAAATGTAGGTGCAGCGAGAGTCGGCTTGTCGCATGCCTTGATTTGCATGCTGCTTCCTGTTTTTGAACACGTCACAAATCTACATCCACCACTAAATGTATCACTTGTTATTATTCCGCCTGTGCAGTTTGCAGAGAGATTATTGACTTTAGAATAGCATGTTGTAATATTTTGGGATATTGGGATAGATATACTTATATTTATTTTAGGAAGAGTAAAAAAACTATCTGAATCTTGATAATAACAGCTAACTGAGTAATTTCCATTCAAAGAATAACGGTGACTTACAGTCTTATCCACAGAATAACTTTCGTTTCCATCTCCAAAATTCCAAAATGGTATTACAGCATCAAAACCATAAGCTTGGCAGGTAAAGTTAAGAGTATTAATTGATAGTGTTTTCGTTCTTATCCCAGCAACTAGCTCAAGATTTCCCACATCGGGAATATTTATTAAAAAACTATCTTCCTTATCTACGCAATTCCCAGACGAGCTACTGCAACCTATTCCACCACCAAGATTATATGGCTCAGGAGCGTATAACTCCTCATTGACTCCTGATCTGCACAGGCCAGAATAATTACCTGGTGTCGGGAATTTTTCCTGTTGAGGAATACTATCTGGGTAATGTTGACTTGATGAAAATCCATTTCCTTCTATATTTAATTTGGCCGATTCTCCATACAAACCTATCACATTGCAATAATATTCAATAGTATTATTTCCTATAAACAAATATGTAAAGTTACTTACTAAATATGAATTATTTATTTGCTGTGGAGTAGCACCTGTTGATACAGTTATATTCTTAGAACCAAATGCGAAGTTAGTTCCATTTGTCGCATTGCAGTTTACATTATATACACCACTTTGCAAATATGTATGATAATATTTTGTCCATGTAAAATCATCACGGAATACTGATAAATTTTTAGTTACAGAAGTGCCATCTCCAAAGTCCCATATAAACTTAGTAGCATTAAAATCTGTGACATTACAATCTAAGACAATATTGTGGTCTGCGGAATATTGTTCAACAATTGTAATATTTAGCGGACTATATGCGTCCTGTATCGTGTCTTCATAAATGGTTATATTTACACTATTTGTTAAATAAGTTTGATAATTATCCATATAAATAATAAAAAACTCCCACGATGTGCCGTTTTGACCTGTAGAATTAATTCTCCATGTATGTGTGCATTCTTGGTTATTAGTCAAATTTCCGCAATTATATGGATTTTGATCATATGTGAAAAAAGGAATTCCTGAATTCATCGGAACTATTCCTTTAACACAGTAATCAGAATATATGCCATGGTTCACATAAAAAGCTTCACAAATTTGCATCCAATGAGGGGTTTTGTCAATTAAATTGTCATTATCATCATCAACCAATAAAAGATTCTCAAGGTAATCTGCAAAACTAACAGGCTGTAATTTCATTGCAGCTATTACCAAATGGTCCGTTAAATTCTTGCCTAAAGATTCTCTTAAATCCCATAATGCTCCTTGAAATATTAATCCATGCGGTTCTTCGTGATAGTCTTCTGGATATCTTTTCGTATTATTTAACTCGCGCAGACATGGCCCATTAACAGAAAAATTCTCCGCCATGCATGGATTGTTATTGACCGTTGCGGCGAAATAGTCAGCAAACCCCTCATTCATGTTTCCTGTTTCTGCCCAATAAGGAAAATCTATCGTTATGACTTTTTCTACTACACCATGAGTATATTCATGATAGATAACATCGCTTAATAATGCTGTATTTTCGCAAGTTTCGCTTGCTTTGTAAAAATTTATTGTTTTGTTAAAATAATAAGCGTTACAAGTATAATTTAGGTTAACCGTAGCAAGCATTTGAAAATCCATTTCAGTCAAATCTAGATTATATGCAAAGAAATCATGTATTTTATTAGTATGATAAAAAACATTTGATTCCTCCTGCTTGTAAGAAGAATCATAATTTTTCCAGTTAAAATTATGCTCCATTGGAAGCGAAGTATCAAAAGTATGCATCGCAGCCGGCTGTCCTTCATTCAACACCTTAGCATATGGTCCCTCTAATTTAGCGCTTAAAGTGATTGGTCCACCAAGACCAGATATATTATAAAATCCGCTGCCATCAGAGATACTAAATTTATTTCCAACTGAAACATTATTGCTGTTAAACGGAATTTCGCTTTGCAGCTGGCTAGGATGTTCTTCAAATATCTCTCCTGTAACAGTGCCAAATATTGAGCTATGAATAATATTGTCAAAATAATCTAAAATTTGGCCAGAATTCGCGTCCACAAAAACAGTATATTTGGACAATGGTGACTTTATCAATGGGAATTCCAATCTCCATGCAAGATAATAAGTCTGAGTTGATTTTCCCGGATAAATAATGAGTTTTGAAGATTCTAAAGCATGCTGCCCGCTTAGATTGAGCTTTGTTGTAGCTATTGAAAATGCATCTGCTTCGCTTATTTTTAGGTTTTGTTTAATGCTAAAATTAATATTAGGATAATAGTTTGACTTAATTGAAATAGGGATATCATTTTTAAATATAGACACAAGAAAACTTTCATGAACTGGCAATCCTTCAAATGTTTGCTCATAAATCAAGACATCAAATTTCTTATTTTTTCCAGGCAATTTAGTTTCAACGTTCTTCTTTAAAATTAAATCTTTAACATCTATGCCTCTAAAAGCCTCATTGGCAGATAATACATTCTTGGTGAGTTGGTCTTTTTTCTGAACAAATGCTTGCCTGTGATCATTAGCATTAGGCACCCTTATATCTCCTGACATAATCTTTTTATAATTAGCTAAATGTTTATTCTTTTCAAATACTGTTGTTCCTTCTTTCGTCTTTTGAGGATCCAATATCAGATTTATATCAGTGCAATCACCATCGACACACTTAATGCTGATGGTAAAATTAAATAACTTAAATTTAGAAACATTAAAGTTAAATGTAGGATGCGTGGATTGAAGGACTAAATTACCTGGTCCGTCAACATCAATATTGATCGCTATTTCTGCATCAGTTCCAAATTCCCCAGGATAGCAATAACCCTGAAAATCATTGGATGTAATCCTTAACAGATGCAAACCTTTTGTTGTAGAAGGTGGGATGGTAATGCTACAATTCATATCATAAGCGTTATATGTAACATCATCATTAAAAGATTTGCAGGTTCCAATCGGTGTTGTTGAATTATCTAAGAAGAATGCCCAATGGTTTTCATCAGAAAAATGCCACCCTGCCCATTTTATATTTGCATTAACATTGCTTCCTGCTAGAACTATTGCATTGGTAATATTAGCATAATCTATGCTTAATACGCTGTTAAAGGTACTGCAATTGTGAAGTGAATATCCATTACCGACTAAACCGGTACGTAAAATTACATTTGTGGAATTTAAAGGGCTGATTCCGCTAAAAATCTCCCCATAGCTAATTGAACTAAATGATGTATTAATGTTATTATAAATACCTAAACCGCCTGTAGCGTTAACTACCCAACTCGCTGTGCCGCTGTTTCCTGCTGATATGTTAAAGGATTGTGTAGTTTGACCAGATAATATAGTTAATCCACTTGGTAAATTTAATGTCATGCCTACATCATGTGCTTTCAAGTCACCATTGTTTGTAACTGTAGTTGTTATAGTGAAATTAACTAATGTTGAAGCAGTAGATGGAACTTTTTGAGAAATTGTTAAGTTGGGTCCATTTTTTGCAGAAAATCCTTCTTCTGTCGCTAAGGCAAAATCTTCTGTATCAGAACCATGAGAAAAGTCTGTTGTGAAGGCATCAACTTTTAAAACTCCTGTAACAGTTCCAGTAGCTTCAACTTGCTCTACATTATCAGCGCTTGTAAGAGAATGATCTTTAAGACTATTATCAGATTCATCATAAAAATATAAATCCAAATCGTTTAAGGAATAATAATTTGTTGGGAAATTTGCGTCGTTATATGTTACATGCCTATTCCAGACTAATGTGGTTTTATCACCAGCAAAAAATGTCCCTTTATAGAATTTATAACTTCCTTCACTAATACTGCTAAGATTAACATCGTCTCTATGAATGTATGCGTGATTTAAATCTATGTAACCCCAACCAAAATCATTTGTTGTTGAAAAAGAACCGTAATTATCAGCTGTATTGAAAAATAAGGCTCTAATTGCTTTAGGATCCCATCTTATTCCTTTGTAATCTAAGACTAATAAAATCGCTCCAGCAATATGTGGTGCTGCCATGCTTGTACCAGAAAGATCTACAAAATTTGAACCAAGCCCCTCCCAATCATTATTTGCCGATTTTATATTAGTTCCCGGCGCAGCTATATCTGGTTTTACTCGTCCTTCAAAAGTTGGACCTCTACTACTTCCATTTGCTATCACATCATTGCTTCTGTCTGTTGTTCCGCCATCATTTACATTCGCAACACTAAATGCATTGTATGCTATTCCTCCCACTGTCCCACTACTTGGTCCACTGTTCCCAGCAGAATTAACAACGGAGATTCCTAAATCGTCAACGACGGCATCTAAAAATCTAGCCATCTCACAATCTGAAACTGAACTATCACACATACCGATACTTCTACTTACTACATCTGCACCAGCAGTATTAACAGCCCAGTCAATGGCTAACATATTGTCACTGCTTGGGCAAGATCCCTGTCCATCATCGGTGTTGTAACATGTCTTTGCATTAATTAAAGCATCCATACCATAAGCGACACCTTTATACGTTGAGTCTGTACTTGTTATTATCCCTGCAACATGTGTTCCATGCCCGTTTAAATCATCAGTAGATGTAAAATCATCATTATAATTGGAATAAAATTTTGATGTATTATGAAAAACGGCTGCATAATCCACTGTCAATGCTGGATGAGTTCCATCTATTCCTGTATCTACAACAGCAGCATCCCATATTCCACCTGTATAACCTGCTGTGTACCATGTTGATGTAAGAGTGGAAGGCACACTTACATCTAAATCTATTTTATTTAGTTGATCTTCATAAACAGCCAAAATTTTGTTACTTTCTTTTAAATCATATAAACACGAAGAAAGTATTCTAGCAAATACAGAACTTATTAATGCGCTCTTTCCTGTTACAATGCCATCACAATTATTAACAATCTCTATGATTTCATTTTGGTCGTTTTCTACTTCCAAGGAGACTTCATCGTATATTTCCTTTTTGATTTCATCAACTTTTGAATCAAGATTTTTGCTTAATTCTCTAGTCTTATTTTTATATTCTTCTGACAACAATGATAACTCTTCTTGCCTAAGAATGTTTAATCCTTTCTTCTTCATTTCTTTTTCTTTTAGTTCTCTTTCTTCTGCTTGCTTTAATATTAGTTGCTGGGTTTCTTCCTCTGTGCTTTTCTGCGGGTCAGAAATTTTTATTTTATCTTTTTTGGATGTTTCCTGATTACTTTCCACTGCTGATTTTACTTTCTGCGTTGCCAAATTACTATTTTTATAAAAATCATTTTTTTGCTTTGTTTTTTCTAAAATATTATTAATTTGGTTTTCATATTTTTCAACTTCTAACTCATGCTTTTTCTTTACTTTCTTACTAGTTTCATGTAATGGCTGATTTTTCAGAACTATTATTACAGGAATAGGCTCTTCGGCTTGAACAGAAGCTATACTTATTCCTTTTTCTGAGGATAAATCATTTAACAAATTCCTTTCGGTCATAAATTCAGGCACATATTCATATTCTTCTTTCTCAGTTTTAGCCATACCTATTGCAGCAAACAAAATAAAAATGGTCAGAAATAATAATAATTTGTTAGCAGTGTGCGTTTCTTTCTTCTTTTGTTTAACTCGCGATTTGTATTTTTTTACTAAAAAGAATAATATTAAGATAAGGATTAAAAGGAGAACAAAATACACAAAAATAAGCTTTTTGTCTTTGGATCTTTCTGTGTCAGATTTATAAGGTAATGAAACCTTTTCTTCTTTGAGCTCCTCATGCGGTATTTGAATATAATCACACCCCACAAATTCAGTCCATTCAATACTATTTTCTGGACACATACAATCATTGTTTACCCATTCACCTCCTGAACTTTGGCATAAAACATATTTTGGCGTCTCTACACAAGCAGTTTCATTCCAATCAAAACCCATTTTACATCTACAGAAAGCTGTACTCAAATCGCCTTCTCTCTCGTCCACATTTATAGGAACGATCCATTCCCCACTTAGAGTGTTACATTGCTGCTGATTTAAGTCAGACAATTGCAAACCAAATACGTTTATAGAGAGAAGTACAAAAGCAAGTAATGCCAACATCCAAATAAAATTAAATCTCACTAACCCAATCCCCAATTCTTTCGGAACAGAAATCTATTTAAATACTTTGCGATTAATCGTTTGATATATAGTTATAATGTATCGCACTATGGCAAACAGCAAAAACAATGATAAAATCGTGGAATTTCTGAAAAAGCAGGAATGGCCTGTAACAACTGAAGAAGTTGCAAAGCAAGTTAAAATTTCATGGCATACTGCACAAGTTAATCTTCTTAAGTTAGTTGCAGAGCAAAAAGTCAAATACAAGAAAGTTGGTAGGCAAAACCAATTTTGGCTCATAAAAGGTTATAAAGAGAATTTTTGATTAATACTAAGTAACTCCATTCGACATTTTAATCGAGCTTGTTCTTATCACTTAGCTTTATCAAATCAATATTAGTAAACATTTTTATTTTTTTCTGCTCAATAAAATGAGGGTCATGTGTCCATATGCCTTCTGCTTTTGTTGCAGCACAAGCCGCCATATAAACCACATCATTTGGATCTTTTATGTCATTCTTAAATTTTACAATAAATTCATCATATTCAGCTTGTGGAATAATATCAATGCGTTCGAAAACAATAGATAATAAAATATCAAATTCATTTTCTGTGATGCTGGTTTTCTCAATTATCATATTTTTGTGAGTGTTTATCTCTATTTTTATATAATCCGGCGCAGCGAAGTCAAAATTTTTATCAAACAGTATTTCTCTTGTTGTGCTGTCTTTTATAAGAGCTGCTATAACTCGATTACTATCTATTACAACTTTCATTTAATCAGTCCATGTCTTTTGGCAATTCCCTTATTTATTTTCCTGCCTATTTCTAATGCATCTTCCTCTGTCAACTTGCTCTTTGCAAGAAGCTTGTCCATTAGCTCAAGTTTTCTTGCATGCTCCCATAAAGCCTGCCTTGCTATTTCACTCCATTTTATCTCATTATGCTTCTTCATAATCTCATGCAAATCTTCTGGAACTGCTAATGTCATGTTTGTCATTTTTAATCACCTAAGTAATATAAGTAATATACCTTATTTAAAGGTTTCGTTCTTAAAACTGTAAAATTTAATGGAATAAATATTTAGCTTAATGAATTTAACAAAATGTTAAAATCAGATGGCGGTAGGAAGTAATTTAATTTTTAGAGAATTGATAAAATATCCTAAAACTAATAATCCGTTCATTTCCCATATTTAACCTTAAGATAGAGCTGTAACAAAACAATAACTCCAAAAATTATATTCATAATTAAAACAGGATTGCTTTTTATCAAATATCCATAAATAATCCAGAAAACTGTTCCAATAAAGGTCGCAACAATCATCCAGACAGACAAATCTTCAACGCTTTTTGTTTTATAAGACTTAATGGCCTGCGGGATAAAGCTGACCATAATAAAAATCCCGCCCAGATAACCTATGATTTCTTGTATAATCATTAAGAATAGTCCCTAAATCCCCAGCGCCATCCTGGCTTCTTCCGACATCTTGTCAGCTCCCCAGACTGGGTTGAATGTCAGTTCAATGTCAACTTCTCTAACGCCATCAAGAGAAGAAACATGCCTTCTCACGTCATCAAGAAGCGCAGGGCCATAAGGGCACATTGGAGTTGTGAACGTCATGAGAATTTTTACTTTATTTCCTTCAATTTCAATATTATAAATTAACCCCAAACTCCATATATCATACTGTATTTCAGGGTCATAAACTGTTTTCAAAATCTCTATCACCTGCTCTTTCGTTGCCATAGATATAAGAATAATTTAATGTTTTAAAAGCTTTGTTAAATTTGATTTTTTTAAACAAAAATTTTCGTTAAATTTATATACAAGCATTCCAAGGAAAATAAAAAAGATGGCCGGAATAAAAAAATCATTGTCTTTCTTGATTGTTGGATGTATTATTCTAAGCAGCATTGCATTTGCCCAGTCTGCGTCAACAAATGTTTCCGCTTCAGCCAATTCCGATAACAAAAACTTTGAAAGCAGCGGCTCTTTTGATTCAGGTATGAGTTCAAATGGAATGGTTCAGAGTTCAATAAATCATGAGCCGGGCGAAGATGAAATGCGCGCAATGGCAAAAGAAAGGATGGGTGACGAATTCTCTGAAGAGGAATTCCAGCGCATGATAAAAAGCCGTGGGCAAAACAACCTAAATGAAAGATCGTTCAATCAAGATGATTTCTCATATGAGCAGAAAGGTTTTGAGCACCGTTATGATGCAGGACCATCATACGAAGGATATTCAAAAGAAAATATGATTTTTGCAATGGTCTTTGAGAATATTGGCGGGGATTTTGATCCTAGGGAAATAAAGGACAAGTGTAGCAACCCCGACAAGCTTGCAGATTATATTATTAATAAACTGAAAGAAAGGGTAGGAGACATAAAGAGTCTATGCAGTAAAATGGAAAAGCAAGAGGCAAGTTGTGATGAAGAGACAAAAACAATGTGCTCCAGAATTGGAACTCCATCCATATCAGGCAATTCAGATGAAATGGAAAAGGTTCAGTCTGTTGCCGCTTCCTGTCCTGTCAACAAAGACGCAATAATCCAATCATGCATGCTAAGAAGCAAAAGCTACATAGAGCAGCATTCTAAGACCACTGACAGCATGTGCGAGCAGAGGGCAAACTCAGCTTCAACAGACATAAACAGGGAATGCGAGAATTACAAAAGTAGGCAAATTTGCGATAAAGACGCATTTGTCCAGCAGTGCCTGACCAATTCAGGAGCAAGAAAAGATGATGAAAACGGGGAAAGAAAAGCATGTCCTAAAAATCCAATTCCAGAATGCAAAGATGGGGCTAGGTTAGAAACAAAAAGAGATGTTAATGGATGCGAATCTTATCACTGCATACAATCTACGTCACAATGTCCGACTCCAACAGAGCCAAAATGCGCCCAGGGAGAAACTTTGCAAAAGAAATCAGACGAAAGAGGATGCATCTATTATTTTTGCCAAGCATCTGCAAATACATGCCCGGAAATTTCACAGCCAACATGCTCATCAAATACTCATTTGGAAAAAAGAACGGACCAAAGAGGCTGCGTTTCATATTATTGCGCCTCAAATCCGTGCGCAGAAGTGTCAAGGCCGTCATGCAGTTCAGGAGAAAGGATGCAGGCTTATTATGACAATGCAGGCTGCGTTGCAAGCTACCAATGCATCAAGGAACAGGCCGTTTGCCCTGAACCTTCAAAACCAACCTGCTCTGAGGGCCAAAGCATTACAACAAGATATGACTCAAACAAATGCCCCAGCTATGAATGCGTGACAATAACAACTTCCAGCTCATCAAGCGTCACAGGAGCTGTTGTTTTCAACAACTATGATGATTTTGTCAGGGAATGCGATTCCAAATGGTCGCAGCAGGAAAGAATTTGCAAGACAATGCAGTCCAACTGCGACAAGGGAAATTTTGTAGACAGATGCAAGGAGTCATCCAAGCAAAGCCTTGAGCAATTCAAAGCAAATGTAGAGGAAATCTGCAAAACGCAGACGGTTTCTCAAATTCTTGCATTGGAGGATAAATGCTCAAGGATGGACAAGGAAAAGCAAAGGTGCGCTGAGCAGACTGAAAAAAGATGCTCTCAGATGAAAGGCTTGTCTGAAAAATGCGCGTCAACACTTACGGACGACAATCTAAGAAAATTCATAATCCAAGAATCGCAAAAGAGATGCAGGTTCTCAGACAAGCTTGAAAACAGGGAAAATATAACAAAATCGAATAAGGTCGAGATTGTGCTTGCGGTTGTGAATACTGTGACAGAAAGTGACTTGGATAAACTAAGATTGTTTGTCAATGACTTAAAGGAAGAGATGAAGTTGGAATCTACAACTGTCTTTAAAGGAAACATCAACCCAAATAATTTCGGTGACATAAAATTGCTGCCATTTGTTGTCAATGCCAAAATCAGCACATCAGCAAGTTCTGAAAGATCACAAGATATAAAGGAAAATCTGATAGCCAGCAAGAAAGCTGAAGAAACAGCGTCAAAATTGGCATCATTGAGGGACTCTGATGTCCCCAATGAGTATCTGTACATAATTGAAGGCGAGGCCAGCGAGGTTCTCAATGTTTCAGATAATTTGGATGAAATCGAGAAAAACGATGACCAGAAAGGCATTGGATACAAGATGAAGCGCTTTTTAGGGCTTGCAAAACAGGCAGAGCAGGAAGAAATCCGGCAATTGCAGGAAAGCAAATCCAAATTGCAAAATTCTATTGAAACGCTAACAAGATTGATTGACGAAGTCCCAAGCGATGTTGCAAAGGCAATTTTAAAAGAGCAGGTTGAAGATTTAAAGCAGCAGCAGGCTGATATTCAGTCTCTTATAGATGCAAAAGAGAAAAAAGCAAAAGGATTTTTCGGGATATTTGGGTAAAATCCTATATTTTCATAAATCCCACTTTCTTAAAAAATGGAAAGATTTCATTATATGGCCATAGTTAGTGCACCATCCTAAAAAATAAAATAATATCAAAGGACCCAGTAAAAGCCCTGCAGACAGAAGGCAAGAAATTTAAAGATACGAATGCTAAAAAACTAGGAAAACACTTTGAAGCAGAATTATTAAAGCATGTATCTCAATATTAAATAATTATAATCTCTTTCCTTCTCTTCGGTGCTGTAAGACATTCTTCACAACAGCTTTTATTATATTCTTCTCTGCATTCTTCACAGCAGGTAAATAATTTATCACAATCCAAATTATGGCAATTCAAATAATCATCGCATCCATTACCACACCATTGGCATTGAGTTAATTTATTTTTATCATTTTTATTTATTTCAATTGCAATCCTGTCGTCAAAAACAAAGCATTTTCCTTCCCAGTAAGTATCCGGAAATTCCTCGCCAAATTTCAAAATGCCTCCTTTAATCTGGTAAACATCATTAAATCCATTCTCTTTTAAAAAAGCCGAAGCTTTCTCGCATCTTATTCCCCCGGTACAATAAGTTACAATTTTTTTGTCTTTTAAGTCTTCAATTTCATTCATACTTTTTGGCAAATCCCTAAAATTTTTCATGTCTAACGTAACAGCATTCCTAAATCTTCCGATTTTATGTTCATAGTCATTTCTCATATCAACCAAAACAAGATCCTCATTATTATCAAGCCATTCTTTTAATTTTGAAGGCTCTATGAATTTCGCAGTATTATTTAAATCGACATTCAACGCTGAATAAACAATTTCTTTTCTTACCCTCACAAACATTTTTCTGAATGCAGGCTTATCCGTAATGTTTTCCTTGAATTCAATGTCAGCAAATAAAGGATTTTTTCTTAATTCTGATTTGTATTTCTCAACAATATGTTTGTTGCCGTAAACAGATCCATTTATTCCCTCTTCTCCTACAAGAATTCTACCTTTCAGTCCGATAGACAGACAATATTCAAGATGCTCTTTATGGAATTCAACAGGATTTTCTATTCTAACATACTTGTAGAATGCCGACACGATTGCACTTTTTGTTTCCATAGTCAGTAGTATTTTAATTTCTTTTTTAAAGTTTTCTCATAAACATATTTAAATATGCTCCTGTTTTGTTTTACAAGAATGAAAATAACTGATAAAATACTAAGCCTGCCTATTCCAGTCCTGCATCTATGGGGCTACCCAATAGTCTTTCTTTCTGCGCTTCTTGAAGCGTCACCTTTTTTCGGAATATTTATACCGGGACAGACAATTGTGATGATTGGGGGGTTTTATGCAAAATTAGGCGTGTTAAATATATACTATGTAATTGTCCTGTCCGCATTAGGCGCAATAATTGGAGATTTAATAGGTTATGTTTTGGGAAGGAGATACGGATATTCATTTATCAGAGATTATGGAAAATATTTCTTTTTCAAGAAAGAGTATTTCAAAAAGACAAAAGAGTTAATGAACGAACACACCGGCAAAACAATAATTATAGGAAGATTTAATTCAATTACCAGGGCATTTGCGCCTTTTGTTGCAGGCTCTTCAAAAGTGCCTTTCAAAAAATTTCTTTTTTATAACATTGTTGGCGGAATCAGCTGGGGGGTGTTTTTTTCCTTGGTAGGCTACATTTTCGGAAAAGCTTATAAGATAGCATCAAGGTACATCAACGGAATTTTAATTATATTTTTTATTGCTGCTTTTATTATTGCTTATTTCTATTTAGGGCACAAGAGAAGAAAGAAAATGAAAGATTATGGGATCAAAAAATAATTCTGCCACAGAATATTTATCTGAAATGTATTTAAACTTCAAAAAATTCCCGCCATTATGCCGCACATACATCCTAAGCCAAAAAACAATGCAGAATTTCTTGAGGTAATGTCAGAAATAATTTTTGTTTCGGGATTCAGGTGGGACTTGGTGCATTCCAGATGGCACAAAATAAAAAAAGCATTTCATAAGTTTAGCATCGATAAAGTTGCAGATGAGAAAGTTGAAAGTCTAATCATAAAAGATGGAATGATTAAAAATCAATCAAAAATTAAGGCTATAATAGAAAATGCAAAAATTTGCCAGAGCATAATCAAAAAACATGGCAGCATTAATAATTGGATTAAAGAAATTCAAAAGAATAACAAAAAAGAGCCATTATTTAATCCCGCAGTAAGGGAAGAAATGAAAAAATTTGCCAAAATTGGGAATACTACAAGCAGGTGGCTTGCATATGTGACAACAAGAGATAAGAAATTGCTTGAGGAAGAATAAAAAATTTAAAAATTATTTTACCTAAACCTCCTTTCATGCGGCCTTGAAGATGAGCTGCGTGGCCTATTCCCTTGGTACGAGCTTCCGTGGCTGCTTCTTTCGCCGCTTCTCTCGCTTCTACCTTCACCGTCAGAAGAAGATCCTCTGCTTTCCCGATGCCCGTGGCCGTAACTTCCTCTTCCAGATTGAGATCCATAACCTCTTCTGTAACTTGGCCTTCCGTGAAATCCGCCGCCTCTGCCAGGTTCTCTGACCCCAGCCACAAATGAAATTTTCTCAAATACCGGAAGCTGAACCTGCTGAACTACAATTGACCTGTCCGAAAGCACATTTCTGAAATTATCATGGTCCTGCTCTGCAATCAAAGAAATAACTTTCCCCTCCGTTCCTGCCCTTGCAGTCCTTCCAATCCTGTGAATATATTCTTTTGATGTTTTTGGAGAGTCATAGTTTATGACATGGCTGACATTTTTTATATCAAGCCCCCTTGCTGCAACATCGCTTGCAACAAGCACGCTGACCTCTCCGCGGTGGAAAGCATCAATTGATTGTTTCCTTCTGTTCTGGCTTAATCCGCCGTGCAGGCTGAGAGCCTGTATTCCCTGCTTGTATAGGTTTTTGCTGATGACATCAACACGATTTCTTGTCGCGCAGAATATAATTGTAATCCCTTGCGCTTCATGCTTTAGAATATGCGACAGCAATGAAAATTTATCCCGCGAAGGCACAGAATAGAAAAGCTGTTCCATCTTGCTCTCTTCGACATAAGCCTGGGTCTTGATTTTTTCAGGATTTTTCATGTAGTTTTTGACCACATTGTGAACCTGCTGTGACATGGTTGCGCTGAAAAGCAAGGTCTGCCTCTCTCTTGGAGTTTGGGAGATTATCCTGCTCACATCGTCAACGAATCCCATTTCGAACATCTTGTCGGCTTCGTCAAGAACAAGAATTTTCACCTTGCTGAAATTAATTGTGCCCCTTTCCAGATGGTCAAGTATTCTTCCCGGCGTCCCTACAACAATGTCAGCCTGCCTTATCATTCCAAACTGCGGATTGATAGAGACACCGCCGTAAATGGCATATATGTTCATTCTTTTATGCTTTGCAAATTTTCTCATCTCCGTTGAAACCTGCTCACACAGTTCTCTTGTTGGAACAAGAATAAGAACCTGCAGGCCTGCATTGTGGCTTATCTTCTCAAGAATTGGAAACCCAAAAGCCGCCGTTTTTCCGGAGCCTGTCTGTGACTGCCCTATAACATCTTTTCCGTGCTGGATTAATGGGATTGCTTTCTGCTGTATCTCAGTCATCTCCAAATACCCCATCTCTTCAAATGCTTTCTTTAGCTCTGCCTGTAAATGTATTCCCGATATCATTTTTATACCTCACTGATTTTTACGTCCAATTGGTAATTATTTCAGAAATATCCTGTTTAGTTTTGACCAAGGACTGCTGTCATCAAGGTTATTTCTGCTCTTCTTAACTGGCTAAAATAAAAATAAAACGTCCAGCATCACAAATTACTCTATATTTAATTATGCTTAACTCTTTTTAAGGGTTTCTATTGAGAACTTTGAAGAATTTATTGTCCCTTTCTTTTCTATATTCCATATTATATATTTCCAAAAACCACTGGACATCTCCGCATGAAATATTTAAAGGATTAAATTATTGTTTTTTCTATGTTTAAATCAGGCATTGCAAACCTCCCATTGCATGGCGGAAGCTGCCCAAGGTGGCTTTTTCCAATAATGAAAAAATTAGGAGGAGCTATAAGCGGGGCTTTGATTTATGAATACGGGCAGCAGGAATTTTTGAAAAGATTGGCCGACCCATACTGGCTGCAGTCATTTGGAAGCGTCATAGGATTCGACTGGCATTCTTCAGGTTTGACCACAACAACCTTGGGCGCATTAAAAGAATCAATCAATAATCAGAATCTGGGGATTAAAATAGCGGGTGGAAAGGGAAATGAATCTAAAAAGGTTTTGGAAGAAATTGAAAATTCAGTTTTTAATTTATCTGAAAATAAAGTGGAAAAACTAAAGTATTCGTCAAGAATGAGCGCAAAAGTGGATAATTGCCTTATGCAGGACGGCTACCAGTTATACCACCATTCCTTTGTTTTTGACGAGAAAGGTAACTGGGTTGTTGTGCAGCAGGGGATGAATTCTGAAAATAAATATGCAAGAAGGTATCACTGGCTAAGCGGCACTGTCTCTGATTTTGTTGAGGAGCCGCACAATGCGATTTGCTGTGACAGCAGAAATAATTCAACTTTGGATTTGACTTCAAGAGATAACTATAAAGTTAAAAAAATATCTGTTGATTTGGTTAACGATGACATCAATAACCTGAATAAATATTTCAATATAAGAATCAGAAGTGATAAAAATAATTCAATCCAAAAAACAATTTACGAATTCGATGAAAATGCAAAAAACCAAACAAAAATATTCACTATGGCACCAAAACATACAATAATTTACATGGACAAAAGGAACATTGAAACTCTTAAGAAAGCGCACGAATTCCAGCCGCAAAATTATGAGGAATTAGTTTCAATAAAGGGAATCGGGGCAAAAACAATAAGAAGTTTGGCTTTGGTGTCAGAATTAATTTATGGAACCGAGATTAACTGGAAAGACCCTGTGAAATACAGTTTTGCCCACGGCGGGAAAGACGGGATTCCCTATCCAGTGGATAGAAAGTTGATGGACGATAATACAGAAATTTTGAGAAATGCAATAAAAGACGCAAAATTAGGAAATAAAGAAAAGTTAAGCGCGATAGGAAGACTAGGTAGACTATATGTTAGTTAAATTTTTAAAATTAGGTGTTTTACTAATTTAAATGCTTGAGAAGATTGTAATGTTAAACACCCGGGATTCTGTGTTACTTAGCTTTAAGGAAGGTTTAAGTCCGGAAGAGGCGCATGATATTATGTATCACCTCATTTCTGAATACTATTTGGATATTACCTGGAAAGACAAGAGAGTTCCCATAGAATTACGGTTTGAAATTAGCACAGGACAACGGAACTGTGAGATTGCAGAGGGTGCGTTAACTTATCTCATGATTGGAAAGTATGATAAAATAAGGGGCACCATTCTTGGATTTTTTGATATCTGGCCGGTGAGAAATCCAGTAAAATATTTAAATTTTGGCGTAAGATTTAGCTTAAGGGATAGAAACTATCTTACAGGAATTTTTCTAAGGGATAATCAAGTAACTATGGAGGAAACACAAAATTTTAAGGATTTCTGTGAGCGGTACGGGTTGTCCCCAGCCCCAAATCCAGGACAGGTGCAGACTACCCCAAAAACCCCCTGATAAATCCTGCTCTGGTTATATTTTCAGTAAGCAGCCTGTAATCTTTTTTCTTCAAGTCGTCAAGAATTATTGATGTTACTTTCTTGTGCTTTTCATTCACTTCATAATCAACCATTTTTTTTATTTTATTTATTTTCTCCACAATTTCATTGGGAAAAATATGCAGATTATCTTCATTCAGGTATTGCAATGAATCTCTTAAATCATTGTCAAAATTTGCATAAATATCTTTGATATAATCCATATCTTTCTCCTCAAGCGCATTCAGCCCGATAATTTCCGGCGGCAATCCATAAGAATAAAGCGCTGCGCAGAATGTAATTGCCCTCGGCAATTTCAATTCACCTATATTTCTCGAATAGCCATACAACCCAATATGAAGTTTTCTTTTTCTTCTTGATGGAATGTAAGGCGAGATGTTATTTATGTGTTCAACAACAAGCTTGATCTGTTTGCGGTATTCACCCATCAATTTGTCAATTATAGAAACGCATTTTTTTTCATCAACAGGGACTGGCATTCCGGGTTTTGAATTGTTCAGGAACTCAACAGCACCATTAACTTCCTTTATGTTATAGTCATACTTGAAAGCAGATTGCAAAGTGTAAGTATGCACGCTTGGGTATCCCTGAACGCAGTTTTTAATATTTGTGGGCTTGAAATTTCCTCTGAACGGGGCGCTGCCGCATCCGAGAATCGGCAAAATGTCAACTGATAATTTATCCTGCACTCCCCCAAGTTTATGAAATGCAACTTTAAGCATCAAAACTGTTGCGAGATTGCCATAATTCAAAGCTGGGTCTGATCTTGCAAGCCAAACTCTCTGGTAATCATCAACTTTTTCTTCATTTAGGAATCCCTCAACTATTCTGTCGCAGTTAAGAATTGTATCTTTGTCCTCAATGAGCGGAATTATCCTCAATTTTTCCGGCTGGAATTTTCCAATCCACTGCGCAATAGTCATATCATCTCCAAGCTTGTCGTGCTGCTTTCCAACAACATAAGTTTTGTAATACTTTGCAATCCTTGTCAGCTCCCGATAGTCAGTCGTCATCGGCAGCGCAATTTCAAAAATAGGCGCAATGCCATCATTATAAAATAATTTGGCTGCGTCAAAATTTCTCGGGATGCTCTCCAAAGTCTCGAGTAAAATTTTTGCCTCATTTTTTTCAACAGAAGGGTTTGGAACTCTAAGCGTAAGAAAAACATCTTTTCCCAAAATATGTTTCTTAAAATATGGCTCATACTTTGTCAGCAATTTTTTTACAACAAAATTATCAACTTCCTTTCCCTCACAGTCCCATAACTGCTCCTTTGAATGAATATGAGAGAACGCATAGAAAACTTCCTTTATCTCATCTTCTCCTCCCAATTCCGCGCTGTCAGAAAAAAATGGCGTATTCACATTGTCCGGATGCTGCGTGGACATCGTCCTTGAAACGTTGTGTTTGGGCATAATTTAAAGGAGAAATAAAGGGTTTAAATAGATTGCTTTTTGAAAATTTCAACAGCTGCCTAGATAAATATACTATACCTTTTTTGCTTTCAATAATGGTTTATTTCAGCTTAATGCAACTTTGCCTTCTTCAAGAACGAAAAATTCATCTGTAATTTTAGGAAAATATATTTAAATTTATTTTCCATACTTATCATTCAATCTTAAAAGCACAGATTCTTGCAGCCATTTAGGCATTCCGGTGGTTTTTGCAGCACACCAATTATTTGCTAAATCACCCCTACTATAATTAGGGCTATTAACCCATAACTCAGCAATAGGCGTCTCATGCACATTCCCATAAACCGATTCTGAATCGGATCTGCCCGGGCATAATTGGACCTGTCCATTTAATCTCATAAATAATCCGTTGGATACCTGATTGCACGGCGAAGTTCCCATGTAAGCAGAAATTTCCTCTTTTTGTATTTGTTCTAAAGTCATGATTCTTTCATCAATTGCTCGGGAATAAACAGCAACCATTGCCTCAATTAGTTTTTCGTGCGCAGGATCAATTCTAGTATTACGCCTCAATAAGCCTAAGGATTTGGGCCCAGATTCCATAGTTGGTGCTATTACCAAAGGAATGTTTCTTTTTGCAGCCCACGCATACATCTCAGGAATCTCATCTATCTGGTCAAGCCCAACAGGAGCTGCAATTAAAGATAATCTTTGGCCTCCTTTAGTACCATTAAATCCTGCATTAACAAGGTTTACCAAAGCCTTGTCTCGTTTTGACGTATAATCAGAAATTCCCCTATTAACAAATACCCCATTAACAACCTCATAGTTTGCAGTTTTATTAAAAGAGCCCACCATCTTGTCTTGCCTGTCAGCAAAAAATGAATTAAATCCAAGAAGTATCCGCACGTTATCATATTCAGCTATGGCTTTAACCAACTGTTCTGCCGTTTCAATTCCCAAATATCCAAAAGATTTTTTTGCAAGTTCATTATCTCCTAATTCCGCCCCTTTTGTAAAAATACTAATCGGCAGTTTCCTTTGTCTCGTAGCGTCAAGTATGTCAAATAAGTCGGGATTTTGAAATAATTCTCCGGGCCCGAGAAATTTTATGCTTTGAAGGCCTATCCTTATAGCATCGTCTATATTTTTCATGGATTCTTGCCATGCCATAAGATTCTTACTATCCCCATAAACCGATTCCTCAGAAAAGCATCCCGGGCATTTCAGTCCGCAAGGATAGTTCTTTACCAAATCTACCTGTCCTGTTTTTGCGCGCCTTATAATATCATTTGATAGAAATTCAACGTCCATCGTTCCTATAGGGCGGATTCTTTGCGAAATACCAGCTATTACTGCATCAATGGTTTGCCGTTTAACCACTTCATCAGTTAATGCCCAATCCAAAGGGCTTAATCTAAATCCTTCAGGAAATTTGCCAGACACGTAAATAGCCGGAATTAATTTTTCGTAATGCTCGACTCGGTCCCGTAAGGTTATTTCAGCCATCATTTATCACATCATAAAATTGTTACTACTATTAAGTTAGCTTATATAGGGGATAGATAATAAACTTTCTCCTATTTTTTAACCATATTATAGAAATATTTATAAATAAATACAAGTAACGGTCAATAATATGGAAAAAATAAGGCTAGACTTGACTGACAGAAAAATACTGATAGAATTGGATAAGAATTGCAGAATCCATAATTCAGTCTTGGCAAAAAAAGTCCATAAATCAAGAGAATCAGTAAAATATAGAATCCAGCAGCTGCAAAAAAACGGGATAATCAGGAATTTTATAACTTCAATCGACCCAAACAAATTAGGCTATTATATGTTTAAAGTATATTTGAAGCTTGAAAATATTCCTGATGAAAGGGAAAAATTTTTTGAGGAATTAAAGGGTAATAAAGAAATATACTGGATGGGAATTTCAGATGGTGTTTTTGATTGTGTTTTCGCAATGCTTTCAAAGAGCATAACGGAATATTACGAAAAAATTAATTCATTTCTATCAACATGGGAGCACCTCATAGTAAGCAAAGTCCTTGGAACAATGGTAGGCACATGGCAATTCAACAAAAGATTTTTCCTAAATGATAAAGATGGACAATATGTAACATTTGGAGGGGATATAGTAAATAATGAAATTAATGACTTAGATTATAAAATATTGAACATACTTGCTAACGAAGCAAGAATTCCGTTAACAGAGTTAGCCAGAAAAACAAAATCAACTATTGAAATTGTAAGGGGCAGAATAAGGAAACTTGAAGATAAAAAAATAATATTAAATTATAGAATTGCAGTTGATTTTAACAAATTGGGCTTAGAATTCTTTAAGGCAATTATTTACTTTAGAAAATTATCAAAACATGATGAAAAATCTTTGTTTGAATGGATGAGGGCCAATCCAAATTCACTCTATTATATCCGAAGCCTTGCTCCATGGGAAGCGGAACTTGAATTTGCTGTTGAGAGCTACCAAGAATTTAACAAAATAATCAATGACCTAAGAAAAAAATTCTACAGTGTCATAAGAAACTACGAGCACCTTATAATGATTTATGAAAGCTGGATGCCGGCTTACCATGAAATGTTAAAAACAAATATCGGCCAGATTTCCACATAAAAAGCAGAATAATTTTGCAAAGTGCTATTATTCCCGAACCAATTTGTCAAGCAATATTTTCCACTCTTCTTCTTCAAATGCGCCTATTGTATGGAAAGCTATAGTTCCATTCCTGCTGATTGCATATTTTGTCGTTGTTTTTGTTATCCCGTAATCAACAAGTATTTTTTCCTGCCCCTGCGCGAATATTGTCTTTTGAAGTTCAGGATATTTTTTCTTATATTCTTTAAGCTTAAGATAGCCTTCGCTTAAGTCAAGGCTTATTGATATAAAAGTTAGGTTATCTTCATAATCCCCGTAGACTTTTGATAAAGCTGCGTAGTCTTTTGCGCACCACGGGCACCATGTTGCCATAAAATAAACAATTACTGGTTTTTTCTGCCCAGTGAATTCCTGAAGCCTTATTGGTTTTCCCTCCGTCGTTAAAGTTGTGAAGTCCGGTGGAGCCTGGCCTACTCTGCTGCCTATAGCCCGCACCTGATTAAGATTTTGAGTTACTGATGAATATTTTGATTCCAGCTTATACTGGCCTGAAAATTTATATATCACAATGGCAAAGAATATTACAATAACGAGCATTACAAAAATTAGAAAAAAATTAACTTTCCACTTCCTATTGGTTTTTTGCATAATCTGTTACTGAATTTATCTGGCTTATTATCTCTTCTCCTGTTTTATCTCCGAAGATTATAGGAATTTAGACAATTTGATGGCCAGTCAAAATTCCTTGTAATAACCATTATGTTTTCCATGTTTTCATTAACAGGCTGTTACTGACAACAGATACAGACGAAAATGCCATAGCAATTCCGGCAATTATCGGATTCAGCAAAAATCCGAAGAATGGGAACAATAAGCCGGCAGCTATCGGAATGCCTGCAGCATTATAGAAAAATGCCCAAAACAAGTTCTGTTTTATCTTCTTTATTGTGTAGGAGCTTAGCTTAATAGCGTTAACAACGTCCCTCAAATCATTTTTAATAAGAATAATCGAGCCTGTTTCGATTGCCACATCTGTCCCTGCGCCTATTGCAATTCCGATATCCGCAGCAGCAAGGGCAGGAGCGTCGTTAATCCCATCTCCAACCATCGCAACTATTTTTCCTTGTCCCTGCATTTTCTTGATTTCTTTTTCTTTATCTTGCGGAAGCACTTCTGCAATAACAATGTCAATTCCAACTTGAGAAGCTATTGCTTTGGCAGTCCTTTCGTTATCCCCGGTAATCATTATAGTGTCTATATTCATTTTTTTCAAATCATAAATCGCCTGCTTTGAATTTTCTTTTAAAGCGTCTGCAATCGCAATAATCCCAGCAATAGATTTATTCAAAGCAAGAGTCACAGTTGTCTTTCCCTGTTCTTCAAGATGTTTTATTTTTTCTTCCGAATCTTCACTTATTTTAATGTTGTGCTCGTGCATCAATTTGTTGTTTCCAATTAAAATATTGTAATTTTTGTAAGTTGCAGTTATTCCTTTTCCGTGGATTGCTTGAAATTTGCCGGCTTCACCTATAGTTATTTTCCTGTCTTTTGCAAGATTTATGATTGCTTCTGCCAGAGGATGCTCCGAGCTTTTTTCTGCTATGGCTGCAAATTTTAACACTTCATTTTCAACATATTTCTTATCAAGAACAACAATATCTGTAACCTCAGGTTTTCCTTTTGTCAGCGTCCCTGTTTTATCAAAGACTACAGTTGTAATCTTATGAGCAGTCTCAAGCGCTTCTGCATTTTTAATCAAAATTCCGTGCTCTGCCCCCTTGCCTGTGCCAACCATGATTGCCGTAGGCGTAGCCAATCCCAAAGCGCATGGGCATGCAATAATCAAAACTGATATAAAAATTGTAAATGAGAAAATGAACGGGCTGAATGGAAGATTTAGAAAAGTTGAAGCGATGAAATACCAGAATAAGAAGGATAAGGCAGCTATTGCTATCACAACAGGGACAAAGATGCTAGACACTTTGTCAGCAAGCCTTTGTATCGGGGCTTTTGAGCCCTGCGCATCCTCGACTAATTTGATTATTTGCGCAAGCATTGTTTCGCTTCCAACTTCAGCTGCCTTAACTTTTAGCATTCCGTTTTTGTTTATTGTAGCACCAATAACTCTATCATTAACTTTTTTTGAAATAGGCATGCTCTCGCCTGTGAGCATCGATTCATCAACATAAGAAGAGCCAGATACTACAACTCCGTCTGTCGGAATTTTCTGGCCGGGCTTGACAATAAAAACATCCCCTATCTGCAGTTCATCTATTAAAATTTCAGCTTCTTTGCCGTTTCTTATTATAATAGCAGTCTTTGCCTGCAGTCCAATGAGCTTTTTTATGGCTATAGACGCCTTTCCTTTGGTAATAGCTTCAAAATATTTCCCAAGGAGTATGAAAGTTATAATTATTGCCGACGTATCATAGTAGACGCTTCCAGGAAATATATTTGGAAGAAAAGTTGCAAGTACACTATATATGTACGCGGCACCTGTTCCAACTGCAATTAGCGTATCCATGTTCGCTGTCCTGTTCATCAAACCTATATAAGTGCCAGTGTAAAATCTGTAGCCCAAGATAAACTGCACGGGTGTTACCAAAATTAACAGCACAAAATTCTGGTAAGGGATTATTACTTTGAACCATTCAGGAAATGATAAAATGAAAATTGGAATGCTCAAAATAAATCCTGCAAAAACTTCCCACTTCAATTTTCTTATTTCTATTTGCCTTGCTTCTTCCGCCAGATTATTGCTTAGTCCAGTCTGCTCAATTGATTCATAGCCGGCAGTCTTTATTGCCCTCTTTATTTCTTCAACACTCGTCTGCTTAGGGTCATACTTGATAAAAGCATTCTCGTTTATGTACAAGTCTCTCGAAATAATTCCATTAACAATGTTAAGGGCATTTTTTATGGTGCCTAAGCAATGTGGGTTGTCCATTCCAATTACTTTAAGTTTTAATTTAGAAGCATTGCCATTATCGACTTTATTTTCAATAACTTTATATCCGGTTTTCTTAATAATTTTTTTTAATGAATCCTCATTAATTTCATTTATATCGTAATCGATGCTTGCTTTCTCAGACGCAAAATTAACATTTGCATTAACAATACCTTTCGCCTTTCTAAGGGATTTTTCTATAGTATTTGCGCATGATGCGCAGTGCATGCCTGAAATAGAAATAGTTGTTTTTTGAATATTATTTTGGCTTATTTTTTTGTAGTTAGTCCTTTCACTTAATTTTGAAATTAATTTATTTTTTTTTGATTTTGAAAAAGCTGTTTTAGTTCTGGATTTGTTTTTATTATTAAAATCTTCAAAACAGTTTTTGCTGCAGAAATAATATGTTTTATTGTTCTTTGTGATTCGAAACTTGGCCTTCTTTTCATCAATTTCCATTCCGCATATCGGGTCTTTTGCCATTTTCCAAAAACTATCAATTCCACTCAAATATTCTTTCCTGAACATTTGGAATTCCAACAATAATTATCTTAAATTTATTTAAAGTTTTATCAACATTAAAAACCAGAGTGCCGGAATTATGATGGCCTTGGAGCTCTGGAGCGGATATTGGATTAATCCTTTTTCCACCATATTCTAATATTGTAATCTTAGCTAAATCGTACTGGCTCAAATCAACCGAATGCGTATTGATGGCAAAATCAACCTTTAATTGCCAATTTTCAACTCTTTTTGGAGTCAAGTCAATCTGAGCACTCCCGGGATCTGTGCTTCCGGAAGTTATCATCTGAAATCCAGAATTTAGATTTTGTTCTTGTGCAGTAACTTCTGAATTATTTGTCAAGGTAAAAATCGTATAGGCTGCAATCCCAAAAACGACAGCAAGAATTCCATAGATAATGTAATCATTTCTCATGTTAGCATTTTTCTCCATTTATCTTATCTTTGACATACCAAAAAACCCCAAGTGCAGCAATTAATCCCCCGATAACCCAAAAATAAATAGAAAACTTTTGCACTGATTGAAAAGGAGTTCCAGCCAATATGAGTCCAGCATTAAATATTATTAAATTTCTTGAAATGCATTTTCTCTGCACATAAACTATAATTGTAACAATAAGTAACAAAACAGCAATTGTCCATAATGGAACTGCAACCTTAGTCAAAAAAAGCAAGGGCATTCCCGTAACTGTGATTCCGATTATTCCCAAAAGCGCAATTAATCCCAGGCACAAGCTGTGGCAAATCTGCCACGAGCCCATTACGCTTGCAGCTCCTGAAATGCTCCCAGTTGCACCTATAAATTTTTCTTTGATGTTTTTTATCATATTGAATCAACAATTTCCTTTAATTTTTCTTGGGCTTGAACTGCAAATCCTTTAGGTTTTAAATTTCCAATTTTTTCCAACTGACGGGATTTATGGCGGCAACAAGAATCTTTTCTTGAGTAAAAAATCAAATTACATGGTAGGGTCTATTCCCAAATCCAGCTCCTCCTACAGTCCCCCTCATGCGCGTGCAATTGCTCCGCCATAATTTAATTTTAATTCCCTTCGTTCGGTACATATTTTAATTATTTCTTAGCGCTTTTCAGTCCTCTCCAGGTTTTTGCAATCCACAGGTATACTAAAATTACAATCCCCAAAAGCAAAAGTATGTACAGCACGCCTACAAAACTAAAATACCCATAGCTATAATTTCCCATCATTCCAGAACCCATCATATTGCTCATTCCCATAGTCATCATTCCTCCATTTCTAGCTCCCATCATTCCAGAACCCATCATGCCATAATTTGCAGAGCCGTTATAATCATTGCAATAAATTCTTTTTGCTATTGCAATATGCATCAGCCTCAGGCTTTCAGAACCTTCGCCGCCCATCATTAGCTCCATTGCAATATGGGAATCTCCCGGATGCATCTGTTCCATATAATAATCCCCAATCAATTCCGTCTGAGCCTCCGACAGTTTCGAGCAAGGCGTTTTTGCATTAATCAACCCTTTTGCTTCTGTAAATTCATCTTCCGCAGCATAAGCTGCCGCAGAAAAGATAATTAACATCAGCGATATCAAAATTAACTGCAGTTTTACAATATTTTTTTTCAATTTGTTCACCTTTTCTTAATTATATTAATAACAATAAATCATCATATATTATTTTGCGGTCCATCCGCCATCAACAACTAAGTTATGTCCTGTAATGAAGCTCGACTCATCAAGCGCCAAGAACAAAGCAGCGTTTCCAATGTCTTCTGGTTTTCCGACTCGTCCAACTGGCGTGTTTTCCAGAAAATTTTTCTTCGTCGCAGCATCTTCTATCATTTTTTTTGTCATATCCGTCTGGATTACTCCGGGATTTATCGCATTTACAGTTACTCCATACTGCGCAAAATCAAGTGCCGCTTCCCTGGTTAATTCTGTAACCCCCCCTTTTGAAGCGCAGTAAGCGCTTATGCCAGGAAATCCAACCAGTCCTGCAATTGATGAGATATTTATCACTCTGCCGCCTTTTCCCCGCTTGACCATCTGCTGCACTGCATATTTTGTGCAAAGAAAAACTCCTTTAAGGTTGACATCAAGTTGCCTGTTCCAGTCTTTTTCTGTCAGTGTCAATATTGTCCCCATCACTAAAATTCCGGCATTGTTGACAAGAATATCCAACTTGCCAAATTTCTTGATGGCTTTTTCAACCAAATTCCTGACGTGCCTTTCATTTGAAACATCAGCAACAACAAATATCGCATCGCTTCCTAGATTTTTTACTTCGGATACAACTCCATTTCCTTCCCTAACATTCTTATGACTGTTAACAACAATTCTGCACCCCTCTTTTGCAAGAGATAATGCAATACCCCTGCCAATACCCCTGTCAGAGCCTGTAACTATGGCAACCTTCCCTTCAAGTTTTTTCATTTTTACACCTTTTCATTTTCAAAATTACAAACTAACGGCAGCCTTTCCCCTTTCCCATCAAAACCACCTGAGCAACTGTACCAAATTTAGTGCTTTAATATACTTTCGTATTACTCCTTGCAGCAATCCACAATTTTTTTTACTATTCCTGAAAATTTATCAAAAAATCCGTTTACGTTATTTTTTTGTTCAAAATTAGCATTCAGTGTTTTAGTTTCAACTAGCTTCAAATTTATCGCAAAAAACAATGAATACAAGTTAAACGCCGAAGCAAAAAACATATTTGCATCTTGCTTGTTTTCTTTTGCAAGCTCTTTTGTTCCGACTTCTATAAGCCTCATGCTTGAAGCCAAAAGATGCTTGCTGATGCACCATTCTTCACCTTGAGGATTTACCACAATTTTTGCCAATAATTTTTTGCGAAGCTCCCGTATGGAATTCAGCATCTCAAGATATTTTTCATCATTAGTCTTCATCGCTGTAAAATAGAAATGCTCTTCCAAGCTGATTAAATTCATCAGGGCAATGCTCAGGTCCTCATCCCTTGACAAGTCAACACTGCCTTTCTTTATTTTCTCAATCTTTGAAATCCATTTTTTAACATCTTCTTCCATCTCAAGCACCTGCGGTAAAATACATAGTCAATCCGGCTATTGCCAAAGATAAAACAGTGAAAGCAACTCCCTGATATGGAAATAAAACTTTTCCCCTTATTTTTTTAACGTAAGCGTGCAGCAAATAGGCAAGGACTGCAACTACCCCTCCAATCAAGCTTCCAAAAAGTATTTTATTGATCCAGTATACTTTATTTAATAGAGAGCCTGCTGCGCCAAACCATAAAATAGGGGCGTAAATGTATTCATCACTTAGGTAAATCAATGGTATCACCGTCAGCAAAAACGATGCTAAAACTATAAGGGGCAATTGAAACTTGAAATATTTCTTGACTTTAAGCCCAATCCATAAGCCCGTTGAAATTCCAAATGCTCCAATCAATAAGCCAATAATTGAAACATCAACTCCATAATATTTTGCAGATATGGCGGCTGCCCCAACTGCAACAGTGCAAAGCGGGCAATGTGCATGGGCTAGAGGAATCAAATTAATAGCCAAAATAAAAAAAATCAAAAGAAAAAATAATTTATTCCTCATCAGCATCCGCCAACCATCCCCGAGCCTGAGGGATTAGAGCCGGATGGCGAACCGGATGGCAAGACTCCATGATGCTCGTACATCATCTTTTCGTCATCAGTCCATCCGCTCATATCGACCCCACTAACAGCATTTCCAGTAACTTGATTATTTGCTACAGATCCCTTTAGCAAGTTTATCTGAAATGACTGGAATACTGAAACCAAGAAAACCAAGACAACCATTCCAACCAAAAGATAATTTTTCATGCCATTCTCTATTTTTTTATTTTTGCAGCAATCGTGTTCTTCTTCCATGTTCATCACCTTAATTCTCAATATTTCTATACTTATTCGAAGCCAGATTAATTGGATTCAGTTCTATGCCTTTTGACTCCATCACAGCAGCCTTTTTTGCCATCTGCTCTGGGAAAAACAAAATCTTCCATTTGCTCAGTTCCTCGAGAATTCCGTCATCTGTGTAATCTGCTGGATGATTTTTTATCAGGTATTTCGCAACTCCCCTCATCGCAAAGCTGTGCTGGCATCCGCAAGCAGCCTTTCCATCAGGGAATATTATGGAATCAGTTCCGCAGCAATACTCACAGCTTATCTGGCCTGCAACGGAAATGTATCTTTTTAAGTCGTCCCCATTTAATGTAATCTGCTGGTCAAGCATTCCGAGCTTTTTTATAGTTGCATCTGCTTTCTTTTGGTCTGCTGCAGAAACGTCATCATAACTAATTTCCAATTCCCCGCCATAAATCTCAGGAATTCCTTTTGGAGTTATACTCAAATTCGTTTTGGTGCTTGCTGCTAAATTCGCCATCGAATTTCTAGTTGCAGTATTCATATCGTTCATACCGCTAACGGAATTGCCAATGTGCTTTAGCTGGCTTATCTGATATGCATTGAACCCCATAATAAATACCACCGCAATCAAAATCCCAAAGCATAATTTCTCCAATGAATTCTTTTTCTCATTATCCATTCTATCACCTTCGAATTATCAATCTAGAATTTAGTATTTTGAAACAGCTTTATAAGATAGCGGTGAAACTAGTTTCACAGCTATTATAAATAACATACCTGCCCCAGTAATTAAGAATATTTATTTCAGGACAATAATATTAGTCATTCCTCTTCTTTTTCTTTCTATGATGTCGCCCGATTCTAATTTATCCAGAATTCTTGTTGTCTTAACTTTGCTAAATCCAGTCCCCTTTATAATATCGCTTTGGTAAACAGAGCCGCTATTGCCTTTTATGATGCTGTAAATATTTTTCTCTTCTTCGCTCATCTTTGATAAATCAATCAGCTTGAATTCTTTCTTAGCCTCATGCGCAATAGACTTGTGAAAAAATAGCATGTAAAGCCCGGACCCAAGAATCAAAAATCCTATTCCAAATGCAAGCAGAATCATCCATGAAGTGTTGCTCTTATGCGCTGGGCATTGAGTCATATCCCAATTATTTTTGGTAAAAGTGTCGCAAAGAAGCGCATTTGAATTGTCAGTGTTTATTTTTATGAAAGTAAGTACGAATAATAATATCAGGGAGAATCCTATCATCACAGCGCCAAGAGTCTTGATGTTACTTTCCATGAGGCATAGTAAAACTCATTTATTTAAATATGTTGCTAACTACTCAATTGTAGGTGGATTCATTCAATGTCTGCTCTTTTCAGCCTGTACAGCATATAAATCCCCAACAAAAATAGGGGAAAACTCAGCAGTTGCCCCATCGTAAAATAATTGAATACAAATCCTACCTGCTCATCCGGCTGCCTGAAGAATTCCATAATTGCCCTCAACAATCCGTATAAAGTTACAAAACTCCAGAACATAAACCCTTTCGGCAGCTTCTTGTCTTTTACAAACCACAAAACAGCAAAAATAAAAAAATTTTTTAGGGACTCATAAATCTGGGAAGGGTGCCTGCATCCGCCCGGAAGATTTGCAACATACTGGTTTTTTGAATAATCAATGCACCATGAAACATTTGTAGCCCTGCCGTACAGTTCAGCATTGATAAAATTCCCTATCCGTCCCAGCGCCAAAGCCAACGCAACCGGTATTACTACAATGTCTGCAATATCATAAAAATCAATTTTTTTCTTCCTGCAGAAAAAGTATACTGCAATTATTGCTCCAATCATTCCTCCATGAAAGCTTAATCCGCCGTGCCAAACAGCAATTATTTCAAAAGGATTTTTGATATAAAATAAAAAATTATAAAACAAAATATAAACGATTCTGGCTCCCGACACAACACCTATCAATAAATACAAAATCAAATCAGCTGCATCATCTTTTGTCATATTCCAAGCTTTTCTTTTGGCTAGATAGTATATCAAAAAATAGGTTATCATGAAGCCAAGAGCATAAAATAAGCCATAGTACCTTATCTGCACGGGCCCAAGCTGCAAAAGAACCGGATTAATATTTTGGAAAAACATTTTTATTTAATCAGCGCTTATTTTGTGTAATTTGATAAAATGAAATTCTGTTTATAAAAATCAAAAAGTAAAAAACAATGCTTATTGCCCACTTTGAAGCTTCACCAAAAACTGAATAAGTTTTTAGATATAAAGTGTAGTTAGCTGACGTAGACACCCGTATAAGGTATCCAACACCCACAAAAATAATCCATAATGCGGCGGCAGATATTATCATAACAAGCACTAGCTCCCTGTAACGCTTTATCTCAGCAAATGTAATTGCAAATCCTTTTTTCAGGGAAGCTGTTAAAGAATTGCCATGGCAAAGCAATGATTGGGATATATTAACCGACGCGTATAATATTAAAGCGTAAGGAACTGCCATAACAAGAAAAACATAAGGAGCAAAATCAGGCTTTAAATTGGCCAAAACATAATCCAATACAAGCATTACAGCCAAAAAAACTAGGGCAATTGCAAGATTAAGCGCATAAAATTTCCAGAATTCCCTGAACGAGGGCCTTGATTTAAAAAATAGCGATTTTACAAATCCAATAACGCTGAATTTAAAAATAGAGTAGACAAAAAGAAGGATAAGGTAATAAAGTGAGGACAATACAAAAAAAAGCAGCAGCGGATTAGCGTTAATATTTGAAATTATAGCCGGCGCAGAATAATCAAACAGTTTTTGCATTGTCAAAAAAGAAACCAAAAACATCAAATCAAACAGTATAATCATTCCAGATATGCCAAGATTTGACTTAACAATCCTAAAGCTCTGCAGAAAAACTGAATCTCTAACGAATGATTTTGATTTCATTAAGAAGGAACAATCCATCAAACTATTTAAATCTTTCAGTTAATTTCTGTAATAATTCTTCAAGTCTTTTTCAGTCCCGTAAATTTTCTTTGCATCTTTTATCATGCTTAAATCCACGCCTTTAATTAAAACGGACTCTTTATTATGGTTTAAAATATGAGTTGTTCCGTAAAAAGGCAGCGCAATCTGCGTCCTGCCCAATAGCGTATTTTTTGCGCCGTTATAATTGAATGTCCCGGCAGCATTCACATAAACAAAAACCGTTTCGCTTTCAATCGCCCTTGCAGAGGCTAATGATGTCACTTCATTCGGGATTTTCTTATTAAAATATTTGTAATTATAAATATTTGAATATTGGGTGGATTTAGAGCACCAGAAAGATGGGCAAAATACAATTTCTGCTCCCCTTAGCATCAGTTTTCTTGTTATCTCCGGATATAATAAGTCACGGCATATTTGAATTCCGATATTTCCAATTTTTGTTTTGAAAACTTTTATTTTATCATCGGGTCTTAAATATTTCTGTTCATTTTTCGTTAAATGATTTTTTTTGTAATCCCCAAGAATTTTTCCCTTATTGTCAAATAAATAACTAATATTGTATAAATTATTTTCATTTTTTTCAATTATACTTCCCATGATTGAATAAAGGTTATAATTCTTTGATAATTTAGAAAATAATTTCTTAGATTTTGACACATATTCTGGATTATATTTTTTCTTCTGCATTCCGGCTGTCAGAAAAACCTCAGGAAAACAGATTATATCACAGTTATTCTTATTGGCTATTTCAAAAAAGTGCTCCACTCTGGAAATATTTTTATTGAAATCATTATAAATTTGAAATTGCACAGCACAGATTTTGGTTGTCCGCATATTAAGCTGACTTTCGATTAAGTTTTTAATCTTTTCTTCTTGAAAACCACAATCCTTATATATCCCTTATATTATAAACTAACATAAACTATATTTCATAATATAAAATAAGATAATATAATATAAGTTGATGATTTAATGAAAAAGCCCATAAGCGCCACTATAGATGGGGATTTGGCTGATTGGATTGAAAAAGAAGTTGCTAACAATAAAAATTACAGGAACAAATCCCACCTCATAGAATCTGCTCTTGAAATTCTAAAAAAGGTGAAGAAATAATGGCACTCTTCGGTGAAACCAAAAAGCCTTTCACATATGACATTCTAAGGGAAGGGGAAGAAATCATTATTATGATTGACCTGGAACAGTACCAGCATATTCCATCTTTGGAAGATGACGGGATATGCATGTCAAGGACGATGGATATTCTTGCGGAAGCCGGGGTTGTGACAAAAATAGTCTATGTGCAGAAAAGGAATTATGAATATGATTTTTCGCAGGCTTCCATGGTGCAGGAGATTGCAAAACTTTATTCCCAGCTGACAAAAAAGAGGGATGTTTTGGGCTATGACACTTTGCTCGCTGACCCAAAATGCAGCAAATGGTCAGGACAGTGGTACACAGCAATTCAAAACATAACTGCCGATTTATTGAAGCGGGACCCCATCGGGGCTTACGTGGAATTGAAAAGAACAGTAAGGGAAGAGCGTATAAAAATAGATCGATCCATAGACCCAATTTATGCCGAGTGCGCTAAAAAATATGTTTCTGTTTTGCAGTATCTGATGATGCTACTGGAAAAAACAAAGTTAATCTCAAGCGTGAAAACTTACTTGTCAGGCTTCAAGCTGAATGACCGTGCCATCTACAGGCGAGTTTTTACACCGGACATAAGGCCGGATTTCATGTTCACAAAGCTTATGTCAAGCTATCCTCCTGAGGGCGAGGAAATAGGCAATTATGATCTAGACAAAAACACAGAAGTTACAATTTTTGAGCTGCCGGACAATGTGCAGTATTTGTATCACTTAATGCCGCCTGAATTCAAGCTCACAGAAGAAAAGTATGAGATACTTGACACCGCAAGAAAAATCATGGCAGAGCACAAGCCAACGCGCCAGGAATTTATTGATCCAGAAAGAATGAGGCAGGTTTTTTACAATATTGGTTCCGATTTGATTGAAGAGCTTGTCAATTACAGGAATTTAAAATTGTTATCAACGGAGATTGATGAAATGACTAAAATTTTAGTCAGGTACACTGTTGGATTTGGACTGATTGAAGTTTTGCTGCAGGACGAGAAAATTCAGGATATAACAATAAATTCTCCGATGGGGGAAACTCCGATGTTTATTGTTCATCAGGATTATGCCGACTGCAGGACAAATATTGTCCCAACAACCCCAGAAGCTGAAAGCTGGGCGTCAAAATTAAGGCTGGTTTCAGGCCGCCCATTAGATGAAGCAAATCCAATCTTGGATACTGAGCTTACAATTCCTGGCGCAAATGCAAGAATTGCAGTTGTTGCTCCGCCGTTAAATCCAAGCGGCCTGGCATTTGCATTCCGTCGCCATAGGGATAAGCCATGGACATTGCCCTTGTTCATGAAGAATAAAATGTTGAATCCGTTGGCTGCCGGCATAATGAGTTTTCTAATTGACGGCTCGCGCTCGATGCTTATAGCAGGAACAAGAAGTGCAGGAAAAACAAGTTTATTGGGAGCCGTGTTGGTTGAATTGATGAGAAAATACCGCGTGATAACAATTGAGGACACAATGGAGTTACCGACAAATTCACTGAGAAAATTGGGCTACAATATCCAATCAATGAAAGTGGCTGCAGCCTTATCAAAAGGAACTTCAGAAGTTCCGGCTGATGAGGGGATAAGAACTACTTTAAGGATGGGGGATTCTGCATTGATTATTGGAGAAATAAGAAGCAAGGAAGCGCTTGCCCTATATGAGGCCATGCGAATCGGCGCTCTTGCAAATGTCGTTGCAGGAACAATTCACGGTGACTCTCCTTACGGAGTTTTCGACAGGGTCGTAAATGATTTGCAGGTGCCAAGAACAAGCTTCAAGGCAACTGATATTGTAGTCGTGGCAAACCCTATCAGAAGCGCGGACGGGTTGCACAGGTGGCGAAGAGTCACACAAATAACAGAAGTCAGAAAGCAGTGGGAAACTGACCCCCTAACAGAAAATGGATTTGTTGACCTGATGAAATATGATTCTAAAAAAGATGAACTAATGACTAGCGATGAATTGATGAACGGAGATTCTGAAATTTTGAAAGCCATTGCAGGAAATGTCAAGGAATGGGCAGGCAACTGGGATGCAGTATGGGACAATATAACTCTTCGCGCAAAGACAAAACAAACTCTTCTTGAATTTGCAGAAAAAGCAAACAATCCCGACTTGCTGGAAGCAGAATTTGTCATACAATGCAATGACCAGTTTCACAAGATTTCAGAGAAAATTAGGGAAGAAGTTGGCTCTCTTGATTCCAAAAGAATATTTTTCGACTGGAACGAATGGCTCAAGCGCCATGTAAAGAGAATGGATTTTCACAGTCAGCTATGATACATTAGTAAATTTAAAGACAATTAAAAGATTAGAATAATCATAAACGGAAGTAAAATTTAATCAAAAAAATTTCAAAATTAAATAAAATAATTAAATAATCAATCCAAAAAAAGAGGTGAATAGATTTTATCTACTTAATGCCATCTGAGATAGACAAGCAGAAATTATTGAACTTGATGGAGATTTACAAGAAAAACCTAGAGAAAGAGCTAGGCACCAAAGTGGATGAAGTTCCGTTAACTCCAACAACTTTAGAATACAAAGAATTCAAGGCCGAATTTCTTCCGAAGCATATGGGCCTGTATGAGAAATTATGCAATTTCAGCGAGAGAACTCTCAAGATTAGGCCCGACCAGAAAAATGCCGCTGCAATTCAGGAAGCAATCGATATAATCCACTTAAACATTACTCCGACAGGAGCAACCTCATTTTCAATTCTTATTCCAATTGTAGGCGCAGTATTTGGAGCTTTGCTTTCGTTCCTGATTTTCCAGTCAATATTTTTCTCTTTCATCTTTATAATTGGCGCACTTTGCATGATAAGGCCCCTTGCAAGAGCCCCGGAATTCATGGCAAATAATTGGCGCCTGAAGGCAAGTAACCAGATGGTGTTGTCTATATTCTACACCGTCACTTTCATGCGCCACACTTCAAATCTTGAAAATGCAATTGAGTTTGCATCACAGCACTTAGCTCCCCCGCTTTCCCTTGACTTGAAAAAAGTTTTGTGGGATGTTGAAACTGAAAAATATTCTTCCGTCAAAGAATCCCTTGACACATATCTTGAAACATGGAAAAAATGGAACATAGAATTTATAGAAGCATTTCATTTAATTGAAAGTTCTTTGTATGAGGGGGACGAAGCGAGAAGACTGAACGCCCTAGACAAATCATTGGATGTCATACTTGATGAAACATACGAAAAGATGCTGCATTACGCCCACAATCTGCAGAATCCTATAACAATGCTGCACATGCTTGGGATAATTCTCCCAATTCTAGGCCTGGTTATACTCCCCCTTGTTGTGAGCTTCATGGACGGTGTAAAATGGTATCACCTGGCGTTTATTTACAATGTCCTGCTGACTGTAATAGTTTACTATCTTGGAAAAAATATTCTATCAAAAAGGCCGACTGGATATGGTGATACTGATATTTCTGAAGAAAATCCTGGATTAAAAAAATACAAAAATATTCTGATAAAGATTGGGAAAGATGAAGTTCAAATCACTCCTGCGATTATATGCATTTTTATTGGCGTAATCTTATTTTTAATTGGAATAAGCCCGCTGGTTTACCATCTTCTGGGCCTGCCTGATTTCGGTTTTGGAAGCGCTGATGCAACATCACCATGCAAGCTAAAATACTGCTTTTTGGAGTACAGGGTAAGCGGCACAACGAATACTGAAATTGGGCCATACGGAATCGGCGCATCAATTTTGAGTTTGTTTATTCCCCTCAGCATCGGGATTCCCCTTGGTTTGTATTTCAGGATGAGGTCCAAGAATATTATCAAAATAAGAGAAAAGGCAAAACAACTTGAACTCGAATTTGCCGCAGCATTATTCCAGCTTGGTAACCGCTTGGGAGATAATTTGCCTGTTGAAATTGCAGTCGGAAAAGTTGCAAGCGTAATGGAAGGGACAATCTCCGGAAGCTTCTTCCAGCTTGTGAGCCTGAACATAACAAGGCTCGGAATGAGCATTGAAAGAGCAATCTTCGACCCAGTTCACGGCGCCCTTGTATCATTTCCAAGCAATTTAATCGAAAGCTCGATGAAAGTTCTAACGCAGGCAATAAAAAAAGGCCCGTTAATTGCCGCGCAGGCGCTGACGAATGTTTCCCGTTATATTAAGGAAATCCACAAGGTAAACGAGAGATTAAAAGACTTAATGGCAGATATAATATCATCAATGCGCTCGCAGATAAAATTTTTAACACCAGTTATTGCAGGTGTTGTAATTGGAATCACATCAATGATAACTTCCATTTTGGGAAAATTAAGCGGGCAGCTGAAGCACATTCCAGGCACAGAATCTGCAGGCTCGGCCGACAGCCTTATACAAATTTTTGGGGACGGGGTTCCAACATTTTATTTCCAGCTGATTGTAGGAATTTATGTCGTGCAGATTACATATATTCTCACAGTGATCGCAAACGGTGTTGAGAATGGCTCTGACAAATTAAATGAAAGGTACCAGCTTGGAAACAATCTTATGAGGAGCACTCTGCTTTATGTCTTTATATCCGGAGCCGTGATGCTGATCTTCAACATTATAGCCGGAAGCATTCTGACAGCGACTTTGAGCAGCTGATAAAAAAATCTGCAATAATCAAAATTATCTATATTTTAACTTTAATTTTTAAACCACAACTAATGTCTACAAATTCTTAAGAAATTAAGTTTTTTTCGATTATTGCAGATTGATTGTTTCAAAAGTAATAAAGAAAAATTATAAAAAATAAAAAGTGGGGCGGATGGAACTTTCAGCAACTTTTTCTCGAAAGTTGTTTTGAATCCATGACAACACGATATCAAACAAATCATTGCTTTTTACGGCTCATCATATCGTCTTCAGTCGTGTGCTCTTTCCTGATGGAAAGACAGACTAAGCCTGCTTTAATTCCCAGGCTGAGCTACCGCCCCATTAGATTCAAGAACAAGATAATAATTTAAAAG
>DATDZA010000025.1:0-13193 GCA_035288865.1 Candidatus Nanoarchaeia archaeon
AAAAATCAAAAAAAAGAAAAAAATAAAATTCTAAGAAACTGTGAACCTAGTACTATAAACTTAGTATCTTGGTTTCTTCTTGCTGTAACAATCCCTGCAGTAGACTGGGCGCCCTTCTTTCGGTGCAAACGGTACTTCCGCATCTGCTCCGCATTCCGAACACTTTATCTTATGCATAGCTCTGTTCTCAAAGCTTCCATATCGCATAGCCATAATTTATTCGCTCCATTACTTATTAGTTACACGAAATTCACTAGAAATAGCAATTTCTATGTACCAATGCATAGTAAGAATAAGTGGTATATAAATGTTTTGGTCAGTTTGAATTTTTGTAGAACATAAATTTAAAAACCATAATTCATTAGCATGCAATATGCCATTGCAAATTACTGGTGATGTGCCCGTCGTTGGGATTGTTAGAGAAGTTGGAGAATCATGGCGCCAATTCAGAGAAATTGAAGGAGTAATTGCCAGTATTGAGCTAGAAAATGTGCAAAGTGGCAATTCAAAACTCTTCATGCATGTCGCAGATGATGGAAAATATGCTTTGGTGCCAATAGAATGCAAAGTTATTGGCTATGTACCGGTAGTTCCAAGCGAGCGTGATACTTTTAGATTGACAGAAGAAAAAGAGGGGCACCCGGGTTTTGTTACATTAACGAGAAAGGACCTTTTTACAAAGACTGAAGTAAAATTGTATTTTGAAACGCCGGAATATATGCGTGGAAAAATAAAATGATTGAATTTTAATTCTTTTTTGTATCATTTACAATAAATACTGGATCCAATCCAACAATCCAGTCAAGGCCATCAACCAGCCCCTGATACATGCTGTCGCAGTAACCGTGGTTACAAGCTGTATCATTGACAACAAGGAAGCCTTTGGGCTCCTGGGCAATGGAAAATGAAGCCGCTGCCGAGCTTACAGGTATGTTCTTATCATTGTAATTATGCATCATGACTAGCTTTCGGGGTGCTATATCATCAATATAGTGATTCGCATCAATAGATTTTAGGAATTTATTAATTTCAGAATTATTTCCCTGCGGGAATCCTGAGCCTGCCGTGCTTATAACTAGTGTGCCTTCAACATTTTTATCGATTGCAGTGGCGATTATCGCAACTCTTCCGCCAAAACTCTCGCCTGCGATTATAACTCTATTTTTATCGATGAACGGCGCGCTCCGCAATAAGTCGAATCCCCTTAAAGCATCAAACACCACCAAATGCTGCACGGGCTCTTCGGACTGCAAAAAGGTCGCATAATCCTCATCCAAGTTTGGAAAGTTACCGCCTGTTTCACCCACCCCCCTTGAGTCTATCGTCAAAACCGCCATCCCCAACTGCGAAATTTGCTCGGCAAGCGGAAGCTCGCTTTCTTTTGAAACGCCGGCGCCCGGCAAAAGAACAACGCCCGGCATGGCATTTACAGCCATTTTTGGCAACACTAAAAATCCATAAATGTTAGCCCCTCTGCTCTTAAAGATTATCTTGCTGACAGTTATAGATTCGTTTTCACTGTAATTTGACCTCGAGAATTCAACTGCCCCTCGATCTTCAGGATAGTACAAATAACCGTTTTTATCGACTGACCAAAACGGGCTAGCCTTAGCTGTTTGCTGTTCTAATGGCACTTGCTTATGTTTAAATGGATTTAAGTAAAAAACTGAAATAATTATTAAAATCAAAACAAGCACTCCTAAATATAAATGGGTTTTTTTTATTTTCATAGTAAACAAATTATTTTTTTTAGATTTCCAGCAGACATGCGGCTCTTATAAATCTTTGCCAGCCCTATAACTTTGTTTTTGTCCAGATTTATCCCTTTTTCAGACAGAAGAGCGGCTGCGTGCCCACCAGTCACAAACTGGCAGAACTGGGTCACATTTTTCGGGTCATTTGTGTAGCGCATCCTTTCAAAATCTATGAGATAGGGCTTATTTTGGGATATTATAACGTGCTTCAAAGGGTGATGCATTTCTTCTTTATCCACTTTCATTTTATCGAGCTTATGCATTTGAATAAAAACTTCTTTTATTAATTTTTTAATATTATTCTTATTTGACTTTTTTATGTAATCAATGATAAAATCGCCATCAATAAACTCATAAACAAAATAATCCTTATTGGAATACAATAAGTTTGGGCCTATCCCGAATTTGTTTAATTTCTGAAGCCATTTTGATTCATTCTCAATTCTTCCAAATGCCATGCTTGAAGGATTCTTGGCTTTGATTACAACTTTTTTTGATTTATAATTTCCGGTGAACAAAAATCCGCGATGACCTTTTGCAAAATATTTTATTTTTGTGATACCGTCATTTTCCAATTTTTTTAATAAATCATTTTTCATCAGCATATAAACATAAATATCTTCGAAGAAAATATGCAATTTTTCTAATTCTTCGAAATCCAGCAAGTTGTTTTTTATGAATTCCTCGACTTTTTCTTTTTTTGTCAGCGAAGAAAATGACATCAAAATAATTCCGTTGGGATTTAGAAAATCGTTAACGTTGTATAGAAATTTTTCAATGACTTCGTATCCTTTTTTGCCACCTTCAAGCTCAATATCCAATAATTCATTTTGTTGCGGAAGGTAAGGCGGATTGAAAGAAATCGCGTCAAATTTTCCTTTCACTTTCGAAAACAATTCTGACTGCATGAATTTTATTTTTCTGTTTTTTATATTTTTTCTGCAATAATCAATAACTTCTTTTTGAATATCAGTCGCCAGGACGGAATTTACGCTTGGATTTAAGGCTGCGGCAATAGCCTGTATACCGGATCCCGTGCCAACATCAAGAAATTTTCCTTTTGAATATTTCCTCACGTAGCGCTCAAGCAGAGTGCTGTCTTCCTGAGGGTCATAGACGGATTTGCAGTTTGGCATAATTTATATTTGAATAATTATATGGACTCGTCGGGACTTTCATCAACCTTTTGGAAAAAACTTGACTAAAACCGTGCAATGCTCGATTTGCAATTCCACGGAACTATAGGCACCACCAGGTTGCTTTGAACCCGAAGTCTTCGCCTTGCGAAGGCGACGTCATCTTCCGCAACATTTGCCAAAAAAGTTGTGCCGGATTAGACCACGAGCCCACAAATACAGAGAATTCTGTTTTGTTTTTATTTTTATCTATTTGTTTATTTGTTTCTCTCAAACAACCCAACCAGCTCTGATTTTGCTAAAATATGATTTTGCATCGCTGATTCAAGCTGTTTTTTAGTTGAGCCCTCCGGAATATTAAGTGTTATGTCCAAGGCATATAGCTTAAAAAAATACCTGTGAGTTCCGCTTGGGGGGCATGGGCCCTGATAATTATTTTTGCCGCCGCTGTTTTTACCCGCCGTGCCTTCCGGCTGAGAATTCTGTGCTATTTCCTTTGTTGAAGGATTAACATTAAACACAATCCAATGGTCCCAAACTCCGACTGGGGCATCTGGATCATCAACAATCAGTACTAGGGATTTTGCATCTTCCGGAACATCAGTTATGCTTAACGGCGGATTTATATTGTCCCCGTCGCAGGTAAATTTAGAGGGAATCTCGGAATTGTGCTGAAATGCGGAACTTATAAGCTGCATATTGTTCACTTCACTTTGCTGATTTATTATTTGATTTTCTTGTTTTTGCTGCTGAGCACATCCAATAATTAAAGGAATTAGGATAAAACAGAGCGATAATATCTTGTTTAAAATATTCCCCATTTATCATGAAAAAATAAAAGATATTTTAAAATTTATAAGCTTTTTGAAAATTCCTCGGCAGCCTTTTCCATGTTATCTGCTTCGTAAATTGCCCTTCCAATGATTGCATGCCATGACTTCAATTTTTTTGCCAGTTCACTTATACTTCCACCTTGAGTTATTAATCCGGGAGAATAATAAACCGGGTCTTTAACTTTCTTCTTTATTATTTCGTCATATTCAAAACATTTTTCCGGCTTATTTCCAGGAATTACAAAATCTGTTACACCAAGAGAAGCTGCAATTTCATAAATTCTTTTTGGGGCATCATCATCTACAAAACCATTATCATTTTTCAAATATCCTTTGTGAGTCATCTCGCCGCCAACAATAATTCGCATATTTGTCTGCTGGGCTGCTTGAATCCATGCAGTTTCGGTCTCAGGACCGGCTTGGGGAAAGATAATAACGGCATCAACTCCTTTGCAGGCCTGCATAAATTTTAATCCCATATCCGGAATATCTGTTCCAGCTTTTTGATGGTCGTAAATAATCGGCAATTTTGTGTGTTTTCTAATTATTTTAACAACTTTTTTCATTCCGAATGGAATCACTAATTCAAAGCCAATTTTGTAAGCGCCAATTCCTTTGACGGTGCACGTAGACTTGACTAATTTATCCAGTTTCTCCAGACTGTTAACATCACAGCTGGGAATAATTGATTTTTTCAGTTTTATTATTGGCATTTTCAGATAATTTTTTAATTCAAGATTTTAATTTAATTAAGTTTATTTATTGAATTTTAATAATCTTAATATTATAATTCAACCCACCCTTCAGGATTTTTCTTCCAGTCCATTATATGCACCAATTGGTCCCTTCCGATAAATTTTTTCTGGACTGCAGTTTTAATTAAATTTGTAAAGTTGGTCAGTGTATTTAATTTAACATTTGATTTTTCAAAATTGCTTTTTGATTTTTCCAGCTCGTAAGTAAAGATAGCAATGCAGTTTTCAACAATTCCTCCTTTTTCCCGGACTGCATTTATTGTATTCAAAGAGCTGCCACCGGTGCTTATCAAATCTTCGATGGCAACATAATTTTTGCCTTGCTCAATTACCCCTTCAGTTTTATTTTCCTTGCCATGGTCTTTTGATTCACTCCTGACAAAAATCATAGGCTTTTTCATTTTTTGCGCAATCCATGCTGCCCATGGAATGCCTGCGGTTGCAGTTCCAGCAAAACCGTCAACTGTTATTTTATTTTTTTTAATTAATTTTATGAAAGAATTAACAATAAACTCCCTTTCTCTCGGATAGCTCATCAAAAGCCTGTTGTCAGTATAAATGGGCGACAGTATGCCTGAAGCCCACCTAAAAGGCGGCTTGGTCCTCAGTATGACTGCATTGAGATTCAGCAAAATTTCCGAGACTCTATCCATGGGATTAGATAAATAAAAGGTAGTATAAAAAGTTTCGCAAAAAGTCAAAATATTTGATATTACTTGTTCGGAAGAAAGCAAAAAATTATGGACATCTTAAATGGTAGTGGCTATAAAAATTCACTGGTAGCACCGCCCTAATTGATTTATCGTTCAACTTTGCCTGTAACTGCGCTTGTGTTGGTGATATCCAAGCCATATTTAACAAAATATCATCATCAACAGACGCAAGAGTTTCTAAATCGACATGACCAACAGCAGCCACGGAAGTTTGACTCAATGGGTCATACATCCCTCCTCTTTCTTTCCCCAACGACCCAAATACAAGAACATCCCCTTTCAAACTAGATTTCAAATTAAATTTCGAAGCACTAATAAACTGCTCCCTATGACTCGGTTCGTGAACTGCCAATAAATAGTTACCGAGCTGTGAATCAAAATAAATTTGCCCCATATCAAAATTTGACATATATTATTGTTACTTTTAAGTAGTATATAAATGTTTCCATATATTTTCAGTTCTTGAGCGAGAATATGCTATTTTGTTTAAATGAAAATTAAGTTTACATCCTTAATTTTTAATCATTAACCAAACTCATAAACTAAGAAATAGTCATAATATATTATTTTTAGAAAATTGAACTTCTTTAGCCTTTATATCATTAATCTGCCCATTATCATAAACTATATTCCCATTAACAATTGTCATTACAGGCCAGCCTTTCAATATTTTGCCTTCAAATGGAGACCAACCACATTTTGTCAGCAAGTCTTCATTTCTGACAGCCTGCCTTTTGTCCAAATCAACAATAACCAAGTCAGCATCATATCCTTCCTTAAGCAGCCCCTTATTTTTTATCCTAAATATTTTTGCAGGGTTCTCGCAGCACAATTTCATTATTGTTTTCAAATCAATCATATTTTTATTGAAAGCGTCGAGCAACAGTGGAAGCATAGTTTCTACACCAGGAACTCCAAATGGATAATTAACTTGCTCTTTTTCCTCTTTTAAGTGAGGGGCGTGGTCAGTCGCTATAACATCAATCAATCCATTTTTTATTCCGTCCCATAATGCTTTTTGGTCAGCTTCTGTTTTTAGCCTTGGCTTCATCTCAGCAAAAGCGCCGAGATGCTGCAGGTCATTTTGGTTCATAAAAAGATGGTGTGGAGTTACCTCTACTGTAATTTGATTTTTTATATTATTATTTTTTGCATACATTAACTCTTTTTCAGAACTGACATGCGCAATGTGCAATTTATTTTTTATTTTATCTTTAATGAAAATATCAACGGCGATTTTGACATTAATATCTTCAGCGTGGATAATTGTCAATTTTGATGCTTTGAAAATTTCGCTTATTGCGTCATAATCATCCATTTTCATTGAGCCTGTTGTTATATCCATAAACAATTTTACGGCGGCTATATTTTTTGCTTTTTTAATATCTGTAAGATTATTCAAAGTTGCGCCAAAATTAAATCCGTAATTTACTACACTTTTTTTTGCCAATATTCTTTTATCTTCCAAAGCTGCAAGGGTTGTTGTCGGTGGAATTGTATTGGGCATATCAAAAATTGTTGTAATTCCGCCCTTAGCCGCAGCCATGCTACCAGTCGTAAAATCTTCCTTGTGCGTCAGTCCAGGCTCTCTAAAATGAACATGAACGTCTATCAATCCAGGCAAAACAAAATTATTTTTTACATCAATTACTTTGTCCGCTTTAGGCAATTTGTTTGTTATTTTAGCAATTTTATCTTTCTTTATCAGAATATTTTTAGAATACAATTTATCCTTTACAAGAATCCTGCAGTTTTTAAGTAATATTGACATTTTTTATTTTTATTTTTTATTTGAAGTTATTAAAAATGAATTGAATGGTATTCCCTCAAGCTAACTTTTCTTCCGCTTTTTAGCCGTGCAGTATTTCCAAATTCTGACATTCCATTTAACTGCTTTGAATTGAAAACCGGCCCGTCAATGCAAACAACTTTGTCATTCACCATACATTTACCGCAGATTCCGAAACCGCAGGACATGTATCTTTCAAGCGAAGCTTCGCATTCAACTTTATGATTATTGCAAAGATCCAAGATTTTCTTCATCATCACTTCCGGACCGCACGTCTGGATAATTTTTATATTCTTATTTCTGATTAACATTTCTTCAAGAATGTCCGTTGTGAATCCTTTTCTGCCAAAACTTCCGTCGTCAGTTGTTACATTAATATTTATATGTTTATATCTCTTGAGATATATCAAGTGTTCCTTGCTTCTTGCACCATATATCAGTATAGGATTTTTTAATGAATCTATGAGAGTCGAAACAGAACTTAATCCAACGCCTCCGGCAACAACACAGGATTGATTTTTTATGGAAAAATAATTTCCATACGGGCCGCGAATTCCAAGCCTATCATTTTTTTTAACATTTTCCAGAGCGGCTGTAAATTTTCCGATTGCCTGTGATGTGAATGCGAATTCATTTTTGCTTAAATACGAAACTGCCATCGGCTTTTCATCAAATCCAGGAAGCCATACCATAACAAATTGCCCGGGCTTGCATTTCAGATTATTCTTAAAGAAGAAAGAAGTCTGGCCTTTGCCTTCTTTTACTACATCAGACACTTCCAGCATTACTGGGATTTCGTTTCTGCAGCATTCACCCATGGGCGCATCCCCTGATATCGTTCAAATTTTTTACTTTATTTTTTTTCATCCACTGTTCCATTTCATAACAGACTTTTTTGAAAACATCAATTCCTCTATAATAAATTCCCGTTCCAATACCAACGCCCGTTGCGCCGGCCATTATCATTTCAACAGCATCTTTGCCGTAAGTAACTCCACCAGTCCCTATTATTGGTATTTTTACCGTTTCATAAATTTCATAAACACACCTCAAGGCAATGGGCTTTAATGCAGGGCCAGAAATCCCTCCGATTTTATTTGCAAGAATTGGTTTTCGTGCATCAACATCAATAGCCATTCCGGTTGCTGTGTTGATTGCGGTTATTGCATCGGCCCCTGCGTTTTCCGCAGCGTGCGCAATTTCTTTTATGTCATAAACATTTGGGCTTAACTTGATGCTGATTGGAATTTTTCCAGTATTTTGCTTGACAGACTTAGTTACTTTTGCAGCTAATTCCGGGTCGGCGTAATATGGCTTGCCATAATCCATGTGCGGGCAGGAAATGTCGACCTCAATCATTGCAGGCTTTAGCGAAGCCATTTTTTTTGCAACGTCACCAAATTGTGCTATTCTGTAGCCGTAAATGCTTCCGATTACAGGAACATTTAGGTTATCCAGCCTTCCAAAATCTTTCATTGCAGAATCTATTCCCTGACCCGGTAAACCAACTGCATTGAGAAAAACATTTTCATAGCCAAACATTGTCGGATTATTATTTCCGGGCCTCTCTTCGTGGCAAAGAGATTTTAATGTTACAGCGCCTGCTCCTGATATTCCAATCCTGCCAGCACTTTCCTTTGTCACGCCAAGAATCCCTGAAGCAAGAATTGTAGGATTTTTTAATTTGATTCCGCAGAGATTTGTTTCAAGCATTTTTTACAAAAATTAATATTCTGTTTTTCCACCCACCGAATTGAATTAATAAAATTAATATAATTTTTATTTTGAGTATTATCTGGTAGCAGGGGTTTCTTTCATATATCTACTAATTGGAATTAAACTTGCAATGTGAACGCCTACATCATAAATATTAAAATATAGTGTATCTCCGAAGGCTCTCCTACTATCTGTAGGAATTAATGCTTTAAATCTTTGCAAAGGCCACGCTGCATCTAATCCTGGACTTGAGTACCCATGTTGATCACTATGCGAATCCAAAGGATATGTTTCCGAAAATGCTCTGGCAGTATATCCATCAATAAATGCATCAAATGACCTGCCTCTCAATGGTCTTTTAAGACCCGCTGCTTTTAACTTTGCAGCAAGCCCACTATCCCTTTCAACTTGCGTCTTAAAGCCATCCATAAATGTTTTCCTATAAAATGTGAGGATATCTTTAAATTCAAATTCATCTTCCGAAAAAAGTGTTTCTTCAGTCTTATTACCCATACTCATATTTTCCACCCCGCCTAAATTATCTCCAAATCATCTTTCCCCATGTATCTTTCGCAATAGTGGCACCTGATTTTAAGAGGGTCTTTCTTGACAACGTAAAATTTGGTATTAATCTGCTCATTGTTTGTCATGCACACCGGGTTTGAGCATCTGACTACATTGTCCACAACATCAGGAGACTTGACCTTTATTTTTTCTTTTACTTCATAATTTTCTATTATGTTAACAGTAGCGTCAGGAGCGACAATTGCAATTTTATTTACCTCATCCTGCGTCAGGAATTTGCCTTCAATTTTTATGATTCCTTTTTTCCCCATACTTTTGCTGTTCAGATTTGCAGCGACTGAAACTGTCCCGTTGTGATGGCCAAGGTGGAGTATTTCAGCGACTTTAAAAGTCGCATCGCCTGGTATGTGGTCAAGCACTGTTCCTTCCCTGATTGCGCTGATGCTCAGCTCTATTTTCTTTTCAGCTAATGGCATGGATGAATGTACTTTCTTCGGCTTTATCTTCTGACTTCTCTTACTCCGTTTTTTTCCTATCCTATGTTTTGGCATTTTATTTAATTTTTCCAAGCACCAGGGCAAGCAGTGCTTTTCTAACAGGAATTCCGTTTGCTGCTTGCTCAAAATATGCTGCATGCGGAGTACTGTCCACACTTTTGTCTATTTCCCCGACTCTTGGAAGAGGATGCATTATTTTGAGGTCTTTTTTAACGTGCTGCAGAAATGCTTCATCAATTTTATAGACATCCTTGAATTTTTCATATTCGACAGGGTCAGGAAACCTTTCTTTCTGAATCCTTGTTACATACAGCACATCAATCTCCTTGCTGAACCTTTTTAAGTCGCTCGTCTTGAAATATTTTATTTTTTTCTGGAACAGTTCGTCAAGATAGTATTCAGGAATCTGAAGCTCGTCGGGGGCTATGAAGTAAAACGTTGGACTGAAATGCGACAATGCCATCACAAGAGAATGAACCGTCCTGCCGTATTTTAAGTCGCCTACAAAACCGACGTGAAGCCCATCAAGTTTTCCTTTTGTCTTTTGAATCGTGTACATATCCAAAAGTGTTTGAGTCGGGTGCTGGTTGCTTCCATCGCCGCCGTTTATGACAGGAATTGAAGCAGCTTCTGCTGCGAGCCTTGCCGAGCCTTCAAGCGAGTGCCTTATAACTATAACATCAGCATACTGCTGGATCATCTTAATCGTATCCCATAAAGATTCCCCTTTCTGGGTGGAAGTAACGTTTGCATTCGAGAAGCCAATCACTTGCCCAGATAATTGGTTCATTGATGATGTAAAGCTTAGTTTTGTTCTTGTTGAGGGCTCGAAAAAAAGTGTTGCCAGAATTTTTCCTTTCAGCAGGTTGCTGCTTGGCCTAATCTCCATCTGCTTTACAACTTTAAGAGTATACAAGAGCTCTTCCTTTGAGAAATCGTTGATTGATATTATATCCCTGTTTTTAAAGTCCATCCTAAAAAAAAGAATGAGTAAGTGTTGGTATTTAAAGATTACCTTTTTAGAGCGGATTTTTGGTCAGAAACGGCACTTTATGAGAAAAAGTAATACCTTTGTATTTTCTAAGGAGTGTTTAAAGATATTTAAGGGTGGCGGTTCAACTTCAACTCTGCTCTTTCTCGCATCTCTCACACAACAACATTTCCTTAACCTTTCTTATTTCTTCAGAATAAGCTCCGCAGTTCTGGCAAATAGCTTCGGTCTGAATAATCCTGTCTATTGGCTTGCGCTTTTCTTCCCTTATTTCAAATTTTTCAACAAGAAGGTCGAATAATGAAGGCTCAATCTTCAAAATATCCTTTAATGTCAGCAACCCGACCATAACCCCTTTATCAACAACGGGAAGGTGCCTTATGTTTGAGTCTCGCATTTTTATAAGAGCTTCGTAGATATCATCATTTGGGGAAATTGTAAGAAGTTTTTTCGCCATGAAATCTTTTACTTTTTTCGTAAATGGGTTTATTCCCTTGGCGATTACTTTCCTGACAATGTCCTGTTCGGTAATTACACCGAGGGATTTGTTTTCAGATTTTATAACTAGAGCTCCGACGTGATTTTTGTCCATAATCTTCGCGCATTCCTGCAAATTCTTATCTGGAGAAACAGATATTGGCTTGGTCGTCATGCAATCGTAGACTTTATATCCGGTTTTCATCAAATCCACCAAAGATAATTTAATTTTAAACTATATTAAGCTTTCGGATTGGGAAAAATTAAATAAATTTGTTGGCTACAATATTGATAATTTATTTAATTAGACAACACTATAGAGTAGTAACTTTAGATAAATTTATATACTCATTTTAATTTATAAGTTAAATGTTTGATTCTTACACGCCAGCACCCAAAAAACCATTATGGAAGCGCTCATTGCCTTTTGCGGCAACGGGAACTGCCGTCGCATTTGTCGGGACTTTAGCTGCATTCTATCCAACTTTTAACAGGTCCCTTGAAAGGGCATTCAACCCTGCAAATCAAGGTGAAATGAACAAATATGTCAGAAGAATAATTAATGCTGCGGAATCAAAGGGATACGTTACATTAGAATATGACGGAAAAGAGATATACATAGATGGCAATCAAATTAATCCAGATGCATTGACCTTAGCAAGAAGTGATTCTCCGGTACTAAACAATTTTTATAGAGCAATGGGATCTCATGCTGATGGAATAAAATCAAATTTAAAATGGATTGTATTTGCTCCCAATGTAAAACACGAAAGCCGCGATACGAATGGTCTTTCGATTGGAGATGGAATTGTTTATATAGACACCATAGCAGACGATGGAAGAGCTAAGGAATCGCAAACAATTCCTGGAACTCTTGCTCATGAGGACCAACATGAAAGTGACAAAAGTCAAGGGCTTTCAAGGCTTGTGAATGAAACCAGAGCAAATAAAAAATCACTCGGTGTTTTGGAATATCAACTAAACCAGGAATTTTCGGATATTCTACGAGCAGACTACGATGTTGTAAAAAAGAGAATTGAAACGGCAAATTTCTTGGAAAAATATGGTAGTGATTTTCAAAATGTAAACCCGCTCGGAGTTATATTAGCTAAAGATCTGCTTGAAGCAGGAATTCAATCTCAAACTCTTAAAAAATATATTCATCCGGCAGAAAGTTCCAGTGGTTTAGAGAAAGAGCTAATTATTGCTTCAACTTTCGCGGACATAGTTCTAAGCAATCCAAGCAAAGGGGCTATAAAAAAATTATACCGTTATGCAACTGATCCATTGTATAATAATACATTGACCCAAGTCAGTGCGGCATCTGCACTTTCTTACATTTTACCCGAAAAATTGCAAGAACATTCAACTGCTGATATTCCGTCAGGCTCAGGCAGATTTGCTTCAATTAGGTTTGGGCCTCCATCAGAATTAAATGGATTTGCTCAAGCAATAAATGGATTTGGCTTTTCTGTCAGCGGATTGCCGTCACTTGATGTGTTATTGAATCCGACTCCAATTCCGCAAGGTGAGGTCGTACGTCTGAAAATATATGAAGGAGATAAGATAAAAGATGGGGGCAGAAAATATGGTATTTTTGGTAGCAGAATAATTTTAATACCGGGCAAACAAGGAAAGCCTGCAAATGATTGGATTGTACCTAAGTTACGTCCAATTGATACCGACAATAATGGAAGAGATGACACATTAGAAGTTTACTATGCACATCCATCAATGGATTTCGAAAATGGCCTAATGACTAAAGTTGATAGATTTACAAGAATGAAGTTTGTAGGTTCCGGATTAGTTGAATTAACTGGATTAACTTTAAAACAAGGCGCAAAAGGTTTTGATTTTGAATTAAATAACAAACTGACCTGTATTTCCACTGAAAGATTTAAATACTAGTTCTACTTCGTATTCTAAAAAAGGTGATTATAATGAATAAGAACAAGTTGTACAACTTCTTCTGCCAAAATAAGGAGTGCAGAACTTATGGAAAAAAGA
>DATDZA010000026.1:0-73546 GCA_035288865.1 Candidatus Nanoarchaeia archaeon
AAATTAACCATAGAAAGATATTTACGTCACAAATATATAAATCTTGTGTTTTTGCTTAAAATGTGACGTAATATAAAAAGGAATTACTGCAATCCGGCTTCTTTCCTCAAAGTCTCAGCCAAGTCAGTCTTCTCCCACGTAAAATCCGGATCATTTCTCCCAAAGTGTCCGTAAGATGCCGTCTTTTTGTAGATTGGCCTTCGTAAATTCAAATGCGAAATTATCCAGCTTGGAGTTAATTTAAAATGTTTTTTAACTAACTCAACAATTTTTTCTTCAGGAATTTTATTTGTTCCGAAAGTATCCACATTTACAGATGTTGGCTGCGCAACTCCGATTGCATAAGACAATTGGACTTCGCATTTGTCTGCAAGGCCTGCAGCCACGACATTTTTTGCAACGTATCTTGCAGCATAAGCACCGCTCCTGTCAACTTTGGATGGGTCCTTGCCTGAGAATGCTCCGCCGCCATGCCTTCCAACTCCACCATAAGTGTCAACAATAATTTTTCTTCCTGTGACTCCGGAATCTCCTTCCGGGCCCCCGATTACAAATTTTCCGGTTGCGTTGATATGAACTTTTGTGTTGCTGTCCATCCATTTTCCCAAAACAGGCTCAATAACTTTTTTTCTGATTTCATCTTTTAATATGTCTTCGCTAATATGTTCTAAATGCTGCTGCGCAATTACAACTGCGCTCACTCTTTTTGGAACTCCATCATGATACTCAACACTCACTTGTGATTTTCCATCCGGGCCTAAATCTGTGATTATTGCTTTCTTTCTTGACTCCGCTAATTTTGAAGTTAACCTGTGGGCCAAAATAATTGGCAAAGGCATTAGCTCAGGAGTTTCACTGCACGCAAAACCGTACATCATTCCCTGATCACCAGCCCCCTGCTCATGAGAAGAGGACTCGGTTACACCCTGGGAAATATCGGCGCTCTGCCCGTGAATGCTGACAAGTACTCCTGCATCTTCGCAGTCAATACCAAATTCCGGATTCGTGTATCCAATCTCCTTTAAAGTTTTTCTTACAATGCCTTGTATGTCAGCATAGCCCTTGGTTGAAACTTCACCAGCAACAACTACCAATCCGGTCGTTGTCAAACATTCAACAGCAACCCTTGAATAGGGGTCCTGCGCAAACAAAGAATCTAGTATAGCATCGCTTATCTGGTCGCAAATCTTGTCAGGGTGACCTTCTGTAACGCTCTCTGATGTAACATAGGTTATAATAGCCATTTTCTTCACCTCAATTGTTTAGAATATACATTATCATCTGGTTTTCCAAGCTTTAATTAAAAACTTTCGTGTTATAAATATTCCGAAAGGAATAATTTTAAATAGAAGTTGATTATTTGAAAATAAAGGTAATTTTGACGAATAAAAATTAAATAATAACAATTTACTAACAAAATGCCAAACTACGAACTGGAAGAAATAAAAAAAATCAGGAAGAAATTGGAATTGACGCAGACTGAATTAGCCGACAGGGCAGGAGTTTCCCAATCTTTAATAGCGAAGATAGAAGCTGGAAGGATTGACCCAACCTACTCAAAAACAAAAAAAATATTTGCGGCTTTAAGCGATTTGGAAAAAAAAGAGGAGATCAAGGCGGAACAGTTGATGACTACTAGAATTATTAGCGTTGCCTCATCAGATTCCACGAAAGATTCAATTGAAAAGATGAAGAAATTCCAGATATCCCAATTGCCGGTTATTGATAACCATAAACTAATCGGGCTTGTTTCAGAATCAATAATACTTGACGCTATGCTAAATGCCAAAGGCAATCAAGTTCGTGATATAATGCAGGAAGCGCCTCCAATAGTTTCAAAGACAACTTCAATACAGGTAGTTTCAAGCTTGCTTAAGCATTTCCCGATGGTTGCAGTGTCAGAAGAAGGAAAATTGGTCGGAATAATTACTAAATCAGATTTATTGGGGAAATTGTATAAGGGATAAATCAGACGTAATTCTCAATAGTCTTGTAATTTGCAGCTAGCATGTCAACCCCATACCTTAACGTCTCATCAATTGTTGCCAATTTAACCAATGCTAGATTTTCGCTGGAAGGCAAACCAGTATCCAGATTAAAATTTTGTCCTAAATAAACAACATTATTTGCGTGAATAGCAAAAAAATCGTGGGAAATTGCAAAATCACTTGCAAGAAATCTTTCGCTTGCCTGAACAATCTTCGTACCTACCTTAACTGCCAAGTTTAATAATTCCAAGACAGAATATCTCGGCATCTCTGGATTATCACTTAAATACCACTGTTTTCTGTCCTGATTCATTAATCTTATTTGGTCATCATTTATTTTTTCGAGTGGCACAAGGCAATCCAAGCCGGAAATGTGGCGTAATGGCTTATGAAATGCAAATAGGAGCTCTGTATAAAATATGAAATCCCTATATGCGTCTCTTAGCGGATGATTTGGATCATCGCTTGAATATCTACCAAAATATTTTTCATAATCAACACCGTTTGCTGCAAATATTCCACTTTTTCCGTAAGCTAGCTTAATTCCTGAGTTAACTACTTCGAAAAGATTATCATCCAATTCTAGGCTTGTGTGCGGGCGCATGCTATGGTCGTTATACCTGAATTCATAAGGATTTGTGCCTTCTAAAACATCAAGAAGATAAGCGTCTATAATACTTTCAATTACCTTATGCCTGCGATATTCATGGGAAGGATGATTACGCCAATGGTCTTTGGCTGCTCTGTAAACAAAAGGATGAAAAATTAAATCACCAACTGCGTGAAGGTATCTTCTGTAGATATCAGCCCCTAACTGATCCAAATCAGTTTTTTGGCTTCCATCTCTATCTTCATTTCTTTTTGACTTAAGAATATCAAGTTCGGAACAAAATTCATCATACGAGCCATCCCAATGGAATGTATCAGACACAACATTATACCTTTGCGGGTGGGTGTGGCGGATTATATCCTTGACATAAAAAATATCCTGTCCAAAAGATGTCCATTCCTCCCTATAAATATCTCCTTGATGTACGGCGTCGCCTAAAAAGTTTCCCAGTACTTTTCTTTCAAGAAGTAAATGAGTTATTGGTTGCGGCATTGTATAATCATAGACCTTAGTTGCCTTTTAAATCTTTCTATTTTTATTACTGAAGAGTTGTAATAATAGGAAGATTTATAAATAAATTTATTAAGTTCAAATAATATGGATCTACTTATAGGTGTTTATCATGATCCAAGATATTTAAGTGATGTAGAAAAATTACTTCGCTATAAATTTCCTGGAGGTCTTGAGTCATTGATGTTAGAAATTCCTTCCGATTTCGACATACTAAGGTCAGTTTATTCTACTGTTTATGGGAGGGAGTACAAGTTTATTGGTAATACATTTTATACCCCTCTAGCGGAAAGATTCAGACAAACTGGAACTACTATAATTTATGGAGATACCCCCCTCGGCATAGATAACAAGGAACTTTTAGATGGTAAAAATTATGAGAGAAACTTATATTTGAAAGCTCTCAGGAGATATTTAACCAAGTCAGATGATAAATATATGATAAAAAAGATTGAAGAGACAAACCCTGTGGCTGTAGCAGTAGGTAGAATACATACTGATAGGATAAAAAGAATGTTTCCAAATGTGCATTATATTGCACATTCTCCAAGAAATCGCTTTACGAGACTTTTTGTAAATGATAGTCTCCCAGACAAGATTATACCAGTCGATGTATGTTAAATTTTTTCGCGTAAATTCTTCAGTTTTCCAAAATCATAAATTTTGTCCTCAACAGCAAAAACCTCAAAATCATCAAGATTTTGCTTAAGAAAAGGGCTTAAGGTTTTATCGCGCATTATGTTTGTTCCTCCCACTATAGCATTGAATGAAGGAAGCACAATTAGGTTCTTTCCTTTGTACCTTCCTTTCAGAAAGCATTTGAATGTTTCCACTCGTGCGCCATCTTTCAATGATAAAGCTGGATGCTCATGCCCTATTATAATAGTGGAAACCTGCTGCAGAACATCTTTACCAGGAATCTTATCTCCATGAATTACAAGTATCCTGCTTTTAGGTTTATTTTTCTTATCATTTTTGGATTCCATAATATAATAATCAACAACTTTCACATTTCTTTTTCTGGCAATCGGGCCAAGAATCATGTCATGGTTACCTTTAATCAGAATTACTTCATTGCAGTGCCTGGCCAATAAATCCAAAAATTTCAATACATTTCGCCACTCCTGCTCCGAAATAGTGCCAAACTCATGCTTTAAGTCGCCATTTATGATTATTTTGTCTACTTTTCCCACGCTGTCGAATATTTTTTCAATCTTTTGGACCATTTCACCAAATTGAAGCCTTGGAATCATTATTCCCTTTTTGTTTAATGCTTCTTCGTATCCAATATGGACATCAGAAATAATTAAAGTTGAATCAAAGTAAAGCGTCAAGTCAATTACTTTAATATTATCTAGTATTTTCATAAAGGATAGAAATTAAGTTTACTATATATAGATTAAGGAAAAGAATCGAAGTAAAATTTATATACAACTCTTGTTTCCTAAAATTATGTTAAGCCCGAGTTTAATTCAAGAATTAAATGGGATAGATCCTCACGGAGGTTCTATACATACCGATGCGGAGTTACAAGATTTTTCTGGAAGACCAGGATTGCATGCGCTTTTGCAGAATCAAGGTTTGTCACTGGCAATAGACCAGCCAATGCCAGAAAGAATCTCCTATATTTTGGGAATTAGAATTCAGGAAGGCCAAGTTCAGGCAAGATATTCTAAAGATGATGGATCAACGCAGGTTTTGGTGATGAACCCCCACCCATTTGCAGCAACGTTAGGATTTAAGGCAAGAATTGTTTTCTTTGATAAAAAATACGACCGTGCACCAGTACACAATTTAGTCGAACAACTTTTAGATAATGGCTATACCAGCAGGTCATAATATATTTCTTAATTAACAATCAAATAAAAAAAAGAAAAAAATAGCTGCTTATTCTTTTGCAAGCTGATAGACTTCCTTGAGCGCAACTACGATACTTGCAGGAACTACAAATGTCAGCAAGCTGTCAAACACTCCGCTTAAGTAATCTCCAATCAACTCAACGTTTGCCCATCCAGAAACCTGGGCGCTGCCCGCATAGGCAACAATTACTAAAGCAACCGTAACCATCAAAAAGTCTTTGGTCTCCTTGCCTGAAACATTTAAGAACCCTACTATAAGGCCCAGCACAACCAGAATTGACCAAAGCCACGCTTTAGCCGCTCCCAACTCCGCAGATGCCAAGCCAAGTACCAAGGCTATTATTACTCCAACGATGAAGGAATAATTCCCAATCCGCTTTTCCATGTTTGGTTCACCTCCAAGTGAAACTCATAAGCTTCGAATTTCGAAGCCCGCTAAGCATTCCGTTGGGAATACTTAGAATATCTACTTTTGAAACAAGGGTATATAAAACTTTCGAAAATTATTAATAATAAGGGAGCGTTTTTAATCCTATTTTGTTCAAATACGGGCAAATCGGGTTCCTAAAATTGAATAAGCTTTTATTTGCTATTTTAGAGTTGTAAGTTTGATCTTTTTTGGAGGATTTATATGAATCTTAAATAATAAAGATATACTAAAAGCATGCTACTAAAATTAACTGTCCTAAAACAATCTGAAATTTCTAAATAAATCAATACTTGATTTTCAATTTAAAAGTCCGCGGATCGAAAACCCGCGAAACTTTTAAATATTAGTTAATTAACATTGAGTAAAAAGTAAGATTTAATATATAACTATAAACACGGAGGTGTTATATTAAAATGGGAAGTAAACTAGGACAATGGGCGTTTATTATTGGCGTCCTTTTGGCTATCGTGGTTGGAGTTTTTTCGGCTAATTTGGAGCCTAGTACTCAGGGAACACTAACCTTGGTATTAGTGGTTTTAGGACTAGTTGTAGGTTTCTTGAACGTAAGCGAGAAAGAGACAACTCCTTTCTTGGTGGCAGCAGCGGCTTTAATGTTAACTGCAACTTCAGTTGGCACACTTCAGTCCATAGACTTGGGGATAAGCTTAGGTAAATACCTTGCTAACATAGTTAGTCAGATTGCAGTTTTCGTTGCGCCAGCAGCAGTAATTGTTGCTTTGAAGGCAATAAACTCGCTAGCTAAGGACTAAATATCTGATCGGAATTAAATTTCCGATATTTTTTATTTTTTTAATTTCGTAATAATTATATATCGTTTCAGATTTCTTGACAAAAATGAAGAACGCGTTGTATATGACTGACTCTTATCTGAAAGAATTCGAAGCGACAGTTGAAAGCGTGAAAGATGATAAGTTTATTATCCTTAATCAAACTACTTTTTACCCAAATGGCGGAGGGCAGCCGCATGATACAGGAATATTAGTTTGCAATGGAGAAGAATATCCTGTTGTGTTTGTTGGCAAATTTTCAGGCCAGATAAGTCATGAAGTTTCGAAGCCCGGATTGAAAGTTGGTGACAAAATACAAGGAAAGATAGACTGGGAGAGAAGATACAGGCACATGCGGATGCACACAGCCGCTCACATAATAGATGCGATTCTTTACAATGAGGCGGGCGCTTTATGCACTGGCAACCAATTAGGCTTGGATAAATCGAGAATTGATTTTTCTTTGGATGTTTTAGATAGAGATAAAATACAAAAATATGTAGATATGTCGAACGAATGGGTTAGGAAAGCAATTGACGTTAAGATTTATAGTTTACCAAGAGAAGAGGCATTAAAAATACCCGGAGTTGTTAAATTGGCATCAGTTATGCCGCCTGAAGTTTCAGAATTGAGAATTGTTGAAATTCCAGACATTGATTTGCAGGCAGACGGCGGGACTCAAGTCAAAAACACGTATGAAATTGGAAATATAAGCCTGGTTTCAGTTGAAAACAAGGGAAAGAACAACAGAAGAATGTATTTTACATTGGATTAATAATAAAGTTAAACTGGAGATAAAACAATGCTGGAATTATTAATTGAGAATCCATTGAAAATAGATTTAGTGAATAAGTCAATATCTGCCGAAAATGTAAATGCTGCGCTTGCTGTAGAACGTGAAAGCTACGTTTTACACCTCCTAGCCTGCAGATCTCTTGGCTTTATGGATTTAGGAATTCCATTAGATGCTGAGTTTGATCCAGAGCTTGTAGGTAAATTTAATATAAAACCCCACGAGTACGATAGACTAATTTCAGAACTTGAACTGGCTCGGGGCTTTACTGCAGAAATACTCACAAAGTCAGTAGAAGGCTATCCTCGCACGGGCAGATCGTTCTCATATTTCTTGAGGCCGAGCGATTTCATTCCACTAGGTAATTAGTAAGTACTTTCTAGTAGTTACAAATGGAAAGATTTATAAAGGACATTATTATGACATTTAAGATGGAAACTATAGACTTAGAGAAACGACTTACTTTGAAAAGGTTTGGTATTGGTTTGGGCACTCTATTCGGCGCTTCAATTGGATTTTCGGCTTGTGACAGCTCAAAGCACAATAATTCAATTCCAAATCCAAAAAATATCCCTGCAGTTGAGAAATATTTGATCCATTTGACTGGCCGCGAGAAGCCACAGGAAGTTAGCGAAATGCAGTATGATATATCTGACAATAAAGGAGTCGCAAAGGGATCGGCCAGAGATTTTGCAAGAACTGAAGCGCTTCGTTACTTTGAAAGATTTCACGAACCAAACATTGCAGAAGAACTCTCAGCCTTAATAAAAAACAGCAACTTATATTCAAATCTAACGCCAGCAGAAACAAAACAGGGAATTAGTACTTATCTTGCTTCAAAACCCGGCAAGGTAGAGCTCAATCATTTAATTGAAGAACATATTCGTGATACTTTATTCAAGCAAATTAAAGATGCAAAAGCGGTTGCTATTCCCCAGTCCAGCACCGCGACTGAGCCGAAATACAAAATTTTTGTGTTTCCACGTATATTTGATTCGCGTACTGTTGAAATCAATGGCGAAAAGAAACTAGTTGAACCGAATTCTGGTTACATAAAGGCAACTATTTTAGGGGCTTATTATCGCAAGTCCAGGCTAACACCGAATAATAATTAATAAAATGCTTAAACAATCTATCAAAATAATCGAGGACATGCAGTATCCATCAGGTCTTTTTGCAGCCAGCAATCCAAATGTCAAAACAGGATATAATCTTTCATGGATAAGGGACAATGTTTATACTTTGATAGGATTGGAATCTGCTCAAAAATATAATTTAGTTAGAAAAACTTTGAGAGCTCTATTGGAAATTCTTTTAAAACATGAAAACAAAATAGATTGGGCAATTAAGGAAAAACCAAAGCACGCATACCAGTATATTCACGCAAGATATAATCCAAACTCAATGGAAGAAATCTGGGAAAGCTGGGGCAACAAGCAAAATGATGCGATCGGCGCTTTGTTGTTTAAGATTGGTGACTTAGAGGAAAATGGAATAAAAATCATCAGAAATGAAAATGATTTGAGAATCATACAAAAATTGGTTAATTATCTTGAAAGCATTGAATACTGGCACGACAAGGATAACGGAATGTGGGAAGAGAATGAAGAAATACATGCGTCTTCAATCGGCGCGTGTGTCGCCGGCTTGAAGAAAATAAGGAAAATTGTTCATGTGAAGAATGAATTAATCAAAATAGGACAAGAAGAATTAAATAAATTATTGCCCCGCGAATCAGAAACAAAAGAAGTTGATTTAGCTTTATTATCTTTGATTTATCCATACAATATCACAACTAAAGAACAAAGAAATTTAATTTTGAAAAATGTTGAAGATAAATTATTGAGGGACAAAGGAGTTTTAAGATATCTTGGTGACCAATATTATTTTAGAAATGGCGAAGCGCAGTGGACGATGGGACTGCCATGGCTTGCTATAATCTACAAAAAATTAAATATGCCGGACAAATACGCTTTTTATTCAAGAAAAACTTTGGAAGCGATGAATGAAAGAGGGGAATTGCCGGAATTATATTACGCTGATAGTAATGAACACAATGAGAATTGCCCGCTTGCATGGTCGCAGGCATTGTTTGTTGCGAGTTTAGAGGAATAAAAATGAGGGAATCGATAGATTTAGTTGATAGAACCAAAAGAGATTTTCTTAGATTAAGCCTAGCTTTACCTACATTAGTTCTTCCTTATGAGGTAGATGCTCAAGAAAGCAGAAGAAACAAATTTAGAAGAAGTACTCCCTATAATATTAAATCTATATCAGTTACTGCAATTCCTCAATCAAAAAAAGATAGCGAGTTAACAGCCCAGGAAAGATTAGAACTTGAAAATGGAATTGCTCAAAAATACCCATTTTTTAAAGGAAGACAGCCACAATTTATAGAATCTTATAAAGAAAGAATCGTTAGATTAGAACCTGATGGAAACTATGCAGAGAGATTAATTGTAGAAGCAAGAAAATCTATAGAAGACATAATAAATTTCTTACAGAGTGATTATATTAAACCTTCCAATGTTGTATTAACTGCACCTTCGTCTCCGGCTGATGTAATATATGCAAACCAGCCCCATATTTTGTTTTATCTCGTTGCTGATTTTGGAACGCGAACAACAACAAACTTACGATTTAACATTGATGGAAAAATATTTTCCATCAGTTTTATCAAAGAAGAATTAGCTGGGTCTAACGACGCAACAATAGGGGAAACACAAAGAACCACCAAATTTAGGGCAACCGAATCAGGATTTAATGTTGAAGGTACACAATCAGAACCAATATTCTATAATACTTCAGCTAATCCTATTAAATTGACCGAAACGCCACCAATAGAAATGTTGCACAGAGCCATGGAACCATATACTCTCAATAATATTAAGTCGGCAGTGAAAAATATAGGACGTACGTATAAAGCATTAGACCAAGCATTAAATAGAAATATTGCTATGGAAGAAAAATTTGTCCATGCTCTCTCGGTTTTATGGTGGGCTAGATATAACAAACAATTGAGATACCCTCAACAAGAATTAGAAGCTAGATTTAATCAATATGAACTGGTTGAAAGGTACAAGGGCACTCGTGAGTTAAGTCAAAGAATTTCCAGAATTGGAATTCCAAAAGCCATTGAAATGTATGTGAAAAATCTGTCAGAATTATTTAAAGGAATCCCAAGTTAACGAAACACTTCATCAATCATCTCCATATACATCGCATTGCTCCACGCCTGATTAAAACATCCAGTTGGAGAAAATTCTTTTGCAGAGCTCAATTCAGAAGCGCAGCCGATGCAGCCTTTCCATAAAATATCTTCAGTGCTTGCGGAAATTATTTTTTGAATTTGATTTTGGAATTTTTTAGAATTAATTTTATTTAATTCAATCGCAGCCAAATTATTTATCCAAAACCACGAATCTCCCCGATGATAGCTTCTGTTGTTTTCACCGGTGTTTGTATCGGCAAATAATTTGTTTTCTTTGTCTATTGTTGACAATCCGCCCCAGTCAAGCCACAAATTTTTTAGAGAATTTTCAAAACAGGTTTCCCACTCTTTTGGGTGCAATAGTTCAGGATACACATAAGAAGCGATAAAAATATTTGGGCGTATTGTGAAATCTTCCAATCCGTCTGCTAGAATTTTTCCGTTCCAGAATTTGTGCCTCATTCTGATTTTTAAAGTATTTTCAAGAATTTTGTATTTGTGGTTCAATGTTAAGTCGTACATTAACCTGAACATATTGAGCCTTAACGCCTGTATTTCTACCCTAACACCCACCCTGCCATCATCTCCAAAATCCGTATCCATCCAGGTCTCTTTGGATGCGTTCGTTTCAAACTGCTCTTTAGTATGATTTTTCAATAAACCGTTCACAGATTTTTCAAGGGAACACTCTATTTCGTAAAGCAGTCGCTCATTTTCTTTTTCTTTTTTTGCAATCAGCACACTGCATTTCTTAAAATACTCTTTTATAGATGGAGATTTTGCCTCCTTGTTCTGTTTGATTAATTTTATCGAAGATTTTATTGAGTTGATTATCGATTTGTTATTCTCGATTTTTTTGACAAAATCACTGCATCTTGCAAACAGCCATCCGGCAGCGTCGGCGCTCCCGGGCATTTTAGAATCATGATGGCCGGTTAAGTTTGGAAGCCTCCCGTCATTTTCTATTTTGCTGATATAGTCAAGCAAAATTTTTTCCGAAAAATTTTTGTCAATTTTAGACATTGCTTTCAAGGATATCAAGGAATCTCTGGACCATAATTGAAAAAACCAAGGAAGTCCTGCAAATATTCCGTTACATATTTTATTTTTGAATGCCAGATTATTTAATGAATTAGCGGCGCTTAAATATGCTATTTTTACCTCACTGCTTATTTTGCTTCCAGACAAAATTTTTTTAATATTTTCATTTTTTAGGATTGCAAAGAAATTTTCTTTGTCCTTATTTCTAATCTCATCAAGGTTATTAAAAATATATTCGCATTCCTTAACTGCTGAATTTTTGTTGTCAGAAATTGTGCAAACAAATGTTTTTCCCCTCAGTCTCACGGCATTATAAACCTGCCTTTTGTATGGGGGCGATTTTCTATCCCTGTCGGTAAAATAATCCCTTTCAATCCACTGGTCATTTTTTTGAAAATAATTATTATCTGATTTTATTGCAAGGTAAATGCTAAACTCTTCTTGATTATGATTTTTATCTTCTTTATTGTCCGTCATCTTGGTGAACTTAACAATCAAAAAACCACCCCCTTCCGATATTTCATAGCCCCTGCCCCATTCCCGGTTGTCAAATGCTTCCTTGCAATCTAAAATTAAGTCAATTTCATGCTCGCTATTCAGCTCATATACTAGGGAATTAAACCCCTTTGGAACAAAAAATGATTCAATAATGTCCTCCCTTTTTCTCTCAACACTGTAAAAATTATTTTTCATAAGGTCAGTATTTTTTCCGCCAACAATCTCAATATTCTCAATAAATTTGTACATCTTCATTTTTTTACTGTGAAAATAAAAAAATCCGTAATACCTTGATGAAGGCTCTGAAAAAAAACTGCAGTAACCGCCTTTATTGTTAGTTAAGAGAAATCCTATATTTTCATTGGCATCTTTGGCTGCATTTAAAATTCCAAGGCTGTGAATTACTTTCATTTTTTGATTCGCATTCTACTTATAATTTAAAATCTTAAGGGGGAATTCAATCTTCTTGCTCTTGCAGCGGCCCAATCTGTTCCCCAACCCTTTTCGCTTCTGTTCCTTCCTTGAGCAATAGCACGTTCCCCCTAATCTAGCGTGGAGGGCAATTTGTTACACATTTAGTGAAATTATCAAATTTTTTCCCTTTGTAAACATTTTAAATAAATCAAATTGATTTATAATGATTGATTTATTTGTAAACTTTCTCAATAGCCATATTATGCGCATCAATGTAGTTCTTCACAAAACTTTTCCAATCTGCCATAGAAGCGACTTTCCTTGCTTCCATCATGTTTGCAATCCGCTCTTCTTTGGAAAAAGTCGCATAATTAAACATTACTTCAACCAGCTGATTAACTACAGATTCATCTTTTGTGTTCATCCTTTTTAATACATAAATGCCGGGCGAGTCTTTTTGTGCGCATTCTGTGCTGAAAAATCTCCCGAATCCAGCTAAATCTGTGGTCACAGATGGGACACCTAGCGCGCCTGCCTCGAGCGGAGTGTATCCCCAGGGTTCGTAATAGCTGGGGAAAATTCCTAGGTGGGAACCCTGCATTGCCTCATAATAATTTAAGTTTAACAATCCGTCAGCACCGCTGAGGTAGATTGGATAATAAATTATCTTTACAGGGTCAGCTTCCTCATTCTTTAAATTTGCAGCAATTATCGCCTTGTAAATTGTGTCATTTTCATCATATAAATCATGCGTTGACAGCGGCGGCTTGCCATTCTTTATAAATCTCCCAATCCTTATTTTCATTTCTGTAAGAAAATCAATGTCAAACAGGCTTTCCTTTGATATTTTTTTGTCTGAAACAAAAGAATAAACCACATTTTTCTCCACATCGTCCAGATTTTCTTCGAGAGCGTCTTTTACATCCTGAAATAATATCTTATTTTCGAGCATCTCCGGCTTTATATTCCTAAAATTTGCAGGAACCCAGATAAAAGCAATAATTGTCTTCTTGCTTTTGGACTGCTTTAACTTCTCATTTAATTTTCCAAGAGCCTTAATGTAAATATCTATTCCCTTATCGTGAAACTCGTATCTTCCAGCGAGAAAATAAATTAAAGTATCCTTCGGGTCAAAGGTGTAATATGGGAAGAAATAATACATCATGAATTCCCTTATCCTGTCGCGCTGGAGCTTGTGCTTGATTATCATCTCCTCAAATGTTGGAAACTTGCTGATGTCCAGCCCGTTAGGTAGCAACTTGTCAGGCTTTTTTCTTAGCAGGTATGAAGCTTCCATTCCGGTTATTTCGCTTACAGTGGTAAACACATCAGCGTACCATGCCGAGTTCTTCTCGACAAGATGCTTGGCTTCCACGCCATATTTATAGACCTCCTCATCAGGATTCATTTTATCCCATAAATTGTAAAGGTCAACATGCGCGCTTGCAAGAGCCCGTCCAAGGACGGTGGCATGAGTTGTAAAAGCAGTTGCGACTTTTGCATTTTTCTTTTTTACGTAAAGCAGTCCGGCTCCGGAAAGCCATTCATGAAAGTGGGCCGCTATCTTCTGGCTGCCGTGGTATTTGGATATTTTTTCAAGAAGCATCCCTACGGTATAAGCCCATAAAACCGGCTCGTTATAATCCTGCGGCGCCCTTAATGAATCTATTTTGTACCAGTCCCACAACTCTTTCTTAATGTCATTTATTCTGTTTTTATAATTGACAAAATCAATCAGTATCACGGACGGCGAGCCTTCAATCAGCCATTTTCCAAAGTGGCATATTATCCCTATTCTCTTTAGCTCTTCAAATGATTCTTTAAAGAATTCGCTCGGCAGCTCTTCCTGAAATTCACCCATTGCCTTTGCTGCAAAATAAGGTCCCACCATGAAATAATTATCTTGGTAAACTTCAATCATTTTTGCGGACTTTGACATCACAACAGTGTATATACCTCCGACTTTATTGCACACTTCCCATGAGATTTCAAATAAAATATCAGCCTTTTTTTCCATAATAAAACTATTTGCCTGTATCTATATAAATCTTTGATACTACTCGAAAGGAAAAATATATTGAATCCTATTCTGTTTATACTAAACTTCCCAATATTGTTGTTACGTAATTTTTGAGTTGGTCTATTTCGAATTGAGCAAGAATTATTATTAATTCTAGAGATAATAAAATCAATATATATTAAAAAGAAAGAACGATTTCTAACTTTATGGTAGCCTATAATATATACCCATTTTTAGAATATAATAAATACATAGGTAAACCATTATATAAATTTTCAAAAAAACATTTTGGACGTTCAATTTTAATGGCGCTTAATGCAGCTGACCTTCCACCTTCTTTAGCATGGGGACTCACCTATTATGACGTAACTCAAAATTTAAGACAAGCATTATTTGTTTTTGCAGCTCACCAATTAGTAATACCCCTAGCTTTATTAGGAATCCATAATTTAAAGGTTAGAGAAAGAAACCAAAACACTTTAGAAAAAATGATAGAAAATTAAATAATTCTTGTCCTTGATTCACGCCGAATCAAAAACTTACCTTTCAACAATCACGTTGCATTTTCACATTCGCTCGAAGTATTTAACAGGAATTCATTAAAATGCATTGAACACGTTACTATCCTGCACCATTTTTTTATCAAATCATCAAATCAAAACTTATTTATACCTGTTCTATCCAGAATAGTTATAACCTAGTATTATACTGGTTGTATCATTGTATTAAAAATTATATTAAAAGTGGTGGTGTTGAAATTAGTGATATACAAAAGAGAACTTTTATAGAGATAAGAAAATTAATTCTTCTGTCGCTTGCATCGGGCCAGAAAACAATAAACCAGATTGCGGGCGAGACTCAGATTAATTGGAAAACTGTTGATAATCACCTTGTTCATCTTCTCGGAAAAAGCCTTGTGAGGGAGGCATTCAGCTCTTCTTACGTCAGGATTTTTGAACTGACCGCTTTTGGAAAAGATTACCTGAGAAAAAATCACGGCAAGAACCTGAGAATTTCAGACAAAAAATTAGTGAATGTTAATGGCGGTGTCTTAACATGAAAGTCCTGATGTTCGGCTGGGAATTTCCGCCATTGAGCAGCGGGGGCTTGGGAACTGCATGCTACGGATTAACTAAAAGTCTGAGCGGGAAAGGAGTTGAAATAACTTTTGTATTACCGTCGGCCGCAGATATAACTGATGCTGATTTTATAAAATTCAGGTCTGCAAATGAAATTGTGAACCTTAAAATCAGAAAAATACCGTCAACTCTAAGGCCTTACATTACTTCAGAAAATTATTCCAGGTATATGTCGCAAAAGTCCGGCAGGATCGCAAAAATTTACGGCTCAACATTACTTGATGAAGTCTACAGGTACACACTCGCAGCAGAAAAAATTGCCGAAGAGGAAGATTTTGATATTATCCACTGCCATGACTGGATGACTTTCGGCGCAGGCATCGGTGCAAAAAGAAAAAAGAACAGGCCGTTGGTGCTTCACGTTCATTCAACCGAGCACGACAGGACCGGCGGCCACTCGGTTAACCAGCACGTTTATGATTTGGAAAGGAAAGGGCTGCAAAAGGCGGACAAGATTATTGCTGTCAGCAATTTTACAAAAGACAGGATAATGAAGCACTACAGTGTGCCTTCGGGAAAAATTGCAGTCGTGCATAATGCAGTTGATTTCTCGCAAAATTACTATGAAGAGCAAATGCATCTTAAAGGAAGCGACAGGATTGTTTTGTTTTTGGGAAGGCTCACCCTGCAGAAGGGTCCGGATTATTTTGTCTATGCCGCAAAAAAAATCTTGGAGCACGAAAAAAATGTAAAATTCATAATTGCAGGCACTGGTGACATGGAGCCTTTTGTGATTGAGAAAGCCGCCGAGCTCGGGATATCAAGCAAAATAATGTTTGCAGGCTTCCTGAGCCCTGAAGACGTTGAAAAAGCATACAAGACTGCGGATATTTATGTAATGCCCAGCGTTTCTGAGCCTTTCGGAATTACAGCCCTCGAAGCAATGAAAAATAAGACAGCGGCAATAGTCTCGAAGCAAAGCGGAGTTTCAGAAGTTATAAACCACTGCCTTAAGGCGGATTTTTGGGATGTAGATGAATTAAGCAACCAGATTATTTCAGTTTTGCGCTATGACCCACTTCAGGATGCACTCAAGGAAAATGGGTATTTAGAATCCAGGAAATTTAATTGGGACACTCCGGCAGATAAATGCATTGATGTTTACAATCAATTGATTAATAAAGGTTAAATAAAAGAAATATTAAATAGAAGTTATAAAATAATTATTTATCGGGCGGTTTAATATGAAAATGTTTTCAATTTTAGTATTATTGGTATCTGTAGCTCTATGTTTAGTTTTTGTTAAAGCACAGACTAATAATACGGTGCCATATTTAGATCCAAAAATCTTAGAAGAATTTAACAAAGCTTCTGAAGTTAGAGTTATTGTTAAAGTAATAGACACTACCGGTATTACTGTAACAAGTAAAGATTCTCAAGAAGAACAAGCTATAAAAGATTCAAAGAAACAAGAAACTTTAGGAAGAAAAACAGATTTGGTATTGTCTAGATTACCTGAATCAGAGTTCAAATTAAAAGGAATATTTTTATGGAGAGATGGTTTTTATGGATATATTACTAAACCAGGTTTAGATATTTTAATGAACAATTCCGATGTTGGGGCGATTTATTTGGATGGAATAGCTTCTGTAGGTGGTCCCTCTTTTGTAATTATTAATAATCGCAATAACACAAATGAAAGTACGGAACAAGAAGAACTAAAGCTAAAAATAATTGAAAATGAAACACCATTAAAAAATGTTTCAAGTGACAAAAATCAAAAATCAAATTTAACAATGCCTCAAAAAAATGCAGAACAAGAACTAAAAAAAGAAACGAAGCATATTTCAATATTTTCTAAATTCATTAATTTTTTAAAATCTTTTTTGTTTCATAGCAATCAAAAATAAAGTTGAACATTAAATAAACAAATAATCAAATAAAACAACAAAAATGGTAAGCGTGTGTTTTTATTTCCAGGTGCATCAGCCAATTCGCCTTAGAAAGTATTCTATTTTTGAGATTGGAAAGCATGCTAATTATTTTGACGACCAGAAAAATGAAGCTATTATTAAAAAGATAGCGGGCAAATGCTATCTGCCTGCCAATAAAATAATCCTGGACTTAATAAATAAAACTGGCGGGAAGTTTAAAGTTTCTTACAGCATGAGTGGGGTTGTGCTTGAAGAGCTGGAAAGGTTTGCGCCGGAAGTTATTGGCAGTTTCAAAAAGCTTGTCGATACTGGGAATGTTGAAATTCTGGATGAGACTTATCATCACACTTTGTCATGCCTTTATTCACAAGATGAGTTTAAGGAGCAAATTCAGCTGCATAATAAAAAAGTGAAGCAATTGTTTAATTACAAGCCAAAAGTTTTCAGAAACACTGAGCTGATTTACAATAACGGCATTGCAAAAACGGCTGAAGACATGGGCTACAAGGCAGTTCTTGCGGAGGGTGCGGACCATATTTTGCAGTGGAGAAGCCCAAATTTTGTCTATAGGCCGAAAGGAACTTCCAAAATAAAACTGCTCCTGAAAAACTACAGGCTTTCCGATGATATTGCATTCCGATTTTCGGAAAAGAGCTGGAAAGAATTTCCGCTGACTGCGCCAAAATTTGCAGGCTGGATCAACAAAATCAACGGCAACGGAAATGTCGTCAATCTATTCATGGATTATGAGACTTTTGGCGAGCACCAGTGGGAAGACAAGGGGATTTTTGAATTTTTAAAGCATCTGCCGCACGAAATATTAAAACACCCAGATAATGATTTTGTGACACCGAGCGAAGCAGTAAAAAAATATAATGGTGTTGCTGAGCTTGATTATCCTAATTATGTAAGCTGGGCAGATGTTGAAAGGGACCTGAGCGCCTGGACTGGCAACAAAATGCAGCAGGAAGCTATGAAAGAAATTTATAATCTTGAGCCGCATGTAAAATTGTCAAAAAATTCAGCGTTGCTGGACCAGTGGAGAAAACTGCAGACAAGCGATCATTTTTATTACATGTGCACAAAATGGTTCAATGACGGCGATGTGCATAAATATTTTAATCCTTATGACAGCCCATATGAAGCTTTCATAACGTATATGAACGTATTAAATGATTTCAGGATGAAAGCGAATAAATTAGGCGAGATCGTGGTAGGGGATTGAGATGAAAATAAACTATAAGAATTTCAAAGCTTATAAGAGAGCCGTTCAGGAGCAAAATCCAAATAAAATTTTGTTGAGAATTAAACTATTATCCGTTGTGTTTTTTATTATGGGCGTATACCTTTATTTCATTAACAGAATAGATATGTCTATCGCAATTTTTATTGGGGGAATGGCTGGGATTGTAGTAGGTGTTTTTTATTATAGGTTAGTTAAATCCGATAAAATAACATTTGGTTATCGAAAACCGTAAAATTTCGAAAATGTATCGATTTCGGTGCTTTTCGTGATTGAAATTCCGAAAAGTATAAATACCTAAAATAAAAGAATATACTTTCAGGTGATTTAGTGGTTAAAAAAAGAGGAAGTAAGGGCAGAAGCAGCGCTGGTTCTAAAAAACAGCTTCAGTCAATTGAAGTTATAATCAGAAAAAAGATTCTTGGAGAGGCTCCAGTAGAACAGCATTTCGTTGTTGCTGACGGGAAAAAACTCAAGAACATTGTGGAGCTTGCAGACGCCCTTGAGACAATGAGTGAGGAGATTTTCAGGCATCATGCGAATGAATTTAGGAATGATTTCAGTTCATGGGTCAAGGACGTTTTTTACGACCACAGCCTAGCTGAAGACATTACAAGGTCAAAAAATAAGTTTGAAACGCAGATTGTTATTCTGCGAAGGCTCGTCAAGGAGCTGATGTGATAATGGTAACAAAGGAAGAGGCAATAAAATATTTGTCAGACGCTCCGGCAGAGCAGTGTTTTTGGGCCAATGACGGGCACGTTTTGAAAAATATATCCGAATTAGCCGGCGCCTTTTTGCAGATGAATAAGGATATTTATTCGTACCATGCCAACAAAGAAAAAAATGATTTCAGCAAATGGATTGGCGACATTATAGGTGACAAGAAGCTTGCAAATGATTTATTGAGTTCCAAGACAAAAGATTCCGCAGTAAAGAAATTAAACTCAAGACTGGCATTGCTGAAAAAGAAAGCAGAATGATTATTTTTTATTCTTTGATGGCTTGACAAATCAGCTAGATCAAAACTCGTTAATTTTCAAATACACATCCGAAATGCTTAAGCTTTCGATAAATTTAAAAAGAGTGTGATTTTCTGGAATGAAAAGAGCTAGCAACTATATTTAGGCATACCTAGAGGTGTTAAAAAGATGGATTACGGTGAACAGAAAGAATGCCCGGGTTGCGGTACTATTATTGAAGAGGGGGAAGTTGAATGCCCTTCTTGCGGCGAAAGTTTTATGGATAATGATGACGAAGTGCATTAAATCTTTATCGGGGTGAGCATCTTGAGAAACTTTTTTGAAGATGATGACGATGACGATGATAGTGGTGGGGACGAAGACTGGTAAGTAACAATGGAAGAATTCACAAAATATGAGCACGCACGGATTATCGGCGCTAGGGCGCTGCAGATTTCTATGGGCGCGCCGTTCATGGTAAAATTAACTGATGAGGATTTAAAGAAAATGAGTTATAATCCTGTCGAAATAGCAAAGCTTGAATTCAGCAAGGGGTTAATACCTATTTCTGTGAAGAGGCCAATGCCCGGCGCTATGAAAAAAGAGAACACCAATAAGCCGTTCGACCAGACGAAATTGGAGTAAATATGGGGAGGATAAAAACAAAACTGGTCAAGGGAATTGCAAAGAGGCTAATTAAGGAGCACGGTTCTGAGTTTACTTCTGAGTTCGATAAGAACAAAGCTTTTGTCAATAAATATACAAATGTGGTTTCTCCAAAGATGAGGAATATAATTGCAGGGTACACATCAAGACTCGTAAAGCAAAGAACGATCGCAGAGAAAGAGCCAAGAAGAAGGCTGCATGAAGAGGATTTAAGCAAGTTCTATCAGTAGAGTTTTTATTCTATGGTTCTATAATGAAATTGGCTGTCTTGATCTTGAAGAGTTTATGTGAAGTTGATTAAACAATTCAACAAAACTTTGAATATCTTTAGCTAACACAAGGTCAGTTGAGAATTTTTCAAAAGATGAGTGAGCGATTTGAACTTTGGGATGACCCTCAACAATTTCAGGCCTGAAGTACCCTTTTAATGTAAATCGAGTTATATTATCCAGATAGTAAGATAATAAATTAGTTTGGCTCCCATCGTTGGATAGTTTTACACCAAAGTGACCTATTAATTTTTCCAAGTAAATCTGCATGCTGGTTAAATACATAAACATGTCAAATCCTCTATAATTGCTTGCATATTCCCGTTGAGATATGTCTACAATGCTTCCCAGATCAGTTATAAAAAGAGTGGTCCTATGGTTATCTTTTATCAAGCTCATATTTCCAATGTGCGGGTCCATATAGGCCAGTTGCTTACCGTGTAAGTTTCTTAGCGTGCCTCCGACAAAATAGGATATCTCGCGTAAATATCTGACAAAATTATCATGATTTGAGTAAGCAAATTTATTAATTAATTGGCTTGGAAGCCTATTGACTGTTGGAACCCGATAAACTTGAAACTGCAGTTCAGTTCTATTATCATCGAGCATATGTGGAAAATATCCCTCGGCGACAAGTATGGGAACCACAAAGCTTGTGCGTTTTCCTTTTTCATGAAGGCTGCTTACGGTCCTTTCTAGAATATTAGAATATCGGGCTCGATTTTCTGCTTCAGCATCGTCCATACCATGAAGAGGCACATATTGCCTGTATGTGGGTACAAATTTTCCATTTCCATTTACATGCCATAGTTGTGAATTATGCTTAAGCAGATCTGCATGATTAGATGGGTCTACAGGAAATACTTCCATATCGTTTGGAATTTCCACAATCCCAGTTTGGACGAAAAAAGTATTGCCTCCAGCACCAATTAATTGAAGGCTGCTATATTCTCCTAATATTGCATCTTCCAGAGTTGATTTTCGCGTGGGACTATGAAATATTATACTTCTCCCGGCGACTCCAAAAATGCGAGATGCCCAATCATCAGGATGGTTCCAATTCACAACTGAAGAAATCATTTCATGCTCTAGACTGTCAAGTTGGCTTGATGAAATAACTGCTTGCTGGCCAAGTCCTTTTGGACTAAAAATATATCTTGTCATTTGAAAATAGCAAAGTATTTTAATTTAAAAACCTTTGTATTATTCCTATTTAGAAGTAGTTACAATTTTATTTCCTAAACTTCTCCTTTAATTTCTTGTCAACAATTTCCGGCACAAATCCTTTCACAGAGCCGTTAAACATCGCGATTTCCTTGACGATGCTTGAGCTGATAAAAGAGTAATCATCTTTGGTCATCAGGAAGATTGTTTCAATGTCTTTTTCCATTTCTCTTCCTATTAAAGCCCTTGAAAATTCATATTCAAAATCAGAAATCGCCCTTAGCCCGCGCACAATTACATTTGACTTTTTGCTTTTAACATAATTTAATAATAATCCGTCAAAATATTCGACTTCAAACTTTCCTTTGTGTATTTTTAGCGCTTCCTTCAGCATTTCAACCCTGTCTTTTGCAGAGAATGTTGACGCTTTCTGCGGGTTGTCTGCAACAACTATATACAGCATGTCAAATAATTTCAGCGCCCTTTCAATTACATCAAGGTGCCCGTTTGTGACCGGGTCAAAAGTTCCGGGATAAACTGCGGATTTCATATTAACGTTGGTTTTCTCATGGTTATTTAAATTTTATTGATTCAAGTAAATAAAAGAAGAAATATTTATATTATTTCACTAATAGCCAGCAATTATGGGGGAAATAAGACTAAGCGGCAGAAGCCTTTCAAGATATGCTCAAGAAGCCAACGGAATTGCAACACGCGTCAGCGATCCCGATGCAGAACTGTTTTTTGTACTTTTAGAGGGTCCTGATGGAAAAGGTTATTTGCGATGTGATACCGGCCCAACCCACAACCAAACTTACTCAAGGCTGGTAGAGCTAGTAAAAAAATTTGGTTTAGACTCATCAAAATTTGAAAATATGGGGGGTGGTAAAGTGTCGATTTACAGAGAACGCGGGAATATAAACCTTTTGTTCCATGGAACTGCATATAGGTTGGGAAAATACGACAGGCAATTTTTGGAAAGAACTGTTAATGAACTATTAGATTCTAAAATATTTATTCCCCATTATGAAAGCATGTCAATACATCACGGATAGCTTTATTGGATTTTTAGCTTTGAAATAATATTTTTAACTTGTAATTCCATATTTCTTGAATCTTTGCTGTTATCAATAACAAAATCAGCTAATTTTAATTTTTCTTTTAATGGCATCTGCGATTTTGTTATTCTTTCAATTTCTTTCTGGCTAAGCTTTCCTTTTTTTAGTAATCTTTTGATTCTAGTTTTGTCATCACACTTGACAACAATAATTTTATTTACAAGCTTTTTTGCATCAGACTCAAGAAGAAGCGGCGCATCAATAATCATATTCTTATTTTTACTTTTTTTAATTAATTTTTTTATTTCATCTATTATCATAGGATGGGTTATGGAATTTAATTTTTTCAATTTCTTGTCATTAGAAAAAACTATTTTTTTTAATTTATCACGATTAATGGATTTATCTGGATTAACAATCTTATTTCCAAATTCTTTTATAATTTTCCCATATATTAACTTTTTTGGTTTTGATATTTTGTGATACAATTCATCTGCGTTTATAACTTTAAAGCCATATTTCTCAAATATATTAGAAACTGTAGTCTTTCCCGAGCCGATTGCTCCTGTGATGCCAATTATCATTTAAACATTAGTGGACGCTCATTTTAAAAACATTTCTAATTATTTGTCTTTAATCTTTATCTTTGCCATTACCTGCTCGTGCAGCTTTCTGATGAATTCAACCTTATCCTCTATCTTCAGGATGTCGGTAAATCCCTGCAGCACGATATTAAATGCAAACGGAGAAGGCAAACTCGTCCTTATTTCCTTTACCAGAATTTTTTTCTGCTCGATGCCTTCAATAACTTTTGCCGTATTTTCAATGTCCATAAGGTCTTCAAGAACTTCTCTCCGCGCTTCTTTCAGGATGCAGAAATTTGCGTCAATTCTTTTGACTGCACTCATCAAAATCATCGAGGAAACCTGCTGCTTTCCGACTCGTTTCTGATGGCCCATGTAGTTTCTCAGTATCATCAATGATCTTCCTGCACAGTGCCTGAACCTCCTTTTAAGTATTTCACTATGCTCGATAGCCATGTCCATGACTTTGCGCATCTCTTTCGCTTTAATTAAATTAAAAGCCTGCATGATATTTATGCTTCTGTCGTATGCAACATAAAAACCGTTGTCATTTATGCCGATTTCAACATCTTTGTGCTGCGTTCTGGCGATAGCGAACGCAACTGCCCTTGACAGGCAGTCATTTACCCTTCTTCCGTACAAACTATGAAAAATCGAATACTTTCTTCTGCTTTTGTCATCCGTATAGTGCTCAATTATAATTCTTGAATGCGAGGGAATCTCGGCATAATTGAACTGCTCATAAAAATAATCATAAATTGATTCCGCGGCATTTGCGTCAACGTAAAGATATTTGTTTATGAAATCCAAAATTTCTTTCTTTGATTTGCTGTTGCAAAACAGTTCATTCATTAATTTCCTAAACCTTCCGATTTCCAAAGCCAGGTCAAAGCTTAATGGCAGCATTTCAGAAAACCAGGATGGAATTGTCGGAGACCTCATTACAGAAGCATTGACGTATGCAACCATTCCTTTTGCGTATAGAAATTCATATTTTTCTCCTCCCAAAACAAAAACATCCCCTCTTTTTAATCTCTCAAGAAATGCCTCGTCAATAGCGCCTATCGGCTGCTCGCCGGCTTTTACAGTTATGTAAGACTCTTCTGGGATAGTTCCTATATTTGTCATGTGAATAACTCTTGACATTTTCCCTTTCCTTCCCATTTCCATCGAGTCCTCATCAAACCAGATTTTGGCGTAAATATGCCTGTCCTCAAGTGAAACATATTTTCCGGCAAGATAATTCAAAACTTCATTGAAATCTTTTCTTTCGAGATTGCTGTAACAATAACTTTGCTTTACTAATCTCCATAATTCTTCAACATCCCACTTTTGCTCAAGAGAAATTCCGTGAATCTGCTGCGCCAAAACATCAAGGCAGTTAGTCGGAATATGGATTCGGTCAATCTTTTTCTCGATTGCAGATTTTAGAAGAACGGCGCACTCAACCAAATCATCCCTGTCGAGGACAATTATCCTTGCTTTCACAGTTGAGTGCAATTTGTGTCCGCTTCTTCCGGCGCGCTGCATGAATCTTGCAACAGACTTCGGGGAGCCAAGGCAAATAACCAAATCAATAAATCCAATATCAATTCCCAATTCCAGTGATGTGCTTGACACAATCACTTTCAGTTCACCCTTTCTCAGCCTGCTCTCGATGCTGTGCCTCAACGATTTCGACAGCGAGCCGTGATGCGCTCCGATATTTTCCATGTAGTTTTTTGGAAATTTTTCCTTTAGATAATTCACAACTCTTTCAGTCGCTGACCTAGTGTTTGTAAAAATCAAAGTTGTCCGGTGACTTTGGATTAAGTCATCAATCAAAGTGTACATTGAATTGTGAATTATTGCATGCTCTACGTCCACAAGATTTGGAACCGGAGAGAGAACTTTCAAATCCATCTCCTTGAGAAACTGGACGTCAACAATTTTGCAGTCCCTTAATTTTCCTTTTTCGTATCCAACAAGAAATTTTGCAATCTCGTCCAGCGGCGCTATCGTTGCGCTCAGGCCAATTCTGGTCATTGCTGGAGAAATTCTGTTTAATCTTTCAATTGACAGCGACAGATGGACGCCTCTCTTGTTTTCAGCCAGCGCGTGAATCTCATCTGCAATAAACCATTCCACATTCTTAAGAAGCTCCCTGAATTTTATTGAGCTTAACATAATTGCTAAACTTTCAGGAGTTGTTATCAGAATATGCGGAGGGTGCTTCAGCATTTTTGCTTTTTCAGACGCAGTTGTGTCTCCTGTTCTGACTGCCGCCCTTATATTCAGTTTTCTCCCCGCAATATCTTCCATTTCTCTCAAGGGCTCAGCCAAATTTACCTGAATGTCATTACTTAAAGCTTTTAATGGAGATACATAAACACAATAAACACGGTTTTCAAGAATTCCTTTTTCGCTTGAATCAATTAATTCATTTAAAATTGAAAGGAAAGCAGTCAAAGTTTTTGTCGCACCGGTCGGAGCGCTTACCAAAATATTGTTTCTTGAATGTATTTCCATAACCCCAAATAACTGCGGCAGCGAGAACTCCTTAAATCTCGTGAAGAACCAGTTATCTATCAAGGGATTCAATATGTGCCTTATCTGTTCAGATTTGTATGGCTTGTCTGTGTAGGTTATCATACTATTAATAGCTATGTTGAATTTCTGTATTAAAATTCATGAATATTAATACGAAAAAATAAAATTATTTGCGATATTGAAAATAAAATCTCATAACTTAAATGTTCTTATTCGATAATGCAAAGAAATTTATAAAAGTGTTGGTTCAGATTGTTAGAAAAAATTCAAAACTTAATTAATTCTAATTTTTCTAACGAATTGTCTAATTTGCCTGGTGTACTTTCCATTTACTTAATCTGGAGTTTTGATAATAACTAGTTTTATTACTACTGCTAAATAAGCACATATACCAAATATGACCGTAAACTTAATAAATTCAAGTGAATTACCATCACCTTAAAGTTATAATTACGATAGTTGGGGGGTTTGTTGTAAATGGTTGGAAAAGGGTTTAAGTTTGCACAGATACTTATCGAAAAGATATTTATATTTGTAGTTTTGTTTCTAATGGCTGATTTTGCCGTATGCGCATCAGAGCAAGGCGGAACTCGTTATAATTCTGAAGATAATTTTATTTCGGGTAGGGGGGGTGTTGAAAATTAACAATAAAAAGGTAGTCTGGACAATGGCCTTTTTAATATTAAACATGATTTTCTTAACACTCGGCTCAGTTTTTGCTCAAGCACAAGTTAGCATAACAAGTGAAGGCGTGCCTCCTTTTATTCCTGGCACTCTTTGCGTTAATGCAAAAGATGGTTCCCAATTTCATACACACACGATAACAGCTAATAATCCCACATCTGATTTAACTTTTGAATTTGACGGGGCAATTTTTCACAGCAATGAGGCTGGATGCGACGTGACAGGAGAAGATCCAAGCATCACAGGCGGCTCAGTTAGTGGGAAAACTACTTATGGGCCTGGCGAATCTGGTTCTCTCCTTGCTATCTTTGATACAAATGCATTTAACTGCGGAAGGGTTCAATATGACATCGGCTTTAAATTACAAGGACAGCCTGGAGTTCTGCAGGGCAATTACCAAGGCCTGTTTTATGGAATAGTTGTTAATTATGGAGTTGACTGTACACTCTGCGGCAATGGTGTACTTGAAACTGGAGAGCAATGCGACAGTGGTTCTCAAAATGGCCAGCCTTGCACTCCAACCTATGGCAACACATGCAATTACTGCTCCTCATCCTGCACACCAGTTACCGTTACGGGACCAACATGCGGTGACGGTACAGTTCAATCACCAGAGCAATGCGACAGTGGTTCTCAAAATGGCCAGCCTTGCACTCCAACCTATGGCAACACATGCAATTACTGCTCCTCATCCTGCACACCAGTTACCGTTACGGGACCAACATGCGGTGACGGAATTGTCAGTGGAAACGAGCAGTGTGATGATGGAAATTTAAATAATAACGACGGATGCTCATCATCATGTCTACCTGAGTATGCGAGACTTACAGTTAATAAGCAGGTTATAAATAACAACGGGGGCACAAAAACTGCATCACAGTTCCTACTATTTATTGATAGTAGTTCCGTTACAAATGGAGTTATTAACTCTGTATCAGCCGGATCCCATACAGTAAGTGAAACCTTAGACCCAAATTATGCAAAAACAATTAGCGGCGATTGCAATTCTTTGGGGCAGGTCACAGTTTCCTATGGCCAGTCAAAAACCTGCACAATAACCAACGATGACGTCCCTCCAAAAATTACAGTAACAAAAATAGTCATCAACAACAATGGTGGAACAAAAACAGTTTCCAACTTCCCTCTATTTGTCAATTCCATATCTGTAATATCAGGGGTTCAATATACATTTAATGCTGGCGTTTACACAGTAAGTGAAACCCAACAGTCAGGATACTCATCATCAATAACCGGCGACTGCAATTCAAACGGCCAAGTCACTTTAGGCATCGGCCAGTCAAAAACCTGTATTATTACAAATGATGATTTGCCATCGTGCGGAAATGGAATAGTTGAGCCGCCAGAGCAATGCGACGATGGCAACACAAATAATAATGATCAATGCACTAATAATTGTATAAAAACAATATGTGGAGATGGAATTGTTCAAACTCCAAATGGCAATGGCCAAAACGAAGAATGCGACGATGCAAATACTAATAACAATGATGGATGTAACAGCAACTGCATGAATCAGAAAATATTGACATGCGAGGAAGCAATCTCAATGGGCTTGATTAACGGATCAGTAAGCGGAGGAACTGCAACATTAACAAATAATGCAAATGTGGGATTTGACTTTGGTTTTGCATCTTACAAAATGATAGATGATATTATCGAAAACCAAGTGCTATTCGATTCTAGCCTTAAGGCAGCAGGCCCACATCAAACTATAACTTTCAGCATAAATGTGCCTAACTGCAAATACCAAACGGACCTTTTCTGCGGACCTCTTGTGGTAAAGTTTGATGCACAGCATAATTACATCGGCAGGCTCATCGCATCAGAAATAGATGAAGGAGTCGGTGGATTTTGCAATGCAACCTCTTCGCCAGGATGCTTTAGCAGACTAAAAGACGCAGACGCAAATTGCAAGGGCGGGACAATAATTCAGGATACCGTTTACGGATGCCGCTCGATTAAATGTCAGAATGGACTAAACTCATTACAGATTTTGGCGTGCGATAAGCCTGGAGATCAGAACCCAACTTACTTTGAAATGTACAAGACGCAGCAAACTGGCAACGGGTTAGAAATTTGCCTAGGAGAAAAAACTTGCATAGCACACAACGGTTTCGCAAAAAGTTTAAACTACCCGATTTGTTCTAACGGAACCATCACAACTGCCGTTTGTGGAAATAATGTAAAGGAATCAGGCGAATTGTGCGATGACGGAAATTTGAATAATAATGACGGATGTTCATCGACTTGTAAAATTGAGTCATGCGGCGATGGTACAAAGCAGGCTAGTGAACAATGCGATGACGGAAATTTGAATAATAATGATGGTTGCAATTCACAATGTAAAACTGAATCTTGTGGTGATGGTGTGAAACAATCCAGTGAGCAGTGCGATGACGGCAACAATAATAATGGTGATGGATGCAGCAGCACATGCACTTCAGAAGGCAGTGGAACATGCTACAGCTCAGTTCAGAACATACCGGCATCATGCAGCACAAGTGATATAACAACTGACACTTTTAACGGATGCAGGAAAATAATTTGTTCAGGCAAACAGGTGCTAGGATGCGACAAGGCCGGTTTCTTTGAAATGTATAATCAAGGGGGAAGTTCCTTGATACAAATATGCCTAGGAAATGCCTGCATGACTAATGAGGGATTTATAAAGAGCAAGAGTTTCCCAATTTGCTAGTTATAGTAAATTCATTCATTTTTTTCACGTAGCATTATTCGTATTTCTTTGACCTAAAATGCCGCAAGCAATTTGGCTATTTCCTAAATTACGAAAAGAAAAATACTCACCGCTTTTAAATGGGCCAAATATGAGTTTTTTTAACCAAAGTGGGTATTTTGAGTAGTGAAAAAAACCGAAAGATTTATAAATGAGGCAATTGTAAGCTTCACTAACTAATGTGGGAATTAGTGGGTAGTTTCGCTTATAACTCGGAGTAAATCAGTAAAATTTATATAGAAATTCTGATTTGTAACTACTTATCTATGATAACATAATATTGGGGGATTATAAATGAATCTAAAAATCAACTTATCTTGCAAAAGTAATGTTCGCCCTTTAAGAAACTTGGTGCTATTGTTGCTTTTAATAGTTACGGCAGCTCCAGTTTACGCGGATTTAGTCGCTGTTTCACAGTTAGGATACCACCCGAATTCTACAAAGCAAGTTATAATATACACAAATAGCAGCACAAGTTATACTTCAGCTGAATTAGTCGATGCAAACAACGCAAATATTGTTAAAACAATTTCACTTCTTAAAGCCAAAAATTATGGTGGCACGAATGTGGAATGTCAGGGAAACGCACCTTGTTATGTTGGGGATTTTTCAGACTTTATGGTGCAGGGCAGTTATTATTTTGATATCTCTGGAATAAAATCTCCGACATTTAAGATAGACAGCCAAATATTTAAGGATAATACGCCCACACTTCTTGAATTTTTTGACGCAATGCTTCAGCAGAATTCAGCATACCACGGGGATTTTCATTCAAATTACCAGCCATCATTTAATGCCATGGCCGATGGAAGTTTTATCATGGAGGCAGATCAGGCATCGCTTGCCCTCATTAGGCTCGGAAGCGCTTATAGGAAAAATCCTACTTTGTTCACAGGAATTGACAATTATAATATCTTATCTGCAAATAAGCCCGATATGCAAGAATACATTTTATCATATGTCGACTATCTTGAAGGATTGCAAGGGCTGGAACTAGAGGAACTGACAGATGGAACTGGTTTCAGACTGAACCCAAATGTTGAAGTTCAGAATATATTTGTTCCTGGTCCTACAAACTTAACAAACTTGACTGTTTATATCCCGGGAAGCTCCCATGCCATATTAAAATCAGATGTACCAGTGGTTTCCTTATGCGGAAATGATACGGGAACGGAATGGCAGAAATGTGTGGATGACGCTGCTTTCTATTTCAAATGCCAGATAGACGAACCGTGCCTTAATATGACTTATATAGAAAAGACGGGAAAAGTCAAATCAACAAACAATGGATATGCCGTTTCCAGGGGCTGGGGTTATGAGTTTGGATGCTATGTGGATGTTGATTTAAATAGTGACATGTTTGACAGCGAGCCAAATCCATGCATGGTATTTTACCCCGAGACTTCTAGGTCTTACGATGTTTATGCGCTTCTTGGATTTTTAGAATCAGTTCCTGCGGTAAATGATTATTCCTCAATTGAAGGGAATAGTTTGCTTGCAAGGTCCATTAACACATATAATCATATCAAAATAAATGACTCGGTATTTTCAGCTAATGACCCAGATGCAGGATTTTTCGGAGCATCTTTATTTTTGCTGTACAATTACACAGCAAACGCTTCATATTTGTTAGAGGCTCATTCACTTAAAGACATAGTTGGCACAAATTTTGAATCCGACCACACAAGGGGAAATGAGTTTTACTGGGAAGAATACATTAAAAACAAAAATAATCTGGAGAGCCGGGGGCTTCCATACCAAGTAAATGCTAAAAATCCCGAAGAATTTTTTACGGCTAAAATATTGTCTGATTATAGCGATTTGGGAGCAGATTCTATGTCGAATAACGGAGAAAGGATATTTCAGTATAACAATAACATCCAATTTCAAAACAGCAGGTATATCTTACTTGAAGGGCTTTATGCAACTAAAGCTAATCAATTACATCCATCTGCCGATCCGTTTGTTAAAGAAGTCGGAGACAGCCAGCTTTCTTGGCTGACCGGAATGAATTCTGTGCAGAACGGAACCGCAATTGGAAGCCCGACATTATCAATTAGTTTTATTTTTGGCATAGGAAATTTTCCACAGCAATACCATTCAAGATTGCTCTACGATTCAGGATACAAAAGTTCCAGCGGCGACGAGATTATAGGAGTTAGAGGAACAAGCCTGCAGTTCCTTGATCCAGTTAATAACGAATATGTTTATCTGGACGGAATGCAAAATATTTTAGGAAAGTCCCTGGGAGCTTCGGGCAATAACTGGAGAAATGAAACACAAATTGAACCGTTTCACGTCGGAACTATATTTAACAACGACAAAAGCTACATTCCTGGATGGATAAGCGGGCCATATGATACTGTTTCAGACCAAGATCTAATTTTTAATTACAGGGACAATCTTAACACGTATGAATTCACAGAAACAACAAATGAGATCGTTGCAACAGCAGTCGAGCTATTTGCGTATCTTGATGCCGGCTATAATAACAAACCCCAACATAATGGAATTTATGTGAGCCCGCAAGTAACTCAGAATGCAACACTGACTTTTATTACCAATCCAGCGAGCTCAAATATTTATCTCAATAGCCAGTTTAAGGGAATGACCAATTCCTCTGGCATATTTATTTTGCAAAATGTAGGGCAGGGCAACTACTCTTTTAAAGTTAACAAGTCAGAATATTTCGCATATGAAAAAAATATTTCGGTTTTGGAAGGGATTAATGCAACCATTGACGTTAATCTGTCATTGATTCCGGTCGTTTTGCAAAATTCAAGCCTTCATGTAATTTCTAATGCAGATAGTATTCAAGTTTACTTAGATAATTTATTGTATGGCCTAACTAATGCAAGCTATGAAATAAATATTAATAATTTAGTTCCAGGCGATTATAATTTAACGCTTAAGAAAACAGAATATCTCGACAGAGATGTAATTATTTCATTGGTATCCGGGCAAAATAATTCAATTGTTCTTAACTTAACCAATATAGTACAAAATGGCACTGTAACAATTACCACTAGCCCCAGCATTGCAGATATTTACGTGAATTCAAGCCTTGTTGGCACAACAAATGCATCTGGAAATATATTTTTGAATCTTAATCCCGGAATTTATAGCATAAAGGCAGCAAAATCCAATTACGTTCCCTCAACAATTTTAGTGGAAATTCAGCAATCGGTAAATAAATTTGCAAATGTATCTCTTGATTTAGATAATACCGTATCAGTTGTTTCAACTGTAACAAATTTAGATTCTGCAGCACAAAATAATATTTATGGCGTAAATTATTCCATGTACGAGCTTGATAATGCCTCATTTTATTTAAGCTTAAATATTAACGATACTGTAGCATGGTACATAGATGACATTTTTCAGCAGTCCGAGCCAGGAATTAATTCAACTTTTTATTGGAAGCCTGGAATATTCTGGGCTCCAATAGGTCCCGATTACTGGAATGTTCGGCCAGTAAATATTTCAGCAAGACTAACCAATATAAACTTGACCTGGACGGTTGGTGTAGAAGATTTGGTTAACCCTTATTTTACGGCAATAGATGATTCTTTAGACGTGTCAGGAACTTCTGATACAAAGGTTCATGTGCAAACCAATGATAAAAAAATTAATTTTACAGCTCTGAATATATCATTGAAAAATATAGAATCTGGCGTGATTAGAAATTTTGCTCTTAATCGCATGCCTGACAATGCTACCGGCGGAACAAACTGGGAATTATCAATGGTAAACATCGATTACGGAAGCAATTTTTTAGTAAAAATATATGGCATTAACAATGTTTCCGGCTCGTCAGGAATCTATGAGTTAACTAATGAGAGGGGGCATTACAGAAATTTTCCTTCGCAAGATCAGCCAAGCGGAAGTGACTCCCCTTCCTCGGACAGCGGAAATGGTGGAGGCGGCAACGGCGATGCAGGAGCCCAGTCATTTGCTCCTCCGGAAATAATTTATGTAATACTCGATAAAGATACTGTTTTGCCAAATGAGGAGCAAACTGTTACACTGGATGCAAAATACCTGCCAAACGGAGTAAGTAGAGTTTCGGCGCTATTTTTGCCTCCATCTGGCACTTCAATAATTAAAGAGCTTAGCATAATAAAAGGAAAACCCAGCTATGGCACTTGGTTCGCTAGTTTTTCTGCTTCAACTCCTGGATTATACAAACTTTATTCGATAAAACTGTGGACCGAGGATGCTAAAGACCCCCCCACCGAGATTTTAATTTCAGACAGGTCTTTTTATATTGCCGGTGAGAATGCGATAAATGAAGGAAATCTTGAATTGATATATGAAATTTTAAGTGAAAGCAATGTAAAAAATGGAACCAAAGTGCTCCTAACACTTGATGCAAAAGATAAGATCGGCGTTGGGCGAATTAGCGCAAATATAAAATCAACAGGCGGGGAAAATTATGATATAGAATTGAAACTTTCAAAGGGAAGTAAAAACTACGGCACATGGTCGGGGGAGTTTTTGGCCTCACAGCCAGGAACAACATATTCAGTAGCTTCAGTAACAATATCAAACGGTAAGGAATCAAAGACTTATCAAATTAAAGACAGAAACGTTTACGTAAGCCAGACTTCAAGAATCAGCTCTCTTAATTCAATTACTGCAAATACTATTTCTAATGTGCAAAGATTTTCCGCGCAGTGGGTAGATGCCCTGCTTAAGCGGCCGTGGCTGCCAACAGCTATTGGATTTGGAACAGTGATTGTAATGCTAACCTTAATATTTTTTGGCTCTCGATTTACAAAACAGTTCAGCAGATTTAGAAAGAAAAATTGAAAATGGGCATTCCAATTAAGAAACAAGGCTGGAAGCATTTAATGCTCTATTTAATTTTCGGATTAATGAGTTTTGTTCTTATGATGTATTATTTATCGAATACTTTGATTCATTTCACATCATCCCAGCAGTTCCCAATAAATTCGTTTAAGAGGTTTCCGCTGACTTTTTTGATTTTCCCGGCAGAATTATTTTCATTTTGCTTTGCAATGTACTTTGTTTATAATTTGTTTACTGATCGGTATAGAAATGAAAAACCTGAAGAGTTGCTAAATAAATCTAGCATTAGAGTTGCCGTTCTAATCCCGGTTTACAATGAACCAAGGGAAATTGTAGAGAGAACAATTGCAGCATGCAAAAAATTAATCTGGCCTGGGGGTGTTAGGATTTATTTGCTCGATGATTCTTCCAGCGAGGAGGATATGGCAAGTATGAAAATTTTATCCAAATATTACGGCTGTATGCTGGTAAGAAGGAGTGACAGGACTGGCTTTAAAGCAGGAAATATAAACAATGCGATAAAAAATGCAGTAAGAGAGGAATATTTTGTGGTTTTCGATTCAGATCAGGCTCCTGAGCCAAAATTTTTAGAGGAAGTAATGGATTACTTTAGCAACATTTCCGTCGGATTTGTGCAAACGCCTCAGCATTTTATTAATGTCACAACGCCGCTGGAAAGGGCAGCTAAGATTGGAACGGATATTTTTTATAATTCGCAATGTGTAAGTAAGGCCCACGATGGAGCGTTGCCATTTTGTGGAACCAATGCTGTTATAAGGACTTCGGCCTTTTTGTCTGTAAACGGCTTTTCGTATTTCTCATCCACGGAAGATATTGAGCTTGGCCTTAGGTTGAATTCAGTTGGATACTTTGGCATTTATGTTCCAAAAATACTAGTATACGGCTACGCGCCTCCAGATTTTGTCGCATATTCATCACAGCAGTACCGGTGGGCAAATGGGAATCTGGCAATTTTAAGAGAGCATTGGAAAAAAATTTTGTTTGGAAAATTTAACCTAAGGCAGCAAATTCATACAGTTTTTACTTTGGGATGGTGGGTCATAGGTATTGTAACTTTAATTTATGTGATAGTTCCAATACTTTCATTACTATTGGGCGGAACCCATCATACATGGCTGCCAACGACATTGCTTCTGCTTTTATTTCTAAATGTTGTTACCGGCATAAGCATGATTTATTTTTCACAGCATGCACGAAATGACAATGATAAAATAAGAATTTCAGATGCATTCTTACAGTATAGTCTGATAACCAATAGCATGTTTATTTACATTAAGGCGGCAATAAACGTGCTCCTTGGAAGATATGTGGGATTTATTAGAACAAATAAAAAAAGGACACAATCAGGATGGTGGAAAATAAAGTGGAACTTATTATTGTCAGCAATATGCTTTGGATTTAGCACTTTTGCATTATACCATGCTGCAATTTCTAGTGATATGCAGCAGATAAGGACCTATCTTCCCGTATCGATTTGGCTTTTATTCTACAGTGTCATGCTTGCAAGCTCAATTATATTTGTCGGATACGATTTACCAAAGAAAAATGAAAAACCACGCTTGGGCACGAAAGGTGTTTCAATTGGGTGATTATTACGGTTATAATGACGAGGAGATGATACATTCTCCAGGACAATTAAAGGGCGCTTATAAGTGGGTTTGCATCGCGCTTGCATTATTATTTATTTCAATGGTGTGGTTAGCACTTGATTACAAGCTCCTGTTTGGAAAATCATGGATGTCGGATACTTACGATAACGAGGATTGGAGAACTAATGAAGGAAATTTGCACACTTTCGGAGCATGGGACTTGGAGAACCATATATGGAAGACTGAATATATTATTAAAAATTTTCCCAATTTTAACTGGAACCCTTACTGGTATTTAGGAATGCCTCTATTAAAGTACTACCAAATCGGGTTTTATTTTCTGCATTGGGCAGTTGTTTCTTTGACAGGTCTTGACGTCGCAAGAGCATCAATAATTTTAATAATATTTAGCCATCTTCTGGCTACATATCTTACATTTTTACTCTGCTATAAAGTCTCAAGAAGAATTTTGATTTCTGCCCTTTGCTCAACTTTTATCTTATCATCCACTTTCATAAGTCTAAGAAGTTATGGTTGGGAGCCGATTACTGTAGTATTCCTGTTCCTGTATCCTCTTGGTCTCTTGCTTTTTCTAAAAAACCCGCTGAAGCCCTTTAGGTTTTGGCTAATTGCGGTCCTTGGCATTTCATATTTATGCCATCCGCTCTTATGGTTTTCCCTGTGCATGACAATGGGCATCTATCTTTTATCAATTATGGTTAGAAGAAAACACCGCGACGAAAAATTGGCGCATAAGCATTACTTATTCCAGTTTTTTGCGCTCGTATTTTGCAGCATTCTTCTGGGCGCAGTTCAGTTTTTCCCCCAGATAACTTACAAGCAAGCAACTTCTGGAGCCCACATGGGGGTTAAATATCTTCCTTACTACCAGGTTCCACCTAATATAATTGAGTTGAAAGATTTTTTCTTCGATGCCGGCAACCTGAAGGGCCCAGGTCCAATAATTATGATTGCATTTTTTCTGCTTATAATATTTTCAATAATAAGTTACAGGGAAAAAAGAAAAATAGCCTCCCCAAAATTGTATAATCATGAGTTGGCAGCAGGCTTAACTTTGGTTCTTGCTACAATGGTTTTGTTTTATTACATGGAGTATTACAATATTTTTCCCATGAATATTTTACGCTCGATCCAATACCACAGAATTATTCCAGAGTTTATCATAGCAGGGGCAGTTCTTGTCGCGTCCCTTTCAAATATAGCGAACACTTCCAAAAAGAAAGTGATGTATTACACCATGATTACTGCATTTGTGCTTGCAACAGGAATTATTATTTATAATGTGCAGAGCAAATGGATTACAAGCGATTCTATACTTTCAAAACCAGAATTTATTAATGATAAATTTGTGGGACGCATCAGCTTTCCCTACACCGACCAAAGCCTTGCTGTAAGAAATTCATTTACATATATACCTCAAACTTATGGTTATTATGAACAGGGCATAACAAATCCTTATTCTGACGAACTCTTTTCAGTTTCTTCGGGTTATCACAATGCAAATGTTAGCCTTATTTATCTTAAGGCTGCAAATATAGAAAGGCTATATGTTAATACTGAGGAGGGCGACAGGGACAAGATTGTAATGTACAGGATGAATAACTCTCTAAACTTTCATTCAAACAATAATTCAAGATATTCATATTTTCAGGTGCCCCTTGAAGACGCGTCGTATGCCGAGGCGGTTGATGGCAAATTGGCAGCAGAAGTTCAATCTTTACAGCCAAAATGCCGAGTGTTTTTTAAGGAGAAATATTGCGGAAGTTATAATGAAGAGTTTGTGAGCATTGATAAAAGTGAAATCTATTATCTTTCAGAGTATGTAAATCTTTTGGAATCATTTTATACAGCTGATGCCAACATGATAATGAAAGATCCCCAGCATTATTCAATCTTCGTCAAAAAAGCGAAAATAGATACTGCTGTTGTTGTAAAAATGACCTATGATAAGGACTTTGTGGCATCTATTGGCAATAAGAAAGTTAAGGTTGAGCCGTTCGGTCCTTATTTTATGCTTATTACACCACAACAATCAGGGGATTACAATATTGATTTAGTTTATCACGTCAGCAGGCCAATAGTTATAGGCGCATGGGTTAGTGTTATGGTTTTTATAGGTCTTGCTATTATATTCGGCCTTAAGCGAAAAATCAAAGCGCTAAAATTTATCAACTTTAACGATGGTGATATGTAAATGACTAGCTTTGTTTGGCCCAAAAAGAGAATTTATTTTTTGATAGGGATGGTTGTCGTTTATATTGTTTTTGGAGTTTCGGTTAATTTGGCTTCCAATTCAGGTTTGATTCAAAAAGAGAAACCGACTCCGGTAGAGCATAATTTTGGAGATGTAATACCTGAGGGCATGCAGAAAAATTATGAGAAGCAACTAGAAACAGCCGAAGTATTTGTTGCAAAAAAATTACTGCAGCGAAATGGCCACATTAGATTGACTTATATTTTGTACAATAACGGGACATCCACTTATGACTATAATACAAACAGTGAGGCAATAAGCTATTATCTTCTATGGAATGCGATAGGTAAAAATAAAGAAGAATTTGACAATGCACTGGTATTTTTGGAAACTTACATGATTCATCCAGATCACAATTACATGATGTGGCGGTTAAACGCTTCAGAGATGCCGCAAGATGATGGAAGCAATATTGCATCCGATGCTGATTTGCGTGCGATTAAGGCGCTCCTGATTGCAGAAAAACATTGGGGCGATTTGCGATACTCCCAACTTATTGACAGGCTGTCTTTAGGAGTTGAGAAAGTTGCAATTACAAAAGATGGGCTTCTTGCACCATATGGCGGCTCATCAGGAAAAGATTCAATCTGGACTGCCCAGGAAGTTTGGCTTTCGTATAGCGATTTCACTGTGTTTGAGAGCCTTGCAAAAAGAAGGGGTGAGCCTTGGACAACTATGAATGAAAATATGAAAAAGTTAATATTAAAATCACAACTTTACAATGGGCTTTATAATTCACAGCTAACCGAAGAAAAGAAATTTGGAAACGGCATCGATGCAGGCGGCTATGGAATAAATTCTATGTGGATAATGATTAGAAACGCCGAAAGCCAGGATCCGGAGCTTAGGGCATCAGCGCAAAAATCACTTGACTTTTACAAGCTAAAATTTAGCCAGGACGGAGAGCTATATGCCCTCTACAGTTCAAACGGCGACGCTTTGAGCCCGTCTGATGCGCCTTGGGTTTATGCATTAGTGGGGAGAGCCGCAGTCCGCATGGAAGACGAGGAGTTTAGCAAACAAATTATTGATAAGCTCCTAAATAGCCAGGTCAATGATGAAAACTCGCAGCTTTTTGGGGCATTTCCTGAACCTGATAAAGATTTGACAAAAGTTAGCCAATTCACAATGCAAGAAAGCATCCTTACTTTGCAGGATTTTATAGACATGCAGGAAAAGTCCTCAATTAAGTAAAAATGGTAAAAAATTATTTTGTAATATTATTTATTTTTTTGACAATTATTTTTGTAGTCAACGCACATTTCATTGCCAGTGATCCCAAAAGCGAATATGAAATCTATCTTTTTTTTGACAACGCAAATCCGCTTTCACAAGAATCCGAAAAATTCAGAATAAACATTTTAAATCCTGTGTCCGGGCTTCCCATCGAAACATTAGATAAAGGACACGAAAGTATTCTCCATGTTTTTATTGTCAGAAATGATTTGGATTTTTTCGACCACATGCGCGTCGAAGATTTTGCGGACGGGCTGGAAAATAGCATATGGGGGAGCTACACATTTAATTACACATTCCCTATGGCTGGCAAATATGCTATTGCGGTCTCCTATACCCCTCATGGAATTACTTTTTTAAATTTAGAAAACGCAAGCATTGCAGGCAAGGAAACTTTGGCAGCACCTAATTATGATTTTGCTCTGGAAAAAAATTTTGATGGCTATGATATCACATTAAAACACCCAAAATACTTGGAAGCGGAAAAAGAGCATGAATTTAATTATTATATCAGGAAAAATGGGGTAGAAATTAGTGACTTGCAGCTTTACTTAGGCTCCGAAATTAATTTATTTGTGATAAAGGATGATTTATCCTCTGCTGACCTTGCCCATTCTTACGTACCAAAGGAAACTAATGATTCCGAAGGGGCAATGCAATTATATTATGGGCCGACAGTTCCGGTTCACCTTATATTTAAGACGCCAGGAAAATATGTCTTATTTGGAGAATTCAAGCATGATGGAAAAGTAATTAAAACAAAATTTATGGTTGATGTAAAGCCTAAAATAACGAATCTAATGAATAGTGCTTATAACTATTACGCATATGTAAATTATGTATACATAATATTGATATTGGTTGCTGCCGCTATATCTTATATCATTTGGCGCAGAATGGGGAAACCTTTATAAATCAATAAGTTACTCCTGTTTAATAATAACTATACTAGGTATTTTTTGAAGTACATATGATAAATACACTTATTAAATTTATTTTTCAAGGGTGGAAAGCTGAAACATCATGAATGCAAATAAAGGCAATTTTTATTTTAGTGGTTTACAGAATATAATTTTGTACTCTGTACTTATAGCCTTATCGTTTGTTTTAATTTCAAGCCCTATTTTTGCTCAAGGAAGCCAGGGAGTGATCGTAAGGGTTACAGGCTTTGATCCAGTTACTAACGTATACAATTTTTCCTGCATAACGCCAGCCAAAACGCCTGCAAGTAATATGGCAAATGAAAAGTATTTTGACATTGATCCCAATCCATCATTTTATCCAAAAAAATATAATTTAAGGTCTCCTGATGATAATGTAACATGGCACCTTGACCCTTTAAATTTTACAGAAGAGGTCCATAGTAACGCAATGTATCACATTTATTGTGAGATACAAAATTTTACAGCGCCAAACGGTTCTCAAAATTTAGCTTCTGAATTTCATGTTGATTTGCGGACAACCCACAATCAAAAAGAGCCAAACATTTATGTAATTGATTCTGAAGGTCCGAGAGTAACGCTAAAATGTGACCCGCCGCCTGGTGTAAAAAGGTATTCCATAAATTGGAAGCTAAGGGAACGGGGAAACACTATTTCTTATCCACAACTGGCCGACAAAAGAATTGTTAATATTACAACTCCAAGGTCTACGGCCGGATGGGATGTTGTATGCGACGTTACAGACAAAGACACAGGCAAATTTTCCACATGGGATATGCCAATTGAGTTTTTTCCAAGTGGGCCGGCATATATTCCGACTATTGAGGGTTGCGTCGCTAACGAGCCATGCACCTGGGCCCCTAATATTAACGGAGTTCCTTTGAATGGAAGTTTAATTGTTAATGTAACTCTTAATTCATCTCCTGCGGTGGTAAACTTATACATAAATGAGGTTTTCAAGGGCACTACAACTCTCTCTGGATTCTTAACCATACAAAACATTACACCGGGCCTTCATAATTTAGTTATTAAAAAAGCCGGTTACGAAGAGATAAGCACTTTAATTCCCATTGCATCCGGCAAAGAATTATACAGGAATTATTCCATAAGCGAGAATGTAAGTGAGCCGGTAACTTCGCAATGCTTTAATTCTGTTTCCACAATTCCAGCAAACTGCACTTCTGGAACTTTCATAACCGATTCTGCAAGTGGAAACTGTAGAACTCTGGTGTGTTCAAATGGTAGCTCGAGCATGCAGATTCTTTCATGCGACAAACCTGATAATTTGACGACGAAACAATTTTTCGAGCTATATAAACAATCCAAAGTTGGAACGGCTGTAACTCAAATATGTATTGGAAATACGTGCATCAAAGACGGCGGATATGCAAAAAGCGATAATTTTCCGATATGTGTGGGAAATGCAACATCGCAAGGGCCCTTTAACGGCAGTCTTAGGGTTTCGACGAATCCAAATCTTGCTGACATATATCTTAACGGCGCCTTTATAGATAACTCCGGGCTTATTGGTTTGCTAACCATTAATAATTTAATTCCGGGAAATTATCAATTGCTTGTGAATAAGACGGACTATAAACCCAATTTAAGCCAGGTAATAATTGCAGCCGGTCAGCTTAAGGATGTTCAAATAAATTTAGTCCCAGAATCTTCACCGTCCAATACAACTGAAAATAATGCAACTAACTCAACAAATACGAACGTTACAACAAATGTAACTACAGTTTGTTTTTCTTCATTATCGACCTTGCCAGTAAATTGCAGCGGGGGAATTATTATGCAAAATGGATCTTCTGGCAACGGCAGAACAATTGTATGCACAAACGGGACAGACAGCATGAAAGTTCAGGGATGGGAAAAGCCAGACAGCGGTGTAAAACAATATTTTGATTTGTATAAGCAATCGCAAGTTGGTTCAACAAAATTCCAGATATGCATAGGCACAACTTGCATTAAAGACGGCGGATACGCAAAAAGCACGAATTATCCAATATGCATGAATCAAACAACACAAACGAACCCAACACCCCCCGTATCAATTCAAAATGCATCTTTAAATATTACAACAGTCCCATCAATAGCTGACGTTTATTTAAACGCAGTACTATTAGGAACAACTGATTCGAGCGGAAATTTAATAGTTAAAAATATTACACCAGGAAACTATAATTTAATGGTAAAAAAATCAAATTACATTGATAACAGCAGCTCAATAATATTAAATCCGGGACAAAATTTATCGCTGAATAGAACTTTGGCTCAGAGTACGAATAATCCTGTAAATGTAGATTCTTCAAAAGAAGTATTTGTTAGAATTGTGTCAGCAGATCCAGCAACGAGAACATACACTTTTAGCTGCAGGACCTATCCTGAAACTCCATTTGTTAAGGACTGGTTTATACGGCCGGATGATGGTGATAGTTTTTTTGACGATCCTGAAGAGAATATAACCCAAGATCTGCCTTCAAATGAATTCTTCACTTATACATTCAAGAATAACACGTTTTATCATATTAGTTGCCTTGTAGTTAATAGCTCAAATTTTAGTGATGTTGAAAGAGGAGATGTTCATATCGACCTAAGAAATTATTCATGGAATCCGCAAGTTGTCCCTCTAAGCGGAGACGGATTAACTGCTTCATACGAATGCAGATATAACAGTTCAGATTATAATGTAGAATGGCAAATGTTTAATGCTGAAACCAATCAGTATAGCCAATTGGGTACAAATAAGATAATAACTTCAACAGTACCGACCTCCGGAAATTATGATTATTTTTGTAACGTTAACGGGCAGAGTTTTAGGACAGGTTTGCCAATTGAATACTTCGACCAGGGAGCTCCTTATTTCCCGGATAAATTTGGAATTCCAGATGGAATAAAGCATGTATGGGTAAGAAATAATACAGCAAACAAACATAGTAAAGAACCAGTTATTGTAAGAGTTACAAATTATAACTCCACTAAAAGAAATTATTCATTCTCATGCAACGTTGCAGTAAATGGTTTTACGACTCAAAAGCATTGGACTATAAGGGCAGGAGTTCCACAAGCTGATGCTCTATTTGACACTGAATCAAATCAAATATCGTATATATTAAATAAGGACGTTCTATATCATATTGGATGTGAAATTAACAATATCTCGAATTTCTCTCATGTTATCAGGGGAGATTTTCACGTTGAAAGAACTCTTCAAAGAAATTTTAGTTTGCCTGAAATCAACGTGCTTGATTCGAATGGATTATATTCAAGGCTTCAATGCAATCTTCCGACAAATATAACAAATTATGATTTGAGATGGAGATTAATTAATTACGAGCTGGATAATGAATTAAGCCAGTTTAATAATAAATTAGTCATAAATTATACATTACCGTACGCCGGCTTATGGGATTATTCATGTATAGTTGACAACTTGGATGATTCAAATATACCGGAACAAATGATTTATCCAATAGAATATTTCGATTCTGGTCCAGCTTATGTTCCAAATGAAAACGGTTGTGTTCCAAATGAGCCATGTCCATGGAAAAATCAAAACAATCAATCTAATGCAACAGGAACAAACACCCCACCTCAAGCACCAACTTGGCTTGAACCTTCACAGAATAAGATGAATATGGATCCTGTAGATTTCCACATACATGTATTTCCAATGGTGGATGTAGAAAATGATGCCCATGTAGCTAGTGATTTTGAGATTTGGGATAATGAGTCAAACCAAAGAGTTTGGAGTTCACTGTACAATAAAGTTATACGAGAGCATATACATAATGCTGATGGAACATTTGAAGGGAGTTTATCAGGCAATAACAAATTACTTTCAAACCATAGCTATCAAGTAAGAGCACGGTTTTATGAAAACGCGCCGATAAATAACATTAGCAATTGGAGTGAATGGAGATATTTCAAAACTAAGGCTCCATTTACCATTTCAAGTAATTTTAGCTGGACTGCCCAGCCTGGATATAAGATAGAGAAAGTTGCGTCCAACATTAGCTTTCCAGTAAATATCTATATGGCGCCTGACCTCTATTCACATCTTCCAGAAGGGGAACAACCGCTTCTTTACGTAACTCAGCTTTACGGCCAAATTGGAATGATCAAGAAAAACGGACAATATGTTCCCTATGCCACAAATTTATTGAATTATCCACCAGGTGTACTTCCAGGAACTGGTGAATCTGGAGTCGTAGGATTGTATGTTGATGATTTAACAGGTGACCTTTTCGTGAGTTTGGTTTATATGACCCCTAATGGTGTATTGAGGGGAAAAGTCGTTAAGTTCGTGACAAACAATGATGGAAACACTTTCGTAAATAACATGACCATACTTAACAACATATCAGTTGATTTTTCACATCAAGTACAAAGCATAACAAGAGGTCCTGACGGAAAGCTATATTTGAATACAGGAGACGCAAATACGCTAACTAATTATACATTAGGAGAAGGCACTAGCCTCAGCGCGACTAAGGATGTGACACAACTACAAGGCAAGGTCTTGAGATTCAATGAAGATGGTAGTATACCTGTTGACAATCCATATCCAGGAACATATACTTATGCAGGAGGCTTTAGAAATCCTTTTGGGGCAGCTTGGCGCCCTGTAGCTAATGAGCTTTTTGTCACAAACAATGGAGCTGATTCAAATGATGGTATCTATCAAGTTAAACCTGGCGATATTTATGGGCATTGCTGCGATACAGCAACTGGAACTTGGCATCTTTGGCCTAACACCACCGCTCCAACCCAAGCTGTATTCAATCCTGGAATTGTTGGATTTCCGCACGATACTCATGGCAATTTATTTGTAGCTTTGTCCGGACCGACTTATAAAGAAGGACCCGACCCTGAAGGTAAAAAGATAGTCAAATTTACTTTTCAACCAAATGGAAGTCGTGGAACTGTTGAAGATTTTGTTGTTTATACAGGAACAGGCTATAGCGCCCCTATTGGTCTTGCTTTTGGTGAAGATGGGTTATATTTTACAGATATTTATGGAAAATTAGGAATAACTGATTGGCCAGTTACAAGCGGAAATATTTTTAGAGTTGTTCTTGGAGATCAAACAGAAGATCCAGACCCTACAACTACATTTATTGCAGCATTGGCGCCGAAACCATGGTATCCAAAATATCTTGATGTTGTATGGGAATGCAAGACAAGTGGAGGGAGCGGCAGTTACTCATACAGTTATTATTTTGGGGATGGGCAAACTCAGCTGAACTATAATCAAGATAATACAGAACATATCTATTCTGCGTCAGGAACTTACGCTGCAAATTGCAGTGTTTTCGATTTAATTACATTCAAAACAACTATCGCAAAAAATACAATAACCCTACAATCAAATTCACCTCCCCCTCCTCCATCAACCCAAGCAAATGGCTCACTTCAAGTTAATTCAATACCCAACTTTACAAATATATTCCTTGACAATGTGCCTAAGGGGTTTACTGACGTAAACGGACAATTGTTACTTAAAGACCTCCTACCACAAAATTATAATTTAAAACTTACAAAAACTAATTATCAAGACTCTTCATCAATAATTAACATATTATCAAACCAGACTTTGATATTTAATGTAACTCTTAACAAAGTGAGTAGTTCGAATTGTTATTCAAGTGTTGTTGACATACCTCAGAGTTCCATATCTTGTGCAGGGGGTACGATAACAACTGACAATCCAAGTGGCAGTTGCAGGACACTAATATGCAGCGACAGTGGAAACAGCATGCAGGTAATGGCATGCAACAAGCCCGACTCAGGAGATCCGTTAAATTTTGAGATGTACAAGCAAGGAACTACCGGAAGCGGCATCACGCAGATATGCATAGGAACAACATGTATAGCCGATGGCGGATATGCCAAAAGTTCTGATTTGTGTACTTGACTAAGTATTAAGTTAATGGAACAACCGTAACCAAGAAAACTACTTTTAGAATATTTAACTAATTGTGATAAAATTATTCATCCAAATTTTCTTAGCACAAAGAAAATTATTAAAAATAAAGATATGAACCCTACTGGTATTATTGCAAGAAGTGGGCTCAATTTGTCACTTGCTTTTTGATAAGTTATGCCTGCCACTTTTTGTAAGTCAGCAACAACAGGTGCCGTCGTTATTAATTTAATTCCGCTTTTCGTATTGGCTACAAAATCATTTGACATTGCATAGACTGTACTAAAACTTGCAATTTCCCCAGAATCCGGAAGCTTTACTAAGTATACTATAAACGGGCTGGGGTCAATTGCTGTAAACTCCCATATCAATGCCCTACCGTTCTGAAAAAATTTTAAAGTGTTGCTGGATTCATCGGCACCCACAACTGACCAGTCAGTAATTATTGCCCCTTCTGGCAAGAGCTCATTAATGATAACTTTTTCATTTTGCCTTACATTGTTTAAAGCAAGTCGTATCGGGACAAGTTGGCTGTAACCTGCTACACTTGGCAGATCTCTAATTAACTCATTTGCCCAATTACCGGAAGATGGCTCACCTAGATTTTCGTTAGCTGATTCTAATGATTGTTCGGCTTGAAATGAATCCACAATACTGGGTACTGCAAATCCGGAGCCTCCTGAGCCGCCAGATGATTGCGAAGAATCCTGATTTGTCCTTTCAGGAGCCGAGGGGCTTGCTGACGGCTCTTCTATTTCTTCTGTAGGTTTTGGGATGTTACAAATACTTCCCTCATCAATTTCATTGTTGCAATTGTTGTCAATATTATCACATACCTCTGGAGAGGGTTTGCATACCGGTACTGTTGGCTCGCACACATTCCCTTCGTCAATTTGCCCGTCGCAGTTGTTATCGGTGCCATCACATACCTCTGTCAAGGGAACACAAGCCTTTTTCGAGCTTGAACCGAGGGAGAACTTGGAAAAACCGTAACTCTCATTTACACATCCTTGATCTAAACAAACTTTGAAAATTGCGTTAGCCGGCGCAATCTGTCTGTACATTTCAATTATCCCCCCCTTGTCACACCCTTGAACTTTCAATTTCCCTTGTGATGACTCGTATTGTATGGTTCTACAGACTCCGGAAGATACATCGCTTGTAAGTGTGCAGAGCTCATTGTTGACGAAGCAGGATTGGGACAAAGAAGCAATTGATAAATCAGAATTTACAGAACACACATTCCCTTCGTCAATTTGCCCATTGCAGTTATTATCTTTTTTATCGCATATCTCAATTAAAGGAGTGCAGGTACTTTGTGGTGAACATACGTTGTTTTCATCAGCCTGGTTATTACAATTATTGTCCTTGCCGTCACAAATCTCATCTGCAGGTAAGCAGCTAGGCGGAGTTTGGCAAATATTGTTTTCATCAATTTGTCCGTTGCAATTATTGTCTATTCCGTCACAAGTTTCGGTTGCTGGTACGCATGGATTAGGCAAGGAATTGGTATTTGTAAAAACACTTGAGTCTCTTCCTATTCCAAATCCTAGGGCTCGTACAGCAAACGCTTTGGTATAGATACCATAACAGGGTTCATTGTCCCAGACATTAGATTTATAGTGTTTTAGTGCGTTATCAAGCGTTGGCTGGAACAACGCTGTATTGTAGCCAGATTCAAACAATGCTTGGAGCCCTTGGTAATAATAACCGCCTATTGCAGATGATGCCGCACTTCCATCGCTATTGTATTGCAAAACTACACTATTACTATTGGAGCCGTACTTGTCTCCCCATATTTTACAGTAGTTGTCAAGACCGGGAAGTTGAAAGTTAATTAGCTTTGCATAATAATTGGCCTGACACATTCCCAGTGCCCTCGGGGCATCAGCGAAATCCCACCGGTCCGGACTGCAGGTATTTGTACAGAGAGCTTTAGGAACCGGACCGGAAAGGTCCCATTTAAAGCTTCTTCCTGGAGGCACACTAAATTTTACGCCATCAAATTTTGCCGCCTGAAGATAATTAAGAGTTAGGTGCCTTGAAACATCGCAATATTTTTGATTTGAAGTTTGCTTGCATGCCATAAGCATAGCAATAATAGCATCGGCATAATATCCGGTGTACCCATAGTCAGTGCTTGCCAGACCACCTTTTTTAGCCTGAGAGCCAGCTGCAAGCCAATAACAAATATCCCCATATCCAAGGTCGCTGTTCCTGCAATTCTGATCAATTTCATACGAAAGCATGTCAGAAGAAAGCTGATTTGCGAGCGCCAGGTAACTATTTTTGCTGTCAGAATTTAAGAAATATTGATTATTTGCTGCAGTATAGAGTGCAATTATAATTCTTGCGGTAGCATCTGAGGCAGTATCACAGTTGCCGTTGACGCCGGATTTGCAAGGCTCTAATGAATTTGCATTTCTATAAATTCGCCATGCAGGAATGCTTCCAAAATTACTCTTTATTGAGCCTACAGTATTATAGAATTGATCCATTCTCTGTTGGTTTTTAGACATGGAAACAAGTATTCCAACTTGGCTGAATTCATCAGTTACCATACAGTTATGTTCATAATCTATTACGGAGCCAGAGTTGCACCCTGAACCACTTTTAAGGTCGGCTAATTCACATTTTGAGCTGGATGAATACCAAGGTATCCACATTTTATTATCCACACTCGTTACAACCTTGTTGTTTGCAAACAAGGTATTAACCAGGTCTTCGTAGTTATCATTCCTGGATTTGGAATCAAATCCTATGCTATCCGGATTCATCAAGGATGCATGGGCATAACTTGCTAGCAGCACTATAATTAGTATCAAAACCACACTGTTTGTAAAAAAAGCCTTCTTTCCCATTTTTGGCATGATAAATTGCGACTAGTATATATTAATATCGAAAGTGTTGAAAAAGGTATACTAGACTATAAAAGTTATACGCGTTATTTATAAACATTTCTATTTTAGAACCCAAAGCCGAATAATTCACCATATATCTTTATAAACAAGTTATTGCTTTATAAGGTCGTTTACAATGAAAAAAAGAGCCGATTTTGATCGCGAGTTGAATGAATATATAAAAAAACAGCTAAAAAATGGGCACGATGAGAAATCAATCCGCAAAGTTATGCTTAAATGTGGGTATGATAAGCCAAGAATTGATTTTCTGTTTCAGAGACATTATACTGCTCAAAAGACACAAAAATATGCCTTGGCTGCAATGACAGTTGCTTTTTTGATAGTTTTTTCCTTAGTTTTTCCCATTCATAATAAATCCGACATAACTGCCCAGATTATTAAACAAGAACAATATCAGGCAAAGACTAATACTTCAAATAGCCCTCCGCTCTGGCAAGGCGAGAGTATTTTTTATATGAACACTTCCCTTACGCTAAATCTCAGTCAATTTTTTATAGACCCGGAAAGCGATAAGCTAATTTTTAACATAGCCTCGGAGCCGATTTTAAATGAGTCGATTAAAGGTAATATTGTAATCTTTGCGGACAATAATGGTACGTGGGATAACATATCCACCATTGTTACAGCTTATGATGGGTGGAATCTGGTTACTAAAGAGATAAATATAGTTCATCAAAATAAATAATCTGATTCTAAGATATTGCAGACATTACTGACTATTAAAGTTAATTACAGGCGCTACAAAAAATTAGTAAATAAATCTTACTTAAGCTTAGTGAATAAAAATCGTTACCACAATTTAGTAAATAATAACCAAAGGTTTAAATAGGCAAATCTATTCCCAATTATGGGGTAGTTTCATGAAAGATGTTAGTAAATCGATTCCAAATAGCTCTAGTCTTAAGCAGGACACGAATTACAGGCTGCAAGCTTGTATTATACTTCCGACTTACAATGAGGCCGGGAATATAAAAAAGCTTCTTGATGAGATTTTTCTATGCGAAATTCTTCAGCCATATAAAAATAACAAGTTATCTTTAAGCATTTTGATAGTGGATGACGGGTCTCCTGATGGGACTGCTGAAATTGTTAAAACGCACACTGAATTCAATAAGAAGGTCATCCTCCTTGAAAGATCAAAAAAACAAGGACTCGGATCTGCCTACGTGGCAGGAATGGAATATGCAATTAATAACCTAAAGCCAGACGTGGTTTTCGAGATGGATGCAGATTTATCTCATGATCCAAAAGACATATTTAAGATGCTTCTCCAGATAAAGAAAGGGTCAGATTTTGTTATTGGCTCAAGATACACTCTCGGAGGCTCAATTCCTAAAGAATGGGGAATACATAGAAAAATCATTAGCAAAGTTGCAAATACTTATGCCAGGTTAATGCTTGGAATTTGGTCAATACATGATTGCACTGGCGGATTTAGGGCGATAAGAGTTTCATCGCTGGAAAAAGTTAACCTAAGTTCTTTGAATGTGAGGGGTTATGCATTCCAGATTTCTCTTCTTAATGCTATGATTCAGAATAACTGCAGTATAAGCGAAGTGCCAATTTCATTTCGGGATAGGACTGAAGGTTCCAGCAAGATGAGACTAAGAGATATAACGGAAGTGGGTACTTTAGTGCTCCGTTTGGGACTGCAAAAACAACTTACACTTATGGACTTTACAAAGAATAAGAATTCAGGACCCACACCACAAACATTTACAAATGACTAATTCTATTTATTGACATAAATATATTAAAACAACTATTTATGCATCGATATTATTTATGGAAAATTTTCCTTCGCAGACAATAATTGGCTTTCAATGAACTGAGTGCAGCTTGTGTAGGTATTTCATATCCAATACCTTTTGTGGTGTTGATTCTATTCGTTTCGAATTTTCTGGCTTTAAATCTGACAGTTGCTGCCGGTTCAAATCATGCGCCAGTTTTGGACAATCAATTACGTTCTAATTGTTATTTAATACAAAAGACAAAACAAAAACATTTTTAAATAGCCATCATATCCTGCAGTCTGTGCTAACCTTAGTTAGCCGTTCTGACACCGCAAGGTGTGGAAGAAAAGATTTGAGTTTGTATTTGAATTAAAGATTAGAAAAATTTGTGTAAAATATATTATCTGTTATTCACATTAGAAAATTAAGATTTTAAAAAAATAGAATAAATAATTTCAAAGCCAAAAATGACAACAATGTATGATGTGGAATCACAGGAACTAATTTTGAAAGCGGCTGAAGAGCTGAAAAAAATCCCCGATGTAAAGCCGCCGGTATGGGCCCCTTATGTCAAGACTGGAATGCATAAGCAAAGGCCGCCTGTAAGTGCTGACTGGTGGTATGTGCGAGTTGCATCTGTCTTGAGAACTGTTTATAGATTAGGGCCGGTAGGAACGCAAAAACTCAGGACAAAATACGGCGGTAAGAAAAATAATGGGGTAAAGCAAGAGCATTTCTATAAAGGTTCTGGTAATATTTTAAGAAAATCACTGCAGCAGCTTGAAAAAGCCGGCTTCCTTAAGCAGGCAGAAAAAGGGATACATAAGGGAAGAGTAGTTACGCCAAAAGGGAGGGCGTTTTTGGATAAAATAGCAACCCAGATTCTTGGAAAGGTGCCAAGACGGGAAGCTAAAGCAGAATCAAGAGCTGTTGAAAAAACTGAATTAAAAAAAGAAATTGTTGAAGTCCATCACGAACAGAAAGCTGTTGAGAATAAAAAACAATAGAATATTATTTAAAAAAATTTAAATCATACCAAATGCCAACTCTGGATGACGTGAGAAAAAAAAAATTTGAAGAACTGGTGCGTTTGCAGCAGCAAAAAGGAAGCCAGCAGTCCGACGAGCAGTCGCAAATCCAGCAGCAGATTGAGCAGATGGAATCTGTTGTGAAAAAGTTTTTCACGAAAGACGCATTGGAAAGATACGGAAATTTGAAAGCAGCGCATCAGGAAAAATCAATTCAATTGCTAGTTGTTTTATTTCAGGCAATACAAAAAGGGCAAGTTCAGGGTAAGATTGAAGATGATTTGCTAAAAAAAATCTTGCAACAGATGACACCTGAGAAAAAGGATTTTAAAATCAGCAGAGTCTAGAATTCAATTTGGAAAAACAAAAATGGCAAGATACAAGCACCCAAGCAGGAAAAAAAGGTTAGCAAAGTTTAGAAAGCAGACTCGATGGGCCCCTTTCTGGACAGTGCAAAAAATTTATGGAAAAACACGAAGAGTTCATCCAGGCCGACATACGAAATTAAAAAGAAACTGGAGAAGAAACAAGAATAAGGCGTAAAAATGGCAAAAAAGAAAGAAGAAGCACCGAAAATTGTACTCGAAAGAAATTATAACATTCCGCTTAGAATCGCGACTTTGAAGAGCCCATTTCACAAGAAGGCAAAAAAAGCAATTTCAACAGTCAAAATATTTATTGCCAAGCACATGAAAACCACGGATGTTAAAATCGGCCAATATCTTAATCTAAAAATCTGGGAGCACGGCATGAGAAACCCCCCCAATATGGTTAAAATTACTGCGACAAAAGACGACAAAGGTGTTGTATTTGTTGAATTGGTTGGAGCGCCAAAGCCGCAGCCCAAAGTGGAAGAAACAAAGAAATCCGGAAAGAAAGAATCAAAATCAGAAAGAAAAATTGAAGCTGAATTCAAGGAGATTAAAGAAGAAAAATTAGAAAAACAAGTTAAAGCAGCTAAAGAAGAAAAAGCAGAGGAAGCGAAGGATATTGAAAAAGAAGAAATAAAAGAAATGCAGAAAGAGCACCCCCAACAGCAACCCCCTAAAGCTCCGCCAGAAACAAAATTCCAGCAGCAGCACCAGACGGCGCCTAAAAGTTTATAAGATAATTATTATTTTCCATTGCGATGAATAGTTCCCAGCCGGCTTAAACAAATACCTTTATTAAATCATTTAATTTTTCTTCTGTTATGGAATCTTTATTGCCATTTGAAAAAATAAAAAGAAAAATTTTATTAAGAAAAGAAGCTGAAACGGACTACAAAATCGGCTGCAACCCATCAGAAAGAAAAACAGAAGATATAATTAATTATGGCATCGTAAATATCGACAAGCCAAAAGGGCCTACTTCCCACCAGGTCTCTGATTACGTGCAGAAAATTCTTCATATAAATAAGTCCGGCCATTCCGGAACTTTAGACCCGGCAGTTACTGGTGTATTGCCCGTTGCATTAGGCAGAGGCACGAGAATAGTTCAGGGATTACTGACCGCAGGAAAAGAATATGTTGCAATAATGCATCTGCATAAAGAAGTTGAAGAAAAACTTCTAAAAGAAACAATACAAAAACATTTCATTGGCAAAATTATGCAGTTGCCGCCGATAAAAAGTTCCGTGAAAAGGCAGCTGAGGCCAAGAACAATTTATTATTTGGATATTCTGGAAATTGATGGAAATGATGTAATGTTTAAAATTGGTAGCGAGGCTGGAACTTATATCCGGAAACTAATACATGATCTCGGGCAAAAATTAAAAGTTGGCGCGCACATGGCTGAATTAAGGAGGACAAAAGCCGGCCCTTTTGATGAATCGACGCTTTTTCCCATGCAGGAATTAATTGATGCTTACTATTACTGGAAAGAAGAGCAGAATGACAAGTTTATAAGAAAGGCAATTCAGCCGATTGAAGCCGGGGCGAAACATCTTCCCAAAATCTGGGTTTTTGACACGACAGTTGAAAGCTTGTGCCACGGTACAGACCTGAAAGTTCCGGGAATCGGCAAATTAAACAGCCAAATAATCAAAAATGATAAAATTGCAATCATGACTTTGAAAGAAGAATTAATTGCACTAGGAACATCGCAAATGAGTTCTGAAGAAATGTTGGGAGAGAAAGGATTGGCAGTCAGGACAGAAAAAGTTTTCATGCAGCCGGGAACTTATAAAATCAACTAGGCATTTCTAAAACAATTAAATTTATAAAGTAACTACTATTAAGTGGATATATGAAAGTGTGTGCGATATCGGACATCCATCAAACGCCGCTGGAAATGGCAATTGATATGGAATTTGATATTCTAATATTTTTAGGCGACTACGATGGCTCAGACACTATCAGAAAAATCATGCAAATACAAGAAAGATTTAACAGAGATGATGAGAGAGTCATAGCGTTGCCTGGCAATCATGAGCATGCAGGTTTGCATGAAGGTCGATACATCCCTATAATCACATTTGGACCTGCTCTAAGTCCCAAAGATTATCTATCACGTTTTGCAGAATACAGAAAAGAATTACAAAGTGACCCTCAAGTTGTAAATTATTTAAGAAAATTAATAGCTAGGCCGTGGTTCAATATTTATCTAGATGAAGAGGAAATATCCTGCAAGACATTGGCTCTCCATGGAGCGTTGGCTGGCGACCTTGGAACCCACATATATGGTGATAAGTTGGACCCAAATGGCGTGGAAGCCAAATTATGGTACAGATTGAAGACTGAAGATGATCATCGAAAAAATTTTAAGATGATGGAAAGATTAAATTTAAATGTTTTGATACGGGGGCATGATAGGAACCCTCAATTTGCATCCATGGATCCGCAAGGAAAAATTACGTTGTCAACGCCTAAGAGGGAAGAAGAATATGATTTAATGCCCGACAAGCGTCAAACAATTACTGTCGGTGAATATAGGAACGGCCATTACGTTTTGATTGATACAAAAGTTCCGGGCAAAACCAACCCAGTAGCTTATTTCAAGCTGCTGCCTAATATCGGCAATCGTTAACTTTAAATATTTCTTTGCTATCTCCATTTTGTTTAAAATGGAATCAAAACTCGAATGCCCATTATGCGGACTTGAAATTAACATAGAAGAGGAATATTGCCCTGAGTGCGGGGAAACTCTTAAAAAAGATTAAAAATAATTTTGCTTTTTCTTGATGCCGTTGTGATTGATATGGATGAAAAGGAAACAAAAAAAAATCTAAAATTTTCAATTTATGACGGTGCAGCTTTTGCTGTAATGGACGGAATGACAGCTTCTTTTCTGACGCCATTTGCGGTTGCATTAAATGCCTCAGTAAATCTTATTGCGGCTTTAAGCTATATCCCACAATTACTTGGGGCATTTGCCCAGCTTTTATCGACAAGAATTGCAGAGATATTCCGTGACAGGAAAAAAATTCTTGTGATAGGCTCATTTGTGCATGCAATTTTTTGGATACCTTTGCTTTTAATTCCATATTCAACCCCAAACCAAAAATATTTACTGGTGGTTTATGTGGCTGTTCAGGCAATTTTTGTTCAAATAATGCTGCCCGTTGGCAATTCTTTCCTGGGCGATATCGTTCCAAAATATAATCGGGGTAAATTTTTCGGCCTTAGAAATAAAATTATAGGTATAATCTCATTTGTCTCAGCCCTTGCAGCAGGTCTAATTTTGGCTTATTTTTCTCCAAAAAATATTTTTTTGGGATTTGCAATACTCTTTTCTCTTGCATTTATCGGAAGGGTTCTTTCGGGAATTTTCAAATTATTTATGGACAATCCCGCTCAGGACTTCTGGCATGAGGAAAAATTTTCGCTTGTCGACTTTGTCAAAAGAATGGACAGGACAAATTACGGGCATTTTGTAAAATATCTCACTCTTTTCAAATTTTCAACAAACATTGCGGCTCCATTTTTTACATTGTACATTCTACGGGACTTAAATTTCAATTATCTTCAATTTACAATTATCATATCTTCTGAGCTTATAGCAAGCTTTATTGCAATGGGCATCTGGGGCAGGCTTATAGACGAGAAAGGGACCAAATTTGTTCTTTATATATGCGGATTGCTCACTCCACTTATCCCGCTTTTCTGGCTGTTTTCCGGCAATTTTTATTATTTGATTATTGTGGCGGCTTTTTCAGGTGTTGCCTGGGCGGGGTTTAATTTAAGCGCATCAAATTTTATATTTGATTCGGTGCAGCCCGAAAATAGAATAAGGTGCATTTCTTATCATAAATTTTTTGAGGGAATTGCGCTGTTCATTGGGGCAATTCTCGGCGGATTCTTGATAAATCATGCCCCAGCATGGATTTTTATTTCCAGCATTCCTATTGTTTTTTTGGTTTCGGGAATTTTGAGATTGATTGCATCTTTAATTTTATTGCCGACGCTAAAAGAAGCGAGATTAATAGAAATGGGAGTGGGGCATTCATTTTTTAAAAGATACATCACGATACGGCCAAGCGAAGGCCTGGTATTTGAGGTCATAGGAAAATACCGCAAGCACGAGGATGAGCAGAGCCATCAAAAAATAATGCAGAATTCGCAGAAACAAAGAGCTGAATCGAACGACAAAGATATTTATAAAAAGAAACTTTTGAAATACATTGACAAAAATATTTCCCCAGAAAAAGAGCAGCATGAGATTCTGGATATGCACGACATAGAGAATATTACGGAAGAGATTGAGAAGGGGAAAATCAGAAAATAAAAAATCACGGGACAATTTGATTAATTTGTTGATATAATTAGATTAATATTAAATAGTAAAGCTTGAGAATTATACTTATTTTCCTAATTGCACCCTAACTTTTATAAACTGGAGTTTATTCTGGATCCTATTGCAAAATTCTGGTATTTGAGATTTTGTGCTTGAAAATGACTACAATAAAAGTTAAGGGACATGAATTTGCTGTTGCAGCTACTAAGGACTCTTTTGACAGGAGGGCCCTGCAGTACAAGAACAAGATTATTACAGCTTTAGGGAGGATAGGATTAAGTGAAGATGATGTAGAAATAGAAATTAAGCCTGTTGCATTTAAAAGTGCGCCTGCGTCCGCTTCGTGGTATTTAAACGGAAATTACCTCCATTACAGCTATAAGTCCTCCCGCAAATATGTTGAAAATCTTTATGTTGTTCTTAAGGTTATTGAGCTTGAGGTGGATGAGCTACTTGCCGAGCGAAAAACTCCGCAAGAGTTTATCAGCGAATTTTCTGAAGAGAAGGATGTTGAACACAGGCGCAATGCGGCGCGGGAAGTTTTAGGTGTTGATGCTGATTCCACAGATTTGCAGCATATCGATTCAAAATATAAAGAGCTGGCAAAAAAGCATCATCCGGACATGCCCGAAGGAGATGCCGAGAAATTCAAGCAAATAAATCATGCGCATAAAGTCCTGAGGAGAGAATTACAATAATTTTATTTTGCGAAAAATCATCGCTTCCTTAATATTTCCAATATCGTGTCCAGCTTTTTGTTTATTTCATCAAACTCCGAATTATTTTGAGTTGGACCCCGGGATTGAAATTTTTCATTTTTTCTGAAACAATTGCTGCAGTAAACCGGTTTGTCTCCGGACGGCCGGAAAGGAACTTCGCATTTTTCGCCGCATTTGTCGCATATTGCGCTGTGCATTTCTTTCTCGAATTCAGATCTTCCAAAGCTGCTTCTTCCAGGCCTGTCAGAGCCCCTGCCAAATCTTCTTTGGCCACCGTAGCCTGACCTGCTAGAATCTCTTCTTCCAAATTCCCCTTCTCTTTTAAAGTGTCCCATATTATAATTATAGAGGATATATTGTCATTTATAAGGCTATGGTAGAATTTGATTCCAGAAAAGTAGACTGCGGCCATAGATTCAATAGCATTGTATAAATAGAAATAATTACCTCACATAACAAAAACCAAAAAATATTTATTGTTCCTTGTAAAGTAGTAAGTTAATATGCCCCTTACTCCACTTTATGCCTGCACAAGATGCAAAAGGGAATTTAATTTTAATAATATTAAGTATGACGAAAACAAAAAATTAATTTGTGTTGAATGTTTGGAGAAGAAAGAAAAACTAATTAAAAAACAGCTGGCCAAAGAAAAACCGGAGGACTACCGGCCGATAGACTTCATTTGCGTCAGCTGCAGATTCAAATTCTCGATGAAAAGAGATTCTCAGCAGAATTTCAAGTGCCCTTATTGCGGAAAAACAAAATTAATGGTAGTCAAGAAATATAAAGACGAGAATGACTTGATTAATGATTCAATGGATTCGAGATTTGATAGATGAATAAACTTATTCAATCTTCCCACTAGCCTCCAACGATCGATTTTTGATCCTTAGATTTTGAGACCCTCTAGCTTGTCCAGCATTGTCACGTACCTTGCAGTTTGTTTTTCTCTTCGCATGATGACCTTTTTATCATAATTTGATCTCAAAGATTCTGGAAGTTGAAGTGATAATTCTAATCCCATTTCCGATTCACGTTTAAGTGTCGTGAGCATGGTATAAACTTCTGCATAAGGTTTTGTGCAAAAAAATGGCAGTCCAAAGGAGACGTAAACTATATCTCCTTCTAAAGTCCGGTTTACAATGTCTGAAGGTAAGTTGGGACAAGAAAAAGCAGATTCTTCAAGCTCAGAAGCTTGTCTAACTTCCACATTAAACGCCGTGATTAGAGTAATGGCATGTTCCGTAGTTAAATTAGGTAGACTCTCCTGGAATTTTTCCAGTTCTGCACGATCAAGAACCATTCCATGGAGAATGGACTCGGATTTATTAATTTAAGGCTTTATAAAGGTTTAAAGATGGTAAATTTTATTTTCCATACTGAAAATAATTCTCTTTTCTTTTAATGCGTAATACCATACCAGTATACAAAAACGTTACATTTATATACTAGTTCATATATTAAAACATTAAAATTTTATTAAAAATTTGACAATTTGAGAAAAAACTTTGAGGTGAATAAGAATGGGAATGGATTTTGTTATCGAAAGCGCGCTTAAGCAAAGCGTAGCACAAACAGATGATTTGCAAATCGGCCACGCTAATATTAAAGTCATTGGCTGCGGCGGTGGCGGCAGTAATATGGTTAGTTGGCTGTACAAGAAAGGAATTCGGGGAGCTGAAATAATTGCCTGCAACACAGATAAGCAGCACCTCGAAATCACAGAAGCTGATAAAAGATTCTTGATTGGAAAAGAGCTTACAAGAGGGCTTGGATGCGGAGGTTTCCCGGACAAGGGAGCAAAAGCAGCCCAGGAGACTATTCAGGAAATTAAAGAAGTTCTGAAGGGCTCTGACATGGTTTTCGTCTGCGCAGGAATGGGCGGCGGAACGGGAACGGGTTCAGCTCCTGTAGTTGCACAGGTAGCAAAAGATGCAGGTGCAATCGTAATTGGAACAGTCACAATGCCTTTCAAAATTGAAAGGGCAAGAATCGACAAAGCGGAATTTGGTTTGCAACAACTAAGACAAACTTCCGACACTGTTATTGTTATAGACAATAATAGGCTAGTTAACATTGCAGGAAACCTGCCAGTTCAGCAGGCTTTTGCAGTAGCAAACGAGCTGATTTCAACAATGATCAGAGGGATAGTTGAGACGATCGCAGTGCCTTCACTGGTTAACTTAGACTATGCTGACGTAAAGGCAATAATGCAGGACGGTGGCGTGGCAGCTATCGGTGTCGGAGTTTCTGACACAACCAACAGGGTAGAAGAAGCAGTCAAAGGAGCTTTGTCAAACCCCTTGCTTGAGATAAGCTACAAAGGTGCAACAGGCGCTTTGATTCACATTGAAGGCGGGCCGGACATGACACTTGATGAAGTCAATAAAATCGGCGAGCTTGTAACAGAATCTCTTGATACAGATGCAAACGTTATCTGGGGAGCAAGAGTTTCCGACCAAATGAAGGGAAAAATTGCAGTTATGACAATTATCACTGGAGTGAATTCACCATGGATACTTGGAAAAGCTGACAAGAAGACAAGAGTTATCGAAGCCAAACGATTCAGCGATGAACTTGGAATAGACTACTTTACAGATTAATTAATTTTTATTTTTTTGTTTTAAGTCCAAATGTTTGGAGCAAAATGTTCAATTTGCAATAAAACTTTTTCAAAAGGCGAGTTTTATTGCGGTTACTGGAAAATGAATAGGTTTTTTCGCTAACCAGACGCATTTGGCCACAGTTAGATGATAATACAAAGTATTGTGAATCATGTTTCAATAAACAATACAAGAAAAAATAAAAATCGAGGTTTAGGTGAAACAAAATGGGTACTCTTCAAGGCAGAATTGAGGCAGCACATAAAAAATTTGGAAGTTACAAAGTTGAAATTGCTTTTTATGATATTGGCGATATTGACAGAAATTTTCCAATAGTAATTACGATGGATATAACAGGTTTTGGTAAATTAGTAAAAACAGCAGTTGCTCCTGATAATGTCAAGGGTTTTTTAAGACGAATAAAAGGCACGAATATATCTATAAATATGGATAACTAAGATGATATTTAGGGAAAGCAGTTACCGAGTTAATGAAAATATTCAAATTTCATTTTCATTATTAAACAAAAAGCCAGGAAAAAAGAGTTTAAATAAAAAATAAGGTGATTACCACGAGCTTACACTATTTGGAAGGGACACAACAAATTAATCGTACTAGCGATAAAGATTCATGCTTAAGATTAGAGTTGGTGCAAGGAGGCACAAATTCAATAATTAGAATTGAGATTGGAAGATTTTTTGCAGGACAGCTTGCTAAAATGCTTGAATTTCCACACCAAGATAAACCCGAACCAAGCATGAATTTCAAGGAATTTGCAGAATTTTTAGTCACAAGGAAAAAAATAAGATTGACATTTGAATAAAATAAAAAACAGTAAAGGTGATATTTATGCCAGTAGATGAAGATAAAATAGTTAGAAAGATGGTTGCGGAAATTGCAGACGCTAATGAAAAATTCATGGGCAAGCCACAGGATTTGGAAAATTTCAAGAGGATTGTTCCGGTTCTGCTGGAAAAAGGAATTGACAATGTAAACCTGTCAATGTTTGATGAGCCAACAAAAGGAAAGTTGCTGAACGCTCTTGGAGAGGAATATGTAAGGAGAGGCAACATGAATGATTCAGTTAAAGCGTTTATTCTTGCAGGAAACAGAATGAGGCTCGTTGAAGTCGGCGAACACTATGAGGAAGTCGGATTATTTGGAAATGCTATTGACACTTACAGGCTTGCTGATGCAAATGATCGGCTGTTAATAATGGGCAAGAAATGCCTTGAGAACGGGCATTTCGCTGACGCAATAAAAGCGTTTAGATTATGCAATGATGTTGAAAACCTGACAAAGGTAGGCGACGAATGTTTCCAGAAAGGCAAATGGGATTACGCAATCGAAATATTCAACGCAATCAACAGCACAGGAAAGCTTGTCGAGATAGGCGACAAATGCCTGAAAGACAGGCAAATTGGATATGCTTCAAAAGCTTATGAACTTGCGCACGACAAAGATAAATTAAGCCAATTGGGTGATGTCTGCTTAAGGGAAGGATTGCTGGCAACGGCATTAAAATCCTACCAGCTTGCAGGCAATGACATGATGGTAACTTTCATAAGGGAAAACTTCGGCAACAAACTGTCGAGTTATTAAATTTTATTTTTTTGATGTAAATTTGAATTACCAGGTGAAGAAATGGTCGTAGATGTAAACATTCCAGGAAGGTTGACTAAACTTGATCCTCGAGAGTTTAAGATTGAATCTGGAGATTTATATTTAGATTTCGGGCAAAATTTATCACCAGCTGGTCGAGTTCTTTTACTATTTAATGAGAATTTTATCGCTGAATTAACGAAGCTTTTTGAGAAGGATGTAGGGAGGTTACGAGAACATATGGGGGGTAAAATTTACAGCTTGTCCCCCAGAGATTTGTTAATGCAGATACTTCAAAGAAAGAAAATATCTATTGTTATAGAACATGGGTTATTTTAACAAGAAAAATTACAGTTCGAAATAAATTAATTTTGCTTAGGAAAACGGATTTAAAAAAAAAGAGGTCTGATTAATATGGAACAACAGCTTGATGCTTTTACACAGAAGAGATTTGAATTGATGGTTGAGATGGCGACAAAAAAACTGCAACATGAGATTGAGTCATTAAAGGTTGCTTTCAATTCGTTAAATGCCGAGCTTAACTCCATGAAAAGCCAGGTTTCCAGGATACAATTCCAGCCACAGCAATCACATCACATTTCAAGGCCGGCTGCTGAAGGATCTCAGCCTGCTTATGAAGATCAAAGCCTTTCGGTAAAAAAAGAGACTAAGATAGTAGACTGTAGGCCAGACGGTGAAAGGACAGTTGAATTCGTAAGCGGCTCTTCAAAAAACTCCGAGCCCATAAGGCCGAGATTTGGAGATTATAAGTCAGAAGATGTCAGCATTGACAAATTTTTCTATTTCGGAAGGAAATAGATTTTTTTATTTTAATAATATTTATAAAGAAGTTCTTTTAGGATTGATGCTATGAAGATGATATTCGAGGCAGAGGATGCTATTGTAGGCATAATCTGCGGGCTGCTTGTTCTGGGATTGACTGGCAAGTATTTTACTCTGAAATTGCCTCCATTTGTATACGTTGTCGCATTCGGAATTCTGATATTTTTCATACTATTGGATTTAGTTAATGAAGTAAAGGATTTATCAACTCATTTTGGGTTAATTGTTTTTTCTATTATCCATAATCTTATTGACCTTGTTATTTCGTTGACTTTAATATCCTATTTTACAAAGTGGAATATTCCTTACATTACAGCCAATCTTGTTCCGTATCTGCAGAATGAACCAACGTTATACTGGATTGGGATGTTTTTGGTAATAGGAAATGTCGTTTGGCTGTTTATATTTCCCTTTGCGACCTAATCCACCATAAACATTTTATTATCTTTTCCTACGTCGAAAAAACCCAATCTTGCACCGACATCCAAGAATGCATGCGAATAACAAACTGCTCCAAATGCATTTACTAAATCCCCTTTCTTATCAAAGAATTTAGCATCGTCAAAATATCTTTGCGCTAAGTCCAATAAATCTTCAGCTTGTTTTCTGTGATTTTCTACGATTTTTACTTTTTTAAGGGCGAGAGAAGTAAGTGAGAAGTATTTTGCGAGCTTGTCTTCGATTTTGGAGTTCATTTCAATCAAATAAATCTAATAAAAGAAAAAAATAAAATCAAAGATGCTTTCTCAATTCTTTCCCTTTTTCAATCCCAATGTCCAGCATCTTGTCTATATCTTCTGCTGACAGCGGCATGTCTCCGCCTTTTTGCATTGCGCACAAGGTTCCGTTATCAATTGAAGAAACTGTAAGCCTTGCATCAACTACTTTCTCTTCTTCTGTGTCAGGATCAATAATAAATTTATTGCCTATCTTTATCACAGTAACTGCAATCGGAGTTTTTTCCAGCTGAAGTTTTTTATCAGTCTTGTTTTTGTAATCAACTTTTACGCCGTTAAAAGCAGGGTATTTTGTGTCTTTCAAAGCTGCAAGCGCTGCTAGAGATGATGCATCAAATAAATTGCCTGCGTCGTTTATGGGACATATATCTATTACTACCATCCAGATTTTTTCACCTGGAGTGATGCAAAGTTTCTTGAAATCAAGCGCCTTGCTTTCCCTAATCCCACGGTCAACGACCCTTGCTAGCTCAATTGCTTGGATTTGGGGAGGGCCCGGCTCAAATTCCGGGTTTGACATGGGCAACAATTCTGCTCCAACTATTATTGTTCCTTCGTCTGGCGTGTCAGGATATGGCTCGCCAACTTCTAATTTGACACCAACTATTATATCAGTCTCCCCGATTTTAACCCTGGCTGAGCCTTCTGCAGTCTTTATCACGCCATACTCTATTGTGATTGGCTGCCTGTATTCTGTAAGTTTTCTGCCGTCTAATCTCGTATTTGCTTCAAGCAAACTTATGATGTGGCTTCTTAGTTCTTTGTACATTTTAATCCTCAACTCCCTTGTATTTGTCTTTCAAAGCTTTTTTCTGGACTTCATAAATATCCATCAAAACCTTTTTGCTCATCCCTATCAGTTTCATCAATTCCTCTTTCGTTACTTCGCCATCCATCTGCAGCAGGCTGATTTTGCCTGAGTTTGGAAGCATCGCAATAGGTATGTCCGCAACTCCACCGTCGGGATAGCTTTCCTCTGAATAGTCCAAATCAACAACAAGCTTGTCATCAACTTTTCCGAATGACACAGCGCTTACAAGGTCTTTCATGTCCAGTCCTGCATCTGCAAGGGCCATTGATGCTGCGCAAATTCCGGCGCATCTTGAGCCTGCCTCCGTCTGCGGCAGCTCGATAAAAACATCCACAACTGAATTTGGATAATCTTCCAGATTTAACACTGGCAATAATGCTTTTTGTGTTACAAGAGAAATTTCCTTTGATCTTCGGGATCCTCCGGGCCTTACTCTCTCGCCTGAACTCGAGAAAGGCATCATGTTGTAACTGCATCTTAATATTCCGGTCTGCGGGTCCTGCATAAACTTTGGATGAAGATTTCTGGGACCGTAAACAGCTGCATAAGCCCATGTGTTTCCTATCTTGAACATTGCGCTTCCGTCTGCCCTTGGAATCACTCCAACTTTTGCTTCAATCGGCCTCATTTCGTCAAATTTTCTTCCGTCTATTCTTTGTTTGTAAGTCATTTTTATTTCACCTTAATCCTGATGAGTTTTTTTGGGTACACTGTTCTGCTCCAAAAATCCCTTAATCTTGTCAGTCAATCCAGTCGTGTGGCTTTCGGCTGATATTTTTCTTATAGCTTGAATTGCAAGCAACTCATTCATAGGCCCGCCGTCAATCCAAATCAACCCGTTCTGGCCGACGACAATGTTGCACTGGGTTGCTTCTTTTATCATCACTACCATTGAGCCCTGCTTTCCGATTATCCTCGGAACTTTGTTGGCGTCAACTTCAATTATTCTTCCGCCTTTCAATTTTCTTAATCCCGGCCCTTTCATTGTCACGTCAATCAGTTTCTGGCTTGTTACGTTCACAATCTGGCATACGATATGGTCGCCAAGGTCGTAATACTGAGTGAGATTTGCGCCTCTCTGTATAAATTCAGAGGTTGCATCTTTCATAGAAAGCATTGCCGAGTATGCGGAATTCGTATCAAGGCGCCAGCCGTTAAAGCCAACGTCGATAACTTTGCATATTATAGTGTCATTTGTTTTTGGCATGTATCTCCCTGACAAGGGGAGCAGTTTTATTGTCCTCCCGTCCATCATCACTAGCCCAAGCCTGTTTGCAACTATTTTTTCCCCTTCCCTGTAAGTTCCTGCGCCCGGCAGCACGTCCATTCCGACTGCAAGCACTTCTCCCGGAACTGATATTTCCTTATCCTTAACTTTTATTTCTGACATTTTCATCTCACCTTTAGTTTATATTTAAATGTAATATTTTGAATTGTAAATTTTTTAGTGGATGGCATACTGTTGTCTTGCTGCAATATAACGAAGCGTAAATCCGTAGGCTGCTCCTCTTTGTTGAAAGGCAAGTGAACTCCGGATAACATTTTCCATTTTTGAAAATAACCAATCTACATTATCGCTTAAACTACCCTCAGCAGATACGTCCCTAAGTTTTTTCTCACAATAATCAAATTCTAAATGTGCCATTTCCAGACGTCTCTCTAGTTCCACCTTATCCAAAGCGCAAGTAGATGTGGGCTGCAATTGACTAATAATTTTATCAGGTTCTAAATTGCTCATTTAATTTCAATCTCGTTTCATGATTTTGATTCATAAGTCCATTATTTTTTGGAACTGCGTTTTTTCTTTCATCTTATTTTGTTCTGTAGATAATAATGATTCAAAATGACCTAGCGCTGAAAGCACCTTCATTTCAGGGGCGATGGTTGCAAAAAGAATTTTTTCGTGAGCGATTGGCAATTTTTCATCGTCTGCAATTTTAACCATGCTCAATAAACTCTTGGATTCAATTATTTCTGCAATTCCAATTTTTTGCTGGAAACTTTCAAACCTTTGTCCGATTTCTTTTTGGTTTAGGTTCATCTTTTTAATTTAATGTTTATTTTTAACTTATTAATCATGAGTGTTACACCTTTCTGCAAATGTATTGTAATCTTCCCTCAATGGCGCCCCCTCATGGTCAAAACCAAGAAGCAACGGATCATATTCTTCCCCGAACCGGGAGTTGTTTGTAATATACTTTCTTTCTAGAGGAAGATAAACCGATTGTGCCAAAGTCAAACCTTCATTTTTAAATCCATTCACAGCCAGGGCAAAAATTTCATCACCTAATCTGCCAAGTGCAACTCTTTCTCCTGTAGTTCTATCAGTTAACTCTACTGCCACTGCGATAAGTTGAGCGCCTAAATTTATGCCTGCGTTTGTCCTGACTGATGATTGAGAAGAAGAGCCAATTAATCTATCAGGCACAGCATTGATTCTTGCAACCAAATCAGTGTAACCGACTGGATTTTCCCTTGCGTCTGGCATTATTTCACCTTCAAAATTTTTGATTCAACATTTCCGTGGCATATCTTATTTAATCTATCATATAGGTCGCTTTCCATCCCGCCGGGAATTTCAACGACAGCCACCCAGTTTCCGTTTGTTTGCCATTCCTCTCTTAAAATTGTGGAGAACTGCTTTATTATTGAATAGCATTTAGGCGCAAACTCCGGAGTGATTTTAATTGCAATTTCTTTGACTTCAAATTTTATAGGAAGAATAGGTCTTAAAATCTTTAGCGCATCCTGAACCTGCAGTTGCACTGGCTTGAATTCATTAACATGAAATTTCGCCTCGGCAAATGCATTTTCAATCCTATTCGGAGGGTGAGGCATATGCGTTTTTGGGTCAACTCCATTGCGATGAATTATTGCAATTATCTGTTTTCTTTTTTCTTCCCTTAAATTTTCCCTGTATTCCTGAGTTAATTGTATTTCGCCTTTATGAATAATCTGATTAGCCACATCGTTCACATCGTTCGTTCCGAAAATCTGCTTTATTGCATGCTCTGATGCAACTAATCCTTTGTGGGCATCAGAGAATATCTGCATAGCTGCGAGTACATCATGCATGTCAACGGTTTTGCCCTCTATAATAGCAAGCGCGTTTGCGCAGTCGACAAGAATCTCAAAATTATTTCCTTCAGTTTTCAACCTTGCAATGACTGCTTTATCTACGTCAACCATTTGGTTCACTTATTTCTTTGAGGGCTTTTTATCTTCCTTTAAATCAGATGATAACTTTTCTATTCTGGATTTTAAAACTCTCTTGAATTTTCTCTCTGCGATTGTTATATAAGCCGCATCAATCCTCTCAACGTTGAAATTTTCTCCCAAAACCTTTTTTAATGATTTTAATGAAAGTTTTAATCCGTCTTCGATTGTTAATTCGGGCTTGTATTCGCTGTGCAAAATTTCCTCGACTTCAACTTCCCCTTCTCCGATTGCAGTCGCTTTGTATTGGAAATATATTCCAATTGGGTCTGTCTCGAATAGTTTTGGAGTTGACTCGTCAATTCCCGCAATGAGTATGGATACCCCAAACGGCCTTAAGCCGCCGCTCTGTGTGCATATCTGCTTTAAATCACAGATGTCTTTTACAATAGTTAAAGTGTCAATTTCAGAATCATAGGTAACCCTGTTCTGCTGTGCTTTTAATTGCGCCCTGTCAATCAAGACTCTCGCATCGCTTAAAATTCCGGATGCTGCGGCCCCGATATTCTCGTCAATCTGCCAAATTTTTTCCACTGACTCTGGAACCATTAATGTGTCGACAACTCTTTTGTCCGCCACGAGCAGAACCCCGTCGGAACAAACCATCCCGATCGCTGTTGATCCCTGCCTGACTGTCTTTTTGGCATATTCTACCTGAAGTAGCCTGCCGTCCGGACTGAACATTGTGATTGCCCTATCGTAACCCATCATCTGATGCTGCATTGGTTGCATTTTTTAATTCACCTCATGAATTTGTTTAATTTATAATTTTGATTGTTAAATTTCTTGTTTTATGATTTATTTTACTTCTTTAAATAATTATTCTCAGCTTTCTTTAAAATGCCGGAAACACCCAAGCTACGGATTATTGCTTCATTGCTACCGATTTTTTTGGCAAAAACCAGAGATGCCTTGACATCATCAACGTGCTTGTGGCTTACTTTCATAATCCCACGCTGCTTTTCAGCATCCCATTTGTTGTTGAGAACAACAATTCCCGCTTTTGCAGTTCCGCGCTGTCCCAAAAACTGCAGTGAAGACTGCAATATCGCCCTTGAAATACCATCAGCATCGCTGATTTTTTCTTTTGAAATGACCTCAAACACCAAGTAGCGCTTCTTTTCCCTTAAGCTGGGCAAAATGGGCTTCAGTTTCGTCTTAATCATTCCAAAATTACTGAGAAGAAATCATAGTAACCGCGTTCTTCTCTCTCTGTTAATTATTTGAATTATTTTAAACTATATAAAGGTTACTGTGAATTTTGAATTTTTCAATTTTCAGTTGAACTTTAATTGCAAAAGATCAAATATGAATTAGAATGTGATATTAGAATCTAAACTAAACTTAAAATAATATCAGGAGATAGCACTTGAATCAAAAGTCTAAGTGTAAATTCCTAAATAATAATAATATTAGGTCTGACAGTAAACTTTTTATATAACTTCAGTTTAGTAGTGAATTATGGGAGATAGTGCAGATACGATAATTCATAGTCCGGAATATGGTGTTTCTCAACTAGCGGACTATGTTCTTCGTAATATACCTCAAGGTCAAGGAATGACTGGAATGGATCATGGCGCAGGCTCTGGTAGGCATACTTTTTATTATACGGGCCAAGGAAATAAGATGATTGCTGTTGAAAAGGATCCCACAAGAATAGCGGAGTTATCCAGGCGCGCAGACGCCATGACAAGAGTTCTTAGAGATACAGATTTTACACGTTTAATTGTAAATCCTTTCGATACAATCGATTATCTTGCTGCTGACGGAGAATTTATTAAATTCCCCTTCCAATCAGGGACCATATGAATAATATCAAGAACAATATGAATAAGATTTTTGCAATCCAGGCAGCGGTGCCTTCGACGATTCTGAATCCCAATACTCCAGCCACTAGGGCTATTATCAAAAATATTAATGTCCAACCAAGCAGTGCCATTTTAACCAGTTATATTATAGCGATTAATTTTATATAACTTGTGGTGAACTAAAGTATACAATATGCTTACTAAAATTGGACCCAGATTAGATCCGAAAAAATTACTCTGATTCTTCTTCTGATTGGGCCGCAGAAGAAGTGCTTTCATTTTGGTATTTTTCATTATTCAATTTTGAAATATTCAAATACTTATCCATGGCAATGGAACCAACTGGATGGAAAGGCGAGCTGGATATCAGCTCCTTGACCATCTCCATTTTTAAGAACTTAATTTCATCTATCTCCTCGTCCTGTTTTTTTAGGTCTCCATTATAAACTATTTCATAAACAGTACATATTTCATTGTCATTTTCAGATTTGTGTATAAAATTAAACACCCTGTTTATTTCTTCAATCTGCAATTTTATCCCCAGCTCCTCCCACAAACCAATTACAGCAGTAGAATCATAGTTTGAGCCGCTTTTGACTGATTCTGCTACTCCAATGTCCCAATACTCCGGGAAAATATCCTTAGATTGTGACCTTTTTTGCACCAGGAATTCATTTTTATCATTCTTTATTATTATCCTTGAAACCCTATGCAGCAAAGCATTTTTGTGCATCTCAGTTCTAGTCACAACTCCAATGACCTCGTCCTTTTCATTTACAATGTCTATGTATTCTTTCATCGTGCCTCTTAACATACTTACCTGTAGCTTTGTTCAGTGATTATTTATAAATTAAAAAAGATTAAGGTATATAGTATGCTTATTTTACAAATAACCACACGGTAGTAAGAATCCCACCAAAAGAAATAATAGAACATATTTATTTTCTCAAAATTAATCAAAAATTTTTCACATAATAATCCTCATTTTTCTTTCTGATTTATAAGCGCTATTTTCATGAAAATCTTCGAATTTATTAGTATTCTCTTTCAGGAAATCAAGCCTCATAGTTGTAAAGTTATAAATCAAGTCCGCAGCAGATTTTATTTTAAAAAGAGCCATTATTTCATCCGGATTTAAGGAAGTTTCTATGACATCCCTTATATTCTTGTCAATATCCGTAAAAATACTGTAGGCTTGATTCGCCTTCTCGATGTTTGCCTTGTAGAAATAAGAATATGATAGCTCGAATTGATCCCGTAACATCTCCAAAAGATTTAGTATATCCTTATTTTTCTTCTTTGTCAATGCAAGGTTTTTTGCAAGTTTCTTGAAAAAGTCCCCAAGGTCTTCAAGATTCTCAATTAAATAATACAGAATGTGCGACTGCTGCTCTCTTTCAGCCGCAACGTATTGCTCCCTGTTTATTTGTCGTCTGAGAAAATAAGTAAATCTATTTACTTCTATATCCTTTATGTAAAGATTCTCAAGCGTGGACTTGTCGCCATCTTTGTATGCGTCGTAGGCAGTTTCAAGCATTTGCTTCACAATGAGAAATGCTTTTCGCAATGAATTATCAAAATCAAGTTCGATCTTCGATGATATTGATTGTATCAGGCAAGTCTTATCATTTTGCTCTATTATTTCGTACCCGATCAATTCAAGCATTTTTTCCTGGATGACTTTCAGCAATTCAGGGCTGTTATGCACCAAAAAAACCTTGTCGTATCCTTTTTGGTAAACCCGCCCGAGAAATCTTGTCACGAGAAAAGGCTTAAGCTTTGAAATGTCCTCAGTGAGAGAATAATTTGTTGCAACTTTATCCGCACCAATAACTAAAGTTTTTCCTTCTTCGCTAACATCAAGCTCGTCGCCTTTTTTAATCCCGTTTTGCTTGACCCAATTGGCTGGCAATGAAACTATTAAGGTCGAGGACCCGTGTTGTACTATTTTCCTTTTCATTAAATCTCACCCCTTAAAAATTCCGTCATACCCTACGTAATAGACCATTAAAGTTTAATACATATATAAATTTTTTGGAATTGATATTAAATTTTAATGGGCATATAACACTCTTAATGGGCATATAATTGATATGATATCTACAGATTGATGATTAAATTTATATATCTGATGAGGGGCTCTTTGAAAGAACTTTAGTTAATTAATGATTATAAAGAATAGAGGCCGATGAACGGTAAGGGAATGTCAACCAGTTTAAAATAATGACATTTAATATTTATTCATAATTCACTTAAAAAGATGAATACATTTTTAAAACTTATCCTATTCAAACCAAAAAGAGTAAATTTATTTTCGCATCAATTCAATCAATTCTTTTTTCTTTTTGTTCATTAATTCTTCATTATCGGCTTCTAAATTTAATCTCAATAATGGCTCTGTGTTGCTTGGCCTTACATTAAAATGCCATTCATCGAAATCAACTGAAACTCCGTCCAATTTTGTTATTGATTTTGGATTTTGATTTTTGTAAATCGATTCAATTTCAGCCAGTTTGGCATCTTTATCCTTTACTTCTACATTTGTTTCTTCGATTGTATGGTATTTTCTGAACTCGTCCAATAATTTTGATAGCGGCCTATTTTCTTTTGATACAATCTCAGCAACAATTAAGCTTGTGATTATGCCGGAGTCCGCCCTGTAATTGTCTATATAATAATAATGCGCGGAATGCTCGCATGCAAAAACTGCTTTTGTATGGCGCATTGTTTCCTTAATAAAAGAATGGCCGACCCTTTCAACAATGGGAGTCCCACCATATTTTATTATTGTTTCAGGAACAATTTTGCTGCAGACAACATTATGGATTATTTTTGAATGTTTTCTTTTTAACAGGATATTTTTTACGATCAGAGAAGAAATTAAGGAGCTGTTTATTGTATTTCCGTTTTCATCAACAAAGAAAATCCTGTCAGCGTCGCCGTCAAATGCCATTCCAAAATCGCATTTTTTTTCCTTTACTGTTTTTTGCAGCTGCTTAAGGTTTTCCAGTTTTGATGGATCGGCAAGATGATTTGGGAACCTCCCGTCAAGCTTGAAATAAAGAGGACTTATTTTTCCAGGTAAATCCTTATAAACCAATGGAATTATTTTTCCTGCCATTCCGTTTCCGGCATCAACTGCTATTTTTAGTTTTTTTAATTTTTTAACATCAATAAATTTGTGAACATGCCTTACATATCCCTTAAGGATATCTCTTTTGATTATTTTCCCCATTTTTTTTGTTTTATTTTTATCGTACTCTTCATTTTCAATAATTTGCTTTATCCGCTGTAATCCTGTGTTTTCGTTGATTGGAATTGCACTTTCCCGGCATAATTTCATACCGTTATATCGTGGCGGATTATGGGAAGCTGTGAACATTACGCCGGGCTTGTTTAGAAATCCAGAAGCAAAATAAACGGCGTCGGTGCAAACCTCGCCGATAAAAATTGTATTTGTTCCCTGGTCAGTTATTCCTTTCATCAGTGCCTTGCTTAATTTTGGGGAAGAAATTCTCATATCTGTGCCTACAATAATTTTTTTTGACTTTAGAAAATATGCAAATGCCCTTCCAATTTTATAGACTATTTCTTCATTAAAAGTATCCGGATACACCCCCCTTATATCATAAGCCTTAAAAATTTCAGATAGCATAATATTATCAGAATTATTTCTTTTTTGGTAATATATAAATGTTTGTGGGTATAATTAATTTCACGCCTATTCCTCATCCTTATCCTCTATTGTCACCACACCTTTCCATTGCTTCTCTGCAAGTTTGTATCTTTCAATTGTTCCGATGTCAAACCACTGCCCTGCAAATGGAAATCCCCTTAATCTTCCCAATTTTGCGAGCTGAGGAAAAACATCTTTCTCGAGCATGGAAAACCCATCAGGAATCATGTCAATTACTTCCGGCTCTAGAATATAGAATCCTGCGTTTATTAAATTCGAGGGAGCATCTTCCTTTTTTGGCTTTTCAACGAATTCAATTATTCTCGAGCCGTCAAGCATTGCAACACCGTAATGAGAAGGATCTTCAACTGTTGTTAATGCAATAGTTGCGAGAGCGTCTTTTCTTTTATGCAATCTAAACATTCTTGGAATATTAATATTTTTCAATTCATCGCCGTTGGAAACAATAAAACTATCTTTCAAGTATTTTCTTCCTAATTTTAAAGGCCCAGCAGTCCCGAGAGGCTCGTCTTCTTCTATATAAGAAATATTAACTCCAAATTTGCTTCCATCTCCAAAATAATTTTTTATATTTTCTTTTAAATGGCCAACACACAATACAACATCCCTTATTCCATATTTTTTTAATAAATCAAAAATATGTTCAGTAACTGCCTTTTTATGAACTTCCAGCAAAGCTTTTGGAGTTTTATCTGTTAATGGTTTTAGTCTTGTCCCTTTTCCGCCAACAAGAAGAACTGCTTTACTTGGTATGTTTGTTCCGAGGGCTTCTGATAAAAGATTTTCTATTTCTTGTGATCTGTTTTTTATATCGTGGCCGTCTATTCTTTTATCTATCTGGCCTATCAGGTTTTCGTCAAGAGTTATAGTAATCCTTTCTTTCATTTTTATCCAAGTTTATAGGAAAGATCTTTTATTTTGCAGTATTTTCAAAAATTCATTAGTTGGTCTTTCTCCCACTTTAACAGGGAAATCAACTGCCAATGCCGTCTTTGAGCTTTTGTTAATTCTTAAGCGCTAACTGAAACCCACCCTTTATTATTTATTCTAACTTTTATCTATTTATAAACCTTTGGGTTTTTGGGTAATCCCAAGTTAAGTGGGAAATAGATTTAATCTCATTCTTCTGCAAAATTTTCGGACGCGGGCAGCTTTAGCTGCCGTTGTCCGGAGCGTGTAAAATGATTCAAACAGACTTGTATAGCTTTAGCTATAAAAAAGGT
>DATDZA010000027.1:0-38527 GCA_035288865.1 Candidatus Nanoarchaeia archaeon
CACATTAACCGTCAAGCCAATACAACCTGTCATTAATCATGAGGAACCAAATATGAGTTCGCCAGGCAACACCCCAGTCGCCTCAAAGCTAGTGTTTGTGCTGGAAGAGGATAACTCTTTAGAAATGACAGGCTTACCTCAAGGCTCGGTCATGCCATACCTTTCAAGCCTTATTAATTCGCACGGATCACTCTTAGGCAATTATTATGCAAATGTGCATCCTTCTGTCCCCAATTACCACTGGATACTTACCGGCAGCAATGCTAGTGTTAAAGGCAATAGTTGTATAGAAACACTGACTACTAATAATCTTTTCCGGCAAATGATTGCAAACAATATCCAATTCCGTTTTTACTTCGAGGGCCTTGCCGAATACAAGGCCCAGGGACATACAGCCAGAGATTTTGTAAATTGTGATGACCTCCCAGCTTTGAACTTGGCTCATCTAAATTGGGGGTTTGGCACGGAATATTCCGATGTGCGTAGCCAAAGTGACGCAGAGATAAATGCGCAGTTCGTCGACATTTCGCAGCTGGCAATCGATGTTGCCAACCGCAACCTGCCCAGGATGAGCTTTGTCATTCCCAATCTTGAGGAAGATACTCACGATAACTATGATATTCCCCGAGCTGATACTTGGCTAAGTCGTAATTTACCCGCAGTTCTTTCCACTTCGGATTTTCAACCAGGCGGAACTGGAGTCCTGATGGTGGGTTGGGATGAGAGTATTCAGGGTTCTCAGAAGTACCGCGTGGATGACAAGTGCTCTTCGCAAGGGGGCAGTGGCTGTGGCGGGCACCTCCCCTTGGTATTCTACGGTCCGCAGGTTAAGAAAAATTTCGTCTCCCAAACTTATTATCAACATCAAAGCGTGCTTCGCACCATGATGCTACTGTTGGGGCTTAAATCCGGCTTTCCCAATGCTGCTGAGTCTGCTTTAGAAATAAGTGATGTGTTTTCAGCAGATGTTTTTTCACCACCGGCGCTTTCTTTGTCGGTATCAAAAAATATAGTTGCGCCTAATGAAACTTTTACTGCGACTTGGTACAACCCAGGCACAACATACAAGCAAGATTGGATTACAATAGTTCCTGCTGGAACAAAATGGATTTCACCATATCCTTGGTTTTACACAAACGGGCTTTCGTCCGGAACAAATAGATTGACTGCACCACTTGCTGCTGGCAAATATGACATTGTTTATTATCAAAATAATGGGTATACAGAATTATTCAGGAAAAACATGATCGAAGTCAAGAAGTCATGTCCACCACCGCCACCTTGTGGTGCAGCGCCTCCAGAAGGATGCAATTATGTTCTAGAGACTGATTCCAATGGATGCCAGATATGCGGGAAATTAGTTTGCAATAACCCAACTCCGGGAATTACATTAGAATCATCAAAAAATTCAGTTGCACCCAATGAAACTTTTACTGTAACTTGGTATAATTCTGGCACAACATACAAGCAGGACTGGATTACAATTGTTCCTACAGGAACAAAATGGGTCTCACCATACCCTTGGTTTTATACAGAGGGGCTTTCATCCGGAACAAATAGATTGACCGCTCCGCTTGGTGCTGGCAAATATGACATTGTTTATTATCAAAATAATGGGTTTACGGAATTAGCAAGATCTAAAAATTTAATTGAAGTCCAAAAACCAGAGTGCTCAAATGACAAGGATTGTCATCCAATAAACTGTATCCAGGCACCCTGCCCTCAGCCATCATGTGTTGATGGCAAATGCATTCCAACCCCAAGTAAATGTGGAAATGGAATTTGTGAACCTGGAGAAGATGATGACATTTCCAAATTAGTTTTTGAATTAGATTCAAGTAGTACATTGACTAATAGTCTTGTTTCCTATTGGAAACTTGACGAGACTTCAGGAAACAGAAAGGATATTGTAGGAAATAACCATCTGGTGCCTTTCAATGGAGTTACATATGATACTTCGGGTGTTAAAGGCTACACTGCTAAGTTCACAGCCACAAGCATAAGGGCGAACGAGCAATATCTTGGCGTAGCTGACAACATAATTGTTTCTCCGGGTGATACAGATTTCACATTTGCGGGATGGGTCAGGCTTGACAGCACAGACAAAAGCATGGCAATTATCGCAAAGGGCGACACTGGAGCTACAAGAGAATACGTATTGCTTTACGACAAAGGATTCTTGGCTACAAGCGACAGATTTGTCTGGTCAGTTTATGATGGTTCTGGTACTACGAAACCGATAGTCGCGGATAATTTTGGATCACCTTCAGCAGGCAATTGGTACTTTATCGTTGCGTGGCATGACAGCGTAAATAATCAAATAGGAATACAGGTCAACAATGGCAAGCCTAATGTCGTTTCATATAGTTCAGGGGTAACAGACAAGGATTCTATGTTTACAATTGGTGCATTCCGAGATGTGGATGACCTAGAAATAAATGGAAAAATAGACGAAGTCGGTTTATGGAAACGCATCCTGACGGTCCAGGAAAGATCGGACTTGTTTGGTGCCGGCTGGGGCAATACGCTAGTTTTAAAATCAGTTATACCTACATGCCCACAGGATTGCAGTAAAGAGTTTGATTTGTCCGATTACCCAAATATGTTTACTAAAGGCAACAGTTTTAATGGAGTTCTTGTCGTTGGTGACTATGCCGGGAGCAATGATGTTCTGGCTGTATCAGACATTATAGGGGGATTGAAACCTATTGATCCTGGTCCTTTCAAACTTGCAAGCGAAGTTAATGGAATTGAGCAAAACATAATATCTGTCGGCGGCTCGTGCGCGAATGCAATAACTTCCCAAATTGAAGGATATCCTGTGGACTGTGCTCAGGGCCTAAAGCCGGGTTTGGGAAAAATAAATCTTTATTCATATAATGGATTTGCTCATCTTGTTGTCAAGGGATTTTATGACAGCGATACTTTGGCAGTCGCACGAGTTTTGGCAAATTACAAGGACTATAAACTTAGCGGAGTAGAATATACCGTTGAGTCGCCGGTGCAGCAATGCACGGATTCTGATGGTGGAAAGGATTATTATGTGAAAGGTCAGACTACAGAATGTGATTACAGTATTTTAGATACTGTTCAAGGCGGTGGCACTGGTGGATGCCCGTTTGCGGAAGACTCATGCTTGACTGAATCCATCCAATCTATTCTTAGGGAAAATGATCCTGTGGCTAAGAGACCTGCGACTAAGAACACTTTACAGGAGTTTTACTGTGAAAGGAACAAACTACAATCGGTTTATTATGAATGCCCAAATGGCTGCAAGGACGGCGCATGCGCGCAATCTGCCGGAATCACTATTGATAAAGTTGAAACAGACAATAAGTTTTATGGTTTGAATGAAAAAGTTTCAATAAGCGCCTCGGCAACCTCTTCAGCAGGATTTCCTGAGGCTATTATAGCAGAAGTTCAGGATCCTAATTATCAGGGCACTAAAGTAACAATGACTGCATCAGTATGCTCTGTTGCAACAACTAATTCCAATATACCAGTTACCTGCAGTTACCAAGGAATTTTTTCCAATACAGCTTATGAAGGATATTACAACGTAAATGTAGGTACTGGAAATTTTAATGGCAATGCCTACACTTCATTTTCAGTTCTTGACAGAGAAAAGACAGGCAAATATTTGATTTTAAATGATATAGGATTATACAAGCTTGAAAATGCCGTCCATTCACCAGATAACTCTCTGGGCATTGACACCTATGTCGCTTATTATTCAACTGAACAGTTAAGCAATCAGGCAGGTGTTTATGTTTTTGGCAGCAGGGAAGTTATGTTTGAATTTTTAAATAAGGCACTGGAACAAGTGAATTATTATACTCAAACTATCGATGGAAATCTGGTTTATGTTGTGATGGATGGTTCCACGCCGGTATTTGCGTGGACGAGAGAGAACCTGCTTATAGTCTCGGTTCCAGGGCGAGTTTATACTGTCCAGTATGACAACACTGCAAGCACATCAGTTGCATCCAAAAACTCTGAATCATCTTCAAAAAAGACAATTTCATCTCCAGGCATATTCGGGAATGTTGTAGTATCCCAACCTCCAACAACAACCAAGCCAATTAATCAGATCGATGAAGTTGTTTTGGCTTACTTGAAAAAGCACCCAAGCGATTTGGACAAGGCGCCGCCAGTAAAAAAGATTACAAAAAAAGATGTTATAAATTGGATAGATAAGAACTGCGCTGATTCTACAAATCCCCCAGTTCCAATGCAAACGACTTCTTCAGGCCAATCATCCGGTGCTGTGACAGGGAATGTCATATCCAAAGTTTTTGTAAATAAAGAATATTGGAAAGATTAGAACTTTATTAGTAAGAGAAATTAGTAAAATTTTTTTAATAATGACGATAAGATAACTTAATAATAAAAATCAAAATTCCCGAATATCTCTAAATTCATTAAACCTTTTTTCTATTTCATCCATAGTCAAGGTTTTTAATCTATTCAAGCTGAAATCTTCTGCATTAAATGATGCAACAATGCTTCCATAAATAATTGCTTTTCTCATATTAGATTCGCTTAAATCATTTGTTTTCGCGAGATAGCCGATAAAAGCTCCTCCAAAACAATCTCCGCATCCGGTTGGGTCTTTGATTTCTTCAAGAGGGTAACTTGGGGCGCTGAAATGCTTGTCTTTTGTAAATAATAAAGCGCCGTGCTCGCCTTTTTTTATTATGACAGATTTAGGACCCAATTTAAGGGCTTCTCTCGAGGCTTTTACCAAGCTGGCAGTGTTAAACAGTTGCCTTGCTTCACCGTCATTAAGAAGCAGAACGTCAACTTTTTTTATCAAGTCAATCAAAGATTTTCTCTTGCCGCTTATCCAAAAATTCATTGTATCCATCACAACAAATTTTGGCTTTTTTATCTGGCTAAGGGTTTCAAGCTGCAAATCCGGATCAATATTCGCCAGGAAAATATATTTAGCTTCTTTATAATTTTTAGGCATATCTGCTTTGAATTCTGCAAGAGAATTGAGCTCTGTTTTTTTTGTCGTGGCCTCGTTCATATCAAATTCGTAAAATCCTTCCCAGTGAAAAGTCTTTCCGGATATTTGAAGCCCGTCAAGATTAATCTTTCTTTTTCTTAATAGTTCAATATATTCTTGTGGAAAATCATTGCCCACCACGGATAAAATATTCGGCTTTGAAAAAAAACTGGCGGCAAAAGAAGCGTACGCCGCGCTGCCTCCAAGCGCGTTTTCTACTTTTCCGAAAGGAGTTTGGATAGTATCAAGTGCGACTGTGCCTGTAATCATAATCTCATTCATAAGAAATAAAAATCATAAGTTGTTTTTAAAGCTTATTATAATCTGCTGGAAAATAGTAATATCACTTTATTCCTCATCCCCATCGTCTTCTTCATCGTCATCTTTATCCTTGTCATCTTCCTTGTAGTCTTCATCATCTTTGTCTTCGAGGTCATCTTTATCCTCTTCTTTTACCTTGTCGTTGAAATCCTCGGGTTCTTCTTTTTCTTCTGCCATTTTAAATCAGAATAGATTGCAACAAACTCCTTTAAATAATTTTTGATTTATCCCCAAAGCCGGTCAAACTCTTTCAGAAAGCTGCCTGCAATATTCTTGTCTTTTATTATGATAATGTTCTCATCATTCTTGTTTTCAGCGCTTGCAGTCGGATTAAAGCTGCCGGTGACCACAGTTTCATTATCTATAATAAACACTTTGTGGTGCATCTTGTACTTGTTTGTGTCTTTCTTTACACTCATGCCAAATCCGCTGAGCTTTTCAAACTGCGAGAAATTGCTTCCAGCCTGGCCCGCGTCAAAAATTCCTTTAATGTCAATCCCTTTTTTGCTTATCAGCGCGTCGGCAATATCTTTATTGGTAAATGTAAACGTCATGAAGTAAACGCTCTTGCGGGCGCTTTTTATCTCTGTGATTATATGTGAAGCGCAGCCGTCTTCTGGGCAGAAATAATTTTGGATTTCTATTTCGTTTACATAAACCACCGGATTTTTTACCTTTTCCCCTTTGCCGAACTTCCCATCCCAGAGCTCATTAAATTCCTCATTGTAATTACTTGCCAGATTTTTTGAATAAATTACAACAAGATTATTGCTGTTCCTGCTGTTGTCATTGAAAGTCGGATTAAACGATCCGGTTGTTATTATTTTTCCGTCGATTGAGCAGAATTTGTTATGCATGAGCTGGTTATTGTTGTCTTCTCGCAATGCATTTCCTTTTATTTGGCCACGCTGGTTTGCACTGTCAATTACAACTTTTACATCTACTGACTTGCTTTTGGATGCAAGTGTATTTATGATATTTTGAAGATTTATATCATAAAATGCGCAGTAAACTGAGCGGTTGGCGGATGCTATATTCCTTTCCAGCATTTTGCCGCAGTCATCTTTCAGGCAGAAATAAACTTCCGGATCGCTTGCGTTTTCATGCGGTACAGTGCTGCCGGTTACCGCTGCACAGGAAATTATCAGAAAAGTTACTCCAAACAGTGACGACAAAATAATAATCTGATGGAAAAATTTATATAGAAGCGTTTTCATTTTTTAGTAATAAATTGAATATTTTATCTCACAGTGATAATATCACTTGCAAAAGTGATAATCTATCACCTCTTTTTTCCCGGCAGGACAAAGCAATTTGTTCTGCTTGGGTTTTATTATTCTAAATTTTAAATCAAATAATTTTTTTAATTTATTTTCAAAAATAATATTTTTGTCCAAAATTTAATATTATTATTTTACTTTTCTTTCTCTTGAAGGCTTATTTTTTGGATTTCTTATTAATAAGACCGCTATTACTCCTATCACAACGCCAGCCAGAAAAATGCCAAACTTCTGCCTGTCGATACGGTTTGTTTTTTTTGCAGGAGAATTTTCTTTGAAATAAATGTCCAAATCCCCAAGCTCAAGGGCATATTCCGAGTAGATAAGGGCTGAAAAAACATCCCTATCTTTTAAAGAATTTGCATACTCGTAATAACTGTAGCTTAATATCGGAAAAATCCCTTTCGTTGTTTCTTCGGCAATATTATTTTTTACAATGTCGAGTTTCCTCTCAACCAAATTTTTATACTGCTCGCTGTCAACTCCGAAAACGCTCAAAATCACGTCGACATCAGCCTTTGCGCGGCTTGCTGTTGAAAGGCAAATCTCAAAATCCCCATTTTCCAAATTTGAGTTTGCAGCATCTATTTCTTTTCTTACATTGCCCATAGTTCCCGGGAAGTACAATTCAACATACTGCGCGCGCTCGTCTGCTTCGCTGATTTTGGCCTGGCAGGATTTTTTGAGAATATCTTTATCGAGATTAAACTCCCTCCCGCCTTTTCCCAGGAACTGCGACCATGAGTCGGCTGACTTTATTCTTTCAGAAGAATATGCTAAATTCCTTGCAATAATTTCTGTTCTGTTGGTTTTATTTAATATTTCAAGCGCTGCATTGGCAGACTCTTCTGCCTCCGAGAGCCTTTCCTTGACTACAATATACGCTTCCAGGTCTGTTATTGTTTTTCTTTTTACGCTGTCAATTCTGTTTCTAAACTCATTTATTTCTTTTTTTAATCGGTTGGCTTCATTAGCTGATTGGTTTTTTGATAAATTTTTGGATAATAGCAATAAAGTTGAAAACTCTACATTTGCCCCGAAGCAATAGCTTGCTGATGAATAAAAAGTTTGTTTCTCAAAAGCACCTTTTCCCTTTAAAGTCAAATTGTTTGCATCTTCCTTAAGTAAAGATGCGTTTGGGTAATTTATTTTTGACGCATTTGATTTGAGCTGGCTGCTTCGGTCGCAAAGAGATTTTGCAAGAGATTTCATAGTATTCCTGTATTGCTCGTCGATTTCTATATTTTTGAATTTTTTTGTTAATTCATGCCCGGTAAATTCTTTCACCGCTTCGTCCAGTGTCGATATCTCAGCAATTTCTATCCCTAAACTTTTTGATAAATTTTTTAAATCAACAGTTTCGTTGTCAATTTTTACAATTATCTCGCCCGCAGGTATGAAAACTTTTTTCAATCCTGCTTTTTTTGCTCCTTCAACTTTTGCTTTTAATCCGCCGACAGGGCCGATTAATCCCCCTGAATTTATTGTGCCTGTAATAGCATAATTTTCATTCAAATTAAAATTTTCCAGCATAGCGACTGTTAATACAGCAATTGAAGCGCCTGCGCTGGGGCCTGCGATGATCGAGGAATCAGCAGTTATAGTATAAAAAAAATCATAGTTGTTGCATTCTTTGTCAGTTAAATCGCATGCCATTGCCTTGGCAAACCTTGTTGACATCTGGGTGTCAGTTTTTGTCAGCGGGAATGTTTCAAGAAAAACTCTGCCTGATCCTGGCACTATTTCCAAATATAAGTCTGCAACTCCGCCTTCCATCCCTGTTTCTGTTTCCTTTACTGCCAGAAGTTTCATGTGGCCCTGCTTTGCGAGAACAGATGGAAGAAGAATTAAATTTAATATTAAAAGCAAAATAATTATTTTTTTCATAATAGTGGAAATGATTGTAGATTTAAGAAGCTTGTGGATTGTGAACTATTCATTATTTTCTTTATCATTATTTTTATCATTGTTGTTTACCAGTTTTTCCGTATAACGGCATTTTGGGTATTTCGAACATCCATAAAATTTTCCGTAAATCGAACTTCTCAAGACAATATCACCTTCATTGCATTTTGGGCATTTTCTTTTTGTCTCTCCGGTTGCAATTGCTTTTGCATCCAATCCTGCCTGTCCTTCAACTAATTTTGTCGGGCATTTTGGGTTCAGGCAGAATTCCTGCGGCTGCCTTGCCTTTTTGATTGCCAAGACTTTTGGAAATCCGCATGTCTCGCAGTCTTTTTTTGCAGGCTTTATCAAAGCATTTTTTGGTATCGAGAAAATTGTCTTGCAATCTGGGTATCTATTGCAACTTGCGAAGGCTCCAAACTTTCCTCTTCTCATTGTAATATTTCCTTGCTTGCATATCGGGCAAATTCCGAGAAAAGACATTTCATCCTGTGTTTCCTTGTTTGCTTTCTGCAAATCAGTTCCGATTTCTTTTTGGTGCTTTTTTAATTCTGCGGTTATTTTTGTTATTGCATCTTTTGCATCTTCAAGGAGCTGCTCTTTTTTTTGCTTGCCATCCCTTATCTTGTCCATTTCAATCTCAAACTTTCTTGTTAAATCCTCATCCAGAATCTTAGGACAGTATTTTTCAAGAGTTTCAACCATTGAAATTCCAAGATTTGTGGCTTCGATTGCTTTGCCCTGCACGTAACCGCGCTGGAACAATGTATCGACTATTTCAGACCTTGTCGCTTTTGTTCCGAGATTTCTTTTTTCCAAATCTTTGATTATCGATGCCGGAGTATACCTTTTTGGAGGCTGGGTTTCCTTGCTTAGCAGTTCTATTGTTTTGACTTTAATTTTGTCATCTTTTTTCATATTTGGAAGCTCAATCTCCTCCAAATTTACATAAGGAGAGTAAAATTCGTGCCAGCCTTTCTCTATCGTTCTTGTCCCTTTGGCGATAAAAATTTCATTATTGCAGTTTATCTCGGCAGTCATTGTCTCCCGTACGGCATTATCTGAGAATGTTGCAAGGAATCTTTTTACAATTAAATCATATATTTTTGATTCCCTCTCGGTAAGCTCTGCTGGAATAATCCCTGTAGGATATATTGCAGGATGCGCCGGATCTGTTTTTTTTCCATTATTTGGCTTTAGAGAAGATTTTTTGAGTAATTTCTTAATCAAATCAGAATATTGCTTTTGTTTGTTCAGGTCATTCAGGACTTTCATGTACCCTATCGCTGGAGGCAATTGTTGGCTTGATGTTCTTGGATATGAAATATATCCGGAAGTGTAAAGCTCCTGCCCAATTTCTAAAATTTCTTTTGGCGAAATTCCATGGCAGCGGTAGCCTTCAACCTGGAGTGATGTGAGGTCAAAAGGAAACGGCGGCATTTGGTTGAATTGCTTCCTGTCGAGATTGTCTATTTTTGCTTCTTTCTGGTTTTTTGTTTTTTCTAGGACTGCATCTGCGTTTTCTTTTTCCCAGAACTTATCTTCCTTATGCCATGCAATTATTTCCTTGCTGTTGTGCTCCCCTAAAAACTGAATCTGCCAGAAAGGCTTTGAGACGAAAGCTTTTATTTCCTTTTCTCTGTCAACAATTATTTTCAGCGCAGGCCCCTGCACCCTGCCGGTTGACATTATCTTGAAGGCACCTGTGCTTTTTATGGCTGCCGTGAGCGCGCGTGAGTAGTTTATGCCATTATAGAAATCTAAAAAATGGCGGGCTTCGCCAGATTCTGCCTGGCCCCATTCTATATGTTTCGACTTATTCTTGTAAGATTCCCTCAATTCATCTTTAGTCAATGTCGAGAATTTCATGCGGTTTGCGTCCTTCTTTTTGCAGAGATAACGTATAATATTCAGGCCAATCACTTCCCCTTCCTGGTCAAAATCTGTGGCAACCGTAAATTCATTTGCATCTTTGGCAAGTTTTTTGATAGTATTAAGATATTTTTTAGTGAACGCAGCTCCTTTGGAATTTTCAGAAACAGGTTGCCATTCTATATCGAATACCGGAAATATCCACCCTTTTTTTAATTTTTCAGCTAATCCGTACAAATGGCCGACTGCACAGGCTACAACGATATCCTTTTTGCCGTGAGTGATTTTATAGTACGGCACTCCTTGAATATTTTCCTTTATTGCTTTGCCGTCAGCCAGCGCTTCAGCTATCTTGTTTGCCGCTGCGGGTTTTTCGCAAATGATTAATTCATACATTTTCTTTTATATTTTGAATATTTTATATAGAATTTAGTTGATAATATAAAAAAGTTATGAAAAATAATCAAAAATGACATTAATACTACGCCGCTCTTTTAAATTCCCTATTATATTCAATACTATCCGCAGCCAGTTTATTTCTCATTATTCCTTGTGCTTTTTCCCATATTAAATGAGCATCTCCACTGTAAGAAAGAACTATACCGTCGGGAGTTTCCTGCATTTGGCCACCTTCAAATGCATTTGTATAGTATTTTTTATCAGTTTTAAAAGGATTCATCTTTTGCATCGAAATTTTTATCTCAGGATAAGCTTCTTGGAAATAATCAGATCCATAGCCTTTTCCAATAACAATCTTATGGAATCCTGCTACATGCGCAAATGCTCCAAACATTTGCATGCAAAGATCGCAAAATAGTGGATATATCGAAGAATCCGCTCTAAATGGAGTTTCTACAGTATTCAATGCTAAAATCGGCTGGTTGTTTTCAAGTGAGGCAAAAGCAAGCATCATACCAACGCGTTTTTTATTATCATCCATTATATTGATTAAAAGAGCATCGCCATCAAGAAAAAAATTAAATCCAGCAAATTCATTTACGCCACCCATTGCTACACAGCATCCTCCATCGTTGCCAACTGTAAGCACGCTTGGCTGAAAGAAATGAGTCATTCCCCTAGTCCATTTAGTTTTTAATTGTAAATTTAGCGGATACTTTTTTGAAACATTAAATGATAGTTGAAGAATTCTTGCTTCACCCGTTTTTCCTGCAATTATCTTAGTAATTGATTCAGCTATTTGTTCCAAGTCCCCTCTCATTCCAAAAAATCTTTGTATTTTTTCTGGATTTACTATTCTAATCATCTTATTATCGTCTTGGACTTGAGGTAATATACATTTATTTATTACATCTGGAACCCTATCCGTATTTAAAGAGCATACCTTGAGATAAGTTTCGCTGTTAATTATTTCATTTTTTGAAACTGATAATACAGAACACGTTTTATTTGCAATATTTTGAAATAATTTGTCCCTTTCCTCTCTATTTGAAATCATTTCTTCAGAAAATAGCAATAGTAAATTATCGGAGAATGAAACTATTTGTTCATTAATTGCACGTTTTTTGTATTCTTCTGGGCTTATATTAGAAATTCCTGGCGCAACAACTCTCTGAACAAGATGCAGTTGCTGGTTTCCGAGCCAAACAGAAAGTTTAATTCCATAACTTTTTAATTTTTTTAGAGCATTAAGATTGCGCATCATATACCATTTGATGTAACCCTCTTCCTTCAAATCATAAGCGAGCTTAACCAGATTTTTTATATCTGCGGGGAATTTAGTAGTTAAAATGCGCATATCCAGCTGACCCATAAGCGATTGTAACTCAGCATCACCAAATGTACCATAGAAAAAGTTTCTTGCACAAATATCTCTAATTTTGGTATATGATACTATCTTTCTTGCTATTTTTGATAAATCATTTGAAGTTTTCTTATCTTCTGGTATTTCTGATAAAAATTTGGTTATACATATGGTCAGTATATCACTATGTTCTTTTAGGAACTCTAATAGGTTTCCTGCTTGTTTGAAGATTTCAACTAGAAATATAGTCACTGTTCTAATAGATTCACCGCCCCTAACAGTTTCCATGCAAGCAGGAAGCCCATAACTAATAATATCCAGCGAGTCTTCACCAGCAATTTTTGCAATTTCAACATGAGCTAACATTCCAAACTGTTGAATGATTTCTGGATTAAGATGTTCAAGCACAAGACGATAATTTCTGCCAGAATATTTTGCCAAATCGTTTAATTGCATCCCTGTTTGTAGTATATTTTCTTCATTTATTATTAAATAGCATGAATTAAGACCATGTTTGAAAATATCTTCTGCATTGTCTCCACTTGCTTGGATAATTGCCCTTAGTTGACTAAGTATTTTCTCATAATTTCTTTTATTTATCATTCCAACGAATTTTTGGCAAAAACCTAAAATTAATTCTGAATTAGTGTTTTCATTTGCTATTTTCGCAAGCAATAATACGTGTTGGATATATTCTTCGGCTGTTTTGGTTTCATAAAATAATATAGCATCTGTAATTCTACTTTTATAATAATTTCCATCCCAATACGAAGTTTTTGCAAGTGCTGTGCCAATTACTCTTACCATATCCAAAGTCATTGATTTTAAAATTTCTTCTTCACTAATTCTTCCCATGCCAGATGAGAAAAGTAATCCCCTCATTGTGTCAAATACTCTATTAAATTCATTTTTAACCTCTTTGCCTAAATCAATAAATACCATTAAGCCAAAGTGGTTTACTAGTTCACAGGCCTTACTAACACCATACAAAGAATGAACTGAACTGGAATTACATATTTCAACTAATTCAGAACAAACTTTGTTAATTCCTTCCCTCATTATTAACTCTTCCAAATTCTTAAGCGCCTTCAAAAAATCATCTACATTCCAAGAATACTTCAAGTCCTTAACCGAGAAAATAGAGTTAACAATGTCTTCTAAGCCAAATTTTCTTATTATTTTATCTAAATTTATTACATTAGGAAGAAGATATGCTTTGATATTCTGATAATACTTTTTTTTATTGAATTGGTCACGATAAATCTTCATTAATCTTGTAGTATATTCCCATTCCCTGACTAGTATCTCTCCTAAATCTGGATAAGAATCAAAAGGAAATCCTAATAATGCAAGAGTTTTTTTTCTTGCTTCATAAGTCTTCTCGGCAATCTCACGGCCTAAATTTTCTTTTAGAATCGCATCTAATTCTTCTAAAGGCTTAGTATCTTGTTCTTCCAGCGATAAAATTTGTTTTTCTTCTTTTAATAATTCAATTAGTTTATTTATATTGAAGCGAAGCACACCAATATCTTTATCTCTATAATAGTCTATAAACTGTAATTGTCTGCCCAAGTTATCTTCCAACCTATTCAATAAGCTTTTTTCATCTTCAAATAGTTTTTTGATTCTAATAGAATGCGAAATAGGAAAGTATGAATGTTGTAATATATTCCTTAAATTAAGAATAGCTTTTTTTCTTTGCTTCGATTCTTCTTGTTCTTTGCTGTCTATTCTTCTGATAGATCTAATACTTTCCTCAAATTTTCTCAAATCCCATTTTTGATTCCAATCTTTTAAAAATTCTTGAATCAAGACTACTTTCTTGCTCCAATCTTCCTCTAGATTCCATAGTTCTGATACGACTTTTGCTACATCTCTGTGCGCCAATGATGCCCAAGTAGCTTCTGTTTTGCTGCCAAATAATCTTTCAACTACTGTTCTCATAAATTATCAATCAAGAACTACATATTTAAACATTTCTTTTGGACAGTTCTTTTAAAACCAATAAAATTAATTCCCGACTTTTACATTATTTTTAATATTTTTTATCGCCTGTATTGCGCTTAACACCGCCAAATAACTTGTTTTTGGATTTTTGCTGGGAAGATTCTGCGTTAATGTTTTTATAATTCCAAACTCTCCGATAACTTCTATTTCATGAGTATTAAATTTTGTACTTGGATCTGCAACAATTTTTACTTTGATATTTTCAAATTTTGATGCTAAAAAAAGTGTTGCTGCCACGTTTATGTTTTGTGGAAAACCGGCAACAGCTTCCTTTAAATCCCCTTCAAAAATTACTTTTATGCCTTTTAATTTACTTAAATCAATTTTATTGTTAACTATATAAGGCGCGCCTTCTAGCCCCCTTACAGGCTTTGTTGTCGTCAAAGTTAATGATTTTATCATACCTGAAACAGATTTAATAGCATCCAATCCTGCAATAGCCCCTGAAGGGAGCAATATTTCGCAATTTTTTATTTTGCTTAATAAATCCAGATTATTAATCAGACCGCCGGTGCTCATCATCAATAATTTTTTGTCTTTTTTGTCAAGATTTTCATTTTTCAGTATAGGCTCAATTACATTTTTTGTTGCCGATTCAATTATTAAGTCTGAATTTTTTATCAAATCATTTAAATCCATAAATATAGGTTTGTTATTTCTTAATTTTTTAATCAATTCGTCAACTTTATTTTTATCAATATCATTTATTCCAATTAAATTAAAATCCCCAGTTTTATCAATAAACTCGGCAACTACAGTTCCAATAAATCCGCATCCAATTATTCCTGTTTTCATCGGATTTCCTGCGACAAATCAAGAGCTTTTGCAGAGTTTGTCAAATACCCCATAGAGATTATATCGACTCCGCAGCTTGCGTAATTTGCCAAATTTCCTTCATTTATATTCCCTGAGGCTTCCAGCAATATGCTATTGTAAACATCCATTTTTTTTAATGTTCTTATTATCGATTTTATTTCATGCGGATTTATTTTATCAAGCATTAACGCAAAAATATGTTTATTATTTTTATCTAAAGCTGATTTTATTGCTGTTGCCGCACTTATCGCATTATTCTTATTCTCTACTTCAATTTCAATTCTTTTTGATGCATTTCTGTAAAGGTTTATTATTTTTCTAAAATCATACTTAAGAAGCTCCAAATGATTGTCTTTGATGATTACTCCGTCATTAAGGCTAAGCCTATGGCTTAATCCCCCCCCAACGCTCACGGCTTTTTTGTCCATTAGCCCCCACGGGGTTTTTCTGGTTGCGGCTATTCTTGATTTGCCTGATATCTTTGACAGATTAAATGCCAATGTTGCAATTCCGCTCATTCTTTGAAGCAAGTTGAGGTTTGTTCGTTCCATTGGCAAAATAATTCTTGCATCCCCTGTAATTTCAACGATGACATCTTTGTTTTTTATTTTCTCGCCGTCTTTTTTGAAAAATATTAGCTTTAAGTCTTTGTTTATAAGAGAGAATTCATCCAGTCCTGCAACAATGCCCTCATCTTTTGAAATAATCACTGCCTTAATCTTTTTTTTCAATGGAGACGTCGCAAGGTCTTTTTTTTTCACATCATTTCGCAACAGGAGAGACTGAAGTTTGCCGACGAAGTTCCTGTAATCTTTATTCTTAATGCTCAGCCCGCCTTTCCTATCCCAGAATTCACCAATTCTATCTTCTCTACGCTGCATTTTTTGAAACAGCCAGCATTCTGTCTATCGCTTTTCGCGCGCCTTTTATTATATCTTCCGGCAAGGTTATCTCATTTTGGTTTGTAATCAGCGCCCTGGCGACTAACGGGAGGGTTGTGGATTTCATGTACGGGCATACATTGCAGAATGAAAGGAAATTTTTTTCAGGAACGTCCTGCCGTAATTTATCTGTCATGCCACATTCTGTTACCACAATAAAATTCTTGGAGCCGTCTGATTTTGCGAACTTAGCCATTCCTCCGGTGCCGCAGATGTGGTCCGATAATTTCAATAATTCATCTTTGCATTCAGGATGTGCTATTACTTTAGCGTCAGGATATTTCTGCTTGAATTCTTTCAAAGTGTTTACATCAAGCTTGTCATGTACAAAACAGTAGCCATCCCATAAAATTATTTCTTTCTCGGTGTGCTCCTGCACGTATCTTCCAAGATTTTTATCTGGAAGGAATATGACTCTTTTGTTGCGCAGTGAATTAACAACCTCAACTGCATTGGCAGAGGTGCAGCAAATGTCTGAAATTGCCTTTACCTCGGCAGTTGTATTGACATAGCTTACGACGGCAGCATCTGGATATTTATTTTTTACTTCTTTTAATTTCTCAACGGTTGCCATATCTGCGAGCGAGCATCCGGCATCGAGATTCGGCAGCAAAACTGTTTTGGATGGGCTTAGGACTTTTGCAGTTTCAGCCATGAATTTAACGCCGCAAAAGAGTATTACATCGGCTTTTGTTTCAGCTGCTTTGACAGATAATCCTAATGAATCCCCTATGTAATCGGCAATTTTGAACATTTCCGGCCTTTGATAGTTATGGACGAGAATTACTGCATTTCTCTGTTTTTTTAATTCTAGAATTAAATCAATTAGTTTTTGCTCTTCACTTACCAAGACTGGCGGCATTAATTTGCTTTCCATTAATCTAGCTAAAGTTATACTATTTATATACCTAATTGAAGAGGCAATGTGATTATTAAGAATCAGATAAAGCGGCAAATTTTGCCTATAAATAGAAAGATATATTAATCACTTTATTTTACTTTGCCGTATGTATCTCGTAATATCAAAGGCAGACAGGCAATCAGAGGAACTTGCAAAAATTGCATTAACCTACTTAAGAGAAAACAAGCTGAATTATGATTTTGAAAAAGAAATTACCGCAGTAAAAAAGGATTATGAGGTTGCGATAGCAGTCGGGGATGACAGATTTATTCTTGAAACATTCAGGAAGCTGGGAAAATTGCAGATTCCACTTTTCGCTGTCGGATCAAGCCAAAGTTTTCTGGCACAAGCAAATGCGCTTAATCTGAAGCATTATCTAAATTTGATAAAGAAAAAAAAATATACCATTTTTAAGAGGTCAAGACTGATTGCAAGGTTTGATAAAATAACGACTTCCATTGCGCTGAATGATATTGGTATGTTTTCATCTAAAAGCGCCTCTTTATTGAAGTATTCTTTGGCGTTAAATGAGGATACATTTTGGAAAGATTCAAGCGACGGAATAGTTATTGCCACACCGACCGGAAGCACCGGCTATTCATTGTCTGCGGGAGGCCCTATTGTTCTGGATGAGCCGAACATTTTTACCATAACTTCAATTTCTTCCCTTGAAAAACATTCCCCGCTTGTTGTATCAGACAGTACAAAAATAAAAATCAAGGATATTGAAGGGGCTAAACCTATATTGATAATTGACGGAGAAGTGAGGCTGCCGGTGCATTCCGATGAATTAATAATTGAGAAATCACCTTACTCCGCTAATTTTGTTAGTTTTTCAAAGGAATACCAGCTGGAAAGCAGGCTGAAAAAAAGAACTATTCATACAAATGTAGGCAAGCTGAAAGATTTGCCGGCAAGCGCAAAACTCATCTACAGAATACTGGCGCATGAAGGAAGCATGACGCAAAAAGATTTGATAGACTCTTCTCTTATGCCGGAAAGAACTGTGAGATATGCCCTCACCCTGCTTATGAACAAAGGGCTGATTGATAGCACGCCTCATTTCAGCGATGCAAGGCAGACGGTTTACGGGGTTTGAAATCAATAATTTTAAAAATTAATCCTTATTCTCATATTCCATGTTCGACGAAGTCATCAAAAAAATTCTGGAATCAATAAATGAAAAATCAATGCTGACAGAAATGTACCCTAAATTCTCAGGGGAAGGATACCGCGCGCATAAGATTGACGTTAAAAATTTTCACGAAATAAAAAAATCAAATTCTGATAAGAAAATTGCCTTTATTGACGGGGGAAATGCTGAAATATTAGGTTCTGCTAATTTTTCTTTAAATTTAATAAGGGTATGCTTTATTGTTTATAAAAATAATAAAAAGATTTTATCTAAAAGATTTGATATTTTTTCTTTTATCAAGGCGGTAAATGAAAATAATGAAATATGCTACGAGGCATCTTTTTTCAACGTAGGGAATTCAATAAGTATTGATGAAATATCTTTCAGCTCTTTTGACCACACACTGATGAACGGAATAAACCGGGCTGAGATAGGCAGCGCAGCCAATGCTATAAGGAGGTTTGTCGAGCTTAAAATAGCTAAATCAATAAGCGACAGCAAATCGGCTGATGTAATAGTTCTTGATGGAAACCTTCAAAGCACCATGACCCATGAAAATAAATATTTGAATGATTTGTATGAATCCTGCAGCGAAAATAATGTTATTCTAAGCGCGATCAGTAAGACTAATTCATTGTTTACAGACAATGGAAATCTGTTAAGTGCTGTCTTGATGGGCATTTCAAAACTACCTGTTTGGTATTACCATCCGATTGCTGAAATAAATAACCATAATCATAAAGCAGAATTGTTTTTTGCAAAGTTTCATTTAAAATCAAAATATGTTTTCAGTTTTGAAATTTTTAACATTCAGAAGATGATAGCTGATAAGGTTATAAATGAACTTGCCTCAAACTGCTGCGACCCGATATTTGTCGGCTACCCTTATGGATTGGTGGAAGCTGACAGAATTGCACGAGTTTCAAACCAGGAAAAAGAATCTCTGAAAACAATGTTTTTGGTAAAACTTAGAAACAAAAATATTGAGAAATATTTGAACGCAGCAAATGCGCATGAGATTCTGGATAAGATAAGTTTTTGATAAAATTAAATAGATAAAGTCAAAAGTTTTGATTTAATTTTTAGTCTTTCTAATTTTGATGACTGATTATAAAAAACAATACTTTTGTCAGCTACTAAAAAACAACAAACTATATAAACTTCTAATTCAAGGTGAAATTTATGTACGATGTAATTACAGTTGGCAGCGCTACTGTCGATGTTTTCGCGAAAACACATTTCTCAGAATTGATAAAAATAATAGACCCTAAAGGGGAAACTGATTTGATTGCTTTCCCAAGCGGTTCTAAGATTTTAATCGATGATTTGGAATTTACAGTTGGAGGCGGCGGTACAAATACAGCTGTTGCCTTGTCGAGGCTCGGACATAAAGTTGGGTTTCTTGGAAAGCTCGGGCAAGGAACGAATTCTGATTTTATCCATAAAAATCTGATGACGGAAAAAATTGATTTATTGTGCGCGCATGGAAAAGGAAATGCAGGATATTCTGTAATTCTTGATTCTCTTGACCATGATAGGACAATTTTAACTTATAAGGGAATAAATGATGAATTGAAAATTAACGACGTCCCATTTAAAAAAATAAAATCCAAATGGTTTTATTTTTGTGCAATGATGGGTAAATCGTTTGAAACTTTAGGAAAAATTGCTGAATTTGCGAAGAAAAATAAAATAAAAATCGCATTTAACCCAAGCACGTATCTTGCTCAGAAAGGAAGCAGGTACCTTAAGAATATTTTAATCAGAACTGACTTCTTAGTTTTGAACAAGGAAGAGGCCGAATTATTGGTTGGAAACGGCACTCCTGAAAGGATGCTCTTTAAGCTTAAAGACCTTGGACCGAAAATTGTTGTGATTACAGACGGAAAAAATAAACTATATGCAATTGATGGTTTACATATCTATTCTGCATTTCCGCCTCCGGTTAAAATAATTGATGCAACCGGGGCAGGAGACGCTTTTGCGTCCTCATTTTTATGCGGACTTTTAAAAAACAAAGATACGGAATTTGCAATCAAGCTTGGAATTATAAACGCGCAGTCTGTTGTGTCTCATTACGGCGCCAAGAACATTCTGCTGAGCTACCAGGAAGCGATTAAAATAATGAAGAAATTTAAAGTTAAAATTAATAAGAAAAAAATTTAGCTATGGCCGTATCTTCCCTTTAACGGAACAAACATAAACTGCCCAATTTCTTCCTGTATTAACCTGCTGCCTTTCTTAATTCCTTTTATCATTATTTGCTCATTTAAATCTCCGACTGGAATTATGATAATTCCATTTTCCTTTAACTGGCTTAGGAGGAATTTTGGAATTTTGGGACATGCTGCAGTCACGATTATCCTGTCATACGGCGCATCTTTTGCGTATCCTTTTGAGCCGTCGTGCTTTATTAATTCTATATTTTTTATTTTTAATTTCTCAATATTGTTTTTTGCAAATTCAGCTAATTCCTGAATTATCTCTGTTGAAATAACTTTTCCATTATTACCGACAATTTTTGATATTATCGCTGCCTGATATCCTGACCCAGAGCCGACTTCTAGAACTTTATGGCCTTTTTTTAATTCCAGCGCTTCGGTCATTATAATTACTGTTGTCGGCTGTGAAATTGTCTGGCCTTCTCCAATTGGAAGAGGATAATCGCCGTAAGCCTCTTCTTTTCTGTCTTTTAGAAACGCTTCTCTCGGGATTTTTTTGAAAGCGTCAATTACTTTTTTGTCTTTTATTACGCCTAAAGAAATCCAATGTTCAATTAATTTTTGTTTTTGGCTCATCAATATTATAAAAGCTGAAGTAGAATAAAAAGTTTATTGAAAATGTTGGGATTATTCCAAAGAAACTAAAACATCATTGCCCTCAACTTTAACTTCATATGCAGCTACATGCTGGTTTGGAATGGTGAGGCACGATCCATTCTTGACATTATAGCGCCAGCCGTGCAACGGGCACGACACAACATCTCCCTCAAGAAATCCCTCTCCTAACGGGCCGCCCTTGTGCCTGCAGATATTGTTTATTGCAAAAAATTCCCCGTCTACGTTGAACAATGCAACCTGCTCTCCGTTGACTTCAACAACTTTATTTCCCCCTGGCTGCAAATCATTAACGCTGGCTACTTTCACGAAATTTGACATTGAACCACCTTATTCGATGAAATAAAAATTTGTATATAAATGTTTTTGTTGGATGTGATATGCTGTTATGTTCTTTTCCAGTTACGAAGTTCTGGAAACTTGCGTCCGCAAAGTTCAAAAAGACTTTCGTATCAAGGACGAAGTCCAATCAACTAAAAGAATTAAGAGCCCGAACTAAGTAATCATACAAGGTTGGTCGTAGTAATCAATAATTTTTCCACTAGTTAAACTTATAGAAGCTTGTGGGCATACTTTATTATCTATGTTGCCACGTGCCCTTATTACAAAATCCCTATAAAAACCAATTTGATTTGGAATCAAGGTTTTTTCTTTTTTAGTTAATGTTTTTATGGCATCTTCACAAGATATAATTGTATCAACAATTTTTCCATGGTTTTTTAATTCATTGATATCTTTTTTGTCTTCATGATTTCTGATATAGTCTATATCGATTTCCCAAGCAATACCAATATCTGTTTTTGTTCTATCGGGAATATTTATGTACCTATCAATATTATTTTTAATTTCATTAAACGAGAAGTACTCATCAGAATCTTGATTTTTGATAAGAAATCCGCCTTTCATTGGAATATTAACCCAATCGATAATAAAGAAATAATTTATCTGAAGATATTTATCTTTATTTGGATTTGGATCATTAACCCAATCAGGATTATTTAGATGAGGAACATCAATTATTGAATCCGATTCAATTCTGATATGATTGTTAAAATATTCTTCAGTTATTTGATTATATTGAATAAAATAATCTTTCCAAATTTTTAAGAATTCTTTATTTTGACTCTGTTCAATATATGCATTGGGCAGGTTTAATGATTTTAATTCTTGAGTTTTAATGCTCATTTTATTGCAGAACTCAATATTATTTTCTAACTTTGAACTTCCTTTGTCATCAATATTATTGGCACATCCACTTGTTAACACAATACATAACATAAGAAATATTATTTTTTTCATTTTTAATTCATATTGTATCCTATAGTATTTATATATTTCCATTGATTCAAATTCATTTTAAAAGTTTAGTTCGGGACTCCTTAGCATTTTTGGAAAGTCTTTTTTGAATTGAACTTAACAAATATTCAAATAGAATTATTATTAAAGGGAAGTCTCGTGAATTATCAAGATGGAATTTGATTATAATTTTGTATTTTCAAATCACAACCTTTAAATAACTAAGATTTTAATATGAACCCTTAAAAGAGGTGCATAGTTTGAAATCTGACAAATCAAAAAAGTTTGTTCTGTGGTTTAATGAATTAAGCATTGAAGATGTGCCTCTAGTCGGCGGCAAGAACGCTTCTCTCGGCGAAATGTACAGGAACTTAAGCGGCAAGGGAGTTAAAATACCAAATGGATTTGCAGTTACCGCGTACGCTTATGATTATCTTCTTGAAAAAGCAAAAATCAAGGATGAGATAAAAAAAGTTCTTGGAGGGTTAAACACCTCAAATATGAAAAATCTGAGCGACAGGGGAAGAAAAGTTCGCGAGATTATCTTTAAAGCAGAGTTTCCAAAAGAATTAACCGATGAAATTTTTGCATCTTACAGAAAGCTGTGCAAAGAATATGGCGCACATACAGATGTAGCAGTCCGAAGCTCGGCAACTGCGGAAGATTTGCCTGATGCAAGCTTTGCAGGCCAGCAGGAGACATATTTGAATATAAGGGGCGAGGGTGCATTAATTGATGCGTGCAAGAGATGCTTTGCCTCATTATTCACCAACAGGGCAATTTCTTATCGGGTAGACAAGCATTTTGACCATTTTAAAGTAGCGCTGTCAATTGGAGTACAGAAAATGGTGCGTAGTGATAAAGCGTGCTCTGGAGTTATGTTTTCAATTGATACTGAGAGCGGATTCAAGGATGCTGTTTTGATTAATGGTGCGTACGGATTAGGGGAGAATGTTGTTTTAGGGGCCGTCAATCCCGATCAATTTTATGTTTTCAAGCCGACTTTGAAAAAAGGATTCAGGCCTATTCTCAGCAAGAAGCTCGGAAGCAAGAAAATTAAGATGATTTATAGCGAGCACGGGTTCAAACATTCAACTGAAAATGTTGATGTGCAATATGAGGCAAGATTTAAATTTGTGCTAAATGATGATGAGATTTTGAAGCTTGCAAAATGGGCTTGCATCATTGAGGATTATTATTCCGCGAAAGCAAAAAAATTCAAGCCCATGGATATGGAATGGGCAAAGGACGGAATTACTGGGGAATTATTTATCGTACAAGCCCGCCCGGAAACCGTACAGAGCCAGAGAAATTTTAATATCCTTGAAGAATACTTTTTGAAAGAAAAAGGGCAGGTAATTCTTACTGGCTTAAGCGTCGGAACAAAAATCGGCGCCGGAAAAGCACATGTGATTAAGAGTGCGGAAGATATTGGCGGGTTCAAGCCGGGAGAAATCCTAATTACGGAAAAAACAGACCCTGACTGGGAGCCGATAATGAAAATTGCATCTGCCATTGTCACAAACAGGGGCGGCAGAACGGCGCATGCAGCAATAATTGCGCGTGAGTTGGGAATTCCTGCAATTGTCGGCACAGAGAACGGAACTGAGATTGTAAAGACCGGAACTGATGTCACAATTAGCTGTGCTGAAGGCGAAGTCGGAAAAGTCTACAAAGGCAATCTGAAATTTGACATCAAGAAAATTGATCTGAAAAAATTAACACGCCCGAAGACAATGATTATGATGAATGTCGGCAATCCTGACAGCGCTTTTGATTTTTCTTTCATCCCAAATGACGGGGTTGGGCTGGCAAGGGAAGAATTTATCATCAGCTCCTACATAAAAGTTCATCCGCTCGCGCTGCTGCATTATGACAAATTAAAAGATAAAAAGGTTAAGGACGCAATTGACGAATTAACTTTTTCCTACAAGAGCAGAGTGGATTTTTTTATTGAAAAACTTGCGCAGGGAGTTGCAATGATTGGAGCTGCTTTTTACCCAAAACCGGTAATTGTTAGGATGTCGGACTTTAAGTCCAATGAATATGCAAATCTTATCGGCGGAACGGAATTTGAGCCGCATGAGGAAAATCCCATGATTGGGTGGAGGGGTGCTTCAAGATATTACACCGGAAATTACCGCGAAGCTTTCGGACTGGAATGCATGGCTATGAAAAAAGCGCGGGAGGAAATGGGACTGAATAATATTAAGTTAATGGTTCCATTCTGCAGGACTGTTGATGAGGGAAAATCAGTTATTGCGGAGATGAAAAAATACGGATTGATTCAGGGAAAAAATGGTTTGGAAATTTATGTTATGTGTGAGATTCCCTCAAATGTTGTCCTGGCTGATGATTTCGCGAAAATATTTGACGGATTTTCGATTGGGAGCAATGATTTGACGCAATTGACACTTGGCTTAGATAGGGATTCTGAATTAGTTTCGAGGCTTTATGATGAAATGAATCCAGCTGTTCAGAGATTAATTTTTGAGGCTATACATAAATGCAAGAGAAATGGTGTTAAAATAGGATTGTGCGGGCAAGGACCATCTGATAAAATTGAATTTGCAGAATTCTTGGTCAAATGCGGGATTGACTCAATTTCCCTGAATCCGGATACTGTTATTAAGACTACGGTGGCTATAGCTGCCTTGGAGAAGAAATTAAAGAAAAAATAGTTTATTTTATCTTTACGATCTTCCTAGTCAAACTGCGGTGGACATAATCAGAGAATTCCTTTTCAATTTCAAATTTTGATAATTTCAGCAATTTTCTGTAATCCACGTAGCTTGGAAAAACAATGACTGCCTTTTTCTTCAGTTTCTTTCTTAGATTTTTCAAAAATGACAAATAAAATTTTTCAAGATTTTCATAAAAATCCTTTTTTTGTATTTTTAGGTTTAATCTGTATTTTTTCCAGTTTTCCTCGTCAAAATCGGTCATTGCGGTTGAATTCAGCCCGTAAGGCAGGTCAGTGACCAGAGAGTCAAATTTTTCATCTATATTTAATGCGTTTTTTGTTTTAATTTTGTAATTTTTTATTTTATAATATTCTAAATTTTGAGTGCAGCCTTTTATCATGATTTTATTTATGTCATAGCCTATTGATTTAATATTCATCATCCCCGCTTCGATAAGAAAACCGCCGGTTCCGCAGAATGGGTCTAATAAGATTTCATTTTCTTCGATTTCACTTAAATTTACCAGCGCCCTTGCTACTTTCGGATGGAGCGAGCTTGGATGAGGAAACGGTCTCATGTGCGATTTCCTCGAGTCAAAGTCATAGCCTATTTTTTTTATCAATAATCCGCAATAAACTCTGCCATTGAAGAAAAATAGGTTAATTTCAGTTTTTGGATTCACAAGATTTACTTTGGGATTTTTTATCGAACGCCATAAATATCCCGCAAGATTTTTTTCAGAAAGTTTTTTATTGTTATATCCAATTATCTTATTAATTAATTTTTTATTATTTTTTTTATTAATGGGATTTTTAACTGAAATCCCATCATTATCCAGATTATATTTTCTTAGGCAGAAATTATCATTATAAACCGAATTCCAATCAAAATTTTTCATATTATTGACTAAATCATCAATTTTGCACTTAAACAAGAATTCGTAAATATTCTTTGTCAAAGCCAGCCTTTTGGATATTTTATCAATGGATTTTTTATCATTTAATTCCAAAATTAATAATCTATTTTTTAATTTATAATTTTTGATGTACAACAGGCTAAGAATTTCTTCCGCACCTAAATCAATGTAATCTCCGGATAATAAGAAAATGTAATTCATAAGATATAAGACATATTGTGTAATAATAAATCTATCTTATTTTACTTTGATTTAAGTTAATTTCTTCGTTCTATAATCAATTAAGAATAACCAGATGAGCAAATTTATATGCTCTAAGCATATTTATTTTCTATATGGAAGCCAAAATTATATAAATAAGTAAAACATTACTGCTTCAATGAAGAAAGGAAGGCCAGTCAAATCGGAAATAAGGCAGAATATAGTTGAGATACTGCATTTTGTGCAGAAGGGATATGGCTATGAGCTCTATAAAGTCTATGTATCTATATTTCCAAAAGTCACCCTAAGAAGCATTTATTACCATTTAAAGAAAGGAATTGACCTTGGTGAATTCATAATTAACAAGATCGAGAAGGAAAAAGGAGACTATTCATGGGGCGGCGAGGCCGAGAAAATATACTATGCCCTTGGCCCAAACGCAAAGCCAACAGGAAATGACCGAGTTAAAGAGTATGTTGATAACAAGGAAAAATCAAAGAGTTCTTAGATTTTTATTTTATGAACTAATAAATCATTTCAAGAAATTAAACAATCCGAAGCCTGCGCCGACATTTATTATGATTATAGCCAAGAATATCAATCCTATATAAACCCAAATTTTTTTCCCGTTTTCTTCCCCAAAATATTTCTGCAGCGGCAACTGCAGCATTCTGCCGCCGTCCAACGGGCCGAGAGGAACAAGATTGAACAAGCCGATTCCAAGGTTTAAGATGAACAGCGTGATGAACAAGCCATAAAACCAGAGTCCTGCATTCGGCAAAAATTCCCCATACTTTGATTGAACGCTTTCTTTTATCTTCGTGCTTTGCTCAAGATAAGCGCCGATGTAAGCAGAACTTTCATTTTCCGGATTTTTTGCCAGTTTAACCTGATAAAACGACTTGTCGGTTGTCAATGTTACAACATCTCCTGGCTTTTTGCTGCGGAGAATCTGCGATAAATTTTCTACATAAGGGGTTTGGGTACTGCCAATCTGCTGGATTGTTTCACCAATTTTTATTCCTGAGCTTTCTGCCGGATAAGTTGCGTTTCCCTTTACAAAATCAGTCACCTTAACGCCGTTTGGCTCAATAGCTGCTGTTATTATCGGGGTTAACATAAATATCGCAAGCAGCAGAAAAATAAATCCTGTGATGATGTTTGCCAAAGGGCCTGCGGCAAAAACACTTAACTGCTGGGAATGAGGCCTTTTTCTAAGCGCTTTTTCATCAGGCTCGACGAAAGCTGCAGGGATTATGGGGATACCATTTAATTCAGATATTTTTTTTATATAAGATGAAGCTAAAAGTATGATTCCGATAATTATCCAGAATTCAGGTTTTGAATAATCTAAAAAATTGCTGTTGAAATCAAAAATCAAATTATTTTTAGTTTTTATAAACAATGAAATAATAATACTTACTAATCCTACTAATCTGAATCCACCACCCAAAAAAGCAAACCCGCTTGATTTGACTTTTATATTGTGGGCGCGGGCAATCCATCCGTGCGAGAATTCATGCACTACGGCAATCACAAAAATTGAAATAATCCAATAAAAGAATGGCACATAAAAAATCCCTTTTCCCTTGATTGGGAGCACTAATCCCACTCCAGTAGCTGCTCCGGGCTTTGTAAAAAATGCAAAAATGTTGCTGATTAATCCGTAGCTTATTGCAATCATTCCAAGAAATCCTATAAAAATTCCGAAATAACCTAAATAAATTGTAGTTCTTCTGAATTTTTTTGAAAGAGAATCCATCAGATTTAATCCAAGCTTTGTCTTGTACATTGAAAAATAAATAAGGTAAGGAACAAGAAACGTTGTCTCTAATTTTTTTCTGTTTAGAAAAAGAACAAGAGTTAGAATGACAACAAAAATTATTGCAGCAATTGTCTGGAAATCAAGCATTTTTGTTACCGTTAAATCAGTTTTTAATGTTTAAATCAGAATAATAATACAACGTAATAAAATAAAATTTCATTGTTTACTTCTTCCTGACGGCTTTGAACATCCTGCTGCCGCATCTTCTGCAGCTTACTTTGCCCTGTATAATTTTCATGTTCGGGGATTTTATTTTAGTCTTGCATTTCCTGCAGACAAACACATTTCTGAATTTTCTTACGTCAGCTTCCGGGAATTTTACCATTTTATTCGCTTCTTACCTGTTTTATCACTCGTTCGCTCATTATGACCCAGTACATTATGGACATTCCGTCCTTAACCTGCCCTTTGAACTCGTCCGGAATCTTAATGTCAAACGTTTCATAATTTTCTGCGTCCATAACATTTGCCATTTCTCCCTGAACAGACAGTACCTGGGCATTTCTTTTTTCAACTATAGGAACTTCAACATTGTCATGGCCCGGCATTACTTCAATTCGCTTCTTTCCGTCAACCAATCCCATTGCAGATATCCTGACTTTGGTATGGCCGTGCTTTCCGGGCTTTGAAATTTCAAGATCAACAACCTTGCAGGCGATGCCGCCCATGAGTATAAAGCCGCCTTTTTGGACTTCGTTGGCACCAACCATCTTTGTATCTGACATTTTAATATCACCCTAAATATATTTTCTTTTTTTAGAATTTATATTGGTTTAGGCGAGTGATTTATAAAGATTGCGCTTATTAAATTTAACCGTATAAACAAAAAATATTTAAAGTTTCTTAGTTACGTTTGTCTTATGTCTGATTTGCAAAAAGTGTTGACTGCGTTGGAGAATAAATTTTGGGAAGCCGACATAAACAATAATGCTAATTTTTATGGAGAACATACGACCAATAACAGTTTTGCAGTTGGGCCATCTGGAATATCAAACAAGAAAAATATATTAAAGGCTATTTCCTCAAATTCACTGAAATTATTAAATTATAAAATCCGCAATCCAAAGGCCGTATCTTTTACTAAGCGCACTGCTCTTTTAATTTATGAATCATCCGGAACAACCTTGAATAAAGGCAAGAAATCAAAATTTTCAATGTTGACATCCTCTCTGTATGTTAAATCCAAAAATAAGTGGCTTGCGGCCTTTCATCAGCAAACGCCGTTCAAGTAGATTATTCTTTCACAGCCAATTTAATATCTTCCGGCTTGATTGTTTTTCTGCCCGCGTGATGCGCGAACTGGATTGCTTTTACAGAAATATCATTTGCAATTTCCTCGATTGCGTTTTTCAGAGCTACTTTGGCTTTGTCAGAAACTCTTTCTGCGCCGCCTTGCTTCAGAATTTTTTCCATTGCAGCCAATGGGAGCAGTTTGTCAGTCATTTTGATGTCTTTCTTAGTAATCAGGACTATTCTATTTAAACTTTTTGACTTAAAAAGACAAAATGGCCTTCTTTAAGCTGAAACGATGCTTTCTTGCCAGTCTTGAGATTTCTGTCTCCATTAAATCCCTGTCTGGAAATTTTGCTTCCATTCTTTTGAATTCCGGAGAATGATGGACAGTTCTTCCATTTTTGCTTTCAAATTTGAATTTTTTGTGGAGCATTTCATGGTACATAACATAATCAAGCAGAATGGGATTTGCATCCTGGAAAATAGTGCTGATTGTTATTGCATCGCTTCCATATTCATAGCAGCCAAGCTTGCTTGTTGAGTCATTTCCCCACTGCAGATTTGGGATATCTATCATTCCATTGAAAAATAAATCATTGTTTCTGTTGAAAGACGCTTCCAAAATAGAATCTGTTTTTGTTTTAGGCACAGCAACGTGGACATTTTTCATGAATAAAGAATATAAATCCATGTTCATTGTTTTCTTTTTGTCTTTCAGTATTTTGGTTAATAATTCCTGTATTAGCCCGGTCTGGATTTCATTACTTATTTTTTTCCAGTCCCTGCTTAGATGAAAAGTCAAATTATTACCATGTCTTCTGACATTTGCGTTATATGGTTTGAACTGCCTTGAGTATCTAACTGAGATTTTATAGTCAATACCTTTTCCGGGATACAATTCCACATAAGCCATTTCTGCGATGTTCATGAGAAAAATCTGTCTGAACTTATTAAAATAGGTTTTGATTTTGGATTGTCTTCCATAATGAAATAAATTTAAAAATGGATATCCATTAATCTAAATTATGGAATTAACAAGAAGGAAATTCTTGAAATCTGCCGCAGCAGGTGGGGCTGGCCTTTTAGTGTCTTCATCAGTAGCCCATTCCCAGCCTTATTCTGAAATTTTTGGAATTGCTGATTTAATATATCATATTCTTCGACTCGAAGAAGAAGGAACAATACATCCTCAATTATTTAGTGGAAAAATTGGAAATAAATCAGTTACTATGAAGACAAATGGTGCGGTAACTTTAGTTGATTTCATCACTTTGGAAACTAAAATTAGTTTCGCCGAGGATGGCAGTGAATTAGAACTAAATTGTCATGATCTTTCTATAAAAGGATATATTGATGGCAGGCAACCGGATGATTACATTGGAATTGAAATCAAGAAGAATGATGAAATAGAAAGCGGATTTGGTAGCCAGGATAATAAATATAGCTTTCACCATTACAGGAAGTTAAGGTATGGTGAAAAAAAGCCTGAAGGTAGTACAAGTCACCATAAGCATGATAATTTTATCCAAGACGGTTATTGTTTTTATTTAGGAAATGGTAATAATCCATTCTTTGAAGGAATTTATAAACCAAGTGAAGGGAGTTTTTGGAAAGCACACGAATATCTTTTAGGAAAAAGTCGGGAAAGATTCAGATACGCTCACAAAATTTACAGAGAAACTCTGCCACAAGTTATATTAGAACTTGGAAAGCAGGGAAAATTAGTCCTGCCAAGATAATCATCCATGAACTTCATACCTTAAAATAGCAGCTGCTTTTCCCAAATCACGAAGTTGTGCTCCTTCCCTTGTCTGTGTTGAAATTATTATTATTTCTGTTCCGAATGTTTTTGCAGCGGCTTCGAATTCCTCAATTTTTTCATCGGATAAATTTTCCGAAAGCAAAACTTTATCAGCAACGCCCATTTTTATCTTGCTCATGACATCTGTCTCCCCATACGCAACCATTTTCTGCTTTGTGGCGAGCATTTCCAGGAATCTGTTGACAATTTTCTTTTCTTCCATTACATCTTCTGCGGCAAGGACATCCTGGGATTTTTCAAGCAGCTCTTCCAGCCCAAATTCTCCGGTGTAGCCTAAATCCTTGATTGCGATTATTTTTTTCTTCACTTCGTTTGTTATGTAGCCACCTTCAACCAAATCATACTTTGTAGGGCCAGGGCCGCCGACAATTATTCCTTTCAATCCCGGCATGCTCAGGAAAGCTTCTTTCATGTATTCCGCAACTTTCTTGTAATGGTCTTTTGCAGCGCCTTCAATAATTCGGCTGAATCGCATAGCGGATTGCCCCCCTGCCTTGAACTTTCCCGGTACTTCAGAATGAGTCTTGACAAGATGGATAATACTTTTTCCTTTCAGCAATGCAATGTTTGCATCTCTCCTGTCCATCACGACCAATCCATAAACTTCCTTTACATCTAGCATATCTCGCAGAATGTCTAGGACAAATTCCTTGTCGCACCGGTAAATTCTGGTTTTCAATGGAATTGGCGGCTCTATGCTCCATACTTTGAAATTGTGCTGGCCTTCACGCTCAGCAACATTGCCGGAAAATACACACAAGCCATTTGGTGGATTTCTTTTGAACAGCTTGAGATGCTGAATCATTCTTTCAAGGGCGTCTGTAACATTTTTTCTTGTTGCCGAAGATTTAATGTTGGATGCAGTTCCCTGCTCCTGCGCAAGATGGTTGATTATCTTGTTCAGGTCATAATCCTGAGGAACATAAACACTAACTAATTCTGTGTGCCTTCCTTTGAAATTTTCAAGTTCCTTTACGAATTTCTTTAAGTGAAATCTCTGCGCTTCTGTTAATGACATAGTAGTATAGAAACACACTTTCTTTATAAATATTTACGGCTATTGCTGCTTTGGCTTTTTTATTGATGTAAAAGTCCAGTGGAATACTCTTAACAGCCATTCAACAACAATTATAAAAAGAAGGTATTTTGCAACTTTGGGCAATTGCAGGAGTATACTGTTAAATGAAGCTATGAAAGTGTCCAGAGTTACTGCTTTTGGGTCCATAAGAAAAATTGCTATAAGGGTTAATGGCAAGAGCTTTGCCATATCCTCTGCCAATTTCTCGCTTATATAAGCGCCCATCCTCGTGGCTGCTACTACAATTATGCCAAGAAACAGGATTTCCTCTATTGTTCTTGATTTTGAGAGGGCAAATAGGAGGAATGAAAATATCAGGAACCAAATGAAAGAATAAACCGGAAAGATAAGCAAATATTTTAGGAAATAGATTGCCTTATCAAAGAAGTTTACAAATTTTGTCTGTAGCTTTAATTTTGGAATCTCAAATAAATCCCTTCTTGCGAGTTGCTTATAGTAAATATACCATGCAAGCCAGCTTGCAAGAAAAAGTACGAGAGTTGAGGCAAGAAGATTGAGGTATTGCTTATCCCATACAAATTCCTTGATAATAACCCAAGAGTCGATTAATGCCATATAAACTCAATTTAACAAATAATATTTAAGAATTGTTATTTTATTGCCTTCAACCCGTAATGAACTTTCTCAATATTCTTGAACCCAGCCTGCTTTAATCTTTTGCTTACATTTCCGATTAAATTAATGTGCCTGTTTTTGCTGCCTGGGTTTCCGGTGTAATGATACAGCTTTCCGTTGTTTTTTAAAACTCTAAATATCTGTTTGTAGAATTCCAATGAGTACAATTCTGTCGCCAAAGTCAATCTCGGAGGGTCATGAATCACTACATCAAACATGTTGCTTTTGAAAATTTTTATTTCGTCAAAAACATTTGTTTTCATTACACTTATTTTCTTGTTGGTAAATAATTCCTGCGACCATGGATTGTATTTTGCAATCTCTAAAACATTTTCATCTCTTTCGCATGTAATGACAAAATCTGCCAGTTTTGACGATGCAATTGCAGTATACCCCATACCCATGCAAGTGTCCAAAACAATTCCATGAATCGGAGCAATTGTTTCAATTTTTCTTTTTGTATCTTCTGTTGGAGTCATATCTTTAGTTGCATGCATCCTGATGCCAGAAATTTCAATTGTCGGGGCATCTTTAGTCGGAACTAATTTATAGAATTTGTTTGTTTCATCAGAAAATAATTGAATCTTAACTAAAGAATTATCCCTTATTAAGAAGCAAACTTTATCATCTTTTATCGGCTTTTTTAATTGTGATTCATTTAATTTTTGATTATCAGGAAAAATGAATTCATTATTCTGGATTTTAATTTTTGATAAGGTTTTGTTTAAATCTAATGAAATTTCTGTTTCTTTCAGGAATTTTTTGTTGGCTTCCAGCAATTCTTTTGCTTGGATGTGTGTGACTATCATTACCTAAAATAAAAGTTTGTTATTTATATATCTTGTCAAACATATATTTTTTAGTAGCACTGGACACTGGACATTTATCCGTGGAATATTTAAACTGAGTAACCTCTTAGTGCATAATGGAAATAAAAAATTTTGATAAAGATTTGTCCAGATTAGTAAGCTATTTAACTTTTGATGGGCATCTGTCACAAGATCTAAAGTGTTTTTATCTTAGTTCTAAGAATGAAGAAACTTTGTTGGATTTTAAAAACACAGTTTACAGGAAATTTAGTGTTTTGGGCAGGATTGAAGATGGGATGGGTTATAACAATGCCCGTAAATATAGGATTTTTAGTAGAGCCGTGTGCAAGTTACTTAAAGAAATTGGCGTGCCAGAAGGAAATAAAGTTTCGAGACATTTTTTAGTGCCTGTATGGATTAAAGATAATAATGAATTTGCTAGAGAATACTTGCGAACGGCATTTGATTGCGAAGGGAGTATTTGGTTTGAAAAAGAAGCAAAAATAAGATTTGGAATTTTTAAAACAGAGAAAAATATTCCAAATGGTTTGCAGTTTTTGGCAGAAATGAAGTTTATGTTGTCAATTTTTAATATTAACACTACTGAAACTTGGCTGATGAAAGGAAATTTAAGGAAAGATGGCAAATTGACCCAAGGACTATATTTTAAGATTAAACAAGATAGCGTTGGGCAATTTGCTAAAGAAATAGGCTTTAACGATAGATTTAAAAATAAGAGATTAATCCTGATAGGTGGGGCTTAGGCGACTACCCAAGCATGGGTCTTAGTGATATACAATTAATTTGTATGCACTGCATGAAGCTGTGGGGTAGCTTGGTATCCTTTTCGCTTTGGGACAAACGCCATATATGGCGCTGTAAAACAGCGAAAGACCCCGGTTCGAACTAGGCGCCTGAAAAGGCGACTGCTGAAAATCCGGGCAGCCCCATTTAAGGAGTTGCCAAATTTATATTTTAATAATAATTCAGTAACTTGTATAAAAATTAAAAGTGAATAATCTAATAAAATAATTGAAAATGAAATCAGAAGAAAAACGTGAAGGATTAGGTTCTGCGAAAAGATTCGGCGCGCGCTACGGGCGAAAAACAAAGCTGAAATTCTCAAAGGTCGAGACTGAGCAGAGAAAGTTCCACAAGTGCCCATACTGCAACAAGATTGCTGTGAAAAGACTTTCGATGGGAATATGGGAATGCCGAAAATGCGACGCGAAATTCACAGGAAAAGCATATTCGGTGACGAGGACTATAATCCCAAAGGAAATTAAAGAGATGGCTGAAGAGCCCATTGTTGTGCAGGAAGAAATGGAAGTTCAGGAAGAATCAAAAGAGGCAGAATAATCATGGCAGAATACAAATGTTTTGAATGCAACAAGAAAGTTGCTACGGACTATTTAAGGAAAAGAATTCGGTGCCCGTACTGCGGAAGCAAGATACTTTTCAAGCCGAGAAGCGTTACTACCAAAATAAAGTCAAAGTAAAATGGACGTATCACAAGAAACAGAGCAGAAAATAAGCCAGCTTCAGATGTTCGAGCAGAGCCTGCAGAGTTTTCTAGGGCAGAAGCAGCAATTCCAGATGCAACTCGTCGAAGTTGAGTCTGCGCTGAGCGAGCTTGAAAACACAGAGAAAGCCTACAAGATTGTGGGCAACATTATGGTCGAAACTGAAAAAAAAGAGCTTCAGGCAGATTTGAACTCGAAGAAGGAAGTGCTCGAGCTCAGGCTGAAGACTATGGAAAAGCAGGAAACGCAAGTTCGCGAGAAGGCTTCAAAATTACAATCTGAAATTCTGAAGAAAATAAAAAAGGAAGATTAGACATGAATAACATGGCTGAACAAATAAGCGAAGTCGACACAATTGTAATCAGCCTGAATGAAATACAGGATGACGGGACCGTTCCAAGAAATGTAAGGACGCACATTCAGAACATAATCAGCACTCTGAAAAATGAAACAGAGCTTTCAATCAAGGTCAACAAAGCGCTTAATACGCTCGGAGAGATTGCAAATGACACCAATCTTCAGTCTTACACTCGGGCGCAGATATGGAATATCATGAGCGTTCTTGAAAAACTGCATTGAATTAAATGAAATATGCCCACTCAATCAGGCTGACCGTTTTTTCTTATGAAAATGAAAATAGTAACGCTCTTCTGGAATCTTTTTTGAAATTCTTTCCCTTTAATCTTGAAGAAAACAAAATTGAGCTAAAGAAAACTGAAGCTAAGGGAGCAAATGAATCCATTATTACGATTTTTGAGATTATTCTGGCAAAAACAAATTTAATTAACAGGTTTCTTGATTTTATTTTGACCATTCTTGAAAAAAAACAAAAAGAATTAATCTTAACACAAATAGAATCAAGGCTGGATGAAAATTTGGATTTTTTTATGAGGTTTGACAAGGACGAATGGATAAACAGCAATAAACTTAAGCTGACTGATTCAGGAAAATGCTTTCACCTGAAGATTAATGTTGCGGCTTTTCCAAGAAAAAGAGAGATAGGTTTAAAAATAATAAGGGAGTTATTTCAAAAGTAAAATGCCAAAAATAAAACTAGCGCCTTCAATTTTGTCCGCGGATTTCTCTAAAATAAATGATGAAATAAAAGAAGTTGAGAAGTATTCCGACCTGATTCATGTCGATATAATGGATGGTGTATTTGTGCCCCCGACAACTGTTGATTCAGATTTTGTGAAGAAGATAAAAACAAAAGTTCCTTTGGATGTTCACCTGATGGTTCATGAGCCGGGTGACTCGTATATTAAGGGTTTTATTGACGCCGGAGCGCATTCAATTACCGTTCATGAAGAGGCCTGCAAAAATCCGGAGCGCCAGATTAATTTTATAAAAATGAACAAGGTTAAGGCAGCAATTTCCATCAAGCCAAAAACTTACTTGGAAAAAATAAAAAAATACCTTAATATGGTTGACATGGTTTTGATAATGACTGTGGAACCAGGTTGGGCCGGCCAGAAATTTATTGCAGATGCAATGCCAAAAGTTAGAGAATTAAGAAGACTAAAGCCCAAGCTGGATATTGAAGTCGATGGCGGCATCAACCCCTACACAGCCAGAGCCGCTTATGATTCTGGCGCAAATGTTTTTGTTGCAGGAAACGCCATTTTCGGGCAGAAGAACAGGGTTAAAGCGATAAATGATATACTAAACAGTTTGAGATCAAAATGATTTGGGTTATCTTGCCTATAGCTGCAGGATTTTTTGATTCCGTATTTTATTCTGTACTTAAAAAATTGAGCGGCATTGATATTTATGCAAAGATAGCATTACTGAATATAATCACTGTGCCGTTTCTTGCCCTTGGATTTATTTTTTTTAACATTCCAAAAATAGCGTCTATGTTTTATTTAGTGATTTTCATCAATATAATAATATTTTTTATTGCACAGATGCTGATGATAAAATCTTTGGAAGTGTCAAATTTATCAATATCAATACCAATGCTCAGCTTCACGCCGGTTTTTTTGTTGTTAACTTCATATTTAATGTTGAATGAATTCCCGAGTTTGGCCGGATTATTTGGAGTTTTACTTGTTGTTTTAGGCTCTTATGTTCTCAACATTCATGGGGCAAAGCATGGATATTTGGATCCAGTGAAATCCATCTTTAAAAATAAAGGAATTTTTTATATGGTTATTGTTGCATTTCTTTACAGCCTGTGCGCCAATCTTGGAAAGATAGGCGTGAATTTATCTAACCCCGCATACTATATGTTCATGTTTTATTTGATTTATTCAATGTTATTATTTGTTATTTTTTATAAGAAGGTAAAATCTAATATCACAATATTGGGAAAAAATTTGAATTACTTTGTTTTTGGCGGATTTTCAACAGCAGCCTCTGAGATTTTGATAGGCATAGCGTACAAATATTCAATCGTGCCATACATAATCTCGTTAAAGAGAACGAGCATTTTATTTGCTGTCTTAATTGGAATATTCTTATTTAAGGAGAAGAATATCAAGCAGGCAATACTTGGAAGCGCTATAATGTTTGTCGGTGTTTTGATTATAACTCTTTCTTAATAATAAGATTTATATAATTACTAAGGAAATGTTTTCAAAATGACAAAAGATTTTACAGTTACCCCCTGGGAAGTAAGTGGAGAGATTGATTACGACAAGCTGATAACTGAATTTGGAGTAAAGCCGCTGGATGAGAAGATATTAAAAAGAGTCGAGAAGCATACCGGCGAGCTGCATTATTTCCTAAAAAGAAAAATATTCTTTGCGCACACTTATTTGGACACGATTCTTGATGAAGTTGAAAAGAAGCACAAATTTTATCTTTACACCGGCAGGGCTCCGTCCGGCCCGGTGCATCTTGGGCATCTTGTGCCGTGGATTTTCTGTAAGTGGCTGCAGGACAAATTCGGAGTCACTTTGTTATTCCAGATTCCAGACGAGGAGAAATTTTTGTTCAATGACAATTTAACGCTGGAAGATACAAAAAAATGGGCTTATGAGAATATTTTGGATATAATTGCAATCGGATTTGACCCAAAAAAGACAAAGATATTTTTGGATACTGAATATGCAAATGTAATGTACAAGCATGCATGCAGAGTTGCAAAGAAAATTACTTTTTCTACTGCAAAAGGGGCTTTTGGCTTTACTGATTCAAACAATCTTGGAGAAATTTTTTATACTTCGATGCAGTCCGTGCCGGCGTTTCTGCCAAGCATTTTAGAGAATAAGCCGACCCACTGCCTGATACCGTGCGCAATTGACCAGCAGCCACATTTTTTCATGACAAATGATGTTGTGCCTAAATTGGGCTATCCAAAAGCGGCTACTATTTTGTGCAGATTTTTGCCAGGATTGCAGGGTATGCACAAGGAAGGAAAAATGTCATCTTCAATTGACAGCACTACAATTTATGCGAATGAAAAACCGGAAGACGTTACCAAGAAAATTATGAAATACGCTTTTTCAGGAGGAAAAGAAACTGTTGAGCAGCACCGAAAAGAAGGCGGCAATCCGGATGTAGATGTTTCTTACCAGTATCTGACCTATTTCCTTGAAGATTCTAAAAAGTTGAAACAAATTTATGATGACTACAAAAGTGGGAAAATGCTTACTGGAGAACTTAAGAAATTTACTGCCGACACAATAAACAAATATTTGAAAGAGCATCAGGCAAGGCGGGAAAAAGCAAAGAAAATGGTAGAGAAGTTTATGCTGAGGGGATGAATTGGT
>DATDZA010000028.1:0-2192 GCA_035288865.1 Candidatus Nanoarchaeia archaeon
TAGTAATCACAAGAATTCTTCCTTGTCAGCTTCTTCGGGATCGAACAAATCTGGATCCAATTCTGCTGCACCGTCGCGATATTCATATCTTGTACCGCCTTCAACGACTTTCAAAGTCACGTGATTTGAAAGTTTCAAGAGTAATTTCTTTATGTAATCAAGCGCAGCTCCAGTTGCATCTGCGCTGCCGGAAAGCTTGCCATCAGGACCGGGATAATAAAACTGTATTCCATAAACATTCAAGTAAAATTCGTCGCCATCCTTTTCGAGTTTGAGTTTATTGCTGTTCGCCATCACTTCAAGATCGTGCTTTATTCTCTTGGCGGCTTCCTTTGCGACTGCATGCTCTTCACTGATGCTTTTATGCTTCATTTCGTCCATTAATTTGGCTTTATCCTCTTCTGAGAATTCATTCACTTCGGTCTGCTTCCAGGAAATTTTGACCATATTTTTACTTTGAAAGACGGATTATTTAAGATTTTTGACTTTAATGTGTGCTTATTGGCTCTGAAGGTTCAATAATTCTTTCTAAACCCGAATGTAAATCTGATCGTTTCTTTGCCTTTACAATTTCATAGACTAAAGAAATTGCATTGCTGCCCAGAGATACTCCTTGTCCGATTGCATTTGTAGTTTCATTACCCAATACTGAATCGTTCGATAAATATGAGTAACCCATAGAAATGACTGTGTTGACTGCCAATGCTCCTAAGATTCCTGCTGCATAGCCCCAATCTGTATGGCTTAAATTATTGTAATGACGGCCTCTAACATAACGATAAAGATCCACAACAACAGTTGGTAGCCGTAACGGAATTAGCGGAACATACTTTGTTGTCTTTAAGGCATTTTTCCAAAATTCTACTTCACTCCTCCTTTCATCCATTTGTCTGGGCAAATGTTGGAACTTATTAATTTTACTACCTAAAAACCCCAAATTTTGAGAAAGAAAATTTAATATATTATTTTGTATACTGATATATTATTAACTATTATAAATCAGTCATTTTAGTACGCATAATGTATATTATGCGAATCTTTGCTAATTTTCAAGAAATAATATATTTTGTAAAATGTGTTTACATAAGCATAGGATGTATTTGTAGTAATCTAAATTTTAAAAGAATTGCTATGTCAGCCGTTTAGCTGTTCATAAATTTCATGCCACAATTCGTCCACGGCAGAATGCTGTTCCTTCACCGGTTTTGAAGCAATGCCTGTTTTTGCCTCTTGAATTCTATCAAACAATATAGCCCCTGAAAAGGGAGATTCGTTATGGAGTGCTAGCTGAACCCAGGCTGATAGACTTACAGGAGGATCTTGTAAACTATCGTGCCAAGAGCGGGCAATGCCCAGCTTTTCTGTCAGATAATTCTGCATATTCTCGAATGCTTCGAATACGTCGGGATGCAAGCCGTTTGTTGCTTGTTCTACCATATCAGTATACAAATACGGCTATTAATATTTAAATCTATCTATTTGATTTTTGATAAGTTTATTTCTTTCATTATTGAAAATAAATCGAAATTTAAGCCAGAAATGATGAAAATTTGATTAAATATTTTAGTTTAATATCAAATTAACTAGTTAAAATATAGATTAAAATATTTAGTTAATAATGAAAGTATTTATTATATATTGAAATAGTTGTTTTTTTAAATTTATGATAAAATATATATTATGAAAAATATAAATATCTTTTTAGGTCTTTGTCGCATTTAGGGCTAATAGTGAAAAAGTGAGGGTTGGATGGTAGTACCAAAGCAGATAAGTAATAAGTATATTGCGGACCGGATCAGCAAAGCCGCTTGAGGCTCGGGAAAGGTGCAAACAGACCTTTTTAGTTAGGCACTAGCTGAACATAAGGTTAAAAAGTGAGAAATGGTAGTAGATATTGAATTTATTTATAAATAAAATCTTAAGGTACGATTCCTGCGGCTTCAATTCTCGGCCAATATTCTGCTCCGTAGGAAAATGGATCATCAAAAAATGCAGCTATCGCTTTTCCCGACGAGGGAGTTATTCTAAAATCCTCTGCACACGGCGCAGAAATATCCCCGACTTCAGTCCAGACAAAAAAGCCGTTGACCCTGCCTTTAGACGCAAGGTAAGAAAATGCGATCATGCTTGTTTGCAAATAATTTGCTTGCTCGTCTATAAAATGCGGAACTTTTGAAACAACGCTCGCATCG
>DATDZA010000029.1:0-32276 GCA_035288865.1 Candidatus Nanoarchaeia archaeon
TTGGAGCCGCGGCGGAACTGCTGTTACCGTCGGATACAATCAGCTTAGCGACACAGCTTTGTACATTTTGAACCAAGCTAAGCACCATGGTTTAGCTTGAATGGATACTGCGGAATTTATTCCGCAGAGGAGGTCATTTAATATCATTTTAATTTTGACAACTATTAAATTCTATAGTTAATCACTATTTTTAAACCTTTCTATTTTTTACTTTTGCTAAGTAACGACAATTAATTTATTTTAATAAATAGAAATCTTTATATATCATTATTTTTACTTCTGCATTATAGGGCTGGTTAGGTAAAAAAAGAGGTTGATTGAGATGGCTGATGAGAATGATGGCTTTGTTTCATATGAGAATATTTCTGACTTAAGGAAAGAGCTGGAGAACATACAGGACAAGAAAGATGTTTCTCCCAAAAATCTCTACGAGGCTGTGCATAGGCTGGCCGACACCGTAAGTGGAATGCTCGAAGTGTTCGGCGCAGCAGCGGAGCAGATGAAGCTTGAGGACAAGGGCTACGAGGCAGAAGCAAAAAAGCACGAAGCGATTATTTCGAAGATTGATAAGCTGATAGATCAAAATAAGACGATTGCGGAAGGGATGGTTGCAATAGTGGGTCTTGTCAAGGAAAAGATGGGGAGTACGGAAAAAGAAAAATCATCATTTCCAAAAGAAGACGATGCTACGATGTTCAAGCCCAAACCCGAGCCTAAATCATTTTCAAAGCCGGAATGGAAGCCCGACACTCCAATTCAAAGACCTCAGCCTGTGAGCTCAAGGGCACCGCCATCATTTCAGCCAGTGTCCCAGCAGAATTTTCAGATGACGCCGCCAATTGCCCCTCAGATGTCGCCGGCTGAAATGGCACCGCCGGATACTGATTTTGGCATGCAGCTTCCTCCGATGGAGCCTGTCCCAATGCCGGATTTGGATTTTCCGGACGAGCCTTTTCCGATGGAAGATGACACCCAAAAGAAAAAAGGCCTTTTCGGAATGTTCAAGAAATAAATTTATTTTTTAGGATTTTGCACATTATTATTTTGCTTCACTGGGTGGGTGGAGGGCGACTAAAACACAGAAAGTGCAATACTCCGGTTCCCTCCCGGAAGAATCAAGTTAAATCTCAATAATAAATAAATTAAAAATGCAAAACACTAAATCCATGGGGCATTTTGCGCGGCACGTTTTTCTGATAAGCAAAATTCATTCTCAAAAACAAAAAGCAGAAGATGAAGTGAAGTCTCACCTTGCTAAAATGAGAAAATCAATTATCAGAATGAGCCTCAGCTACAAGGATATTGACCGGCTAAAAGATAAAATTAATATTTTAATTGACTGGGAAAGAAAATATTCAAAATTCTTCAGGCCGGAAGACAGCGAGATTAAGGATTTAAAAGGCAAGATAATCTCGCTTGAAGAAGAACTCCAAAAGGAAAAGGAAGAAAAATACAGGATAATGAGTGAGAACAATGAAAGAATTAAGGGGATGTCAGATTCACTTGAGGCAGTTAAGCACAGAATGAGAATTCTTCACATAGACAAAGCCAAAAGGCAGCGAACATTGAACATGCTTGACAATAAAATAAACAAAAAGATAGACAGGGACGAATATTATAATTCTTAATTACAGGTCTCTCGCCATAATTGTGTTCCTGTTGTTTAACTTTGCTCTTTTGCATGCGTCTGCAACTAACTGATGGTTCTTATCTTCCAGGGCTTTGTAGAACTCTTCTGCCACGCTGAGCGATTTGCCGTCTATCTTTGCTAATTCTTTTACTTGGGATTTAACGATAATATTTTTTGTCATAAATTAATATTTTTTTATTATTCCTTAAATACTTTCTGTTTTGGATTTTATTCTTTAACATATATTTTCCAGTAGCAATGGACACTGGACATCTTCACGTGATATTTATAAAGGAAAACTTATACAATAATAAAAATAAAAAAGCCGCACAACCTGGCGGAACAGGAGCCTGAGAACCTCAATAAGCTAATGCAAATATCAACTATTTAAATTTTACTATGCCGCGGCCGCACAACCTGGAAGTGCGGGAGACTGAGAACCTCCTGTCTGAAAGGTGTGACATGCGAGTGAGCTCGTTGCGAACTCGCTCACAAGTCACACTGGGTTCAAATCCTTTGATGGATAACCTCATGAGTGAAAATCCCAGCCGCGGCGTCTTATTTTTAAATATGAATCAGCATAATTCTGGAAATAATCTCGAGGTGTAACCGCAATTATTGCAGGTTCTAACATCAAAAATTGACCTTCCTATTACCGACAATTGCCAATTATATTTTACATCTGTGCTTTTACATCTAGGACAAATAAATGTGGCGTGTCTATGCCTAGGTGTAGATTTATTTGATTTTCTGCCTGATAGATGATCCCATAGTATAATGAGCGTTACTATAAAAAATAAGCCTACAACTAAAAATACATAATTAAGATTTATCATTTCAATTTAATCATGTGTATACCAAAACTTTAATTTATCTTTGTCCTTTGAATCCAGTTTGCAGAATCCAAACCTTGAAAACTGCACAATATCGCCAACTTTCAAATTCTTGACCATCGGTTCCGCAAGCCCTTTTGCAACCTTTTTGTCCGGCATCAAAACTTCGGCTTTAACTAAATCCTTCGAAACAGGAAGCCAGTGGATAATCTTGTCACCGTGATTTTTGAATTTTTCATATTCAATGGAGTCAAAAATAAATTTATTTTTACTTTTCTTAAAGTTTAAGCAGTCCATTAATCGAATCAATTTGCCATCCTTGAATTCCTTGAAATCTTTTTCTGTGACATAAAATTTATCTTTTGTTTTAAATTTTCTAATTCCTCTTTCTTTCGATTCGGGATGCAATTTTAATTCAACATTCTGCTCTGGCGCATTCTCAACTTTGATTTCTTTTGGATTTTCAACAAAAAAATACCTGATGCATTCTTTGTCGAGCAGCCTCCTGTTGTGAACAATCAGGTCATCCCACGTTAAAACCGATTCATTTTTGGTTAATCCCGTCGACAAAACAAAGTCCTTAATGGCCCCAGGCAAAAAACCCCTCCTCCTTAAAGCAACCAAGGTTGTTAATGACGGATCGTCCCATCCAATCAATTGCTTTTTCTGGACTTTTTCGCGTATAATCCGTCCGGAGCTTTCTACTCCCTCCATGTTGAATCTTGCGAACTCATAAATTTTAGTTTCAGGAAAGCCTGCAACTGTCTGTATCAATCTCTGCAGCTCATTTCTCAGTTCAAACTCCTTGCTTCTCAATCTGTGGGTTATGCCTTCAATTCCGTCCATTATTGCGTTTTCAAAATCATACATTGGCCATACCCTATATTTTTTCTTTTGCCGCGGGTGAGGCTCATCAATGACCCTGAATATTGCAGGATCCCTTAAAGTTGAATTTTGACTTTGCATGTGCCCTTTTAACCTTAAAATCATTTTTCCTGCTTTTGCCTTGAACATTTCTTTCCAGAGCTCAAGATTTTTATCGGGCTGATAGTATCTGTGCTCGCATTCAATTCCAACTTTTCTGTTTTCCTTGATTTGTTCCTGGGCGCACAAGCAGATATAAGAGTGATTTTCTTTTATCATTTTTTCTGCATACTGGTACATTTCATCCATGTGGTCAGATGCATGGTCTATTTTGTCGGGCTTAATTCCAAGCCATTCGTAATTGTCAAGATGAATTTTGTAGAATTCTTCCTGCGCAAGTTCAGGATTAGTATCTTCAAATCTCAGAATAAATTTTCCGTTATAGTGTTTAGCTAATTCATAATTAACAATTATTGCCTTAGCGTGCCCGATGTGCGGATACTTGCTCGGCTCCGGAGGAAAGGCAGTTACAACTTTTTCCCCTTCCCTTATTCCAATAAATGCAAAAATATTTTTTTCTTCCGGCTTTTCTTTTTTCTCCAGAAGCTCGGGAGCTGTTTCCTGAAGTTTCTTTTCCTGCTTCTCCAATCCTAATTTATTTATTTCAGAAATTATTTTTACAACTTCCTTGCTTAATTCCTGCGCTTTTTCTTTTAATTCAGGATTTTCTCCAAGAACTTTCCCTATTACAGCACCGGGATTTGCTTTGCCATTGTATTTGATTGCATTCTGCAGGGCATATTTTGTGATTGTTTGTTTTAATGAGGGGTCCATATACGGATAGTTAAGAGTTTGAATATTTAAAACATACGATTTGCCTTGGGAATCGAAAACTATATAAACCACTTCCTGTCAGAAAACTCAATCACAAAGACTAAGGGGTTCTTGTTAAATTTTCTCCCTTGATTAGGGGACATATGGGGCGAAAAACTTCTACAATTCCAAAGGCAAGCGTTGCAAGGATTCTGATGAAAGCGGGAGCCAAGAGAGTTTCTTCTGGTGCGGTAGACACTTTTGCAGAGGTACTTACAGACCTTGCAGTGAAGATTTCTTCCAGAGCATCGCAGATAGCGAAGCACGCAGGCAGAAAGACGGTCCACGAAGGCGACGTAAGGCTGGCGGCAAAAAATTAAGATCGATTCTAATGCGTTCTTAAGAAAATCTTTTAAACAATACTGTTTCTCACACATTAAAATTGGATGGGCCGGTAATTCAGCCCGGAATTGATAATTCAATGGGCATTAGAATGCGCCCATGGCATGGGCGTTGCCCCGAGTTCAAATCTCGGCCGGTCCACTTTATATTGAAATAATTTAAATATTCTGAAATATTCTATACATTAATGATTGGCATAATTTCCGACACCCACGAAAATGAGGAAGCAATTAAGAAGGCAGTTGCTTTGTTCAAAGAAAAAAATGTTGATTTTGTTGTCCACTGCGGAGATATAGTAAGCCCCCCAATGCTTGAATATTTTAGAGATTTAAAAATGAAATTTATTTACGGCAATAATGATGGTGAGAGGGAGGGCTTAAAGTTAATGTGCGATAAATTTGGCTTTGATGAAATTCAGGATGAAATTGAGTTCAGACATAAAGGAAAAAAATTCTATGCCTATCACGGAACAAAATCAAAAATTCTGAATGATGCAATCCAAAGCAATAAGTATGATTATGTTTTAACGGGCCACACTCATGTTAAGAGAGATGACAAATTAGGAAAAGCAAGAGTTATAAATCCCGGCGCGTTGTTTCGCGTTTATCCTTACACAGTTGCTCTGCTAGATGCAGAAAGAGATAAATTAGAATTTCATTCAATCTAAATTAAAAATGGAAGACTGCATATTCTGCAAAATAATTGAAGGAAAAGTACCGTCAGCCAAAATTTATGAGGACGAACGAGTATTAAGTTTTCTCGACATTGCCCCGGCAAACAAAGGGCATTGCTTGGTAATTCCAAAAAATCATTCGAGAAACTTATCTGAAATGGATGATAAAGATGCAGAGGCGTCCATAAGGGCAGCTAGAAAGGTTGCAAAGGCATTGTCTTTGGGTTTGGGTTGTTCGGGATTTAACCTAGTTATGAGCAATGGCATTGAGGCTGGCCAGGTTGTTTTCCATTCTCATATTCATGTAATTCCAAGATTTAAGAATGACGGCCTGAAAATAAAATGGCCGCACATAAAATATACTGAAAGTGAGATAAAGGAATACGCTGAGAAGCTGAAAAAGTTTTTGTAGAGAATTTTGAACAATTTCTAGTTTTTTAATTTTCATTCAAAATTCTCTGTAAATTTTTATTAGTAAGATTTTTAAAAGCACATCTTATTCTTTTAACCAAGTTGCCGAAGTAACTCAGCCTGGTGCAGCTTAGTCTGCGGGCACCAGAGTGACACTCTCATAAGGTGTCTGTCGGGAGTTCAAATTGTGGCAAGTGGGTAAATGGCGAGTGAGTCGAAAACGAACTCGCCTCACAAGTCACTGCTTGCCGCATGCAAGTCTCCCCTTCGGCACTTATTTCAAACCGAAAATTTTTAATAATCTGAAATTATTTTTCTTCAAAGGTGATTTTAATGGAAATGAACACGCAAAATTTAAAATTTAAAATCGGAGACAAAGCGCCTGATTTCAGTTTGCCTGCTGTAGATGGTAAAATTTATAGGCTTAATGATTTCAAGGCAAAGAAAGTTTTAGTGATTGTTTTCATGTGCAATCACTGTCCTTATGTTCAGGCTTATATTGAAAGAATCAAGGCAATACAAGGTGAATTTGGAATAAAGGGAGTTCAGGTTGTCGGAATAAACTCAAATGATGAAGTAAATTATCCAGATGACAGTTTTGACAAAATGATAGAAATGAACAAAACCAAAAAATTAAATTTCGCATATTTGAGGGATGGAGAGCAAACTGTTGCAAATGAATATGGCGCGCAATGCACCCCGGAAACATTCGTTTTTGACGGCGAGCGCAAGTTAAAATATCACGGAAGGATAGATGATAATTACAAAGATGAAAAATCAGTTAAGACTAACGACTTAAGAAATGCTGTTGATGCTGTCGTGCATGACAGAAAAGTTGGGATTGAATTAACGCCGGCAGTTGGATGCTCGATTAAGTGGAGGTAAAAAATTTATTTTTCCAGATTCTTCAGGCATTCTTCATAATTATATTTCAATGCCGGGCTGTCAGGATTTTTCCGTAATTGCTTCTCAAGGATTTCTTTGGCTTCCTTGAATTTTCCATCTGACATGTAAACCACCGCAAGATTATTTGCCGGGGATGGATTGTCCGGATTATACTTCATGCTTTTCATGAAATTCTCAATAATTTTATTTTTATCATTCATTCTCATATGGATTTTGGCTATTTCCGAAAATACAAGCTTGTAATGCGGGTTAATTTCTGCTGTCCTCTCAAAAAATTTCAGGGCATTTGGCAAATCATTCCCTCCAAGATACATTCTCGCAGCTTGGTATGCATATCTGGGATTGTCAGGATGTTCCTCGAGCTGGTGCAATATCATCTTTGAATACATGTCAACTTTGCTGCTTATAAGGCCTCGTTCCTTTAGCGTCCCAAAATGATGAATCACAATATCAGCTTTTCTGAATTTGAGCTTTTGCTCATTCATTGAATCCTCGGCCAGCTCATGCACTCTGTGTTTAAAATGAATGCCGAGCTTATTCTTGAACAGGCGCGCAAGAAAATTTGAGATGTAAAAGGGATATTTCATGACTTGCTCTAAACTTGATTTATTCTCATAAGCGCCTTCAAAATAATTCTCCAGGTAAGACCTCTGCTCAAGCTGGAAGCCGGACAAGGTACCATTGTTTTCAATTGCTTCTCTAATTTTTTCTAAGCCATCTTTTTCAATAATTTCATCCGCATCCAAAACCAATATCCAATCCTTTGTTGCGTGCTTTAAACTTTCATTTCTCGCCTCAGAAAAATCATCACTCCATTTAAAGTCAAAGATTTTAGCGTTGAATTTTTTGACAATATCCTTTGTCTTATCTATGCTTCCTGTATCAATAATAATAATTTCGTTGACAATATCCTTTATACTATTCAGGCATTGCTCTAAGTATTTCTCTTCGTTCTTTGTTATCATGCATAAGGAGATTGATTGTTTTTGCATTTTTATACCAATTTTATGGATAACTATAAATCAATACCGATGTTCCGTTTGCAGTATTAAGATAAAGGGTGTCTCCAAGATTATTCCATATGTGGATACTCATGTTCCAGTAAAGATTTATTGAGTCATCCGTCCCACTACCAGTATGCATAGTTATGTCGGCATTAATACCTAAATTAAAAGTGGAGAATCTAAAATCATGATTTGAGGCATCTTTTGCAGTCCAGTTAGTTACATCGATTGAATACGCGCATATATTTTTAAGAGTAAAATATTCGTCATTTAAGTTGGAGCTGTTGTCAGGTCCGCTGGCATTATAATTAAAATTTATGACCTTGATACATTCATCTTTTATGTAGTCATTTGTTGTTGTATTAATTGTTATATTCAAAGTGGCATTGATGCCCAAATCTTCAGTGCATGCATTATTTTCACAATCTTTATCGCATGATTTGTTAAGTATCCATCCATAGCCATCCTCACCACAAATCATCAAATTATCATTTTCGCATCTTAAAGAATTAACTTTGCATACGGGCGCTGTCCTGCATGACATTTCATTTTCATCGCAGCCGTAAATGCAGCGCTCCAAAGAATGCCATGAGCAATTAGTCTCTTGATAAGCAGTGTACTTGCCTTTAATACATTTCCATCCAGCCTCGCAAACAGTTGTTAGATTTAATGAGTTTTGCATGATTATCTTATTTTCTGAATCATTTTTGATGCTTATCACATCAGTAAAATTATCCACAAGCTCTTCATCCTCCGGCTCTCCTTTAGTTATTTCTATAGGCCTGCAGTCGGATTCATTGCTAAGCCTGCAATTTTCTCTCGTGTCTTCAATTATGCTCGCCGTTATTTCAGAATTTTTATCAATATTGTTTTGGCCCATTTTCGTGGAGCATCCACCGAGGAGAAATAATATACCAATGAATAACAAAACACTATTAATCCATTTTTTCGCAAATTTATTCATTTATCCCCCAAACGCCAAGGCCCGGATTTGAACCGAGAAGCCCTTGCGGGCACACGCTTTCGAGGCGAGCGCAATAGCCGGATTCTGCCACCTTGGCACAAGGAGAAAAAATTTAGTGTATTTAAAGTTTTATGAATGGAATATAAAATAGTATTCAATTAATCACATAAAATTTATTTATATCTTCTATAGATATGCAAATATCTTATCCCGCTAACTTTTCCTCTTGTCGTTGCCGGACTCGGCATTTCATATCCAAATTGAGAAGACTCTTCACCAATATCCAACCCTTCATTTTTTAGGGCATCAATATATTTTGTTAATCCATTTGTGCACTTTGGATTAAATCGTACATCAAACGGCCTTTCATAATATTCGCCGGGCTGAAGCTTCCTTAAAATTTTAGCAATCTCACCAGGTTGGAGGTTCCATTTTGTTACATGATCTAATGCCCCACCCGAAAGCTCTTCAAGATTACGTCTTATCATATTATGACCTCAAATCAATAATCACTACAATCCCACATAAACCCGCAGTTCAGGCAGAGAATCTTGCAGTGCCTTTCAATCATCTCACTATTGCAGATTTCACAAAGAATTTTTTCTTCATACTTTTCCTTCACATTTAACACCGAATGAGCCGTAGCTTAATGTCAAGTTGAACTTCTTGCATAATAATTGCATTACTACCAAATTTTTTTCTGAAGGTTCAGCCACTACGCATTGCTTGAATCCTGTGCTGTCCCAGCTGGAATTCCCATCCACTTCGCTGCAGAAATTCACAAAATTAGTGGGAATTTCGGCATTGAAAGATTTTGTAAGATTTTCAGTTTTATTTTGCAGAATTTTATCTTCAGGAGATATGGTGATATATGCCCAGAATAAGCTTGTCAGTACAACTCCTATGACTAAAGCTCCTGCGAAAATGCCCCAAGCCTCAAGCTCTGAATAATTTTTTGCCATTAGTAAGTAGGAATAAAATTGAGTTTATAAAGGTTTATAAATTGAAAAAGTTAAACTAAAATTCTAAAATCTTGCAGTTAAGCCTGCGATTTGCGCGTATTTTTCATATTACATAAATAAAGTTTATATACCCGATAGGTGTTGATGTAATCTATATAAAAAAGGTGATTAAATATGATCAGTCAGTGGCATGACATTAAGCTGGGGGAAAATGTACCCCGGGAAGTAAATGTTCTTATTGAGATTTCAAAAGGCTCCAGCACTAAGTATGAGATTGACAAGGAGCACGGCCTTATGATGCTGGACAGGTTTGTATATTCATCAGTTCATTATCCCGGAGATTATGGATTTATACCTCAGACTTATGGCGGTGATGGCGACGCATTGGACATACTTGTTTATACCAACGGCACTGTGCTGCCGCAGACGATTGCACTTTTTAGGCCAATAGGCGTGATGAGAATGATAGACACCGGCGAGCGTGATGATAAAATAATAGGCGTTTATGTTAAAGACCCGAGATGCGCCAATATAAATGACCTTAAGGATTTGCCCGAGCATACAACCAAAGAATACAAGGAATTTTTTGAAACTTATAAAAACCTTGAAGGAAAGAAAGTAAAAGTCCTGGGTTTCATGGAAAGAAGGGCGGCTTACAGGCTGATAAGGGAAGGCATCAAGGCGTATGAGAAAAAGTTCAAAAGAAAACACAGGAAATAAAATATCTTTATTGTTTTTTAGAAGAAATTATTACTAAGTTTTTAAGCTGTGATTTTATTATAGTGGTTGATTTTTCTGTATCTTTTTTGATATATGCAATCGATATTTGAATTTACCGCTTACTGCCGATACTTCAAGCATAAAAAATTAAGCATCCGGAATTTCGGGCTCAACCAATTTTGCCAATTTTTCTAATGACTCTTGCCAACCCAAATAACACATTTCTGTTGGAATAGCTGAAGGAATTCCCTCTTGAACGATTTTAAGTTCTGTGCCAACAGAAACTTTTTTGAGCCAAATCGAAGTAGTCATTTCCCCGGGTAGATTTGGATCGTCAAATTTATCAGTATGCTTTATGAACTCATTTGGTTTTATTTCTAAGAATTTTCCGCCAAAAGAGTGCCCGTTGCCCGTTGAAAAATTGGTAAAGGACATTTTGTAGCTGCCGCCTGCACGCATATCCATTTGATGAACCACACATAAAAATCCATAAGGCGGAAGCCAAAATGACATAGCATTCGGCTCAGTAAAGGCACGGTATACTTTTTCTGGAGTTGCTTTAAGAACTCTATGTAATGTTACGCTATTGTTTGCCATAGTAATTCTATAAGTTGACTAAATTTATAAATATATCCCAAACACATGGGCATTCCATTAGAAAAAATATGCTCCCGCCGGGAAATGCGTGCTAAAATGTGCTCGTAGCAATTCGAACCCAGGTCTTCGGATCGAAAATCCGAAATGATTGGTTATCCTTAAAGAACAACCACATATGTGGATTTCCTTAATCCGGACTACACTACGGGAGCAATAAAAGAATAGATTTTCACGTGGTTTTTAAATTTAATGATTTCAAACTATGATTTCACAAACATTTAAATTCTTAAAGAAACACTCAAAGTAATGGAAAATATTCTTGCGCTTCTTGCATTATTGTCTGGGATTGTTGGAGCCCTTGCTTACATCCCCCAGATTCTTCACAAGGTAAAGGAAAAAAGTTCTAAGGGGTTAGCTTAATTGCGTGGATTCTGTGGCTGACAACAGGATTGGTGGTATTGTTTTATGCATTTGAAATACAGGAATTAGTTTTTATAATTATAAGGCATTTGGTTCCATAGCAAATTTTATAGTGGTATTTCTAACACTAAGATATAGAAAGAAAAAATGAAAATATGGGCCTCAAGGGATTTGAACCCTCTTTATAAATAAAATGGGCCCGGCCAGATTTGAACTGGCGACCTCCGGCTGGCCTCGAGAATTTTTGGATTTTTACTTTGTGCCCAAAAATTTCATATAAGACTTGCGCATCCAGATTTCATTTCTGAACTCGGCGCTCTAACCAGCCTGAGCTACGGGCCCGAATTGAGCTTCTTCATCCTACTTTCAAAGTTTAACTCATCTATTTTAGGGCAGTAACCAAACTTTCTCCAGTAGTTAAACTTGGATAGCTTATCTGGGTGGTTCGTGCCGACGAATTTCATAAACTTTATTAAATTATCCTTTCCATGAAGCTTCACAGAATCTTTGAAATGGCTTATCTTAACCTTGAATCCAAACTTGCAAAAAACTTGATACAGCTGATTTACCAAAGCGCTGCTGTGTGTAGATATTTCTATTATCGGATAAGAGCGGTCTTTCGAGTTATTCTTAGTGAAATACAAGCAGCCATCCGTATCAAATAATCCACGAAGTATGGCTATTAGGAACTGCTGATTTTTTATGAACTCTTCATTGATTGAAATATTTCCCTTTTTCCCAAAAGGAAACTTCAGATAATTATTTAGAAAAACGGCGAAATTCTTATATTCAAACATGATGAAAATACAATTGCCCACTTTTCTGAACTTTATCTTAACTTCTCTGTGGATAATTCCCTCAACCAATTTTTTTAGATGATTGTTGTAGTACTGGATATCGGTCAAAGAGTTGCCATCTATTCTAATGGCATGATGCGTACGACCTTGATTCTTAAATTTGGATATACAGCCATCGCCTATAAGAATTCCATAAAACTCAGCTAAATTTTCGTCTATTTTGAAACTTTCTGAGTTTAATTTTGTTGAAATCATTTCAAATCCTCACTTTTTAGTTGAAAACCGTCTAAATGATTTTGCTTTAAATAGTTCATGTGAAGATGTCCAGTGCTAATCTAACATATAGTTTAGAAAATACAAATCATAATTTGATAGTTGAAACGATTATAAAGTGATTTAAAAATTATGATGAAAAACAAAATGTTAGAAATTTAAAATAACGAACTGAGCTAGAGGCCCAATGAGAATCAGGATATTTGATAATTGTTTAAAAGGTTTTCTGAAAAATAATTAGAGCTACGAATGGTACATCAATTTCTTAAATTTATTTCAAAGTTCGAACACTCATCAACAAAAAATATTTAAAAGATCAACAATACCAATTACTCTGCTCAGAATTATTAAAATTAAAACAATTTAATTATACTTTCCTTCTCTCGACAGCCCTTCTATAGCCGCCCTGAGCTTCTCAGCATGCCTTTCCAAATCCTGCTTCAGTTCCTTGTACTCTTCGCCGCATAATGGGTGGCCGTCTTTCTCAGCATCCTTGGCAGCGTGCTTGTCAATGAAGCCCACCAGCTTGGAAATTTTTGCCAAGAGCTTTGTCTTGTCATAATTGCAGTTTGATAGCATCATTCCACCTCTTTCTCAATTCTATTAATTTCTGTTTATATAAACTTTTCTCATTATTGATTTTAATTTTTAAAGCTCGTAATTCACAATCTTTTTATATAAGTTAAATCAGAATTCTGCAAAAGAGTGGATTAAAATCAAAAATAAAACAATACTGTTCCTTTTGCTTATAATTGCAGTGCTCGCAATAGGCTCATGCACCAAGGCTGAATGTAAAGTGAGCGCAGACTGCGTACAGAAAGCATGTTCTACTCAAAGATGCGACAGCAGTAAATGTATTTACAATCCAATTCCAAACTGCTGCGGAAATGGCGCTAAAGATTTGTTGGAGAACGGAAGGCCAGGAGGCAAGTGCACCTGCCCACAGGATTACGGCAACTGCGAGGGCAAAGGCAAAGTTAAGCAGGGCTCTCAAATGGTGGATGCGGCCTATGCGCATTACTACTGCACCAGCGGCAATGAATGTATGATGGGTGTGGAAAGCAAGGATGTTTCTTCACAAAATTTCCTTGACGTCATTACTGCGGGGTACTTCAAGGCAAGCGCTATAATGAAATACAACAAGCCGTTTGACATGAGCAGGGACACTTTTGAGCTTAAAATAACTCTTGATGATGGGAACAAGGATTTGATTATGCCTGTGAAATTTAACAGTGTTAAAGTATTATTAAGCACCGAATATTCCAGGGGAGAACTTTTAATAGCAGATAAGAATTTGGAAAATGAAATTTACCTGATTGGTGGCACAACGAGCCTGAGCATACCATTGAATCTTAACTATAGGCCCCAGCAAATTGAAGAAACTGGCTCATTGAGATTTACTTTGGATTACAACTATATAAAAAATGTAATCATAGGCAAGAATCTAAATGGCTCTCCCGTTTACAAGCAGGAATTAGTAAGGGAAAAATTTAATTCTCCTGCTAAGCAGGTCTTTTTTGTGAGAAGTGAATAAAATGCTCAAGAAAGGGGCGATAGAGCTGTCAGTTAATTTTCTCGTTATAATAATAATTTCAATAGTTATTTTTGGATTCGGTGTGTATTTTATAGCCAAACTGTCTGCCACGGCCACAGATTTAACTCAGCTGACTGCATCAGAGCTAGATCAAAAAATAGCAAACCTGGTGTGCGAAGGTTTTGACAGGGTTTGCATCGGAACAGAAAAGAAAGTTATCCATAAAAAAAAGTTTGATGTTTTTGGCATCAAGATTTTTAATGTATTGCCTACTCAGAATTTTGAGATAACTGTAAACCCTCCAACAGATAAATTAGGGATAAGTTACAGTAACACACCAATACCCCTCACAAGTCCGCAGCTGATTGTTAACCCTGCCTCAAGGTCGGTAAGCATATCTCAAAACGAGGAGAAAGATATTGGGATCGGAGTGCAGGTCCAGCCCAATCCTGTTCCGGGCATTTATATCTTAAACGTTGAGATTAAAAGTCAGAATGGCGCCCAATATACTCCAATACAGAAATTGTATGTTGAAGTTCCAAACTGATTATTTTGCAGCTTTTATAATCGCGTAAAAGTTTTTTGCATTCAGGGAAGCGTTGCCAACCAGGCCGCCGTCAATGTCTTTTCTTGATAATAATTCTTTTGCATTTTCAGGCTTCATGCTGCCGCCATAGAGAATTCTTGAGTTAGTAGAAATTTTTTTGTCAAACATTTTTTCAAGAACATTTCTTATAAAATCATGAGCCGCTTCAGCATCTTCAGGCGTCGCGGCTTTCTGGTTTGGATTGCCCCTGCTTATCGCCCATACCGGTTCATAGGCAATAGTGATATTTTTCACTTGCGCTGATGAAACACCGTTCAAGCCTTTTTCTAGTTGATTTCCGAGGATGGATTTAGTTTGGTTATTTTCTCTTTGATTCCACGTTTCACCCACGCATAAGATTGGTTTTATTGAATGTTTTAATGCCGACAATATTTTTTTGTTTATTAAAGAATCATCTTCCTTGAAAAATTCTCTTCTCTCAGAATGGCCGAGAATGGCATATTCACAGCCAATATCTTTCAACATCAGGGGTGAAATATCCCCGGTATAAGCTCCGGCGCTTTCAAAATGCATATTCTGCGCGCCTAATTTAATATTGCTCCCTATCAATTCTTTTGCAACAGCATACAGCGCCGTGAAAGCTGGGCAAATCACGAGATCTACATTTTTTTCTTTTCCTGCCAATTTTTTCAGCTCATCAGCTGTAGACACAGCTTCAGCAACCGTTTTGTTCATCTTCCAGTTTGCAACAATTAATTTTTTCATTTTCGGGGGTTTTATTTTTAGTCTTTATGATTTCCAGTTAATTATCTTTCCTTTTTATTGTTTTTGATTTTTAGTTCTCAAAACAAGATACAACCCAATTAAAATAATCAAAATCGCACTAATAATAATCCAGGCGGAGATTCTTATGCCTAAATCCATAAACAACTGTTCCGGATAAAGATTAACCATGGCTTCCTTTGCAGGGTCAAACATATAAGTTCCTTTCTGGAAAAACATTTGGTGCATTGACTCAAAAGTCGAGCCAAAATCAAAGGTGATAAACAAGAATAGCAGCGCGGCAAGCGCAACAGTTAAGACACCGCCCCACACCATGACTCTGCCGACAAAATTTATTATGTAGCTGTTGAATTTTAAAGTGAAGGCAGATATAACAAGAAGAAGTAAAAAAAGTCCTACCATGATATACAGAGTAATTGTCAATGCAGAAATAACTTTTTTTACGTCCAGCAAGTGCTGTTTTTCCCTGTCATTGAAATCTGAGGGCAGTTCATCGGATTTTCCCTCTATGAAATTAATGACTTTCTGATGCATTGCTCCGGCGTCAGGGAATTTGTTATTGACACCATACTCTGAAAACTTTTTTGTGAAGAATGAATCACTGAGGCTGGCAAAATTAAAAACCAAAAGAAAAATCAGAAACGGTAGGATAAGAATCAGAAAAACTTTTAAAAAATTGATAAATTTCATCTCAATCCATGACTATTACTTTTTTCTCTTCTTCAATCGCTTTCTTGATGGCGTCTTCTATGCTGTTAACATCTTTCTTCTGCGCGGGCTTTTTCATTTCTTTCTGCATCTCGTTGAAAACCTGCCTCGCAGCCCTAAAAGGTATGTCTTCGTCTTTTATTTCTTCTTTCTTTTTTTCTTCTACTGCATCAAATAATTCTTCTTTCTTTTTATCATCTTTTTCCTTTGAGTCTTCTTTCTTGATGTAATCGGATGACAGGTCTTTTTCCTTCGAGCCGTAAGTCTGCTCGTGATACTTTTTCTCGTCTTTGCCAGCGCCAGTATTATATTTTGAAGAATTATAGCCCTCTGAATGAATGTTCCACTTGTCCTCGTCCCATAATTTTCCCTTGTACATGTCAAAAACCGTCAATAATAATTACTTGTGTTGGTTTTTGAGCATCTCAAAAATGCTCACATTTTTGATATTATGAAGCAATGAGGCCATACCAAACAGATTTCTTGATTTTATAGCCTTTCTTAATCAGCATGTCAGCTTCCTTGTTGCTCCTTTCAATAATCTGCGCCTCGAATTCAAAATCCGGGGCAATCTCACCTATCTCTAAAAACGGGCTTAATTGCTTCATTATTGAACCCTCCCTTTTTAAAACTTTGGTTTTAATTACTTAAAAGTAACTACGATTAAGTTTTGCTTAAAATAATATCTATCTTGCTCCGAAGCTGCTGCTCAGAATATGCACCGATAATCCTGTCAATTTCTTTCCCATCCTTGAAAATAATCATGCATGGAATTCCCCTCACATCAAACTTTGCTGCAATTTCCTGGCTGTCATCAACGTTTAGCTTTGAAAAAATTAGCTTTGTTGTATACTCGCTGGATATTTTGTCAAGTACAGGCCCAACCAGCCTGCACGGCCCACACCACGGAGCCCAGAAATCAACTAAAACTGGCATTTTGCTTTTAAGTACTTTTTCATCAAAATTATCCTTTGTAAGTTCAATCATTTTATTTCAGATAAGCTCCGACATTATTTAAATTTTTGTCTTTACCTATAGTGAATTTCAAAAAAAATATCAATTTTTTCGAAATTCTACAAGATAAGTTCGAATTAAAGGTATAAAAATAATGAATTATTCAAATTTATCTGTAAATCAAATATCTTTTCCTGTCAGCTTCCAAATCAATAAAACTGTCGCATGCGTCCCTTAGAGAAGACGCGCTTGATTTTCCAAAGGCTATCACCTCAATCCTGCATCCGAGTGCATGCCTTAAATGTTGCACTAAAGGGACATAATCCCCGTCTCCGCTTACTATTATTATGGTATCAAGTTTCGGCGCCAGTTCAATTGTGTCCATCGCAAGTCCAATGTCCCAGTCTCCTTTTTTTGCTCCGCCTGCAAAAACCTGCAGATCTTTTGCTTTGACTTCAAAACCGATTTTTTCGAGGGCATCAAAAAAATTCTGTTCCTCCCCTACATCAGCTTTTATTACATACGCAATTGCCCTTATAAGGCTCCTGTCACCCACAGCAGCTTTCAATATCTGCGCAAAATTGACTTTTGCTTTGTAAAGGCTTTTTGCAGAATAATACATATTCTGCACATCAACAAAAACTCCCACTCTTTGATTCTCGTAATGTAGTGGCATAAATTCACCTCAATGTTGGTATTTTTTCCGCATAGCCGCAATTCGCGCAATGCAGCATACTATTTTTGAATGTTAAGCTTAAGTGCCCGCATCTGGGACATTCGCTGACCACAGAAAATTTCCGCAGCTTTTCAAATTTGTCCTCGTCAGGATTCATTAAATTTTAATTTTTTTGCTTATATATAAAGATTGTGAAAAGTAAATTATTATCAACTCACGTTGCGCCTGATTGATTCATATCTAGGGCGGGTGAACGGTGAATAAATTTACAGATTGCGCATCATGAAAGTTTCTTCACTAAAGACTACCAAGAACATTAATCTTAGAAAAATAGAATTAAAAGAATAAAATTATCTAATCACTTCATACTCTTTCACAATCATCCATGTGAAAACTAGGAGAAGAACCGCTCCAGACACAATCCACACCATCCCTTCCTGCAACCCTTTATTGAAAATCTGGTAGAGGCCAAATGCCATTATGCCAAATCCCAACCATAAGAATTTGTCTAGAACCAACTTCATGATTTCAAATTCATGCTGTTCCGATAATCTTCGTTTCATTTTTAGCCTCTCACGACAATGAAAAAGTCTTTTTGGTCATATGGCGCGCCAAGTACGTCGTCAGACACTTCGAATGTGAAAAAATATGAGCCGGATGTTGCAACCGATGGTAATGTAATTTTTATATTCCTAATCGTTGAATCGGAAGGGCTAAGCTTGTAAACCTTTGTCGTGTCAAACTGGAACCATGATGCAAATTTATCGCAGTCATTGGTAGGAATTATCACTCCCGTGGTATCCGGAGCAGAAACAGCACAAAATTTTAATTTGTAATCAAGATCATTGTTATTCTTGTTCCTGATTCCAACGCTAAGAATTGTTGAACCGCCCCTATCAACTAAAACTTCGGTTTTTGGAAATGCTATTTTTTTATCACCAGTAATCAAATCATCTAGAATCTTTTGTCTTACTTGCTCAGTCACATCTTCAGTTGTACTAGTTATGTTCTTAAATAATCCCCTAACAAATCCTAACCCTAAGCCCAAAATAGTCATAGCAAGAACGACAATAACGATTGCCTGTATTGATATCTCGAGAGAAGCTCTCTTATTAAACGACATCTATTCACCTCTTTTTTTAACAGGAAAAATTATGATACAGGCATTCTCTTACAGCACTCATATATAAACATTTCGAAAATTGGAATTTCAAAGAATTCCCAAACTTACAAATTCTGCGAAAAATTTGCGTTGTGGAAATCAAAATAATGAATAGCAACATTTAAAAGCCAGCCAAAAATCCTTTTATTATGGCAAAATTAAGAACTTTTGTTTCTTACAGGAATCTAAAAAGGCCTTATACGAGAACTTCGAAGTTCAAGGCAAAATCTTATATCAGAATGACGCCTAACGTCAAAGTAGTCCGTTTTGACACCGGCGATCCGGGCAAAGCTTTCCCGTACACGTTAAACCTTCTTGCAAAAGCTGACTTGAATATCAGGGACAATGCACTTGAGAGCGCGAGAATGACGTCAAACAAGCTCCTTGAATCATTTCTTGGAGTTAAGGGCTTTCATTTAAAAGTAAAAGTTTATCCTTATCACGTATTAAGGGAGCATTCTCTTGCAGCAGGCGCAGGCGCTGACAGGTTCAGTTCAGGAATGGCGCACCCTTTTGGCAAGCCCATTGGAGTTGCAGCGAGAGTAAGAAAAGGACAGACTATTTTTCAGGTGAGAGTTGACAAGCAGAATCTTGGAGTTGCAAAACAGGCTTTGGAAAGAGCTTCAAAAAAGCTTCCATGCGCTTGTATGATACAGGTTGCTGAAACGAAAGTAAAATCATAAGTAAATTTAATTAATCTAATTTCTTAATCTCATTTTATATTTAATTTTATATAATCCTTAATGGTAAGTATTATATACTTAAATTCCATCTGCATTTGCAATGAAAGAATTCCAAGTAAAAAAGAGATGGATTTTGCTCTCATCACTTCTAATTTCCGTGATTTTTACTTTATTGGACGCACTTGCGCATTATTTTTATGAGCCATTGGAAATTTATTTTTATCCGCTCCACTTTTTTGGAATACAGTCAGCATTAATTAATTATGCAATATCAAAATTAGTTTCTTCAACAATAATATTGTTTATTTTATTTTACATTTTTGAAAAGACAAAATTAAGCAAACATGCCCAAAATAATTTAATAACTTTTATAGTTGTAATTCTTTTGGAGATCAGATACATAATCAGCGGATATTACACGCCCAAGTGGCATGTTCTTAATTTTATTAACCATTACTTGACGTTGATTGTAGGCATCTACATTATTAAACACCTTGTACTAAGGCGAAGATAATAATAAAATTTTCAAGACAAATTATAAATATCAAAGACCTGGTCAAGGAATGGCAGTTGAATGCGTTAACCTGCAAGGTCCAGGCAAATAAAAACAAAATTTTATAAAGATGAACTTTTTTCTAGTTGCTAATGAAAGGGGTTTTATTCGTTGTTACATTCTTATTGTTAGTTCAGAGTGTTAGCTCCATGTATGTTCAAAGTGAGAGTTATGAAGCAACTGCGAATTATCACTCCCCGATTCTTTTTATTCCAGGGATAATGGGTTCAGCGTTAGATGATAACAACAGATGGACCATGTCAGATAATCTATGGCCAGGAAATCCTCACGAAGACCGGATGGAACTTGCATTAAAAGATGACGGGAAAACTGTAGAAGTTGAGGGTTCTGATATAATAGCGCCGCACGTTCTTAGGACAGCTTGGGGTGCTGGAATATATAAGGGATTTTATACTTACATGGATACCAACACGCCCTACAAATTTGATGGAAAAACAGATAATGGCGATTATATGGGTCAAGCTTACTTCGACCACCCTTATGATTTTAGAAGGCCAACTGCATACCAACTGTACGATGGAAAAAGAAGTTTGGATGATGACATTAAAAAAATATTAGAACATACAAAATCAGATAAGATTATTCTAGTTGCCCACAGCATGGGTGGTTTACAGTCAAAAATGTATGCTTCAGAACACCCAGAAAAAGTGAGGGCAGTAATTTTACTATCAAGCCCATTAAATGGTGCTCCTCGGGGCTTTCAATCTTTAACTGAAGGGTATAATTTTGGAGCTGGTAAGCTTATCACAGAGTCACACGTCTGGGAGATTGGCCATAATTGGGAAGGGGTATACCATCTTTCTCCCGACCACCAATTTGTTAAATCAAATGGGAATCAAATTTCTTTGGATGAAACATTTGGTAAAGGAATTAGTTTCCAGCAAGCAGGCCATATTCCAAGTGAAGCTTTTGCCGAACTAGAAGCTCAAAAAATAATCCAGCCGGAAGAAGTGACCAAAAAACTTGAAGAAAAATATAGTGGTTTATCTCCAACAATTTGGAAGCAAACAAAGGAGTTTCGGTCAAAATTTAATGCCCTTAAGGCTAATCCTTCGGTAAGGGTGGAGATTATACATGGAGATAATCAAGTGACTACGCAGGAATTTAAGGTTAGAAATGAATTGTATACATCATTTAACTCATATGGTACAGGACAATATATTTTAACTGATCAAGGATCGGAAGAATTACGGGCTCCATTCCAATTTACCATAAGGAGGCTTGACAGAGTTGATACCAATGAAGGAGATGAAACTGTCCATGGAAAAGGATTCCCGTGGAGCAGCGCCTCAAATACTCAAACTGTTAACTTTGGGCATATGGCAATGGCAAGTGAACCAGAAACGCTTGACAAAGTTATGAAAATTGTCGAAGAAATCAATCATGACAAGCGAGACAAGCAATGGCTGGATAATCTAAACAAGATGGCTATTCATTATCTTGCCAGGGCCCAATCACTTAGCGAAGAAGAAGCAACTAAAATTTCACAAGAGTACGCAGATGCAATAAAGGAAGAAAATAAGAAAGAAGAAAAAGACACAGTAAGAATTGGCAAACTTACGGGTGATATCAAAGGCCGAGGAAAATATGTTTTCTTCCAAAAAATGCTGCTTGGGAAAAAGACAACAATCCAGATAATTGTTCCAGAAGCTGGAGAGTATGATAATAAGAACAAGGAATTTTATGCGTGGATTGCATTGGAGGATTTTTCACTAGTTGATTCAAATATTGGCAAAATACAGCCGTCAACATATTCGGTAACTATGGATAAGGAAACATTCCTTGGAGTAATGAGTGGAACAATTGATCTAAAGCAGGCTTGGGACAATGGAAGTCTTGATGTCAGCGGCGGACTAAAGGAGAACTTGATAATATGGGCAGGATCATGGCTAACAAAATTTATGGGATCTTAATATTGCTCTTGATGCTTCCAAGCATTTTGGCATACCAGCAAGGCTATCTTGTATTTGACGCGAAAGGCTGGGATGTATTCGAGCAAATAAGCAGCAGGCAGGCATTTACTAAAGGTGATTTATTCCTAGAAGTTAGAGCAAGCCAGGGATCCTTAATTGATGATGAAAAATTTGCACGCGAAATAAGCGGCAAAGTTGAAAGTTCTGCTAATTATACAAATGTTCAGGAAGTAGTTATTTCAAATAGCGAAACGTTTTATATTTTTAGCTTGATTCCTTACAAGGATCATAAATATCTTGCAACAATGACTGGGCCAAAAGCGCAAATGACTGTAGGCAAGAATGAAATGCAAACAATCTACAAGACATTTAGCTTTAGCAGCACGCCACAAGTCATTGAAGCGTCATGGGAAAAAGAACCTGTGCCTCCAAAAAACCTCCCATTCCTGACAACTCACCCTATTCCCTGGGATTGGGTTATCTTAATTCTTATTCTGGCAGGAATTGGATGGCTGATTGTGCGGAAAGTAAAGAAGCGCAGTCACAAAAATAAACCACAAGAAGAGCAAAAAAAGTAGTTCAGGGCTAATTTGATTATTCTGTTATTTTACAATGCCTCCTTTTTTGGGATGCTAGATTTCTAAACAAAAAATACATTTTATCAAATAAGAATAATAGATTAAAAAATTTGAGAGAATAATTCCAAAAAAATAATTAATGCGGAGGACAGGAACCCTACACTTCCGGCATTACCTTGCGCATCAAAACGTCGTCGGTAATGTGGTCACAAAAGTCCTACAAGCTATATAAATTTATGCTTGATTTCTAATAAATTACAATTTGACCAATTTAGGGGGTGGTTAGAATTGAGGAAAACAAGGGTCAGTTAGTTGAGCCTATATGGTTTATCAAACTGCAAGAGAAAATAGCTGAGCTCGAAGACGAAGATGCTTCTCAGCTAAAATCCTAGAAGGACTTGTGAGGGGGTTGACGAAATGAAACAAAAGAAAAATATGGAATGGGTGAAATATCTTAGCTATTTTTTGATTATCTTGGTGCCTATGTTTAAAGTGGTACATGCCGCAACAGTTGACACAATAATAAGTGCTGATGATAAGGCAAAATTTGACCAAATGCTAAATCCGGTAACCAAGATTTATCACTTTATAGAATATGGAGCCACTCTTGTTGGTGTCATCTTCTTGTCTATTGCTGGATTTCAATACATAATGTCTGGCAATGATATCAAGAAGCGTGAGACTGCGAAGCACACTGCAGCCTTTGCATTAATTGGCCTTGCGGTAATTTGGGCAGCTCCTACAGCAGTAAGTTTGCTGACAGGATGAGATTAGCAATAATGGCAATAATACTGCTATCATTTCCTTTTGCTTTCGCATTGGATTGCAACCATTTTTCAGGCCAGGAGAATGTACTATGCAATGAAATATCTCAAAGTGATGCCAGCAGCAATGAAAAACGGGATTTGATGGCAGCCCTTGCATACAAGGAAATTAATATCGCAAACCACAGCCAAGTTTTTGATTGGAATACAAATATCAAATTCAGCTCAACTCCTGATGGAGTTGAAACAAAAAGCAGCGGCAGCATAAAAGATGCTTGGATGAAAGTGGTTGCAGTTATGCCGTCCGTTATTTCAAATGGAAAATTATTGAGTCCCGGAATTGGGCAAGTATTGACAGCTTATAATTATAGAATTGAATTGCCGTCTGGAAATGATGGAGGAGATTGTTATACTGAATACAATATTAGGGACAACAATGCACAACTTTTAGTTTACCTGAATGAAAACCAAATTGGAACTTCAACTTTAACTGATTTTCAGGGTTCAAATGAACTTAATTTCAAGGCAGACCTAAGAATTCAGTCAAGTATAGAGGTAAAACATTCAAAGAATTTTAAGGAGTGCTGCGTTTCTGCATCTTATGGCTGCCTTTATTACTGCAATGTTTGTAAATATGACAGCACGGTCGTGAGAACTGATGAGATTAATTTAGAGGATTCAAAACAAGCTTTGCATTACTGGCCTGTAATTATGCCCCAGATTAAAATTGTTGATAAATATTTCAACACAACAGTCGGGCTTCTGAATATTTCCAAATTTGAAGCCTTTGAATTAATATTTGATAATTCTTCTTTTGCTCAATATAATTACTTTTATGATATCAATGTGAGTTTGCCGCCATTTGATGTTTATACTTTAAGAGCTAATAATTTTACTAGAAAGGATTCAAGAAATATGTTAGTTGAAAAGTTTTCTGATAATTACAAATTTTATGTTTCCAATCCGGATAACTGCAAATTAAATTTTTATGACCATTTTCATTCATGGGGACAAAAATGCAATCTTGATTATAATGCAACTGCCATTAAAATTCTAACTGACCAGCTTCAATACAATGTAGATGAAATCATAAATGTAACTTTAGTGCCAAAAGATACTTTGATGGAAGTAAAATATGGCGACGAGGAAATTAGTGCCTCAAATTCAGTCAAGTTTAAAGCAAAACAAAATGTTAACAAAATTTTAGCATATAGAGGAGAAAAACAATTTCAGAGAGTTATTCACGTCAAGAACAAAGGTACTTGGGATTTTGCATTAAACCTTGGAGTGTTTTCCGGGATATTATACTCAGTCTATTTATTTGTTAAAAAATATTGGGGTGCATTGTTATGGAAAAAATAATTTTATTTGTATTCATCTTACTTTTAGTACCTATTGTTCATGCAGAAGAAGAGAAATGCGGATTGACTAATCTTGCCGTTTGCATTCCGCAAAAGCTGTTTGAATTTATTCTTGGATTAATCAATGCCCCGTTGCAGCCATTTCTTTCGCTGACAAAAACGCTTTTATCAGAACCCGTTGCAGTAGATATTTTTATTCCTTTGTGGGCTATAATTATCTATATTTTATCAATATTCTATGGGCTTTTCATTGTATTCGCTGGGTTTAATTTTATGATTTCTGGCTACTCAGCTGAAAAAAGAGAAAGGGCAAAAGAATGGCTTAAAAATATTGTACTAATGGTTATATTTGTCCAGGCTTCTTATTACCTTTATGAAATTGTTCTGGAATTGTCATCTGCAATGTCAGCAGGGATTATCAATACTATTGACCCAAATTTTTTCTTGCTTACGGTTGATAATGTAACTAACTTAGGGCTGCAACTTATACTTGCATTTCCTTATTTGATGACATTGCTATTTACTGTAATTTTGCTTGCATTAAGGTATTTGCTTGTTGCTGTCGGCGTATTATTCTTTCCAATAGGATTATTCCTTAATTTTATCCCACCGTTGCAAAGCGCAGGCAAACTTATCATTAACATCCTTATGTTAGTTATTTTCCTCCCATTCATTCATTCATTGATGCTATTGGCAGCTTCAAAGCTCGTTGATATTCCAGCTTTCCAGAACTATAAGATTGTGATCATGATAGCAGCATTTCTCCTGATTAATGTTTCTATGATATTCCTTGTATTTTATGCAGTGTCCAAGGCTGCATTTTCTGCCATGAAATCAGATGTAGGAAAGGCTGTTGCCTTTATGGCAAAGTGAGGTTGAAAAATGCCATACGAAATACCCCAACAATTACAGTATGAAGAAAAAATAATTTTTGGATTGACATTCAAGCAATTATTATACGCAATATTATTCTTAAGTCCTGCTACAATTATATTTTTTAAAACTCATTTGAATATATATCTAAAATCCACACTTGCAGCAATTCTTGCGGTTATTGCAGCCCTGTTCATGTTCTTTGACATCTCATCTTACTTTAGAAATATGATTCATTGGCTGAGATTTAGGGAAGTTTCAATCATGGACCAAAAAATGATTCAATTTCTAGGATTAGAAAAAATAGAAAATGGTGTGGTGTATGTTAGCAAAAATAAAAAGATTGTTTCCGGCAGCAAAATTCCAAAACAATAATTCCAATTTGAAGAAATTGGCAATTTTGGAAGTTGAGCCTATTAATTTTACCATCAGGAACGATAACGAAAAACAAGGAATAAATGTCGGATTCCAGAAATTCCTTAACGCACTTGATTTTCCTATACAAATTATTATCGGCACGAATTTTATAAACCTTGATACTTACATTAATGCCTTAGAAATTAAAGTTGAAGAGTTAGTTTATAAAACCAAGAAAGAAATTTATGAAAAACATTTTGAAAGTTACAAAAATCATTTAATTAATACCCTCAAAGATAAATCTGTTCTCGACAGGAGTTTTTTTATTGTAATTCCAGAAAAAATTGAAATTGGATTAAGTGTCCAAATTGGAGTTATTGAGCAGCAGCTTAAGGCCCTGAATTTAAAGTTCAAGAGGCTTGATAATAATGAATTAACCCAAGTGCTTTCAGGTTTCTTTAATGACATTCTTGCAGATACCAATAAGTTAAATCAGGATATCAGCAAAGAAAATTATCTCCATTACATGATAGCCCCGAAGCACATAAAGAATTATCCTGATAAAATAACTGTTGACGATAAGGAATGCAGAATAATCTATGCCGATGGATATCCTCGAACTGTTGAAATAGGATTTTTGGATAAGATTATTACTTTGAATGGAATTTTTGATATTTCTATTTTTATAGAGCCATTCTCAATGGAAACCATGATGGTTATGCTCAATAGAGAATTGCAAAAGCAAAGAGCGGACTTGTTTGCAGCAGAGCTAAAATCAACCATTAATCCAACATTGGAAATTCAATACCAAGACACGAGGGCGGTTTTGGAAAACCTGCAAAAAGGCAATGAAAAGCTGTTTTATGTTTCTCTTTATATCAACTGCAAGGCCAAGAATCAAGAAGGGCTTGACTTGATTACCAAAAAAGTTGAGGCTGAATTGAATGCAATGCTTATTGTTCCGAGGAGAGCTATATTCAGAATGAAAGCCGGATTGAAATCGACAATCCCTTTGGCAGAAAACGAGTTAGGCATTAAGCGAAATATCACAACAAAGGCATTGGCTGCATTTTTCCCATTTACCTCGCAGTTTCTTCAATTAGACAATTCAGGAGTTTGGATTGGAGCAAATAAAAATGATGTCCCAATAATAAAAGACACATTCAGTCTTTCAAATCCGAATGGAATAATTTTGGCTAGTTCTGGGGCAGGAAAGAGCTACTGGACAAAATTATTTATTATAAGGCAATTATTAAATTCTGTCAAAGTAATGATTATTGACCCGCAGTCAGAATACTTAAAATTAATCCAGACATTCCAAGGCCAGATAGTTAATTTCTCAAGAAATTCTAAAACTGTAATCAATCCTCTTGACTTATTGGGGCATGATTATGCAGAAAAAAGGCTAAGCCTGATGGATTTATTCCCGATAATGCTTGGCAATGTTTCTGAAATTCAAAAGGCGGTTTTAGACAGGGCATTGACATCAACTTATGAAAGGAAAGGAATTACCAATGAGCCAAAAACCTGGAAAAATAAGCCTCCAATCCTAGGCGACCTGCTCAATGAGCTTGAAAAAATGTCAAAGACTGCAACAATTATTGAGAAAGAAACTTACAGAAGCTTGATTAACCGGCTTTCAATGTTTGTTGACGGCGTTTTCTCATTCTTCAACAGGCAAACTAACCTTAATTTTGAAAATCAATTAGTGGGCTTTGTAATTGGAGATATGCCACGCCAGGCTAAGCCAGCAAATATGTTCCTGATTCTGGATTTTGTTTATATGAAAATGCGAAAAGATTTGGAAAGGAAATTGTTGGTTATTGATGAAGCTTGGTCGTTGCTTGCAAGGGCAGAAGATTCAGAATACATTTTTGAGATTGTAAAGACATGCAGAAAATTCAATCTTGGATTATTGCTCATAACTCAGGACGTTGGGGATTTGCTTGCAAGCAGGGCTGGAAGCTCAATATTGCAGAATTCCGCTTATAAATTACTAATGAGGCAAGAGGCAGCTGTTATAGAAAGCGTTGTTAAAACATTCAATTTAAGCCAGACTGAGAAAGAGAAATTATTGACTGCAAGTGTGGGTGAGGGAATTCTAATAATGGATAATGAGCACACTGAAATCAAGAGCATTGCTTCAAAAGAAGAGCATCAACTAATAACAACCAATCCGGATGAGATTTTGAAACTCAATGAGGAAAATCCTACTGAGGAAGAAAACATCCAGGATGAGAAACATGAAATTGACATTAAAGTGGATGAGAATAAGGGCTTTCACGCAAAGCGAAATCTGAATGAGGATGAAATAAAATTCCTCTTGGGCAAAAAATATGTGATAAGCTCCCATGTTCCATTGGGCGGCGGAAGGCAGGAATTTTATCTCCTGAAGCCGACCACAAGGGAAAGCAATGTTCATTTTTTCTTGGTTAAGGCGATTGAGGAATATCTAATGCAGTTTACAAAATTTGTTAAAACCTTTGAAACAACAAAGCCAGATATTGTTTTTCTTGCAGGGAAAAAGAAGATTGCAATTGAAATTGAAACTGGAATCACATTGGAAAAAAGAAAGGATTTGCTTGAAATAAAAATCAAACTGCTAAATAAGAATTATGATGACTGGTTTTTTGTTGTGGCACATTCAGATTTCGCTTATGGCTACTCAAAATTTGGCAAAACTTTCACAAGAAAGAATGTCTGCAAGCACATAAGGGATTATTTCAAAAATGACCACCGACGAGAGCTTTCAGACCCTAAAAATCAGGCTCCAAAAATGAATTGACGATAGGCAAATATTCCAGAAAGCCATTTTTGGAGCCAAAAACCGCCGTAATAACAAGAGCTTTCATGCTTTCGTAGTCAGGCTCTAAATAAATAAAACAAACAGGAGGAAAACAAAAATGGAAAAAACAAAACTGAATGAGACAAAGATTGAGCAGCTGAATAGGCAGCCAATAATAGAGACAAATGTGGCCTTGTCGGAAGACAAGAAATGGATTGTGCATAAAACCACAATAACAGATATCAAACCATTAAGCTACATGGAAAAGGTATTGGCTAGAAGTTAGAGCAATGCAAAAAAGAGGTGATATTTTAATTTAATTTATATTCCGTATCATTGCTTAGATTTTTGATTTTGGCCAATGAATTATCTTTGGAGAAATAAAGAATGACACCATCCCCATTATTCAAATCAAAGAAAGGAATGTTTTCAGCAGCATCAGTTATGCTAAAATTAAACCTCTTTTCCGTTTTATCCCCAAGGATAACTTTAATGATTACATCTATTTTATACACTGGAACGCTTTTTCTTTTCATCCTATATTTTAAGTTCAGAAATCTTGCAAAAAATCCGGAATCATCGCTATGCACGGTCTTTACCAATTGCTTGCTGTACCTGAAAGAAACTATTTTTGCCTTTAATTCCTCCATATCCAGTCACTTTTCATCGAGATTATATAAAATTTACCAAATGAAAGCCATGTGCCGGTATGCAGGTTGTTTAAATACTGCCAAAATTACCTGCATATTGAAGATAGATTACCAAAAGACTTATATACTTCCGTAAAAACGGATTATATAATCCGTAAAAACGGAACATAATAAAATGTTAACAAAACCGCAGATAAGGATATTTGGACAGTTTTTGAAAAACGTATTTGCTGAATATACTTACAAGGCTCTAAAGGAGATGTCTAAAGAGAAATCAAGCGACACCTTCCACAGCGCAATACAGAAATTCAAGCATGAGGGGCTGGTAAATGAAAAGATAATTGGAAAATCAAAGTTATATTCCGTTGCACTTTCCAATGAAACAAGTTATAACTATCTGGCAATAGCAGCCATTGACAGGCTCAACAAACAGGTAAAATCAACCTTGCAGAAGCTAATTGCAGAAATAGATAAATACACCGTATTCCACTCAATAGCCGTTTTCGGCTCGTATTCAGACGGCACTCAGAGTAAAGAATCTGATTTGGACATAGCAATTATAATTGAATCGAAGAAGAAAGAGCATGAAATCAAGACGGCGATAAGCTCAATAACTAAAATTTCACTTATAGAATTAGACTGCCATGTCATAACCAAAGAGGAATTTCTTGAAATGCTAAAGGCAGACTATGAAAACCTTGGCAAGCAGATAGCAAGAAAAAATCTTCCAATACATAATAATTATATATTCTATGCAATAATCAGGGAGGGGGTTGAAAATGGATTCAGGCATTAAATTGTTCATAGAAAGGTCAAGGAATGAAATGGATCTGGCAAATGTTATTTACATTGTTACAGGCAACAAGAGAATTCAGATAGAGGAATTTCATCTTGACAAGGCACAGACATTCTACAGCGGCGTTATTGCCCATTCTTATTATTCAATATTTTATGCAGCTAAAGCGTATCTTTTGATGAAAGGAATAAAGACAAGACCGCCCGGCGAGCATAAACAAACCTTTGACCATTTCAGGGATTTGGCGTCAAAAGGCGTGATAAAAAATGACCTTCTCAAAATTTATGAGCAGGAATACATTAAGGCAGAAGAGCTGCTAAGGATATTCAAGTCTGAAAAAGGCAAGAGGGGGCATTTCACATACCAAAGGATAGCCCAGGCAAACAAGGAGCCAGCTGACATGAGCATGAAGAATGCTGCAATTTTCTTTAAGCACATATACAATCTTTGTGAAAAACACACAACATAATCGCTACCATTTTCCTAACATGGACAACCGTCTCCTGAAAATTCTGGAAGAAGAAACAGTAAAAGAAAAGGCAAAGAAGAAAAAGAAAACTGCATTAAAATTAAGAAAAGAGAAACCACTCAATTATTATTCTGGTTGGGATAATGGAAATCCTTAGAAATTAAAGAAGAAAAACATAAAAATGGTTCAATATAAGCATTATGAAATTATGCAGGCTGTAAATGACGTCGCTGAAAATAGATAAATTGACTTTTAACTGATTGCTGAATTTGAAGTATCACTACTTCATTAGAGTTCTAATCACTATACAAGTTCCCACACCAGTTTTAGAAATACTTAAATACATGCTCAAAACAAATAGTTCCAGTAAACTAGATTTATTAAAATGGGGATGGTTAATATTTTTGGTGACGTTGATGTATCTATTGTAAAATATTCTATTTATATCAATACAAAATTTCTATCAAAATCAAAAACGAGGTGTTTTCTATGAGAATAAATAAAACGGCAGTAGTTATTGGAATTTTATTAACATTAATTCTTGCTTTTACTGCTGCAAGCCAAATATCGTTTAGTGATATACCCCTGCCCGACAATCATTTCAAGAATTCAAAAATCTCTGTGGTGAATGAGAAACTTTCCGTTGAGGAAAAACAAGACTGCGAAATAACTTACTTTAATCAATCAGAGCCGATTTATGGGAATGTAACAAGGATAAGAGATGTTTATGTTCCATGCGTTGACCCAATTAATTTGAGCAATTCAACTTGCGTGAATGGGACAGAAAGCTATCAAAGCTATGAGCAGGTTGGTGCTGGAATATTCTTGCGTAATACAACTAAATGCACTTCAGGCTCTTTTGTTGTCTCTGTTTCCAAAAATGGGAATACTGAGAAAAAAGAAATTGACTTTTCAAGCTGGGGCGTTTGCGTGCAGGAAAAAGAAAATGATTGCATAGCTGTTTTGTGCGGAAATTTAGAAGGCGGCAGCGCGCGCAATGGCATCTTTAACGGATGTGATGGTGGAAAATCCTGCGAAAAATTCCTGTTTTGCGAGGATGGAGTCAAGGTCTTTTATAAAGCAGCAAGAGAAAATTTTGTAGAGCACGACCCAACTTTTAAGCTTGACAAGCTGGCTTACAAGGAGGTGTCAAAATGAGAAAAATTAATTTTATTTTGATTACTGCAATGTTTTTGTTATTGCCACATTTTGCTAATGCGCAGTTTATAGGCACTGAGAGTTTGACATCGAATGCAGATGGTAGAGATATATGCGAATTTCAAGATATTGCTCAATCTTTTACAGTTCAGAATCCATGCGCTGTAACAAATGCCAGCGCTAAATTAAGGAATAGCGGTTCAACTCCTAGCGCAGGTACAAACTATACGTTTTATTTGTTTAATCATAGTGGTAGTGCACCATTGCTTGAAATTGGAAGATTTATAGGTTTAGACGGCAGTAGAATTACAAGCAGTACTCTTTCTTTTTTTAATTTTTCTGCAAAAAGCAGTAACATTACGAATTTGGCTGTTGGAGTAACCTATGTTTTAGTTGGTCATAGTGCAGGGCCTTGTTCTCCTAGTACTCAAGCAGTTACGTGGGGAAGGGATTCTACTGAGCCTTATGCAAACGGTTCAGCTTATTCTGGCAATGGAAATTTTACAAGTTGGTCGAGTCTTGTGGAGGATGAATCTTTTGTAATATACTGCAATCAAACAACAGCTGAAATTCCAGACACAACACCGCCAGAAATAACATACTATAACTTGACAAACAGTACCAACGGCTGCGAAAACTGGAATATTTCTAAGACTAATGCGTGCAAGACTTCTGCTGTATT
>DATDZA010000030.1:0-2173 GCA_035288865.1 Candidatus Nanoarchaeia archaeon
TATTAAAAAATATGTTAAACTAACGCAGCTGGACTACATCGCTCTTTCACTAAAGCAACCTAGTTGCTATAAAATACAGCCGCGACAGAAATGAAACGGCAGTGATTCAGATAAAGTGAAAGGGCTACTTTGGGCGGCTCTTGAACCTCGGGAGGCTTGAGAACAGGTCGAATGCCGATGGCAGGGTCCGTCTGGACAACGACAATGGTCGTCTCGTCGGAATAGCCAAGCTGCTGATGCTGGGACTTATCTTAAGCTCATGGAAGAAAATTTCAATTTGTTCAATAAGCTTTGTTCTTATGAAAATCTTGAGCTGGCTTTCAGGAAAGCAAGAAAAAGAAAGATAACGAAGCATTATGTTGTAGAATTTGAAAAGGATTTAAGGCAGAATCTTCTTGATTTAAGAAACGAGCTGATTTTTCATACTTATAGGCCAAAGCCCTTAAAGAATTTTATTGTAAGAGACCCTAAAACAAGAAAAATAAGCAAATCGCATTTCAGGGATAGGGTTGTGCATCATGCACTTTGTAATATTATTGAGCCGATTTTCGAGAAATCTTTTATTTATGATTCTTATGCTAACAGGATAAATAAAGGGGCGCACAAGGCAGTTGAAAGGTTTGATTATTTCAAGAGAAAAGCTTCCAGGAATAATTCGAGGACATGTTATATTCTCAAAGCTGATATCAAGCATTATTTTGAAACTGTCAACCATGAAATCTTATTAAAAATCATAAGAAGAAAAATTAAAGATGAAAGAATTATTTGGCTGATAAAAACCATATTGCAAAACCACAGAACTTCACAAATCGGGGGGGGGGGCGTTGCGGTTTGGGATGCCTTTAGGAAACCTTACGAGCCAATTTTTCGCAAATGTATATCTTGACGAGCTTGACCAATTTGTTAAGCATGAGCTTAAAGCCAAATATTACATTCGTTACGTCGATGATTTCGTGATATTGCATAATTCAAAAAAGATTTTAGCAGATTTCAAGAAAAAGATAGGTGATTTTTTGAAAAATAAGCTCATTGTGGAGCTGCATCCAAATAAATCTTACATAATAGAGCTTGATAATGGCATAACCTTCTTGGGGCTCAGGATATTCTTCTATCACAAATTAATCAAGAAAAGCAACATCGGGAAGTTTGAGGCAAAGCTTCTGCAGTTCCAACTGGATTATAAGCACGGCATTATCAGTAAAGATAAGGCACTGGACAGCATTGAAGGATGGCTGGCTTATATATCACATGCAAACACTTACAAATATAGAAACGATTTAATCCTATTTTTTAATAAATGCTTTGCAGTTGAACAGAATCAAACTGTAAATAATAAAAAACATAAAAATTTTATTAAGAAAGTAAAAATAACCAGATATCCATTCAGCTCACAAAAAACACTTCAATTTTATAAAAAAGAATTGAGCATAAAGGACATAGCTAAGCAAAGAAACATAAAAGAATCAACTGTCTGGGAGCATCTTGCAAAACTTGTTGAATACAACCAATTGCCTGTCTGGAAAGTTTTGCCGAAAGAAAAAATTGGCAAAATTCTTTCAGCAATACGTGCTGCCGATGACAAACTCAAAGATATTAAATGCAGATTGAATAACACTGCTATAACTTTTGATGAAATAAATTGTGTTCTTGCACATTACAAAAATAATAACAGGAAAAAATCTTGCTAAAATAATTTTTCGGAGGTTTTCTATATGAAATCAAAAACAAAACTAGTTTCCATACTTTTATTTCTCTTATTAGCCATGCCTCTAGCCCACGCCGAAGAGGAAAAATGCGGGTTATCCAATCTTGCGACCTGCATTCCGCAGAAGTTTTTTGAATTCGTGCTGGAAATCATCAATGCTCCCTTGCAGCCATTCCTGACTCTGACGAAAAATCTACTTTCAGAGCCAGTGAATATAGAAATTTTCATTTCGTTGTGGGCAATAATAATCTACATTCTTTCGATATTTTATGGACTGTTCTTGATTTTTGCGGGCTTTAACTTCATGATATCCGGATATTCTGCGGAAAAAAGGGAACGAGCAAAGGAATGGCTTAGGAATGTAATCCTTATGATGGTATTTGTCCAGGCATCATATTATCTTTATTCCATTCTGATTGAGCTGTCGTCATCAATGACAGCCGGAATAATCGACATGATTGACCAAAA
>DATDZA010000031.1:0-5648 GCA_035288865.1 Candidatus Nanoarchaeia archaeon
GAATACGATATCTTTGATGGTAAGTTGCGAGTTCCAAAAAATCAGTCTAGATTAAGCAATTTTGTTTGATGCGCTTTGCGCGCATGGTGGGCATACATCTACCCCACTATCGTGGGAAGGTTTAAGCCCACAGCTTCTAAACCCAATATCTTCCAATATATCTGGCTTTAAAGTATTGAGGTACCTAACTGAAGCCCATTGGACTGATTATGGGAATCCCAAAACTCTGGAAAAATTGGCAAATAATAAACATTTTTAAAGCCGTTTTCATTCCTACTTTATAATGGCAAAAACATATTCAGAGCTTGAAGCCTGGGCTATTTTTATAGGGGCATTGATTATGGGGGTTGTGCTTACAAGCCTGTTCTGGGCATTAATTACAGTTCCTGAAGATGTGAAGAAGATTGAAAAAGAGATAAAGAATGCCACCGAGGAAGTGGGCATGGAAAAGCCCGAGGATTTTATTACTTTCTGCAAAAAAGTGGACGGCATTGCGAACTGGGACAATATGGGATTCAGGCAGTGCATCGTGAAGGATTCCGAGAAAAATTTGATAGTGATGAATTTATTGTGCAGGAAGTTCAACCTGACATTAAGCTACGGCTCGTTCGGTGTTAAGTGTGAAGGAACAATCTAAAAAGGTTTTGTGCGAAATATGCTACCCGAACTGCGGCTTTAAGTGGGGTTGCTCAGATCATTAATGTAAAGTTTTTAAAACAAGCCAATTATTCTCCAATACGCCAAGGTGGCAGAATCCGGCATTGCGGCAGTCTCGAACAAAAATAAGTAAAGAAAACTGCTGCCCGCAAGGGCTTCTCGGTTCAAATCCGGGCCTTGGCGCTTTGTATTTTAAAATGCCTCAAACAATCTCATTGTGCATGATAACCAAAAATGAAGAGAGATACTTAGAGCAATGCCTGAACTCCGTTAAAGAAATAGCTGATGATATAATAATTGTTGATACTGGCAGCACTGACAAAACAAAAGAAACAGCAAAAAGATTCAATGCAAAAATCTTTGGCTTCAAATGGGTTGATGACTTCTCTGCTGCAAGGAACGAAAGCATAAAGCATGCAGCAAAGGACTGGATATTAGTGCTTGATGCTGACGAGGTAATTGAAAAAAAAGACTTGGAAAAAATAAAAAATGCCATTGAAAATGCGGAAAGTGATTTAGCCGGATTCCAAATGGAGCAACGCTCTTATATCAGCAATTTTTTTGAGGGCGCTTTAAAAAATGATTCTGATTTTGAATTAGTTAAGCAATATCCTTTCTACATCCCCAATCACTTGGTTAGGTTGTTTAAGAACAATTTGGGATTGGAATTCAGGCATCGCGTTCATGAACTGATTGAGGATTCAATAAGTGAAAAAAACTTAAAATATAAAAAAATTGATGCTGTTTTGCACCATTTCGGCTCTTTGAAAGATGAAAATCTGATAGGCGAGAAAACAGAACAATACTCTAGAATGATTCTTAGGCAATTAGAGGAAAACACGGAAAGCGCACGTTACAATTACCAGGCTGCGAGAATGCATCTCGGCAGGAATGACTTCAGCAATGCCCTGAAATATTTTGTGAAAACAGCAAAGCTAAACCCGAATTACAAGCTTGTTTTTTCCGAAATTGCAAAAATCTATCTTGGAATGAATGACAAAAACCGCGCAGTTGAGTATTTTAAGAAAAGCATGAAGCACAATCCTGAAAATCCAAGCCCTGCAAATAATTTGGCTGTCGTTTACATGTCAGTGGGGAAATTTAAGGAAGCGAAGAAAATTTTGGATGAACAATTGAAGAGATATCCTGAGAATAAGGCTTTGAAATATAATTACGAGAAAGTTTTGGAGAATTTGAGATATAAATCAAACATTTAACCATAATCTTTCAACCATCGAGTCGTATTCTTTATCTGTAAGCATTGTTAAATCTTGTACTTTAGTAATTGAAAGAGAACTTTCTCTCATATTACTATAAACCATTGGAATCTCATGGATACCCAGCTTTAATGCGGCATATGCCTTTTGAATATCTCGATAATCAACAGTTATTTGCGTCCCTTTAATCGTCCCAGTGGAATCATCGTGCCGAACAAATCTTACTGGATTTTCTAATAGATCTTCCATTAGCCTTTCTGAGCCTTTATTTAAATATTTATCAACCCAAGCTTGATTCAAGACACACCCCGAACCTGCATAAAGTTGGTCTGTCTTAACACATATTCTTTCCTGTTTTTCCATTTACATTGAGAAATTTAAGTTTTTTATAAATCTTTCGGAAGAAAGCAAAATATTGATGTGCTCTAAAAATGACAAAAATAAGTAGACTATTTTTTATATTTTTAATTCTACTTGCAACGAAGAAGAAAAATGTTGTGTTTAAATAATATAATTTTCATCTCCACTTTATCGAGCATCCGATTGCAGGCGCCATTTCAATTGTGACTTTCCTGTTGTGAACCAAAGAGTCAATCGCATTCCTCAAGTCTGTCACAGTTGCCTTGCTTTCATCTTTTGGGCTGTCATCAACTCTGCCATGATACCTTAGCTTTCTCTCGCCGTCAAATACAAAGCATTCTGGAGTGCATTGCGCGCCATAGGCGGTTGCAGCTTTTTGGTCCTCGTCCCTTAAATATGGGAAGTCTATCTTCTTGATTTTGCTCACTTCAATCATTTTGTCAAAGCTGTCATCAGGGTAGTTAACTTCATCATTTGCGTTTATGCCGACAACCTGCACGCCTTTAATGCCGAAATCAGCTTGTATCGCCTTAATCCTATCAAGAGAGCCCTGCACGTAAGGGCAGTGGTTGCACATGAAAACAACAACAAGTATTTTCCTGCCCCTGAAGCTGCCTAAATTATAAACCCTGCCGTCAACTCCAGGCAGGCTGAAGTCAGGAGCCTTGTCGCCTATATTCAATTTAAGGTTCTGCATATTTGCTTCCATAAAAACCACAGGATTGTCATTTATTTATGCATTTATTAAATTTTTTGGTTTGTAAAATGCCGAAGGGGAGATTTGAACTCCCGACTTATGCCTTTCTAAGCAATGCCTATGAGAGCATCACTCTAGCCAGGCTGAGTTACTTCGGCATAAAGCAAAAGAATAAAGCGACTTTTTAAAAATGTTGCTAAACTTATTCTGGAAGGGTTTTTAAACTGAATTTGATTACTATAGTCTGGGTGGTATTTAAGTGTACATGATTACAAGGCGCGATTTTTTACGGCGCATAGAAGCTGCTGGGTTGGCATTGCTGGCAGATTATTTACCCAGATTTAGCCAGAGAGCTGCAATAGGGCAGGAACAAAAGGAGCTTTATGCTTTTGACGCAAATATCAATTTATTTTATGGAATTAAAGTGGATGCTGAGCTTGAAACAAGAGTCAATGACACCGCTTATTTCTCCGATTTTAGGGTTTTTAGCAAGGGAAGCAAGAATAACGTAGTAAACGACGATGATTTAGTATACGGCCATTATTCTGAAGGAATGGCTAAAAATGGCGTATTATTGCCTGCTAAAGTGAAGATACGCAGAAACTTCCGCAATTTGGGGTTGATTAATTACTTGGCATTGCTGTTTTCAGGGTACCACAGGAATGATAGATTTACACTTGATTTCAAATACACCGGCAGTGGTCTTGAAGTGAATTTGTTTGAAGAAAACCTTAAACAGGAGTCTGAGAACCACAGTACCAAAAAGTATGACTTGCCGAGGGTTGACGTGCTTACAGCCATTATTCAGGCATTAACAGATATGAAAAAAGGAAAAAAGACAACAGATGCGATAGAAGTAAAATTAGTAGACAAGACAGGAGGCCCGCTAACCGGAGAGATTACAGTAAGAGAAAATAAAGCCGCAATCACCATAAAGGAAGATTCTGACTTTAAAAATATGGCTGTTGTCTTAAGCAAAGAAATTGAGCCACAGGAAATTTATATGAAAGAATTGTATCGGTTGGCAGATGTTGAGGCATTCAGAAGAACAAAAGTTGATTGATTAAATAAACTTCTTTATCTTCTCGGCATATTCTTTTATCTCTTCATCTTCATACTTCAGATGGCTCCATTTAATGCGAAGCCTGTCCTTCTGGAATCTGGGTATCACATGAATGTGGGCATGATTTACAATCTGCCCCGCTTCCTTGCCGTTATTCATGACAAGATTAAAGCCAGCATTCCCAAAGCTTAATGACTGGGCATTTGCAACTTTCTTTGCAGCCGTTATCGTAGCAGTCAGGTCATCTTCATTCATCTCCACCAATGTCTGGGCATGCTGCTTAGGCACAACAAGGCAGTGTCCTTTATTCGCGGGCATTATGTCAAGAAAACCGATGACCTTGCTATCTTCATAAACCTTTGCGGCAGGTATTTTGCCATCAACTATTTTGCAGAATATGCAGTCTTCCATTTTATCTTTGAGGTATTTTTACAAATTCCAACTCGTCTTTTTCGGCGTCAAGCAGTGCAACAGTGTAAGGATAAATCCTGAACAAAGCGCCCGGGTTTATAACTCTTGTTTTGCCTGATTTTTCGTCCATTTTTATGTGTGTGTGCCCCGTCAACACATAGTCATATTTATTGCTTTTGATTGCATTGTCAAGTTTTTCTTTATTTGTTCCATGATAAACATAGAATTTCTTTCCTCCGTAATCAAACTCCTTTTCATCTGTTATTTTTTCCCATCCGTACTCGCTTGCCATCTTGTTTAACCCTGCCTTTTCGCCGTCATTGTTGCCAAACACAAATTTCATTTTCAATCCCTTGAAATGCTCAAGCATAGGCGGGCTTATTATGTCGCCGCAGTGCACGACAAAATCAGTATTTTTATCCTTGAATATTTCAACTGCTTTTTTTATTGCATTTTCATTTTCATGCGTGTCTGAGATTATTCCTATCATTTTAATTCAAAATTTCATTTAACTCGGATTTAAGCTGTCCAATATTCTTGAATTGGATGCCTTTCATGCAGGTGGACTTCGCCACATTAACAAAATCTTTGACATCGTCTATGAAGATGCATTCCTTAGGCTTAACTTTGAGTTTTTTAGCTGCCATGAGAAAAATTCTTTTGTCATCCTTTGCCATTCCGATTCTATGCGATAGCACTACTGCATCAAATAACTTGAAAAGCCCTCTTTTTCTATTGATCCTTTCATGAGGCCTTATTGTGTTTGATACAAATCCAGTTTTGTAGCTTTTTCTCAGTTTTTTAATTAATTGCACCATATTTCTGTCAATTTTTGTTAATTTGTCAAAATTCTCTGTCCAGAGATTTTTTGGGATTTTTTCCGGGCTTTTTCCATAAATACCTGCAATTTTAATCCAAAATCCTTTCTCAGAAATCTCATTCTTGCACAAGGGTATTGCTTCGATATTTATATCATTCATAAATTTTTTCTTGTTTTTTGGTTTGAATATTCTGATAAATTTTTTCATCAATAGTTCCTGGTTTACAATTACCCCGCCGCCGTCAAAAATAATCGCTTTTATCATGTCAAAAACCACCCATAATAGATGGGTGGCATGCTTACCTTACGTTGATAATTGCGTGGTTTTGGACATTGCGAAAATCCACGATTTTCGAAACCCTGAAAATTCAATGAATTTTCATGGCTACAAAATTCCACTTATTTGATGGTGGTTTTTGAGCA
>DATDZA010000032.1:0-5141 GCA_035288865.1 Candidatus Nanoarchaeia archaeon
TTGCTAAAGGAGAAATAACAAAAAAAGAGTTTGAAGACATGAAAAAGGAACTGGGGGAGTGATATTTATGGAAGAAAACAAAAATTTATGGGTCTGGGTTCTTGCAGCCGTAGCTTTACTTCTCTTATTAGGCAGTTTTGGGATGGGGGGCTACAGTATGATGGGCTTTGGAATGGGATTCGGATTCCTCTTTATGCTGCTTTTCTGGGGGATTATCATTTGGCTCATAGTTACATTAGTCAATGCCCCTCAGTCAAGTAAAGCAGAAAGTGAGGATTCATTAACAATCTTAAAGAAGAGATATGTTTCTGGGAAAATTACAAAAAAGCAGTATGGAGAAATGAAAAAAGAACTGGTGAAAAGATGAAAATAGGGATTATTATCGGAACAAATGAAGCTGAGGTTGTTTGGAATGCATTTAGGTTTGGCGTTACTTCATTAAAATCAAACCATGAAGCAAAGGTTTTCTTGATAAATAAGGGGGTCGAAATAGAGGATATTAAAGACGAAAAGCATAATGTAAGGGAACAGGCCGATTTATTTATTGAAAACAAAGGACAAATATTAGCTTGTGGAACTTGCTTAAAATCAAGACAGAAAGAAGGAAGTAATATTTGCCCGATTTCAACAATGAAAGACTTATTAAAATTGGTTGAAGAATCGGATAAAATTTTGACATTTGGGTAAATTTTATTAAGAACTCCCCCGTCCGTTCGTCGTCCGTAGAAATGTCCCCCTATCAGCCGTTTAGCCACTAAAAATTATTGAACTTAACATCGGAATTTAACGAAGTTGAATTTTGAGAGTTGGAGCAAGGCAGGCAACCCAGCAGAGCGACCTCCAAAATTCAATTTGGGTGGAGAAACCTGCAAGGTTTCGGAACCGTTAAATTCCTGTTAGTTGCGTCGGAGCGTAGCGGAGACCGAGAATTAGTGCAACGTTCCGAAGGAAATTCGAAGAGTTTTTTCGGGGGCTCGTTTCTAGCTGGCGAACACAGTGAGCATTCAAGAATAAATAGTAAGGGGCACCACTCAAAATAATCACGATTTTATATCAAATTCTTCGTAGTCTATTTTTATAGGTTCTCCATTATATAATAATTGTACAAGTTTAGCTCTTCCAGAATTGGCAACAATTGCTTCAACAGTTATATTTCTTGTTGGTAACTCTGCGTGTCTTTCAAAAAAGAATTGTTCTATCCCATATTCGACTCTTAATGTATTTCCATAAACGCTTGTTACTTCTCCTTTTATGAAGTCTCCTTTATCAGGTTTTGATTTTGATACGCTTTCTTTTCTCCAGATTCCTTGTTCATCTTCTTTTAAGGAGATAAAAACAGAATCTCCCTCAGTAAATCCTTCAACATCGCTTATTCTTGAAATTTCATAGTTGATTGTCATATATTGACCTCTGAAAAGATCAAATGGATCAACTGGTTGAGTGGCAAGAACTATTTTTTTTCCTGTCATAAAAGGCCATTGATTATAAAGAATAAAAGATAATACCACAACCAATATTATCGCCAATACTGCTATTAATCCAATATACTGTTTTTTCATCTGTTAAATCCTTTAGTTTGTTTTGTTTTTTCCAAGAGTTTTCTTCTCCATTTAGGGATTTGCCAAGCTCCAAAGATTAGCATTAACCCGCCCAATATCGCAAGAACACTAAATGCGAAATAACCTCTGAAATCCATCCAAAATCCGATGTATCTTGAGATTATATCAATTATAAATGCAAATATTGCAATATTCACTATTTTTGTTGAACCTACTTTCTGACCATACCATAATATTAAAACAATAAATCCGATAAATGCAATATTGTTAAGTATCCATAAGAACCATAAGCTGGTTGGTAGTCCTCTTGAAGTATTCCAAAATCCGTAAGAATGTTGCCATTTGCATAAATCTTTATCCACACAATTGTCTTTCTGATTGTTGTTTTTACTGCATGTTTCATAAGCAGTATTATCCCATCTCTGTTGTTGGCAATTATTATTCTGCCAATTACAATCCAGTTTATCTGATGTAGACGTGCATTCCCCTTCCATCTTATAATTGTAACAACTTGATTGCTGACAACTGCCTTGTGTATTCCATTGGTCAGTTTTCCATTCACAAATTAATGGGCTGGGGGCAGAAGAACACTCTGCCGAATTCTTGAAATCATAGCAACTTTTTGCGTTACAAGTTCCAATCAAACCTGCTCCTGCTTTTGTCGAAAGTATTAGAATAAATAATATAGCTAATACTCCTACAAACCCAAGAATTTCTTTGAGTGAGATAGAACTCTTGCTCGTTGCAAAAAGTGCTCCAATAATAAAACCAAAGAAACATATTATTATGAATAAAATGAGGAATACTGAAAACGCTCCTCCTTCAAATGAATATTCACTCAATACTGGAAGAAATGATTGAAAACTTAAAATATAAAATATTAATAAGAAATAAAATACTGTCCAGAAGCGATAAATATTTGTAAACTTATGAGAAAGCGAATTATGCAAAGCACTTAATCCAAATAATAATGCTCCTGCACTTAAGAAAATTATTATGAAACTAAAAATAGGTCCTCCTGGAGAAGAAAGACTTAATCTTGAAATTGAAGCGTAATATTGTAAAACCACCCACGGAAAAAAAGTAAGCATTGAAACAACAAGGTTTTCTGGTGAATCAAGCAAGTAAGCAGTAACTAATATAATCACCCAAGCGAAAAATAACAACCATGCATAGTGTTGTGTAGATGTAGCTAAATGATATATTTGTGAGATTAAAAATAAACTGAGAATGAATAACAATGCACCAAGTGTGATTAATGACCTTCCAACACCTTCGTGATTATTTTGTCTTAACATAACTCCAGAAACAAAAGCTGTAAGAGTTGCACTAACAAGAATCAAAACTTTAATTGCATCCGGTATCTGATGCCAATTTTTCGCAATCAACCATGCAAATCCAATAAAAATTAAAACAGCCCCAATTGTTGCAATAACTGCAATAAATTTATTTGATTTTCCTTCTGATTCTTCTTGAGTAGAATCTGCAAGCATTTTTTTTGCTTGAGCTTGATTAATGGTTCCTTCTTTTAGCCATTGTTTAATTTGTTTTTCTTCAACCATTTTATTATATTATTAATGAAGGTACTATATAAATAATTAGTTTTTGAGTGTGCCCCTTTATCGTCCGTAGCCCCCGAAAAAATTGAAACTAACACCGATTAACCGCAGTTCCATTGCGGTTAATCTCCTGTTTCGTGCAGTTTTGCGTAGTGTCGTAGTGATCGCTACAGCACTTCTTTTTATACTGTGCTGCACATCATTTTTTCATGGATCAAGAACAGCATCTCACCAAACTCACCGAAGAGCTCAAGCTCCGCCGCCATTCCGATGACACAGGCAAGCTCTATCACTCAGTTGTCAAACATTTCCTTGAATCAGGCAAAACGACGCGCGACTTTCTATTACAATACTCGAACAAAAGCAATTCAACGATGAGAACAACGTACTTTGCATTGCGTTTCTATTATCAGCATGTATTGCATGAACATTTTGATGAACAGCTTCCCTTGGCTAAAAAGTCGTTAAAGCTTCCAATCGTGTTGAGCAAAGAAGAGGTTCATTCTATGATTGATGGCATGAACAACTTGAAGCATCGGCTCGTACTGTCGTTTCTTTATTATGCAGGCATGCGGCTCAATGAAGTTCGCAACATAAGATGGGAAGATCTTGACTTTGACAGGTCTTTAATCCATTTAAAAATTACAAAAGGCGGAAAAGAGCGTGTTGTATTTTTGCATGAAAAACTCAAAGAGCTGCTGAATCTGCATGCCAATCGTGATGGTCTTATATTCCTTTCACAGCGCAACAAAAAATATCACCCGCGCACAATTGAGCTTATCGTTAAAACCGCCGCCGAAAGAGCAGACATAAAAAAGAAAGTCACGCCGCACACATTACGCCACAGCTTCGCAACTCATCTGCTGGAAGCAGGCGCAGACATCCGCTACATCCAGCACCTGCTTGGGCACAAAGACCTGAAAACGACGCAGATTTATACGCATGTGGCGCAGAAAGATGTGATAAAATTGGCAGGTTTGATTTAGAAAAATTTTTATTGAGTAAATGCTTCTGAGTTGTCATGAACAAAAATCCTATTTTGCGTTTCTTCGGCGTTCTGTCAATTGGAAAAAGCGTGAAACTGTAATGAATGTGCTCCGAACAGAATTTGAAGAAAGGTTAACTCAACCAAAAACAGCAACACATATAAGCAGATTATTCCCTCATTTAACCCATGCAACAGCTCCTGAAACCCCCGTGGCTCAAAATCCGTCCTCCAACAGAAAAATTCGCAGAAGTAAAAGACACACTTAAAAAACTCAATCTTGTCACAGTCTGTGAAGAAGCGCACTGTCCGAACATATCTGAATGCTGGAGCGGCGGCACAGCAACATTCATGGTTCTTGGCGACACATGCACGCGTGGCTGCAGGTTTTGCAACATTAAATCCGCAAAGCTTGGCCGTCCTATCGACAAAGACGAGCCAAAAAAGTTAGCGCAGGCAATTGCAGAATGGAAATTAGATTACGTTGTCATCACAAGTGTTGATCGTGACGACTTACCAGACCAAGGCGCATCTCACTTTGCTGAATGCATTCGAGAAATAAAAAAACAATTGCCATCAGTTATCGTTGAAGTGCTCATTCCAGATTTTCGTGGCAATATTGAATGCTTAAAAACAATCATCGCTGCACAGCCGGAAGTTATTGCACATAATCTTGAAACAGTGAAATCCTTGCAGCGCAAAGTACGTGACATCCGAGCGAATTATGAGCAGTCTTTATTTGTCTTAAAAACAATTAAAGAGTTATCGCCAAAAACATACACCAAATCATCGTTAATGTTGGGATTAGGTGAATCGGAAACAGAGTTGATTCAGGCATTCAAAGATCTCCGCGCAATCGATGTTTCCGTTCTTACGTTAGGTCAATATCTGCGTCCAAGTGACTGGCATATTGCAGTCAACGAATACATCCCACCAGAAAAATTCAAGCACTATCAAAAAATTGCAGAGGATCTCGGCTTTCTCTATTGCGCTGCAGGGCCATTCGTGCGCAGCTCGTATAAAGCAGGCGAATTTTTT
>DATDZA010000033.1:0-2187 GCA_035288865.1 Candidatus Nanoarchaeia archaeon
TTGAAGAGGTTCAGGAGATTGTTGATTGCTCCTGTCAATTGGTCCATTTGATTCCGTGATTCAGAAGTTGGGCCTTTTTTGAGCCTGTCAAGCTCTGTCTTCAGGTCAGCTATTTCCTTATGGGGCAGAATTTCATAATCATCATCTTCTTCAGGCATGGTATCAACCTCTTTGTTGCTGGTGTAATATCAATGTTTTAGTATATAAATATATCCTAAACAAATGTGAGCATCGGTGATATATAAATATTGTGGGGGATTGTATGTGCATAGCTTAAATTAATGCTCGTAAAGAATAAAATGGGTTTAGCCCATTTAATCTCCATGTGGAGATTAAGGTCATCATCTTTGCCAAAATATCTGCTCCGTCTTGATTTCGTAACGTGCCTATTATTTTTTTGATGACCACAATTTCTCTTAATGACCTTTCGCCATTATTATTTGTTGGCTCAATTTGCGGATGAATTATTCTCGTAAACCAAAAATCTAAGCCATTCTTTATTGTTGTTACAACCTTAGCCAGATGCTTGTATGACGAGAACTTTTCAATCAGCCATTTCATCTCTTGAATGCATTTATCGTAAAGATTTTGTCTTTTCTTAAGAGGATGTTTTACACTTGCTGATTTTACCATGGCAAACAAGTCTTTCATCCACTGATGCAAGGGCTTAGCATCATCGTATTTTTCTGCCATTTCTTTTGTTTCCCTTAAAATATGCGCCCAGCATCGTTGAAGATATTTTGTGTATTCTTCATACGCTGAAAGACCATCACATATTATTATACCGCTATAATGATAGCCCAAAATTTCATCAAGAATTTTTCTATTCCTCTCTTTCCTAATTACAAAGAAAACATTTTTGCGAGATCGAAATATCCAGAGCCAATTGGTTATTCCTTGAATTTTGATTTTTGTTTCATCAATATGCAAATGTGTTGCTCGTCTTATTTTCTTCTTCACATCTTCATATGCAGGAGTTGCTTTATCTGCCACCCTTTTTGTTATGTCATAGACTGATTTAGAGGTCAGGGTTGTTTTGTACTGCCTTTCTATTGCTAATATTGTTTTTCTTAGCGGAAGCCTATCGTCGAAACGAAGGAGAGTTATCTGGGCTTGCAGGCTCTTGCCCAATATGCCTTTGTCGGGAACTTCGCTTGGCTTTGACTCCCAGCAATTGCCGCATTCACATTCATAATATCCCCATTCTGATTTGATAATTTTAGTAGGTTGTGGTTCGGGAATCTCTTCGTAAATTTTTGTTTTTACTTCCTTTGTTTTATTGCGTTTACCACATTGAGAGCATAAATTATCAAAAGAGCTTATGAAATCAGTCGGCTTTTTTCTTTCTCTCGTGGATCCTTTGTATCCTGTTTTCTTTCCAACAGCTAAGCCAGTTATCGAGACAAAGTTGGTTCTTGATTTTCTTTCATCCATGCTCGGAGGGGTATGCGGGTTTTCATAGCGACGAAGCTTTTTCTTTAATTTTTCCAACTCAACATAATTCTTATACATTTCGTCCAGAATTTCTTCTTTAGATTTATCTTCATATTTATCTTTAAATGAGTCTACCTTTAATACCATTTTTCAATAAGAATAATCTTAACCTTTTTTCCAATCCATTCAATAGGTACATACACACGACCACTGTTGCCGCTTTTATTAACCTGCTTTTCAAGCATTTCAAAACCTTTGAGCTGAATACTTGTTTCCTTCATATTATTAGCTACAAAATAGCTAACAAGTATAAAAGAATTGTTGTACTAGACAATATACAAAGAAAATCAGCAGAAATTAGCTATGCACATACGTTTACTTTTACTCAAAGGAAATTTCCTCTGTAGTCTCATCAACCATAATGTAACGCTTATCCTTTTGCATTTTTTTTTCGAGTTTTATCTTTTCCCACTCCCTCCTTCTGTCCAATGTCCCTTTACCAGAAAGCCCTGGAGCAGGAGTAATTTTCAAATAATCCTCAGTTGCAAACGGTTTGCCTGAAAGCGCAAGCTCCTGATATTTTGGGAAATCAATCCAGGTGTGCCATTTGGTGTTTCTTTTGAATTTCTTTTTTGCAAACATCACCACCCGGGAAGGCACGTGGTCGGTGACTATTTCATGATCTGGAAGAAGTTTTTCAAGCTCCTTGGAAAATGCAACTACTTCCTCATGCATGGGCATGTTGTCCATCTT
>DATDZA010000034.1:0-2965 GCA_035288865.1 Candidatus Nanoarchaeia archaeon
TTCAAAGACCTGCGGGACAACCAAACATAAATGCTGAAGAATATAAATCACTCACTTTCCCGTTGCCTCCATTTGAAATTCAAAAAAAAGTTGTCAAGATTTTTTCTCTTGCTTATGAGCAGAAAAAGCAAAACGAAGCAGAAGCCGAAAAACTTTTAGCAAGCATTGATGATTACTTGATGAAAGAATTAGGAATTACTTTGCCAACACCACCCGAAAATATTTTGAAGAATAGAATTTTTACTTCTTCATTAAACGGGCTTTCGGGTAATCGTTATGACCCGCATTTTCATCAAGCAAAGTTCAAGGAAATTGAAAAGCATTTATATGCAGGAAAATTTCCCATATCAAAATTAAAGAAAGTATCTACGGTAATTACAAGCGGTGCAACACCTAAAGCTGGAGGAGATGCTTATACTGATGATACAAATACAGGAATACCATTTATAAGAAGTGGGGAAATAAATGAAATCGATTTTGGTTCTGCATTACACATCACGCGTGAAATTCATAACAGTATGCTAAAATCATCTCAATTAAAAAAAAGAGATTTACTTATTGCTATAGTGGGTGCAACAATTGGTCAAATTGGAATTTATAATTACGACAGAGAGGCAAATATTAATCAGGCAATAGCTGTAGTAAGACTGAAAAACGAAATTGAGGTAGAATTTGCAGAATCATTTCTTAAATCTGCATTAGGCAAGTCAATACTGGACAGAATAAAGAGACCAGTTGCACGGGCAAATATTAACCTTGATGAAATTGGAATAATTCCTATTCCAGTTCCACCGCTCGCCAAACAAAAAGAAATTGCCGAGCATATTACTGACATCAGAAAACAAGCACAGCAACTGAAAGACAAAACAAAAGAAGAATTGAAAAAGGCAAGCGAAGAAATTGAAAAGATACTTTTGACATAGTAAAAAAGGATTAAGTCGTATATTTGTATAAGGATATAAAATGCCGCAAACAATCAAAATACAAGTCAATCCGCAGGTTTTGCAATGGGCAAGGAAGGAAGCCGGATATAAGCAGCCGGAAGACATTGCCGTGAAACTTCATATTCCAACGGAAAGATACACAAATTGGGAAACCACTGGAAAAGAAATTCCTTTAGGGATGTTGAAAAGCATTGCCAATTATTACAAAAGGCAGTTGGCTGTATTCTTATTGCCAGCCCCACCGCCAAAACTTAAAAAGCCAAAGGACTTTAGAAATCTTGCAGTAAGTAAAGGCGAGTTATCTCCCGACACACTTTTAGCAATAAGGCGGGCGCATAAATATCTTGAATTAGCAGGAGAAATTTTAGGTACGCAATATCTGACCGCACAATACAGTTGGCAAAAAGAAATTGAAAGCTTCACAAAACAAGAAAAGAAAATACACGCCACCGCAATTACAGAGTGGTTAAGAGGTAAACTAAAAATAACTATTGACGAGCAACAAACATTTAGAGGTTATGATGACGCTTTTAGAAAATGGAGAAACAGCATTGAGAGAGAATTAGGAATTTATGTATTTCAATTTGGCTTGCCCGAAAAAGAACTTGACGGGTTTTGTTATGCGTTGGAAAATCCGCCTTATGCTATCGTTATTAATTCCAATACCGCAAGACCAAGAAAAATATTTACTCTTTTTCACGAATTATCTCACATTTTCAAGCACCAATCTGGTATTTGTCTTCCTGATATTGCCAGCGAAAAACAAGATGTAGAATTTGAGTGTAATGAGTTTGCAGGAAAATTTCTTATCCCCGACACATCTGTTTTCCCTATTGACAACCTGAAAGATTTAGCGGAGGTAGCAAGACGCTTTAAAGTAAGCAAGGAAGTTTATTTGAGAAGGAACTTTGAAAGAAAATTTATCAAGGAAAGAGAATTTTTCGGATTTCTTAAAAATCTGAAAGAGCAACCGCCTGCACCGAAAAAAGAACTGAAAGAAATTAAAATCGCTCGAACAGTTTTAAGCAAAAGCACAAGAGGCGAAAAGTTTTATAATCTGGTTTTAGAAGCAGTTTATACTAATAAGATTGACTACACAACCGCTTCGGATGTGCTTGGGTTAAATTTTAACCATATATCAAAAAATGAGTGACGGCAAAGAAAAAATATATTGCTTTGACACGAGTGTTTTTGCTGCGCTTAATAAGATACACAATTACATTCCCATCCCTGACTTTTGGGAACTTCTTGAACAACTTTTTAAGGAAGGAAAAGTTATTTCACACGAATTTGTTTTTGAGGAATTAAAACCAGGTGACTTTATAGGAAATTGGATACAAAGCAAAAGGAATTATTTTATTGGAATAACAGACCAACAAATAAAAAATGTTGAAATAATTTTAAAGCAATTTCCTGATTTGATTGACCCTCAAAAGGAAAAAAATCAAGCTGACCCTTGGCTTATTGCTTTGGCAATGGAAAAAAAGGAGGAAACTTTGTTTGAAAAAAATAAACTTATTTATGTCATTAGTCAGGAGAAAATATCATCAAGTAAAAAAATACCTGCTGCTTGCAAAGCATTTAAAATTGAGCATTTCAATCTTGAAGCATTTTTAAAAGATAACGGAATGCATTTTGGAATCATAAAACAGAAATAGCCAACGCATTTGCAAGCACTTTTACCAAACAAGATAGGACGATGGGGATATATATGTAAAGGTCGGAGATTCTGTAAATCCTGACGAGACATTGATGGTAATAGGGAAAGAGTAGCAACAGATTCAGGCTGAGGTTAAGGTTAAGGAAAGACAAATAGCAGGTTTTTCCTCAACCTCAGCCTTAACCTCAACCTTTATTGTTATGAGGAGGGTTTTAAATGTCAGAAATGGTAGTCGGAGTCATTGGAGGAAGCGGGCTCTATGAAATGGAAGGGCTTAAGGGTGTCAAGGAGATTAAGATTAAGACACCGTTCGGGAATCCGTCCGATGCTTATATAGTCGGGAAACTTGGAAATGTAAAGA
>DATDZA010000035.1:0-74668 GCA_035288865.1 Candidatus Nanoarchaeia archaeon
AGCTAACAACATAGAACTATTACTTTGGGAATTAAATCCAACTTTAAATTAAAATTAATCTATCTTCCTAAATACATAAATCCATCAGATTGGCAAGGCTCAAATTGTTTCGCTTTGATTACATTTAACATTAAAGTTGGATTTAATTCCCAAAGTAATAGTTCTATGTTCTTAGCTTGTCTAATATCTGTATGGGTTGGACCTGCCCAATTCCCAGAAGATTTTGTTTCAGACTCAAAATCTCTTAATCCTTTCCATGTTTGAACCAAACCATCTATGGTTTTGATAAAAGTATCTTTTTGTTGGTCTGTTTTTATATCTAATCCTAATAATACCATACTAAGATAAGCAGTATTACTAAGGCTCGATTGCATTAAATTAAGATATCCAATCGCAATGTCTTGCGGTTTTACTTTTATTCCATACATTTTCTCACCTTTTTGTAGAATACGTGACAAATTATTATATATTATGACTAGTTTAAAACAATATGTACAAAAGTGTTCTATTTAGAACATAATAGTAATATTTATATATCCAACTATAAATCTGAATCTTATGGAAAAGCCAACGTCAGAATTAACAAATGACTATATTAAAGAGCATCCGGATATCAAGAGTTGCTTGAAAAAAGACTTAATTAATTATTCTTCTCTAGCAAGATTGATAGCAAAGGAACTAGTGATAGAAAAGAAAACTTCAAAAGAAGCAATTCTTATAGCTGCAAGACGGTTTCAGGAAAAGTTAAAGCTTGAAAAAAATTATGAAAAGCAAATCAAGAATTTGCTCGCTGATTCTGAAATAGAAATTAAAAACAAAATAGCTATTTTTATTATTGAAAAAAGTCTAAATTTTAATGAGTTGGATGATATTGAAAAAGTAATTAAAAAGAACTCCGGCACTTTTTATTTGTTGGAGGGTTCCGGGCATTACACATTGATAATTCAGGAAAAATATAGCAAGTTAATCAGTTCCAAATTCGAAAGAAATGTCCTAAACAAGCACGAAAATCTAGCACTGATTAATTTAATGTCTCCAAAGGATATAGAATATGTTAAAGGTGTTGTTTCTTACTTATCCTCACTATTCACAGAAAATGGAGTCAATATTATAGAAATGTTTTCTTTCTGGACAGATACTTTGTTTATTATAGAAACTAAAGATGTGGATAAAACAATGAAATTTCTTAAATTCTAAATTAAAATAATAAAGAAATAGAAAAATTAATATATTATCATTCTTTGTTTATCTTATGAGTAAATTACCATCTTTGGCTGTTTTGGTTGCTTCTTTAGCAGTGCCTGCAAACATTCAGGCTGTAAATATTCCTACGCAACAGCAAGAAAGGATACAAAATTATTCTGTTTCTGATATAGTCGGCCTCTTAAATAAAAGAGGGAAAGAACTTTATTTTGCTGCAGAAAATAAAATTGTAAGAGTTAGGTATTCCTCTTTTACTCAATCAATAATTATTGAAATAGTAAATGACCCTATAGCTGGAGGTGAATTAAGAGAACTTTCCGCAGAAGACCGATTAAGGGCAAAATTAACAGGTGATTCTACTTCAGACCTTTATTTTAGATGTAGTGGTAATCAATATGGTGACAATGATTCTAGAGATGAATACAGTCCACTTAACGAAGTGCCACGAGTAGGTTCTGGAATTGAACTTGAGGGCAGAACCCAATTTAGTAGGTATTTGCAACACATTGGAAATTTATTAAATAAATAAAAAAGAATTATTCCTTCTTCTGTGTTTTCGCAGCGGTTTTTTTTACAGTCTTTGACTTAATTTCTTTCTTCTCAGGAGATTTTGCTTCTTTAACTTCCAATCCTGCTTTTTCTTCCAAAGTTGTTTTTTTAGCTGGAGATTTTTCCTCTTTTTTCTTTGACCTGAAAAGGTTCCTGAGTTTCTTCTTCTCTTCTTTCTTTTCCCTCAACTGCTCGGGAGTTTTTCTTTTTGTTTTTGGCTTTTGCGATTTTGGCTTTGGCTTCGTCTCGCGCGCTTCCACTCCAATTTCTTTCAAAGCTTTTGCAACCTCGTCGTGAGAAGAATTTTTCTTAATCTTTACAACCTGAGTTAACGGCTCCAAGTGAAGTATATTGCATCTTCTCCTTCTTGTTTCACCGTCAATTAATACAAACTTATCATCCAGAATATCTATAATCAAAGCTTTCTTGCCTGCATCTCTTCCAGCAAGCTTAACACACAATCTTCCTATCTCAATCATTTTTTCCTCCTATCACTTTCAGTCTAGCGGTTGTCACCAATCCACCTAAGTGAGTTTATTATTTTATTTTTATTTAATTAAAATTGATATTAAAAATAATCTACTGCCTTGTTTGTTCTAATATTCTCATTCTCATGCATTTGCTGCACAAGACTCCGCCGTATGGCCTTTCAGGCCTTTTGAATGTCTTCGGCATTTTCCTCATCCTAAAAGGAAATTCTCTCGGAACACCTTTAAGATTGGTTCCGCAATTGCCGCATTTTGCCGGCTGGGGTTTCTGTTTCTTATAGTGCAGTTTAGTGTTTCCACCCGGAACTTTAACAAAAACTTTTCTCAGGCTCCTTGACCTTAATCTTGGCGCTGGCATGATTCCTTGGAAAGAATGCCTATTTATAAAGGTTTTTGAAAATTTATTTGCACGATTTTCTGTTTAAAAATCAGTTTATTATAATTTTAAACAAATGAAGAAGTATTGTGTTTTTATTATTTTTAGACAAAAAACTGTAAATTTCTAATTTAACCAGAAAAATTCCGCTTATTTTTCATGATTGACTTGAATGTAAGAATATTTTACATGTAATTTTGAGCGTCAAAAAACACGCAATGAATTGTAATACGCAGACAGGCTATATGCCTGTGATGGACGATTTTTGAAATATCCCTGAATCTATGATTGTCGATATCTTTAAATAGCTGTATCAAAATAAGCTTCAAGAATATGCTGAAATTTTTTAGATTAAAAAGGGGAGTTTCACCGTTAATAGCTACGATTCTGCTAATAGCATTTGCAGTCGCTTTGGGTTCTGTGGTGATGAACTGGGGCTTAAATCTCAGCTTGGGAAAATCTTCCGATAAATGCGGCAGTGTTGAAATAAAAATAAGAGACATAGATGGTGCTGAAATCTGCTATGGCGGCTTTGGGGCCAGTGGCTACATAAATTTTATTATTGACAATGTTGGAGAAGCAGACATAAATGGATTAGCTGTCTGGATTACAGGCGAAAAGGGAACAAAACTTTATGATTTGAATGACATAACGATAAAACAGGGTGCATTGTTCGAGAGAAAAGGAAAAGACGTTACTTACGATTTAACAGCTTACGGCAGTATAAAAAATGTTCAGTTTATTCCAAAAGTCAAAAGTGATATATTGGAGCCGTGTCTTAAGAATGCAATCAAAGCCGAGAAAATAGGTATTTGCAGTTAATATACTTTCATCAGTTTTCTAAGAGCCATTGTAAATATTATTGATGACCAGATATAGACTCCAAGCCACCCAAACCAGTCCCTAAATCCTATAGGAATTACAATTAGTTTCTTATAGTTAATCTGAATCGTTTTTATCATCCCACTTGTTTTTTTAACTGAGGGAAGATATTCACCTGTGCTGGTTATCAAAACACTGCGTTCCTGAATGTCGCCGTTATAAACAATGTCAAATGAATATTCACCTTCTTTGGTTCCCTTTAACATCCACGTTGCCTTTTCGCCCTGTATGGTTTGATTCTTATCTCCAACAATCATGAGATCATTTTGGGTATTCAACTCCGCCTGCCCAATAGAATTTTTTTCAAAAAATGCAGTAACTGTAAACTGCTGCTGAGGGGGGATGCTTTCAAAAGCAAAAACCGCGCTCATCCAGCCAAAAATCAAAATTATAGGAATAAAAGTTATCAAAGTCGGCCTCAGCGAATGCGACATATATTTCATATTAACCTCCATGGCCTTTTTTTGAAGTTCCATCGCGTGGGAAGGGTTATTTTTTGATTCTTTTATCTGCGCCTGATGGCCTTTGAGTTGGTCTTTAAGCTCTTTCATCAGTTTTTGATTAGTTGAATATTTTGTTATGACAATAACAAGTACAGAAATGATAAAAGACAGAATAATTATGGACATCCATGGAGGAAGAGCAAGTAAAGGCGCAAAAACAACATTTAAAAAATCGTAGTATGCCATTGTAAAATGATACTTTTTTGTTTTAAAATTATCTATTAAATTTTAATTCTTCTTTACAGGGGAATTGTTAGCAGCAAAAAAATGCATTTACGATTGCCCTCCAGCCACCCGTATATTCTAAATTTGAATGACACTTTAAACTATATGAATCTATGTAATAACTTATCCACCCATAAACTTTCTAAGCATTGGATTCATATCCATCATGTGCTGGCGCGCGATGTCTTCATATAATTTATAGACTATCATTACAGTAAGCAAAATGCCGGTGCCTCTGCTTAATGAGCCTGTCAAATCTGCAAGCGCTGCTAAAAATCCGACAGTGATTCCTCCCATAATTGTTAACGGCAAAATGTACCTGCTCAATAATCTTTCAAGCACCCTCTCATCTTTTCTGAAACCCGGAATTTGAAGGCCGCTTGAAATCATCTGCTGTGCCTGGCTTCGTGAGTCCATCCCGGAAGTCTGTACCCAGAATATACTGAAAATCACACTGCCAACAATAAAAAACAACATATAAAATAAGGCCTGAAGATAAGGGGCAGCACCAATGAAAATCGTGTGCTGCTGGATTACGCTTCTCACAATATCAGGACCCTGAAGCCAGTACACAAATCCCGAAATCGGGCTGCCGGTAGAAGTGCTAAAAGTTCCGAGCCATGCATGGCCAGTATTCTGCAGTAGTCGGCCCCACAACTGGAAATTTGCAATAAGAGCGGCGACAAGTATAACGGGGATGTTGGAAGTATACATGAAAGACAGAGGCCATCTTATGCCATGCCCTCTCACCATTCCAAACGAAAGCGGAATCTCAACTTTCATTGCCTGGGCATAAACTGCAATTACAAAAACAAGTATTGTTGATATTATAGCTGAAATCATAATCAAAGCGGTTGTTACATCTCCCGCAACCAAACTCTGAAAAAACGCAGGAATTGCGCCTGATGAATAAGTTGCTCCCGCAACTCCACCCGGACCCGGCAGCCAATTAAAAGTTTGTACAAAAAGTGATTTGCTGACGTTAGCTGCAATGAATAAACTAATTCCTGATCCAAACCCCCATTTGCTGACGACTTCATCCATAAATAATATCAGCATGCCACCTAAAAACAGCTGGAAAACAAGTACTAACTCAAGATTAAAGAACATAGCAGTTCCCCTAAATTGCTCGGCTGGAGCCAATCCCCCTAAAAATACGTAAATCGAACTCTCAAAAATAATGAAAAATATTGCCAAAAATTTCTGAGTTCCCTGAAAACCTTTTTTTCCTGCAGGAGTTGTCAAGTCAAATTTCCATATACCCGAGCCGTTCAAAAGCTGCAAAACAATTGATGCAGTAACAATGGGACCAATTCCCAATGAAATAAGGGAGCCAAATTCTGCTCCGAGAATTATGGATAAAGTCTCAAATCTCTGAAGCGCATTAGTTCCAAGGCCGAATAGGGGCATCAATCCAAGCACGAAGAATATGACTAAAACAATAGCCGTCCATTTCAGCTTCTCCCGAAAAGAAAGTGTCTTCTGTGTTGGAGCTTCAACTTCCGGAAGGTTTGAGATAATTGTTTGCCAAAGAGACATTTTTGGTTTTTTATAGTATTTTACTATGTTCTATGGTTTTTTTAAAATTATTGTTGGAAATTAGGTTAATGTAATTATGATATTATTTCTGTTCTTTCTTAATTTGCTCTTTTATCTCAATTAAACCAACCACTTCCCCGCCAGCTTCTTTGACTTTTTCTACTGCTGATTTTGAAGCGTAAGGCGCTGTTATTTTGAATTTCATTGAAATCGTTCCGTCACCGAGCAGCTTGTTATACCCTAATTTTTCAATCTCAACAGAATAAACCGCACCTTCTTTTTTTACAAGATTTGAAGACAATAATCTATTGAGATGCTGCTCAAGATAGCTTACATTGACTGCATTGATTTTAACTTTGGGAGTTTTACTAATAAAACCATGCTTGCCAAAATAGTTTACATCTTTCCAGTAACTCGGCTTTTTTGAATCTGCCCGCTTTCCTGATCCTGCATTGCCTGCTCCTCCCTGATGGCCTTTTCCTCGGTGTTTCTTCTTAGCACCCCAGCCATGAGTCTTATGGCCACGCTGCCTGTCGTTTTTTTTACGTTTATTTACTGTCATTATCATGACCTCGCAGGTTTAAATACTCTGACCAATCGTTCTAATTGTATTCTTGATCTCTCTACGCCCCTAGCCAGCATATCATCAGGTGTGACAGATAATTCTGTTAGTTTGGCTCGATCCACTTCAGTAATTGGTGTAGGTTGACTTAAAGCTTCATGAACCAAATGTTTTAGTATTGTGGTGTATCCCTGAGCAGTTAATTGTCTTTGAACAAATGCTTCCGCCATTAAAAATTTAAAATTTGGCAGTGATGGATCCATTTCTCTTGTTGCGGCATATTCACAAAAATCATCCAAAATGTACCCCATAGCTGTGCCTGAGTCCATTATAACATCCTCTTAATCAAATCATTTATTTTAGATCCCCTATAACCCAATGCTCCGCCCCTTTGGAAAGACTGTTTGATGCCGATTCTTCCAAATCCTTTTCTTGGGGAATTTAGCCTAAAATATCTTTTCAGTTTTCTATTATTTATTACAATGTAATCATTATATTTTATCAATTTTTTTGAATCAGTCTCTCTCCCATAAAACTCTTCTCCCCTTTTTTCAACAAGCAGCTTAAAAGTTTCATCATCAATCTCTCCCCAGGTTATGTAGTCCTTTGCCTGCTTCAGCATCCCAACATAAGTTGGGGTATTCGGAAGCACAACACAAAAATTATTTTTATACAGCCTTAGCATGTTCATTGCATCAACTATAGTGGTCCTAACCATAGTGCGTCCTCTGATTCTTATTGCTGCAAGGTTTCCAGGCGCAGTTGCTGGTGCCGCCTTAATTGGCTTAGCTTTTGTTTTTTGTTCCATTTTAATTTGCTGATTTTGACAATCCTTCTACAACACTCAAATTGTTTGCACTTTTTTCATTCAATTTCACCTGAATAAGCTGCTGCAGAGCGCTGAAACATGCAAGCAATAAATTGAGCTTGCTTCTGGTCTGACCTTCGGTCCGCGACCATACATCTTTTATTCCGGCCAATTTCAAAACTTTCTGGCATTCTTTTTCTACTTTCAATCCTGTGCCTTTCGGAGCCGGAATTAATGTGATTACAACGGAACCAGCTTTTCCTGTGACCTTAAATGGAACAGTATGTGCATCACCGCAGCCGCAACCCCAGTCGCCGCATCCTCTTCTTATTTTGATTATGTTCATTTTCGCCTGCCTGATTGCTTTTTCCCGCGCGGGAACTGTTTCTTTGGATTTTCCGTAGCCGATTCCCACATACCCATTTTCATTTCCAACAACAGCAAAGGTTGCGAATTTTGGCTTATTGCCTTCCTGTGTTTTTTTCTGAGTTTGCTTGAAAATTCTTTTCTGGCCTCCGCCAAATTTGCCCTTTGCCTGGCCGACCATCAACAAATCAGTCTGCAAATTTTGGACTAGAGATTCAACTATCTCAGGCTCAAGAATCTTGATTCTTCTGTCTAAAGCATAATCAATATTTGTAACTTCCCCACTCTTGACTTGCCTTCCTAGAGAAGTTTTCGGCTTCCAGGATTCTTTTTCAAACGCCCCTTTTTTCTTTACTTCCTCCACTATTTCCTGCTCAAGCTCTTTGACTTCTCCAAGCTCCGTAGCCAAACCTTCTTTTGGAGTCTCTATTACGGCCTCCTCATCAGGAACTGCTGCCTGTTCTGTTTTTTCTTCAGATTCCGGCTGTTCCTTGACTTTTTCTTCTGTTTTTTTCTTAGCCATGTATTTTACCTTTTATCTCGTTGAAATGTTTTACAGCATCTTCCGGAGCAAGCCCCCTTTTCAAATAATTTGAAAATTGCCTCTCATACTTTTCCTTGTTTGATTTTAATAAATGTGCATATTTTGCAATATGTTCACCCGAAATTCTTTCTTTGGAAGGCAGTACTCCCTGATCAAATGGAATTTTAAGCCCAGAGTCGATTGCGCCTGCAAGCGCAGCATACAACCTTGAACCTTTGACAGAGTTATTAAATCCCAAATCAAAAATTGCTTCCTTGATTCCCTTTTCAATTGATTTTTTGCCCGCTAAAAATCCAACCAGGTAAGCGCTGGATAAATTTCCGTTGTCACCTTTCCATCCAAGATTTTTTAGTGTTGTTGAGCTGACTGAGAGTATTATTTTGTCACCTTTAACACCATATTCAATGATTGACGCCCGCATATCCCTTAAAGATTTCCTGACAACGAACCTGCGCCTGCCGGACATCAGAATCCTCATTCTTTTTTTGTAGTATGTCCTTCCCTGCCTTTTCCTTCTGAAAGGGACCGTGAAAATATTACCTCTTTTCAATTTTCACCAACCCCCTTTCCTGCACGTATAGTTTCAGGTGCCTTATGCTCCTGAAAAATCCGCCTTTGCTTTTCATGTAAATCTCGTGATAGTCTGTTGTAGAAATTATTTTATTGTCCCTCAATGATTTGATAAAATTTCTCTGAAGCCTTATTTTATTCATCCAAACTCTTTTTGGAGGAAGCCTGGCAGTTTTCTTCCCTTTTCTTGATCCATGGCCCTTCTGCTTGCCGGAGATTTTCTGTTTTTTTGTTTTTCTCGCCCAGAACCGTGATGTATTTAATACTCTCCTTTTTGTGATTACACCCTGATTTATCAACGCCCTTACATCCAATTTAGTTATTGCTTCCTTTATTTCATCAAGCTTCGAAGGGTCAAATTTAATCCTATGCTCGCCACATTTCAATACACTTGCCGCTAATCTTCTTTGTACGCTGAACATTTTAGACCTTTTGTGTTAACACCTTATCTCTCTCTTTTTTATCAGATTCCTTTCGCTGCTCATCAGTCATCTTCTCTTCAGATTTTTCCTTCGGCTTTTCTTTTGCCTCGAGCTTTTTCTCCTCTTTTTTTGCTTGTGTCTTTTTTTGTGATTTTGATTTCATGAAATTTTCAATCTTCTGTATTGCCTCATCAATTTTTAAATTTAAAACCCGAACATCCAGCTCCCTTGCCTTTTTTAAAATTTCAATTTTTTTCTTCTTGCCTGCGGTTCTTGGCACAATAATTCCCTGCGTTAACTTATTTATTTTTGAAACTTCATTGGCTGAAAAAACCCTTACCATTTCAAGCCCTGTTGAGTGAAGTCCTCTAACTGCTGCCGGAGATTTGAATCCGGGCGACGGCATTTTTCTTCTGCCCTTGAAGTGATGCCTTATCTTTGAATGAACACCCTTTGGCTTTCGCCATTTGTAGTTAAGCTTCATCCTCTTTGGATTATCCTGCCTGATAAACTCGGGCTTTCTTTCTTTGAGTTCTTTTCTGACTTCCAATAATACATTGTTTTGTGGCATTTTCTTACTCGAGTTTTTTAGCTGCTTTTACTAATGTATCCATTATCTCCAGTACTCGCTCTTTGGCTTTTACTAAATCTTGTTCAGCAACCTCTAAGGACCTCAAATGTGCTATATTTGCTGAATATGTTGTCATACTAGTTGTGTAACGGTTTCTAGCATCATTTTCCAAGTATCCTTTTATTGTATCAATAGCTGATTTTATTCTACTTTCTGTTTCTGTAAGCTGTGTATTCGCAAGTATTTTTCTTATGTCCTGTTCCACTTTTTTAAGTATACTAGCAATCGCTTCTTCCAATTTTACTTTTTCGATACCAATGCTTTCTAGTTCAGAAACTTCTTTTTGCATTGATGTAATAAATTGTTGTGTTTGATGAGGTTCCAAGCTACCAGCATAAGCCCTAACGATTATGTCCATCTCGCGCAAGATTTCATTGAACCTTTTCACTAACTTTTCTTCGCTTGTCATTTTTAATTCTCCATTTCAATTATTAATTGCTCATTTAGTTAATTTTCTTTTACTTGAGTTCCTTACCATCCTTAATAGTGATGTAAATTCCGTCCTGAAATACACGGTTGTCAAATCCAGGCCTTCTTGTAAGCTGCTCGATATCCCCGCTTACCTGGCCGGCAAGCTCCTTGCTTGCGCTGCTGACGTGTATCAAAGCGCCGTCAACTTTTACTGCAGCGCCATGCTTGAGAGCCAGAACTCTCGAAACTTTTTCTCCCAAAAAATTCTTGACGTGAAGCTTGTTGTCAGATACTGTAACCGTCATCGGAAAATGCCCAGAGCATATCTTTAGCGTGTAATTGTGATTCTCAACAACCCCCCTGACAATATTTTTAACGTGGGCTGTCAGTGAGCCAAGCACTGATTTATTGTCCTTGGTATCCCTTCCTGACTCAAAAATTATTTTATTTCCTTCAACTTTTGCAGCTATCTGCTTGCCCATCATCCTTTGCACTTCGCCTTTTGGGCCCTTGATTGTCATTTTCTGGCCGTCAAAGTCCGCAGTAACTCCCTTAGGCAGTTCCACTTCACTTCTTATCTTCAATTTCCTTTTTCTGTTTCTTTTTGATTCAGACATTTTAATTTTAGTAGCAGTAAGCCAGCAATTTTCCACCAAGCTTTTTTGATTTGGCATCATAGTGCGTCATGACTCCTTTGGGAGTTGAGACAAACAAGACTCCAAAATCCTTTGCAGGCAAAAATCTTCTTTCAAACTTTTCAAATTCATTATTCTTGACGCTGTATCTTGGCTTTATGACTCCGCATTTGTTAATCGCGCCATTTAAAGTCAATAAAATGTAATTTCCCCTTCCGTCTTCAACTTCCTTGAATTCGGCAATGTAATCATTAGCTTTCATGACTTTCAGCACTTCTTTCATCAGTTTTGAAGATGGCTTAAGCAGGCAGTCTGACTTTCCGATTGCTTCGTTGTTCAAAATCAGTGACATTGCGTCTGCTAGTGGATCATTTAACATTTTGCACCTTTAACTGTATTTTTTAAATCCCAATGAAGTTGCGACTTCCCTGAAACATGTCCTGCATAATTCCAGGCCATATTTTCCTATGTGGCCTCCAGGCCTACCGCATCTTCTGCATTTTGTTGTGAATCGTCCGTGTTTTCTTGGCTTCGGAGCATTATTCTTAATGTATTTTTGCAGCTTGATTGGCTTTGCTTTGAGCTGCTTGAAAGCTTTGCGATAATCACTATATGTCATTATTATTCTTCCTCCAATGATATGCTAAAATTTTTTATCATGAACTCAATTGCTTCTTCTTTTCTGATTCTGTGCCTGGCTGGGATTTTTCTTGCCATCAGTCTTCTTCTCTTTATCCTGTAACCCGGCCTTTCCAGCGTAACGCACACTTCAAGCCCCATAATTCCTATTTTTGGATCATACTTGACTCCAGGAATTTCTATATATTCGTGAATGCCAAATGCAACATTTCCATTCTCGTCAAACTGCCTCGCAGCAAGCTTATGCTCTATTGCCTCAAGCAATCTTGGAAGTATTTTGACTGCCTTTTCTTTTCTCAATGTAAGCTTGCATCCAATCGGCAATCCCGGCCTTAAGCCCCATTCCTGAATTCTTTTGTTTGTTATTGTCTTTACGGGAGTTGCCTGCGCAATTGCGTTCAACAGGATCAGACCTTTCTCCAGTTTGGACTGATCTTTGCCTGCCCCGATGTTCAAAGTCACTTTTTCAATTTTAATTGATCTCATTTGGTTCATATTATTAAAAATTTCATAAGTTTTTAATTCAGCAAATTGTCGTGAATTTTCGTTATCCTAAAGTTATGAGTGGTTTTAAATCTCCGACAACAAAAGCATATTTCTTTAATGTTTCAACAAGGTTTCCGCTTGAGTCCTTGTAGATTATTTTGTTCGCTTTAATGTCTTCAACATTTCCAATCTCGCCTGTGTGCTTCCCACCAACAAGGAAGATTGAAGATTTCTTATCGAGTTTGAGATGCTTAGTGATTTTCTGGTCAGGCAAGGATAATAGAACGGAATCGCCGACTTTGTAATTTCCCGCACTTGCTAGTATGTTTTTGCCGTCGTACAAGTTGAGTTGAAGATTTCCTTTTACCATTGTTTTGCCGACTATTTTGCACGGCTTCACTAAAGCTTCTTCTTTTTTTATTTTAATCAATTCAAGCCTGCCGCTCTTGTTCAACACAATCCTAAATTGCTCACTTATGTTTGGAAATTCAAGTGTGTCAAAAATCCCAACTGGAAATCTAAAATCCTTTCTTACTTTGCCATCCACTTTCACTTCATTTATGTTGAGGATTTTTTTGACCTCCCTGGTTGTTGATGCATATTTTAAAATTTCTTTTAAAATTATATTAACGGGCATTCCTGACTGCAACCCATGGGGGCCTGGCACAGGTTTTGTGATGAATGTGGTGGTCTTCCTGTCAATATTCCATGCCTTGGGCGCTGCAAGCCTTGCCAAATGATTCTTTCCCATTTTATTTTCTCCCCATAATTTTTTGGCGCTGTTTATCCTCTATGTTTAATTCTGTGATCATTAAATTTGACGGGTTCAGTCCGAGCGGCCTTTTTGTGCCGTCTTTTTTTGGCACTTCGACTCCATTTACAAAAATGAGGGACTTTTTCAAATCCACCCTGTCAACCTTGCCTTCATGCTTTTTGAACTGACCGCGCATCACTTTTACCTTATCACCTTTTCTCACATCAACATTTCTTTTTTTGAATTTTTGCCTCAAATCCTTTGAAAGATGGGCACTGACAAATTTCTGCCTGATGTGGAGTGGAGCATTAAACCTATACTTTCTCTGTTTGCCGGGCTTAGTGCTGCTTTTCCACTCAATTGAAAATTTTTTCATTTTAAATTTATTAAACAACGATGCTTGCTATTTTTGCTATTCCTGGCCATCTCTCGCAAGCTTCTTTCGCGATTGCACCCTTGAATATTGTCCCTTTTGGATTTCCTTTATCATCTTTCAAAACGACCGCTGCATTATCTTCAAATTTGATTCTCATGCCGTCCGATCTTCTATATTCTTTTTTCTGCCTCACAATGACTGCATAAACAACTGTCTTCCTCATATCCGGCTTTCCGCTTTTAACTGCAGCCTGCACCAAATCGCCGACACCGCAGCTTCCTATCCTTCCCTTAACAGTTTTCAGGCCTACAACCGTGAAAATTTTTATTCGTTTTGCACCTGAATTGTCACAAGTTTCAACCTCGCTGTAAACCGGCAGTGCCCTTGTAACATTTGATTTTAAGGCTTGCATTTACTTTTCCTCCTCTGGCTTCGGCTCTTCTTTAACCGGCTTGATGACTTTTGATGCTTCTCTTGCTTCCATTTTTCCTTTGAATCCTTTTTCCTGACCGAGATTCTTGATTATAACAAAATTCTTTGTCTTGCTCAGAGGCCTGCATTCTATAACATCTACAATGTCACCGTCTTTTGCATTGATGCATTCTGGATTGTGAACTTTTAATCTTGTTCTTCGCTTTTCATATCTCTCATATTTTTTCAAAAAATTCATCCTCTCAAATTCTATGACTGCAGTCTTTCTCATTTTTGTAGAGATAACTGTACCTGTGAACCTGCGCCCCCTGACGCTGAGCTTGCCATGAAAAGGGCAATTAATGTCAGTGCACTTCTGCTTTGGGGATTCCAAAACCATTCCAATGTTTCTTGATTCTGTTTTTGCCATTTTGATTTACCAATGATATTACAGAGCCTAACGCCCTGAACCCAGTCCATTATTCACAATCTTTATCGCAGTTCAACGCTAGCCGGCGCAAAACCATATTCAACCAAGATTTTCTTGGTTCTCTGCCTCTGCTCGCCCTGCAGCTCAATCTTCCCACCCTTGATGGTACCGCCGCATGCAAGCTTCGACTTAAGCCTTTTTGCCAAATCCTTGAGATCTATTTCCTTTGCGTCAATCCCTTCAACAATTGTATAATTTTTGTTGAACTTCTTGCGCTCAAGATAAACCAAAATCTTCTGGCTTTCCTTGGCTATGGTCTCGCAGACACATAGTTCTTTTACCAAGCCACACATTGTGCATACTTCACTCATTCCTTTTTTATTCCTCCTAGTTGTTTTATCTTTCTGATTGTGAGTATTTTTGCAATTGTCCTCTTCATCTCTTTGACTTTGCCAGGGCTTTTTGGAAGCGTGCCGATGGCAATCTGTGAATTTACTTTCATTAATTCCTTTTTCAGTTCGATTGATTTGTTTTCCAAATCAAGCTCATTCATCGCTTTTAGTTCCTTGGCTTTCATCTTTTTTCTTCCGCGGACTTCTCCGCTTGGGTTTGTCTGCCTTTTTTTCTTCCTTAGGCTCTTCGGGCACTCCCTTTACTTCTTCAACTTTAGTTTCCACAAAATCAACCAGCTCTATATCATCAGGCAATTTCAAATCAGGGGGCATTATTGAAACCTTGACCCCAATAATTCCCGTCTTCAGCTGGGCCTGGGCATTTGATTTTCTGACGCTCAATGCTATGTCGCCGCATTTCTTCAGGTAACCCTGATAAAATCTCCAGGATTTTGCCCTTGCACTTGGGACTTTTCCGCTTATGCTTATTTCAATTCCAAGAGCGCCTGAGCGCATAACTTCCGTCATTATCTTATGGCCTATTGCCTTGAATTTTTCTGAGCCGAATTTTTCCAGGGCATCAACAATCTTCTCTGCAACAATGGTCGCATCAAGGCTCGGATTCTCAACTTCACTTATTTCAATCTGGGGATTTTCTAGATTGAACCTTTTTTTGAGCGTCTTTGTAAGCAGCTTGATGTTCTGGCCCTTTCTTCCGACTATGAGCCCCGGCCTTGAAGTGTAGATTACTATTTTCTCACCCAAGGGGGTCTTAATCATTTTTGTATGGCTGTGACCTACATTGTTGAGGCTTTGTGTTATGTACTCCTCAATCTGGAATTCCTTGATTTTCTGTGCTACAAATTTTCTTTCTATCATTCTTTTTTCACTTTTGCTCCTTTTTCTTTAGCCTGCTTTTCTTCTGATTTCTTTGTTTTTTCCTCAACACAAATTTCAACATGGGTCCGTTTCATTCTTCTTCTTGAAAATCTTCCATAGTGCCATGCCTTTCCCGCCTTGTGGGCGCTCATGTGAATAATTATTAAATTTGAAGTGTTCATTCCTTTGAACTGCGCGTTTGCCTCGACGCTTTCAAGCAGCTTTATAAGCACAAGCGAAGCTTTTTCCGGGTAACTTCCTGGTCCAATTTTTTTCTTGTGTGACAAGTCGGCATTAAATCTCTTGAAAGGAACTGCAACTTTTTGCTCTGTAACCCGCAACAAAATTTTTTTTGCATCTGTAATATTTTTATGCCTAATAAAATTGCAAATTTCATAGCTTGTTTTGTATGAAATTGGCAAAGCTACACCGACAGCCCTTGCCATATATTCCTTATTGTAATCTCTGAATGTGTATCCTACCATGTTATTCTTACTTCACTGACAAGCTTGCGCTTGAACGTGTAGCGCCGATTCCTGGAGCGCTGTGCTGGACTCTCCTTCTTGTCAAAACAAATTCACCAAGGCAGTGACCAATCATCTCTGATTCAATAATTAAAGGTACAAATTCTTTTCCCGAATGAATTTTTATTGTAAAACCAATCATCTCGGGCAAAATTATCATATCTCTGCAGTGAGTCTCAATATTTTTTTGATTTGTTCTTATTTTTTTAAGCAAAATCTGTTCCTGTTCTGTAAATCCTCTTTTGATTTTTCTCCTCTGTCTTGAAGTCAGCAGCTGGCCCAATTCATTCATACTCATTTTCTTGAGCTCTTCAAGCGTTTTTCCCTTGTATGTAAATTCTTTCTTTGCCATGTTTACTTCCTGCCGGTTCGTTTAGGTGCAATTTTCCCCACCTTTCTTCCGGGCGGAGAGTTTCTTGCTGACTGGGTTGGAATTCCCTTTGCGTGGGAGCTTCTTCCACCAAAAGGATGTGATAAAGAGTTCATTGATGTTCCAGAGACTATGGGCCACATTTTATTTTTGGCTTTCATCTTGTAAAATTTGGTTCCTGCTTTTAGGAACGGCTTTTCTGTTCTTCCTGAGCCGGCAACAATTCCTATAATGGCTCTGCATTCAGGCAGAAAAGTTTTTCTCTTGCTCGACGGCAGCTCAATAACAATTCCATCTTCCATCTTTGTGATTATCCTTGCGAAAGTGCCGCTTGACCTTACAAACTTGCCGCCGTCTCCGGGGCTGGATTCAATATTATAAATGGAAGTTCCTTCCGGTATGTTTTTCAGCGGCAAAACATTCCCTGACTTGACTTCAATCTCATTTCCAAACTGTATTCTGTCTCCCACCCTGATTCCTTCCGGAGCCTGAAGCAATCCAACTTCCCCGTTGCTGTACTTTAATTCCATCAATGGCGCGCTGTGTCCCGGGCAGTGCAAAATATCCATAATATTAGCATGAAATATTGCTCCTTGTTCCTCAGATGTAAACCCCGCTTTTCCCTGATAGTTAAAACTAGGTGATCTATACCGCGGGCTTCCTTTTCCTCGCTTCTGCTGAATTAAGCTCTTTCCCATTGTTTATACCTTACATTAACCCAAGCTGGGTCGCTATGTCTATAGCCGGGTTTTTTGCCGAAAATTTAACATAAGCCCTTTTCTCACAATCCTGTGTTACGAGGGTCTTTACATCATCAACGGCTACTTTAAACATTTCTTCTATTGCTTTCTTAATTTCTTTTTTCGTAGATTTGCTGTTAACTACAAAAATTAGCTTGTTCTCAGACTCCATAATCCTTATTGATTTTTCTGTTGATAAAGGGTATTTGATTACTGTATAGGGATCCACTTTCAATGAATTTCCTTTTAATTGCTTATAGTTATTATTTGACATGTTTAGTTTAAAATTATTTGAATAGTTTTTCTTTCTCCAAAATATTAATTGCTGCCTGTGTCCATAATGTAAGCCTTCCGGCTTTACCTCCCGGTGCAAGCAGTTCGGCATTCAGGCTTTTTACTTCCACAATATCCATCCCTGGAATGTTCGAAGCTGCTGTGATTAACTTGTCTTTTTTTGAAACAACAATTAATATCCCTTTTTTCTGGATATATTTCCTTCCCCTTAACTTTCCTTTTCCGGCCCTTACTTTTCTGCTTTCAACCCTTTCCAATTCATTTTCGAGTCCTAATTTTTTTAATGCGTCCAGTACTATTTTTGTCTTGTCGAACGATTCAAATTTATTATCTATGATAAAAGGATAATTATCTGGAATTGTGTGACCCCTTTCAGCAACAACTTCTTTTACAACAGTTGCCGAGATTGCGCTTCTGATTGCCTTTGACCTTTCCTTTTCATTGATTTTGTGCCACCATATTTTTTCTGTTTTTGGTGGATGTGCACGACGTCCGCCTACGGTTCCCGGCATGAAAGCACCGACCCAGTTAAACCTTGTTCCGCTTCTGGTCATTATTTTTCTTGGAACCCTTGAGATTCCAATGCCGTAAGATCCCCTGTATTTTCTTCTTCGTCTTGAAAGTTTTGCAGAAGCCCTTTTTCCTGCAAGAGGGCTTGCTGCATAAGGCTGCCTTTTGTGGCTTTGAATAGCCAGCACCGCCCTTAATATTAAGTCAGGCCTTACGTCTTCTGCAAACTGCAGCGGCAGCTTGATTTCCCCTACCTTGATTTTTGTTGAATCTAAAATATCTAGTTTCATTTTAGTTTTCTTGTAAACTTTTATTTTTTATATTATTGATGAATTTTTTCAATGGTTGTTTTGTTTGCCGTGGGTATCTACTTGATTCATTATTTTAATAATAAAATTTTATCTCCCTTGTTTTGATTCCAGGCTGGTGTAAGTTATTTGCGGCGCATTTGGAACCCCTTTCTTTGGTTTAATGGCCTCTGTTAATCTAATAAATCTTTTTTGCGCGCCGCCCAAAGATCCTTTGACAAGAATGTATGAATTTTTAACAAGACCGTAATGCAGAAATCCCCCCTTAACATTAACTTCCTCAGTTTTGTTTCCAATTTTTAATACCCATTTATTGTATTCAGTTCTTAAATGATAACCCATCTTTCCTGCGTGTGCAGTTCTCCACATTAAATGACCCTGGGCGCGCCATGCACCTAAAGAACCTGGATTACGCCTACTTTTTTCTGATTTATGGTGTCTTAATGTAACCCCAAATCTTCGGACGGGTCCCTGAAATCCCCTTCCCCTCGTAACTGAATGAATATCAAGCTGCTGGCCTTCCTTGAAAACTTCTGCAACTGCAATCTCTTTTCCTAATTTTTCTTTTGCATAAGCTAATTGCTGCTCTTTGCTTCCACCTAATGCAACTTCAAAAACTTCGGGTCTTTTCTTGCCAAATCCTGTTAATTTTGGTTGTGTTGCACACATTAATCTTACAAAATCGAAATCGGTTGCTTCTTTTCCTTTTTTAATTGGCAGGTTAATTCTTCTTCCAAGCTCCTTATCAAGCGAATTGGCATACAACTCAGAAACAAGACGAGAATCATCGCGGAATTTTTTATAAAATCTTATGGAGATTGCCTTTAGTGGCGGGCATTCAATGACTGTCGTCGGACAGAAAATTTCTGTGCCCTTTGTCAGAGAAGTTTGCCGGTTGTCGGTAATCATAACATGCGACATGCCGACTTTGTAGCCAGCAAACCCCAGCAGCTTTGCTTCCTTGTTGTTCGGCCAATGCCTTATCCGGGCAGTCTCTGTACTAGATCTGGCTCTCGGCCAAAACTGCATGCTTCCTGCTCTCGGTGACCTTGTTCTTGGCATTTAATTTTAATACCACACAGACTAATTTGTCTATGCATTTATTCAATGCAAAAAAACCTTTTATTGAATGCCTTTTGTAGAAAACAGTTTTCAACTGTACTGAAAAGGCAGTCTTTTCAGGCTTGTTTTTGTATATGTTTAACTTTTAAATTAAACACTAAAATTATAGTTATTAGGAATAGTATGTGATTTATAAAGGTTGTGGAAAATATAAAAGATTCGAAATTGGTTTTTTGGTATTATGGATTATTACAAGAGACTAAAATTTTGTATTTAAATTCTGGTTTCGGTACTTCTTTTGTGGGTGGGTTTCATCTCACATAAAAGTACCTGGAACCCATTTCGCTTTTGTTGACAACCGTAAGACCCGTTTCTTTTTTGTCTGGAAACACAACTTTTGTTTTGTTGTTTGTATTTGTGATTTTCGTGTGGTTTTGGGTTTTGTTGTTGGTACTAAATTAGTTTCTTTTTGTGTCTTTTTGTCACCAACACGAAATAACTGTGGGATATTTTACTCGTTTGCGGGTATTAGTAACAAAAAACCCGATTCCAGCAACAGTTAATTAAATTTTTACGACCAGTGTGTTTTTGTTGTTATATAGTAATAAAAACACCACCACCTACCCCTTTCTTTCGATTGGAAACCCATTTAATTTTTGTTGTTGTTTTTTTATCTTGTTTTGTTTTTATTGTTATTTATTATTTTTTCTATATAGTAAATAAATATATAATATAAAAAAAAGACAAAACAAACAATAAATAATAGTTCCATAGGAAATGTAGGGGTGGGTTAAGTAAAGAAAATGTTTATATACCTGTATTTCTTCTGGAACCCTTATGGGAAGTGGGTTAGATACATTTTTCGAGGTGTTTTTAAAGAGGGACAGTGTTTTTTTTGATAAAAAGGTGCTGCAGTCATCTTATACACCAGAAACAATCCCTTACAGGGAAGAACAGACAAAACAAGTAGCTAATATAATAGCCCCTGCCCTAAGGGGAGATAAACCCTCTAATGTACTTGTTTATGGGAAAACCGGGACCGGAAAAACACTAACAATAAGACACACCACACAAAAACTTTCAGAAATAGCAGAAAGGGAAAACATTCCACTCAAAGTAATATATATCAACTGCAAACTCAAAAGAAGCACGGACACAGAATATAGATTAATTGCCCAGCTCGCAAGGGAACTTGGGAAATCAATTCCCCCAACCGGGCTCCCAACGGAAGAAGTTTACAAAGCATTCTTTAAAGCACTCAACAAACAAAAACAAAATTATGTTTTGGTTTTGGACGAGATAGACCAACTTGTAAACAAAACTGGCGACAATGCACTTTACAACCTAACGAGATTAAATGAAGAAGACACAAAATCACAGATTTCTATTATAGGAATTTCAAATGATATAATGTTTGTTGAAAACCTTGATCCAAGAGTCAGGTCCTCCTTGTCTGAAGAAGAAATTATTTTTCCACCATATAATGCTATACAAATTCAGGCAATCTTAAAACAAAGATCAGAACTGGCATTCAACAAAGAGGTGCTTGAGCAAGGGGTTATTGAAAAATGCGCAGCTTATGCTGCAAGAGACCACGGCGACGCACGGAGGGCACTTGAATTATTAAGAGTTGCCGGCGAAGTTGCGGACAGAAAAAATTTCAAGAAAATTGGGATACCTCACATTGATGAGGCAGAGGAAAAAATTGATAGGGACAGGATAATCGACATTGCAACTACACAGCCAAAACAATATCAACTAGTACTTTACGCAATACTTGCCCTAAACCCAACAAATAATAAAAGTATGTTCACGGGGGAAGTTTACGAAATATATAAAACAATTTGCAACAAGATAAATATCAGCATTCTGACACAAAGGAGGGTATCGGACATAATATCTGAATTTGATATGCTGGGGATAGTGAATGCAAAAGTCATCTCCAAGGGAAGATATGGGAGGACTAGGGACATTTCAGTAGATATTCCGGAAAGCACTTTAGCTAAGCTAAAGGCAATTCTTGAAGACAATATTCATATTTAATATTATAACTCCACAAATATCAAGCTGATTAGGGTGTATTAAAACTATAATTAAATAAAAACAACCCAAACTAAAATTATACTATTTAACTTTGGGTTTTGACATATGCAGCAAGAACTCGTTAGGAAGAAACGTGAAATAATAGATATTTTTCTGAAGAACGGAGTACTGATAAGTTCAGAACTTTTGAAAGAAATAGAGAATGACGAGCAGGCAGATAAAGTATTCAGCCTGCTAAAAACAAAAAAAACTGAAGATTTAGCAGTGACAGAAGAAGATTTAAATAAACTTTTTTCAAAACAAAAATCTGACCAGGCAACAGAATTAAAGCAGGAAAAATCAGCAATATCCAACGTCAAAATTATTAGTTCATACAAAGGAGACCCAAAAAAACGAGAGGCCGCGGATTTCGTTGATTATTTCAACATCCGGTACAAAGCAATCGAAAAAATTCTGAAACAGCACCAGGAATTAAAAAATACAGTATCAATAAGTAAAATAATTAATAAAAAAGACAAGGAAGCAATAGCCATCATAGGGATTGTGAGCAGCAAGCAAATAACAAAAAATGGAAATCTGCTTTTGTTGCTGGAAGATCCGACCGGGCAAAGAAGAGTTTTGGTTAACAAGAACAAACCAACACTGTTCAACGAAGCAAAAGATATAGTTCTGGATGAAGTAATAGGCATTGTCGGTGTAAATGTGGATACTCTGATGTTTGCGAACAACGTTATATGGCCGGAAGTTCCGACGAGCAAGGAATTGATAAAAGCGCCGGAAGAAAAATATGCTATTTTCCTATCGGACCTGCATGTGGGCTCGTCAAAATTCCTGCCGGAAGATTTTGAAAAATTTTTGAAGTGGATAAATTGTGATATGGGAAATGAGCAGCAAAGACACATAGCAAAAAATGTTGAATATATTTTTATTGCAGGAGACTTGGTTGACGGTGTCGGGATTTACCCAGGACAGGACACCGAATTATTAATAAAAGATATCTATGAGCAATACAAAGCATGCGCCGAATATCTTAAACAAATTCCTTCACATATACCCTTAATAATCTGTCCGGGCAATCACGATGCACTGAGAATTTCGGAGCCGCAGCCGATTTTATCCAAAGAATATGCAAAACCGCTGCATGAAATGAATAACGTAATAATGGTTTCAAATCCCTCATTAGTCAATATAAATTCTTCAGAAAATTTTTCCGGTTTTGATGTGATGATGTACCACGGCTACTCTTTTGACCATTATGTCGCGGAAGTTGATTCGCTAAGAAACCAGGGCGGCTATGACCGGGTGGATTTAATAATGAAATTTTTGCTGAAGAGGAGGCATCTTGCACCGACCCATACATCAACTTTGTATGTTCCTGACACGAAAAAAGACCCGCTTGTAATAGAGAAAGTTCCAGATTTTTTCCTGAGCGGCCATATTCATAAATCTGCTACGGCAAATTATAGAAATACAACTTTAATTTGTGGAAGCTGCTGGCAGGGCAAAACTTTGTTTCAGGAAAAAGTAGGCCACAATCCGGAACCGAGCCGAGTTCCAATAGTAAATCTACAGACAAGAGATGTGAAAATATTAAAGTTTGGGCAGTAAAATGGCAATTGACCAAAAATATTTTGAAAAAATAACCAAGCAGATTGATGAAACTTACAGAATAGCCAACGAGGCGAGGGCAAAGGGTTATGACCCGGAAGAAACCGTCGGTATCCCGCTTGCAAAAAACATGGCTGAAAGAGTTGAAGGGCTTGTTAGTGTTATGGCACCCCAAATAATAAACAAAGGAATCCCCCAGAGAATTAAGGAGCTGGAAATAAAATTTGGAAAACTTGACTGGAGGGTCGCGCTTTCTGTTTCACTTGAAGTGGCACAAGAAAAATTCTGCAAATTTACCACTCAAAAAGAAGCTATTGAAACAGGAATAAGAATAGGAATTGCATATCTCACTCTAGGGGTTGTTGCATCTCCGCTTGAAGGGTTTGTTGAGTTAAATATTAGAAAAAGGGCGGACGGAAAAGAATATTTTGCATTAATGTATGCAGGCCCAATCAGAAGCGCAGGCGGAACAGCGGGGGCTGTCAGTGTCGTTCTCGCAGATTACCTAAGGAAAAGTTTTGGCTTTGAAGCTTATGACCCGACTGAAAAAGAAATAAGGAGGATGGTCACGGAGCTTTATGATTATCACGAAAGAATTACAAATTTGCAGTATCTTCCGAGCGAAAAGGAAATCAGGTTCCTCGTCGGAAATCTGCCGGTCCAAATCGACGGGGACGCTTCAGAGGAAATTGAAGTATCAAATTACAAGGATATGGAAAGGATCGAATCAAACAGGATAAGAAGCGGACCTTGCCTTGTTCTTGGGGAGTGTGTTGCGCAGAAAGCTGTGAAAGTGTGGTCTCAGCTCAAAAAATGGGGAAATGATTTTGATCTTAATAACTGGGAATTCCTCCAGGAGTTTGCACACATACAAAAGGAAGTAAAGGCAAAGGAAAAATTTTCAAAAAAAGGGATAGTTCCAATTTTTACTTACATTCAGGATTTGGTCGCGGGCCGCCCGGTGCTTGGGCATCCCTCAGCTGTCGGCGGATTCAGATTAAGATACGGTAGGAGCAGGCTATCCGGATATTCCGCAACTTCAATCCACCCTGCAACTATGATTGTTTTAAATAAGTATCTTGCAATAGGCACCCAGCTTAAAGTCGAGAGGCCTGGAAAAGCAACAGCCATAACAATCTGCGATTCAATCGAGGGACCGATAGTCAAAATTAAAGATGGCAGCGTTATAATAATGGACACAGAGCAGAAAGCAAAGCAATATTCCAACTCAATAAAAGAAATATTATTTATGGGTGACATACTGATAAGCTATGGTGATTTTTTTAACAGGGCGCATACGCTTGCTCCGGCTGGTTATTGCGAGGAATGGTGGGAGCTCGAACTTGAAAAATCAGCTGAAGAATTATTTGGCTCGGCGAACATTTTAAAAATTGCTGAGATGACTAATATAGAAAAAACAATCTTGGAAAAATTAACAAAAAATTATCTTTCGGAAAAACCAGATGCGTTTGTGGCGCTGACTTTAAGCGAGAAATTAAACATACCTCTTCATCCATACTACACGTATCACTGGAAAACAATTTCCAAAGAAAATTTTTTGGATTTGTTGGTCTGGATTGCCTCAGCGAAAATAGAATTTGAAGAAAATGACACCAATAAATTAATTCTACCTAAAAACGAGGTTGGCAAAAGAATTCTTGAGATTTTGGGTGTTCCGCACATTTTTGTTAACAATGAATTTACAATCCTTGAAAAAGATGAAGCGAAGGTTTTCTATAAAATATTTGACCTCGGAAATTCAAATTTTATAGAACAGTTTCAGAAATCTGAAATTGAAGATGTGCTGGAAATAATAAATTCAATATCCGATATTAAATTAAGGGACAAATCTGGAACATTCATCGGGGCAAGAATGGGGCGCCCGGAAAAAGCAAAAGTCAGAAAGATGGACGGCGAGCCACACACATTATTTCCAATCGGGAAGGAAGGTGGCAAGATGAGGTCGTTCCAAAGCGCCCTGGAAACAGGATTTGTGGAAGCGGAATTTCCATCTTACATTTGTATGAACTGCAAGCGTGAAACTGTTTTTGCAAAATGTGACCAATGTGACTTAAAAACGAAGCTGATGCATTACTGCAAGATCTGCGGATATGTTGAGGGCACAAAATGCGTTCACGGCGAGACACATACCTATAAGGCGCAAAAAATAGATATAAACACTGTTTTTAAAAACGTTCTTAAAAAAATCGGCGCAGCGCAATACCCAGATTTAATAAAAGGCGTGAAGGGTACATCAAACAAAAATCATGTTCCTGAACATTTTGCAAAAGGGATTATCCGGGCTAAATTTGACGTCCCGGTTAATAAGGATGGAACAACACGGTATGATATGACTCAGCTTCCAATAACACATTTTACGCCGAAAGAGATAGGCACGTCGGTTGAGGAAATTAGAAATTTAGGATATGAAAAAGATTTGTGGGGCAACGAGATTGTGGATTCGGAGCAGGTCATTGAATTAAATCCGCAGGACTTGATATTACCAAAATGCGAAGATGCGCCTGAACCCGGGGCAGATAAAATACTTTACAGTGTTGGGCTTTTTATTGATGAGCTTTTGGTTTCTTTATACGGCATGAAAAAATTTTATAATTTTCAATCTGAAAAAGATTTGGTTGGGCAATTAGTTGTTGCACTTGCCCCCCACACTTCAGCAGGAATTGTCGGTAGAATTATCGGATTTTCAAAGACACAGGGATTTTTCGCGCATCCTTTGTTTCATGCCGCTACTAGGAGGGATTGCGATGGTGACGAAGCTTCTGTCACTTTATTGATGGATGCCTTGCTGAATTTTTCAAAACAATTTCTGCCCAACACAAGAGGCGCAACGCAGGACGCGCCTTTGGTTTTGACGTCAATGCTAAATCCAACCGAAGTCGATGACATGGCATTTGATTTGGATATTGTATCGAGGTACCCGCTTGAGCTTTATGAGGCCAGCCTGAAAATGGAAATGCCTGCCACTGTTAAAGTTGATAGATTTGCAAGCATACTAAATTCCGGAAACCAGAACGGAGTAATTTATTACACACACCCCACAACAAACATGAATAACGGAATTAAATGCTCGTCTTATAAAACAATCCCTTCAATGGAGGATAAATTAAAGGGGCAGATGGACTTGGCTGACAAGATAAGGGCCGTTGATGCTGCAGATGTGGCAAGGCTCGTCATTGAGAAGCATTTGCTTCGTGACATTAAAGGCAACTTAAGAAAATTCTCAACACAGCAGTTCAGGTGCAGCAAATGTTCTGATAAATATCGCAGGCCGCCCCTCTCGGGAAAATGTCGCCTGTGCGGTGGCAGGTTAATATTCACGGTCTCAGAAGGCTCAATCATAAAATACCTCGAGCCTGCAATTTCACTGTCGAATAAATATAATCTTCCGCCTTACTTAAAACAAGTTCTGGAATTAACTAAAAATAGAGTTGAAGGAGTTTTCGGGAAAGATAAAGACAAGCAGGAAGGATTGGGAAGATGGTTTGGGTAAGTGATATATAGTTCATAATATATTCATTTTTATTCCTGATGAAAATTTAGATACTTTGAATTTTCTTATCTTGAACTTATTTTTAATTTGGATCTTTAGTATATAATCCTCTTCCGAAATAGTATCTAAAGCGATAGTTCCGTATTCTGACGTTTTTCCTTTAAACAAGATTTTATTATTTTGTAATATTTCATAATTTCTATTTTTTAATTTAAAAATCCAAAATCGTGTTAATGAAATTCCTAAAATACAGCCCAAAATATCTTCTTTTAAAAAATGTTCAATTTCATCATGGAACTTATTACATAAATCAAATATTTCATCCTCCGGTTCAAAATTATAAAGAGACGCTAAAAATACATCTTGGTATACTTTTTTCAATTCTTTAACAATCTCTTTTTTAGTGGAACTTCTTTCAATCCTTTCTCTAACTCCTCCAAAATAGAAAGATAATCTTGCAATAAAATCAATCTCAACTTCTTCGAATTCATAAGATGGATAAAAGAAACATCTTTCGAGATACCAATACTGTCTTAATACTTTTCTTTTTTCTCCAAGCAATTTAACAAGTAGGTTTATTTTTGGAGATAATATTTGATATATTAGATAATTCTTATCCATAAATAAACAAAGAAAACCCTTGTTAATAAATTTTGCTTCACGTATACTCAATATTCATATTCAAATCTTCGCCTTGACAAAATTCTTTGCACCGCAGGCAGTGCATTTCATGTAATTCAGGTCACCTTCCCTTACAATCTGCGTGTCAGGCTTGCCGCATTCAATACAAAGGACGAATTCATTTGCATAATGTCTTATCTTGTCATTTATTCTTGATGCAGGAACTTTTGTTCCGAGAATTAATGCTCCTGATTTTTTAATCTCGCCGGGAGTCGCCAGCTCTTTAAGCACATATTTGAGCAAATGATCAACGTCCCTTCTTAATGCGGATGCAATCTGCAAAAAATTTGAAATGATTGTCCTGTTGCCCTGCATATGGCCGAGAACTTTTGGTATCTCGAACCTTTCCTTTATGAAAACCGCTTCAGGCAGGTTTTTTCTCACATCCTCAAGCATTGATTTGTAGTCTTCCATAGAATATAGAAACCTGCATTATTTATAAATCTATTTCTGTAATGGGTGCTAATTAATTTTTTCCCGAAGCCTACCTATTGCGTTTTATGGGCACTGTTAAATTGGTACCCTTAGAAATAATGTCTGACACAAAAAATTGATTGAAATAGTTGTCCGCCGAATATAGTGTCGGATTAACATTGACCATTTATTTACTTCGGACACTATATATTGCTCTATGGTGATTTATTCTTTGATCATACAGGTTCCTTAAATCACGCAGGTTGTCAGCTTGCAATATCCTGCTTACAATTTCCCCTTGTAAAATTCCCTCATTTTTTGCGATAAGTTGCCTAAATGCTTCAGGATTAAATTGTTCAGCTGCCATAACATCCAATTCCCTATGGTAGTCTATCATCTGCAATTCTTGAGCATCGACTGCTGAGTTGAAATCAAATGAATATCGTTTGCAAATTTCAAGAGCGCCAGGCTCGCCAAAAACATGAAAAGCTATCCGCACAGCTCCTTTAACATCTTTAGGCGCGCTTCTTAAATAATTATCAATTGCCCTTTGCGCAAATTGTCCTCTTGAGGCAGGTTCAACATTTAATGGTGAATAATATTTTTCTCTACCTAGAGCAGTTACAGGGGATATATAACCCTCGCATAGGCAAGCTGCCCCCCAATAATCATTTTTTTGTTCAAGATTCCCGACAGCTTTATCAATCCCATCAAATTTTACGGCTATTATTGCAGCTACCGATGCCTGCAAGAAAGGATTAGGCTCATTTCGGGCGCTTCTTAGATAATTTTGAATTGTCCTCGATGTAAGTTTCCTTAGTTCATCGCCGTCTTTATGTCTAACACGAGCTAAATAATCTGCTGTTAATTTATCAAGCTGTAAACATGTAGAAATGTCTAACGTCTGTAAGAACCCATAACCTATATTAGCAGCCTCCTCATAAAATCCGCCACGTTCAAGAATATTAATAACTTCCGAAGTTCCTAGAACATCCTGTGCATTACAGGCGTCTACAATGGAAAAATCTCCCCCTGTTCCTGCAGCACTTATCTGCCCTTCAAGTGTTATTCGGGCGCTTCTTTTATTTAGAAATTCCTTTGGAGATAATATCAATTTTACTGCTCCACTTTGAGATATTCGGCCTAGTAAATCCATTCTTTAAAGTAGATTTATCTGTTTATAAACTTTCCTATTTTGTTATCACTTTGAAATGAATAATAAGAGTTAGAAAGCAGGATTAAATCAACCAGTATACCAAACAAATCTGGGCTTTGTAATTCAAAAAATATATAAATGAAGCGTTCAAGGAAATCAGCATGGTACTCGAATCTTTGTTATTTCCAATTAAGGCGGAAAAAAGGCCTTGGCAGATGTTCTTTCTCGGATTTTTATATGCTTCAGTCGGGCTTTTTGTGGCCTTGTGGATTTTCAAGGATCAAGCCAGCTTAGTAATGGTTTTTATGATTACGATGGCAGCCTTGCCGATTTTCTACAATACGATGAAACTAGAGGAGAGCAAAGACATGATTATCGACACAGAATCCAAAATTCTCAGGGAACACAACAAAGCAATTATCTTTTTGATGTTTATGTTTATTGGAATGACATTTGCGTGCGCTTTATGGTACTCCGTTTTGCCTACAGAAATAATAAACAGTATTTTTGACAAGCAGGTCGGAACAATACAAACCATAAATAACCAGGTTTCCGGTCATGTTATACAGAACCTCAACATTATTACTAAAATATTTTTCAACAATTTAAGGGTACTGGCGTTCTCGGTATTATTTTCTTTTGTTTATGGAGCAGGGGCAATTTTTATCCTGGCATGGAACGCAACCGTTATAGGAGCGGCAATCGGGAATTTTATTCGCTCAAATGTCAGCAGCTACACGAGCTCTTTGGGACTGACGCAAGCCGGAAATTATTTTCATGTTGTTTCAATAGGATTGCTGAGGTACGCACCTCACGGAATTCTGGAAATAGCTGCATATTTTTATGGAGGCCTGGCGGGGGGGATATTGTCTGCAGCGCTTATAAGGGGGCATTTCAGGACGAAAAGATTCCCGGCAATAATGTTTGATTTCTCTGAGCTTATTTTGATTGCAATCGGTTGTCTGGTTGCGGCAGCTTTCTTTGAAGTTTATGTGACCCCGGTTTTATTTTAGAAACTATTATTTTGCCCCAAATTCTCAACAAATCTTAGCAGATATCCATCAGGATCTTTAACAAGAAACTGTCTTAGCTGAATTAATTTATTTTTAACTTTATACTCCCTTTCAAAAGGTTCTACATAAAGCGGATAATCCAATTTATTTAAGGAATCTAATAATTTTTCAATGCTCTTGACTGTAATTTGCAGATGAATTCCACGACCATAAGGATAATCTATTTTTCCAGTATTCCACTCAGGAGTGCTTTGCTCAATCATGATTTGAGTCCCTTCCAAAGATAGAAATGCAAATTTGGATTCCTTTCTTTCGTATTCTAATTTGAATCCAAGGACTTCTGTATAAAATTTCAAGCTTTTTGCAAAATCGAATGCCCTTAATTCCGGAATCAGCGCGTTAAAGTTCATGAAGAGAAATAAATTTGGATTAATTTAAATAATTATTCCAAAACCTTTACTCTGCCGGGCTTTATCTCAAAAATATCGCCGTTCTCAAGCAAACGATTTATTGTCGACTCAGTATCATTTAAACTGGAATTTTTTATTATTGTATCAATATCTGCCCCATCCCCCAAATCCAATTTTTTAATTAAAGTATAAATCTGTTCAAAGGCATTCACGGAAATATTTTTATCAGTGACATCTATTTTTTCCTCTTTTTGCTCAACAGCAATGAGGTCTTTTAATTCAAGTTTTCTTACAGCCATCCAGCCAATATCATTTAATTTTTTTAGAATTTCCGGCATAATGTATTTTTCATTGCCGAATTCCCTTACTCTTCCGACAACCAAAACCATATCTCCGATGTCAACTTTTGAAAATGCGGCGAAAGTTTCAAAACTTTTCAGTAATATCTTTCCTGTGCCGTCATCAATCATCACGCTGCTTAAGGCCTGCTCCTGGTCCGCTTTGTAGACGACAGTTGCTATTAGATTGGCCCTCGAAACAACCACTTCATTTATTTTTATGTAGCCTGCGGAAGTTTCATCTTTCATAAAATTGGAATTCAAAATATCAGAAATCCATACCTTGTAGGCAACCTGCCTTTTCTGGAACGATTTTTGTTCTAAGTCCGGCATTTTATTATAACTTTTTAAAAATATTAAAAAACAACTCAACCCATCAATTTTTATTTTTTTATCGAGCAAAAAATAATGAAACTCGCACTAAGGACTCATAAAAAAATAAAAAGCCCGTCCTTTTGTTATCCTGGTTTATAATTTACCTATGTGACCACGACGAGGCTCATAAATGTCACCGGAACGCTTCAGCCTTTCCAAAGCTTCATCAATTTTTGGCTCATCCAGGCCGCGGTTCTTTGCTTCGGCATACACTTCTTCAATTGGTATCGTCTTTCCTAATTTTGACTCAAGCTCTGTGATTACATCTTTTACTATAAGTATGTGGCTTCTTTGGGATGCACCCACTCCAGTTGCAATCCTGTCGATGTCAATTTTTCCGGTTTCCTTGTCAAAGCCGACCTGCATCAAACAGTAATCCAGAAGTTCAATTGCCTTCTTTGCGTCTTTTCTTGTGACTCGGTCGTCAAGGCGCGCTTTTGCCGATGCCTCGCTTAATCGTACCAGAGCTTCAAGCTGCCTCGCCGAGATGGGGATTGCTTTTATTCCACCTTCCCCGCTGCCGCTTTTCCTCATTTTTAGATAATACTCTTTAATCTCTTCAAGCGCGCCATCAGTCAGTTTGGGAACTATTCTCTGCCGCGCATAAGCTACAAATTTTCTTAGAAGGTTTGTTGATATTTCTGGCTCATTCAAATCTGGAGCCTGATGCAGAGTGAGTATGTGCTTTGCCATTCTCTCGTCGCGTGTTTCATCTGGTAAATCTTTTATTGGAAAAATCAAATCAAACCTGTTAATCAAAGTTGGAGGCATATCAATCTGGTCAGCTATGATTCCATAAGGGTCAAATCTTCCGAATTTTGGATTGGCAGCGGCGAGCACAGTTGTTCTTGCAATCAAAGTTGCCTGAATATTTGCTTTTGAAATGCTGACGGTCTGGTTTTCAAGAGCCTCGTGCATTGCCGCGCGGTCTTCGTTGCTCATTTTATCCATCTCATCGACGCAAATTAACCCGTCGCTGCTCAGCACCATCGCCCCAGCTTCGAGCGCCCAGCCTTTTAAGAACTCATCCCTGACGACAGCAGCGGTCAAGCCGGCTCCGCTTACTCCTTTTCCGCTGACGTACCTTCCTTTTGGCGCGATTTGTGTTATTCTTTTTAGCAATGCGCTTTTTCCCGATCCTGGATCCCCAACGAGCAAAATGTGCATATCTCCTCTGCTAACAACACTGTCACTCCTTACTTTTCGAACCCCACCCATCAGCTGAAGAAGCAACGATTCCTTGATTTTTTCATATCCATAAATCGAAGGTGCAATAGAATTGATTAATTTTTCATATCCTTTCGGGTCATTCGCAATATCCTGAATTTGTTTTTCTTCTTCCTTGCTTATGTTGATTTCGTGGAAAGAATCCTGCGTTGGATGGAGGTGATTTGCATCAATCATCAAGTCAAATCTTGTTGATTTTGCGCCGCTTTTCGAGATAATCGGAACTTCCTTTACAATTCCAAAAACCTCAACTTTGCTTCCGGGAGATGTTCGCTTTTCGCTTAACGGGCTGACCAAATCATCAGTTAATAAAATATTAATTCTCTTTGGCTGCTCTCCGCCTTCGAGATTTTCTGACGCTTCCTCGAGCACAATTCCCTGCGCATCAACAAGCGCTTTGTCGAGCATTACAAATTTTCCTTTTCTGCCGCAGCCGCATCTTGTCGGTTCCTTAAAAGTTCCTTCAACCTGCAGAATGTTCATTATGTTTCCACAAACCGGGCATTCAAACCTTGCTGATGTTACCTGCGGCCTTACATCAGATTTTTGCTTTATAATTCCATTCACGAAAAGAAATTTATTTATATGCTGGCTTCTGATGTTCCTTATCATTACAAACTGGCTTTGCGGAAGGTTGAAGAATCGGATTCTGAAATTTTTCAGTCCTTCAACATCAAATTGCTCTATTGACTTTTCAATCGCTTTGATACTCTCTTCAGGAGAGTCGAGAAGCTCTGAGGCAAGGTCCAAATCATATTTTGATAAATCTGCAAAGTCAATCAGCAGGGAATGGTCCCCCTTTCTTGCATTGTCCAAAAGAATATTGTAATAATTGCTTTCAATAAATTCCTGAAACTTTTTTATCTGTTCGCTTACACTCATTTTTGAACTTAGTGTTGTTGCTTCCATGGTTATTTTATTGGTTCCGTGTTTTATATATTTTGCGTGCCAATGTCCAGTGCTCTATCTAATAAAAACAATTTTGACACTGTAAAAGTAACTAAGCCTTGACTCTTTTTAAGTTTTCAATTAGCTTGTCAAGCGCAGCATGAACCTCTTTCTCGCTTTTGGTTCCTGTGCACACCACTTTTCCATTGCTAAAAAGTAAAAATGTAGCTTTGGCGGCTGTAAGCTTGTAAACTAATCCCGGAAACTGCTCTGGCTCGTATTCTGTGTTCTCGAGCTTCATTGCCAAAGTATTAAGATTCAGGTCCATTCCGACACTTCCTGATGCAACAATGTTTTGAATTTTGATTTCCGGCTTTATAGTTATTTTGACGTTAATTTTTTCCAGGCTCTTGATAATTTTTTTTATGCTCTCTTCAACTTTGTCCATAGAGCGTGCTCCCGTGCACACAACTTTGCCTGAAGAGAATATCAGGGCAGAAGTTTTAGGGTCTTTAATCCTTATAACGAGGCCCGGAAACTGTTCTGGATTGTATTCCGTATTGCTTAGGGTAGCTGCCATCTTTTCAAGCGGAATAGCGTGATTTAAAGATGTCGAAACAACTATATTGACGACCTTTATATCTCTCTTAGTTTCTTTCTTTGTCATATTAAATTACACCCCCAAATAATAATTATTTCAACTGAATAAGCCTTCAAATAGTCTTGAATCGTTGTGGAAGCCCTCTTTGACCTCTGAAAGGCTGTTTGTTTATAAACATTTATAAATGCGGTGTTCTTTATAAATACTTTTGTTTGTCAAAAACCTATTATGGTTTTTGAGCACTGTCGAAATTTATATAAATTTCGAAGTTTAAATAGAATTATTTGAACAGAGAGTTTAAAGGCGTTATGCCTCCTTCATTACGTGTGGAACAATAGTTTTATATAATTAGTTTGGATATTTAAATCCAAAATGTATAGCGATATTGCAATTCCACAAAATAATGAAACAGAGTTTGCTGAGATTGCTTCAAAACTGGGAATAAAAAAACTTTATTTTTTATATGAATCAAATAATTTTTCAGAAGAAAAAATAAACAAGAAAATTGAATCAATAAAAGAGAAGTATAATTTAAACTTTGAATCAGGAATAATTATTAAAAACCAGGATACAAATAAAATAAAAATAAATTCTAAATTAACCGTCGCAAGAAGCTCAGATAAGGACAGATTTCTAATTGAATGCAAAAAAATTAAGATGATTTATGGATTCGAAGGGCTTGGCAGGAAGGATTATCTTCATCAAAGAGCATCAGGATTAAATCATATTATGTGTGAGCTCGCAAGAAAAAATAACATTTATGTTGGATTCTCATATAGTTCATTACTAAATAACGAGGCTAATTCGCCAGTTCTTATCGGCAGAATGATTCAGAACATTAAGCTTTGCCAGAAATATAAAGTCAAAACTGCCATTGGGGCCTTTGCTGAAAACCCTTTTGATTTAAGGGCGCCGCATGACTTATTTAATCTATTTAAAATATTTGGAATGGACGAGGGGAATGTTAAGAATTCTCTTAACTACAATTTATGAATGAAAAACCAAAAGGTTTTAATAGAAGATATTCAGTAAATCTAATTTAAAATGAATATTGTGCTATAAATATTTTTTTATTTATTTTTTAACATGAAAAGAGGAAAAATGGGTGCAACTGTTAATAATAAAATTCGCGCTTTTTCTATTTATGCCCTGATAATACTTTTATTTTCATTGCTTAGGGGAGATAGAATGAAAATTAAAAATAAAAATTCTCGAGAACATCTCATGTTCGTAACATTTTTGATATTTTTGATTAGTCTTAATTTTGTGTATTCAACAGGTGAGTCATGCATTTCCGATTCAGATTGTAACGGAGGTGAGATATGTTCAGGGAGTGTTTGTACTGCACAAAATCTTTGCGGCGATGGAGTGTGCAGTGGAGAAACACCTGTAAGTTGCCCCCAAGATTGCAAGTATTGCGATGATAAATGTGATCCTCAAGGATGTTTTCCCCAATCTTACGGAAAAAGAATATACACTCCATATTTTGGCACTTGTTATCCCTCTTGTGGATTTAAAGGAGGAAGTTGTTTATCCAATCCCAATCAATGCTCATATCCTGTTGTAAATGCTGGTTATGAAACTTGGGATTGTGAAGGATATTGCTGTGTATCATCTTCATCAACAGTAACGGTAACTGCTTCCCATACCCCTCAAAATCCATCAGCGTCGAGTACTGTTGTAATAACTGTAGGATCTTCACAAGTAGTTAATTTCTTAGATATTAATGTTGGAAGTACCGGCAAAGAAACGTGCTTAAATACCAATACTTGTACTTTTAGTTTCCTCGCGAGTGTTTATGGAACTACTTCTTATGATTATTATGGAACCGCAAGATCACAAGCAATTGAATTAGGAAGATCAGGAACAAACACTATAACCTTAGGAGGGGGATCATCACAACTAACAGCAACTCCAAATTCTGTAAATATAGGTGTAGGAGAAAATAAACCTAATCAAGCAACTATTTCAGGCGGCTCAGGAGGTTATAGTATTAAAGAAGCATGCAACAGCGCTATTGCGTGGTGTGATTTATTGGGACCTAATAAAGATTCACTTTACGTCGAGGGAAGAAGTGCAGGCTCAACAGCCATTAAAGTAAAAGACAGCGTAAATGCCGAAGTGACCGTCACAGTTAACGTCGGCACCGGCGGTCCAACTGGATGCGGCGCAAGAGGATGGCGAGATTATCCTAGTTGGGGTCAATGCCAAGAGTGCGATCAAAATCCTCCCGGCTGTGGAGGCAGAGGATGTGGAGAAGCTGAAGCATTCTGTGATGGAACTAATTGGAATAATCAATATTCTCCTTTTGTAAAAGACAGCGACAAGGGAACAGCAACATCTGGCCATGCATGCCCATGCGCAGGAAGCACACAATTATGTAACGGACAACCAAGACCAACAACTCCAGCATGTCCGCAAGGCCAAACTTATCAATGTGTAAATACTCCGCCTGAGACCGGTAACTTTTGGGTATGTAGGAGTGGAACATCAAGCTGCCCAGCATGCAGTCCTCCCGGATCAACAGACGTGAAAGCAAGAGTTTTGAAAGCACAGTCGTGCCTGCCTGTTGGGGCTTCAAGCATGGATTGCCTAGTCACAATTACTAATGGATTCGGCGGATGCTCAATCAGCAGAACGCCGCGTTTTCCAGGCTCATCAATAATCAGCTGTAACAAAATATCTGGATGCGGAACTGGAGCTGATTTATTTAGTATGATAGAAAATGGCCCGGGAAATTGTGTAGGTGCTGCAGGGCCATGGAGATATGAAACTGGTGGGAGTGGCACATGCCCAGCATGCACTTCTCCAGGAACAACAGATGTAAAAGCAAGGGTCTTGCAAGCGCAGTCGTGCATGACCCCAAGTCCTTCAAGTATGGACTGTCTGGTTTCCACGGTTAATAGTTGGGGAGGCGGCCAAATCAAAAGACGTTGCTGCAAGCCAGGCGGAAGTGAACCTCGAGATGATACAATTGACACCCCAAATGGAAGAATTATAGATTTGATATCCAGCTGTTGCGACCTTCCAGAATCGAGATGGGCATATATGGATGTAACAGATGGCGGAGGAATCGATAATGAATTGCCCAAGATAGACTCGGTCACCCCAAACCCAGTAAAAACTGGAGCAACATTGACAATCAACGGCAAAAGCCTCGTGGCAACAGTGCAATATTTTGATTCTGCCAGAGTAATGAGAACATATATAGGGCACACAAATAGTGCAGCAACACAAATAATAATTCCAGTGCCAAGTGATTTTAAGCCAGGGCAATACACTGTAAGAATATACGCCGCGGCTGACAGAATTTCAAATGAAGTTCCAGTAACAGTTATAGCAGGAACTCAGAAATGCTCACCTGATGGATCCGCTTGCGGATATTGCGAAGAAGAATCACAGTGCCTACTCGATCCTCTGACCCCAACGGAAACGCAATGCATCAGCTCAGGCCAGTATTCTGGTGACAATTTCTGCGACAAAGGGCAATGGACGACAAGAACTAAATTGCTTGCATTAAAGTTATTGAAGCTAAAAAGTGCCGACTATGTTTTATTCTGTGATAAGAAAGAAGTTTCATTAAATACTTTACAATACTTAACTGCTTCAAGCCAGGACGCATATACTGCATTAAGCAATTTTGATCCGAATAATTTCTGCGTGCTGAAAAACAATAATGCGGTAATCGGCGGGGCATCATTAAATGGAAATCTAAGCACGAATTCAGGAAGCATTAATGTTTTTGGAGTTACCAATTGTAATGGCGCAATGGCATTTAATGATAACCAATATCATCCATGTGGCTCAAATAATGTGTGGTACAACAACGGACTTAACAGCATTATTTTTAGCAGTACTTCCATTTCAATAAGTTCTGATCAAGAACAGACTAGCTTTATAGTCAACATTATTCAATCAATAATTGATGCTATTAAGGGGTTGATAATAAAATCGCCTTATGACGAATCCTACTTGAATAGCATCATGAAATTCCGACAGCTGTATATGAGCATACAAGGCAGTAAATCTATAATGGGCTCAATGGATTTCAACGGGCAGCAGTATCTTAACACCGTCATAGAGTACCGAGGCTTTGATGATAACCTGTGCGTCTTAGTGGATAGCTACAACGTGGCAAATTCAGATCCCTCTTCTGGAATAGCGTGCGCGCAGAAGGGGCAAGATTTCTACGTGCTTGCCCAGGGAAGCCAATTTACAAAATTAAATCCTGATGATGTATGGCTGGATTTAACCTCCAAGTTGAGGATAAAATGAAAATAAAATCACTCAAATCACAGATTACAATGATGATTATAGTCGGGTTAGTGTTATCCATATTAATTGGAATTGTATTTTACATTTCTAAATCTACTGTCAAGAAAACGATACAGCAAGGAGTGAAAACAACACAGAGCACTGCTCTCGACACACAGCCGATTAAGGAGTTTGTGTCAAAATGCCAGGACAAGCTCGCAAAAGAGGCAATCACACTTATAGGGAAACAGGGTGGTTACATATACAAAAGCCAGGGTGGAGATTTAATTGATTATTCAGGCAGCGATCAGGGCATATTCTTCATCATGTATGGGGGCAATAAAGTTGCTTACAATATCGAGCAGCCTCCCATTTATTTGATAGCACCTTTTTCTTCAACACCTCCAGATTATCCGTGGATAAGTTTTCCTTACAAGGACTCACAGTCCAATGATCAAACATTTGACGGAATTTTTGGATTGAGCAATATGCCTCCATTAAATAATTCTCAAGGGCCTAACTCAATTCAATCACAGATAGAAAGTTATATCGATAATAAAATGGGAATTTGCGCAGATTTAAAAACATTCACAAATGAAGGTTACGAAATCAGCGTAAACAAAAGCAAAACAACTGCCACTATTGCAAGTTCTGATGTGAGAATAAAAACCTCAATGCCGATTAGAATAATAAATAAAGCAACGGGCGAGCAAACCTATATTGACGCATTTTCAACATCAGTCAATGTAAGGGTTCAGGATATTTATTATTTTGCGAAAAGTATTTTAAGCAACGATGTTACGAAAATCAATTTTGATCTTAAGGATGTTGCCAATAATAAGAATTCTTTCAGAATAGAAGTTCTGGATAATATTTTTTCGAAAGATGACATAGTAATAATTACTGATGACAAATCGCAGATATCTGGAAAACAGTATGAATATAGACTTGCCAGAAAGAATAGGGCTCCTGCGCTTTATTACATAAAGGAGAATATAATCCAACTTCCGCGAGATTATATGATATACCAAGATGACCTTATAAGGGGGTCGGAACTGAACGCTGAAGACCCTGATGAGGATTCTGTAAGGATAACCATTACGGACCAGCTCAATCCAACAGGAAACACTCCAGCAGGAAACCCTCCTGGAGCAAAGCTTTTTGGTCGGGAAAAATTCTTTGTTGTGGTATCTTATTTTGATGCTTTGCGAGCTTCGGATAGCACACTCGATTCGGATTTTACATATTTAAAATCAAAAGGAGTAGATGGAATAAGAATATTTCCGAATTGGTGGAACTGGAATAACGGCGATCGCCAAGCTGCAACTGACACTTTGATAGACGAAAACGGAAATCTTAGACAGAGCCAATTAGACAGGTTGAAAATTGTTTTGGACAAAGCAAAAAACAAAGAATTTATTGTGGATGTAAGCTTTGCAAGGGAAGTGGCAGGGCAAGAGGTTATAGATATTAACGAATATAAAAATGGAATTATAGAGGCCGTAGGCATGATAAAACAGGACGGCTACAAGGATATACTGATTGATATACAAAACGAGCATAATGGGGGAATAACTTATCTAAGCGACAATGATGTGAAGGATATAAGGGACGATATAAAGCAAATTGCTCCTGATTACCCCCTTGGAGCATCAATTGCTTACGACGCATCTACTTCTTATGCCATAGATGCAGCTAATGTTGTAAATCTTGATGTGATTTTGTACCATGATCCGCGCACTGCCGATTGGTACCAAAGAACAGGGCAAGTGGTCAATGAGCTTAAGGTTTCTGGCAAGCCAGTCTATCTGGAGGAGCCGGAAAGATGGATGCCGGGAAGTTCCCTGACCAGCAACGACTTTATGACTGCGATGACGCAGGCAAAATCCGCAGGAGCCGCTGCATGGACATTTCACACAGAGGCAGGGTTTGACCTTAGATCTGACTCATTGCAATCACAACTAAGCAGTGTTGAGCGCGAATTTTTAGATTCAATCAATGGACTCCAGCTCAACCCGATTGGCATAGGATCTAATCTGCCCGTAATGCTTGACAGGCCGCAAATAAAATTTAGAATAGAGGCAAGCGACGGAATTTTATCAGATTATCAAATTATAACGGTAAACCAAGAATGAAAATCGACAAAATATTTCTAACAATATTGGCAGTTTCGATATTCTTGACAGCATCAAGTATAGTATACTCCCAGTCTGGTGCAACAGTGCTTGGATGCTGCACTAATCCAGGAGCGGGAGATAGATCATGTTCCAGTCAAAGGTTAGTCCAGCTTGATGAGGAATGCTGCCCGAAACCTGAATCAAATTTTCTGAGCTATTATAAATCAGCGCAAAATCCACAGGGGCCGGCTAATTATAATGAATGTTCTTCAAATTTTTTCTTTGTGAATAGAGACTGCGGAACAGTAAATGCGTGCGCGCTTGGATGCTGCTGTTCCAATACTGGTGGAGTGTTAGCCCCTCAAAGCCAATGCACCGGCACCGGCTCAACATTCTATGGCGGGACAACAATCTGCAGCGAGGTTTGCGCAAATCCACAATGCAATGATAACCTTGACAACGATAATAATGGGTGTGCAGACTTTAACGGCGCAGATACGGGATGTAGCAGCACTGCAGACAATGAAGAATCCGGAGGCAGCTGCAGTAATATAGCTGGAGCGTGCCTAAACCCAGCCTATGTTCCGAAACTTACAAGCTTTGAGATTAGGCCAGTCAAGGGAGAGAAAAGATTTACAATGTCGTGGTCTGATGAATGCAGTGCAGGAGCATCATTTTATGAAATTTTTAAATGTACGGGCTCCGGATGCACAAATTTTGCATTGATCGGCACATCGACTGCCGCAACATTTGATGATTCGTCGGACCTTTCATTCGGAGTTGCTTACACTTATCAGGTTAAATCACATTATACCCTTCAGGCAGCCACTCCGATAATAAACAAGACAGCATCGCTGGGAAACATAGAATGCCTTGGCAAATTTTCAACGAACAATTTTTGCGCAAATAATTCGGCTTATGCCTGTGACAGCTTCAACAAGCTTATACTCAGTGTGAATTGCAATTCTCCAAAAATTTGTTCTATAAATAACAATGTCCCGGTGTGCATTGCAAGAAGCAATTGCAGCATTGGAAACCCTTTTGGACTCTTTGGTGCACGAAACGACTGTGAGGTTGGAAAATACTGCTTTTATGATAAATCTTTTTCTACCGTAAACTACTGCTTTGGGTGCGAGCCTTCAATGTCGTGCTATGACTACAAATCACAGCAGACATGCACACGTGATAATTGCGGAGTTGGAAGCTGCATGTGGAAAAATATTGGAAATGATTTTGACGCCGGAGCTTGCGTAAGCACAGATGAATATAACTGCAAGTGGTGCGTTGAAAAGGGAACTTCGTCGATTGGAACTAACAGGGTTTTTAATAATATATTTGATGTTTGCACTCTGGAAAAATCAAGAGCGTTATCCCAGGGAAATTTTAGATGCTATTTTAACAATGGCGTGGCAACCTCATGCCAGGATATGGGTTGCAGGAGCTATGATCCCTCACAATGCTCCAGCGAGAATATACAGCACGATGAGAACAATAATCTTATAAATCCTTCAGGCGATGAATGCGGCATTAAAGTATGCCAAAATATCGGAAACCAGTGTGTGAAGAATGCAGATGGTGACAATGCATCTGACTGTATGGAGGATTTATGCGAAATGGATTATTTTGCACCAAATACTACTTTAATTCCTATAATCAAACAAGGAGTGATTGACAGTTTCAACATTAACATTTATGACAAGCTGAGCGCAAATAGTTCACCAAATCTTCAGAATTCAGGTAATTATTCGACGTATATATGTGTAGAGCCATGCGGACAGCAAGGTCATCCATATGACAATTTTACAACATCCAGAAAACTTATTTTGAGCGGCCTTGGCATTTTTGACGGTTCCAGCGGAAGCAAAATTTTATCGTTGCAGGAAGGGAACAATGTTGTAAGGTACTATTCACAGGATCCCGCAAAAAACCTAGAACAAGTTAAGAGTATAACGATTGAGGCGCACAGTAACTCCTTGAACCCACACGTTATAGGAATAAACGTCACTGGCGCATCAAAAATCAATCAGAAATTTATTACAAGCAATTCCAGGCCAACTATCACAGTTTTATTTTTAGACCCAGCAATCATAACCTTTGCACGAGTTGTGAATAGGAACACCGGTTTTATGGTTCAGCTGCAGCCAAGCAGCGAGCTCAATAATATACTGAACTTGAACATCAATCAAAATATTCCTGATGGAGAATACACTTTTGAGCTGAATGCGAAGAACCAGAACAATCTGTTCATGAATTCTCTGTACACGGCGGCAATAATTGTTGACACAACTCCACCGACACTTAATATTACACCAGCAACCGGAGCGATATTAAATTTGACTCCTGTGAACGTCCTGCTGGCTTTCAGCGAAGAGGTAGTTTTGAGCACTGCAAAAATAAATTTGGCTGATATTAGTGGTTCTTTTTCCACCAACAATAAGAAAAATTATGTTTCTTCTTTGAACCTTAGCGATGGAAATAAAGTCCTTGAAGTATCCGCAAAAGATTACGCAGGAAATCAGGTAGGCCGAACGTCTACATTTATAGTTGATGCTTATCCAACGCAAATTAGCCTGTCGCAGCCACAATTTGGAGTATCTCCCACTTACAATTTTAACATAGCCGTGCAAACCGACAACAATGCGCAATGTAGATATGAGCTTGACAACAACCTAGATTTTGAATTCATGAATACATTTTCGTCCACTGGCGGAGTTATACATATTATTCAAAACTTTAACAGAATAACCGTAGGAGATACAAACGTGCATAAATTATATGTTAAATGCCAAGCATCAAGGGGATTAGCTTCAAATATATTTGACCTCAGCGTTGACACGTCCCCGCCTCAAATCATAAACTCATTTGCTTATCCCAACCCTATCATAGAAAGACCAATTAGAACCTCTCTAACAGTCCAGACAGATGAGCCTGCGATATGCAAGTACAGCGCCAATACAAACGATTTCAACAGCATGGAAAATAAATTTTATGGATTTGACAACAATACTTTCCTGACTATAATTAGGCAGCAAATAGAACTAGCTAATGATGGAGTATACGTTTATTATGCAGCGTGCAAAAATAAAGCCCAATCCGTTTCAAACACTTCCCAAATAAACTTCAATGTAAATCTTGCCAGCCCACTGAATGTTATATCCCATACTCCTTTATACTTTAATACCAGCATTATTGTTTTGGCTGTAGAAACAAATAAACTTGCGCAGTGCAAATATTCAGAAACGGATCCGACAGTTCAAACTGGTTTTATATTCGGAGCGCCTTCTTACGGCCATACGGTTCAACTTACGCTTCCAACCGGAAGGCACGACTTTTATGTCGCATGTAAGGACCAGTACCTTCAACAGTGGTCGAGCCCGTTGAAAGTGAGCTTGATTGCGGACCCAACTCAGCCCATCATGCTTTTTGTGAATGACACAAGCACGCTTGAATTTGCAGTCGAGAAAACATGCAATACCGATAAACTCAGGGTAAAATTCCTTGGAGAAGATCCGGAATCCGGAATTAAAAATTACTTTTATTCAATCATAAAGAATAATCTTCCCATAACTCCGCTTACAGACGCTTTCAATGGAAACGAGTGGATATGGGTACAGAATTTAAGTCTTCAGGACAATTCGTTATATTTCTTTAGCGTTCAGGCTAAAAATTATGCAGAACTTAGCAGCGCGCCTAAAATAAGTGACGGAATAACTGTTGATACTTCGGCATGCATGCCGGCTGCGCGATGCCAAGATGGAGTAATAAATCAGGCAAATGAAGAGTGTGATAAAACTTCGTTTGGATCGATTAACAGTTGCCTTAATTATACCAATTTCGTTGGAGGTCACTTGCAGTGCAATATTAACTGCCAGCTTGACACTTCAGGATGTGTTAAATTACCTGACTGCGGCAACAATAGACTTGATCCAGGAGAAAGCTGCGACGGCAACCTATTTGGTGCAATTAATTCATGCACAAATTTTAGCACGTTCAGTGGAGGATCTTTAAGATGCTCTCCAACAACCTGCCAACTTGATACTTCATTCTGCACAGAAAAGCCAAAATGTGGAAACAGTGTAATTGATTTAGGAGAAAGCTGTGACACGTTCAACTTAGGGCCACTAAGCGGAAAATGCGTTGATTACAACCCATCAACATTTACTGATGGAAATTTATCCTGCAATTCATGTAAGATTAATACATTAGGCTGCCAAGGCATTCAAGGCTCGTGCGGAAACGGAATAATCAACATTGGTGAAACATGCGACGGCATTAATTTTGGGCAGATTAAAGGTTGCACAAACTTCACCACTTTTAACGGTGGAACGCTAAAATGCGACGCTTCAAATTGCCAGCTTGACACTTCGTCCTGCATAGAAAAACCAAAATGTGGAAACACTGTAATTGATTTAGGAGAAAGCTGTGACTCCAATAATTTAGGTCCTTTGACCGGCAACTGCATTGATTACAGCTACGACTTTAACGCCGGCACATTAAACTGTACTTCATGTAAATTGGACACGGGTGCTTGCTCACGGGCGTCTCTGTGCGGAAACAACAGGCTTGACACCGGAGAGACCTGCGACGGCACTAAATTTACTTTGAGTGATTTAACCTGCAATAGTTATAATTCTAATTTCCGAAATGGAACTTTAGTGTGCGGCAGTTCCTGCAGCATAAGCACTAGGAATTGCAATTCGAATGTGACTGTTCAGCCTCCGATTACCTGCAAGGACAACGGAACGTGTAAAATAAATGATGCATGCGATGATAGTTCCGATTGCGAGAGCAGATACTGCGATTCAAATAAAAAATGCCAGACACCTTCCTGCACAGATGTAACCAAAAACCAGGATGAGTCGGATATTGACTGCGGTGGAAGCTGCGCAAAATGTGAAAGTAATAAAGCATGCAGGTCAAGCAGTGACTGTCTGGCAGGCTCGTGCAATTTTGGAATGTGTGGCTCCCAAGAATTATGCCTTGATGGAGAATTAAGCCCTGGCGAAACTGACATAGACTGCGGCGGGCAGTGCCCAAAAAAATGCTCTGAAGAAAGAAGCTGCGAAGTTGACGCAGACTGTCAGTCTGAATTAGTGTGTAGGTATTCACAATGTAAGCAGCCTGCCCTACCACAACCACAAAACCCAACGGAGACGGACACAGACGGAGACGGAATGACCGACAACTGGGAAGTTGAAAATGGATTAAATCCTAATGATCCCAATGACGCCGAGGCCGATGATGATAAAGACGGTCTGACTAATCTCCAGGAGTTTAAATTAAAAGACACGTACAGCAGTAGTGCTGATCCTCACAATGCAGACACAGACGGTGATGGAATCAATGATGGAGATGAAGTCCAGGCTGGTACAAATCCCCTTGATGCAAAAGATTTCACAAAATCAAGCAAAACAAAAATTATATTATTTATCCTCGGTGCAATAATCTTGATTTCCGGTTTTGGCTATTTGGCGTACAATGCAGTTCAAAAAAGAAAAGAAAATGAATTTGAAATTCCGAGACAAAGAGAATTACCCAGACAAAGAGAATCTCCTGTAATCCCTCAATCGCCCAGGCCTGCACAGCCTGTTTTCAGGCCAAGACTAAATTATGGTGCAGATCAAATGCGGATAAATGAATCCTTAAGGGCAAAACAGCAGCAGATGGATTTGGAAAGAAAAAGATTATTTGAGCCTTTTGGAGCTGTAAAGCCACAAGCACAAAAAACACAACAGAGTGCACCAGAAACACAAAAAGAAGAGCAAAAAGCCAAGCCTAAGAATAAAGAAATTAAGCGTCAACATAAACCAAACAGAGAGAGTAAGAAAAAAGTCCGTCCCAAAAAGTCGAAAGAAGATGTATTTATTAAGCTTCAGGAAATAGCAAGAGAGTCAAAAAATAAAATAAAAGGAAAGAACAAAAATGCAAGTGCAAAATGAGGAAATCGCAGCTCTATGGCCAGATTTTTATTTACATCCTGACGATACTCCTAATATTTTTTATTCTAATTTATGGATACAACGCAATTTCTAATTTTAAAGGCAGGACTGAACAGATAGTTTCATTGAAACTTGGCGAAGAAATCAAGAATTCTGTGCAAAGCATAACTCCAGATTTTGGAAGTGTGGTTAAAAAGGAACTTGACATTGGAGGCGCTTCTGAGATATGTTTTGTTGAGAGCTATAATATCCCTAGCCTTCCAATTGATACAAGAAACAAATATCCCTTAATACAGGATAGCGTGGACTCGAAAAGCGGCAAGAATGTTTTTTTGGTCGGGAAAAATGCCGAAACATCTTTTTATGGTGGAATCATTTCAGTTGAGCCGGACCTACTCTGCATTGCTCCAAAGGGTGGAAGAGTAAATTTGAAATTGGAAGGTATGGGTGACCATGCTGATATAACTAAGTGGACTTAAAATGAGAAATAAAAAAGCCTTTGAGATACAGTTCAACTGGATTTTTGTGCTTATAGCTGGAGCCGCAATACTGGTAATTTTCTCATTGGTAATATTCAAGCAAAAAAGCTTATCTGAGCAATCTACAAACAGCATTGCGCTTAGAAGCATAGAGTCTGTTGTCGCCGGCACCAGCGTCAGCACAGACGTATCAAGCTTGATAACTGTGCCGGATTTGAGCATAGGAGTTGACTGCGGCAAAATTTCAATAGGTAAAATTTCAAAGCAGTATCCGCGGCTGGTTTTATTTTCTCCGTCATTAATAAAAGGCAACAAGATAATCGCGCAGACTTTATCTTTCAGCGCGCCTTATAAGTCTTCAAATCTCCTTTTTATGACGAGCCAGCAGATAAAATATATTCTTATAGGTGATTCACCTTTAATTAAATCTATAAACAAATCATTGTCATCAGAAATCAATAAGGAAATTTTTTCTTCCTACGACCCGTCAAAGATTAAAAATTCCAATAATTACAAAGTTCGGTTTGTTTTTGACAATATAGGCTCATCACCCCTCACTTTTCCGAATTCATTATCAAAAATGCCCGACGGCGATGTTACGGCATTGAAAATAACGGGAAATTTAGATAATGGGGTGATTGATTTTTACGAGAATAATGCCGGATCTTTTGTGAACAAAGGCACATCCTATTATATAGGGAAAGCGGCATTGATAGGTGCAATTTACGCGGACACCGTGGAACATTATGAATGTAATATAAAGAATGTTTTTGCAAGGCATGGTATTGTTAGTGACGTGTATCTCAGCAGAACTACTGACTTGAACAATGATGCCTTTTTGAGTTCGGAATGCAAACAGGCTTATTCAACTTCACTCTCGCTTATATCTAATATAGGAGCTGCGTCGAGAAATCTCGCGCGTGCCACGCCGCTATCGCAATCGGATGTAAACATAATTATTGGCTCTTCTGATCCGTTATCAATTCAAAATAAGGAAACTCAGAAATTTTCCTGCCCCCTTATTTATTAAAATGAATAATAGAAAAGCCCAGATACAGATTTTTGAGACAATAGCCGTATTAGTTGTATTTTTCATGCTTTTAGGGATAGGATTTATTTTTTATACAAAAGTTATTAGTAGCAATATTGAATCTGACACGGCAGAAATCTCCCAAAGCAAATCTATTTCAATAGCCCAGCGCGTCATGTTTCTTCCGGAAATACAATGCAGCGAGGATAGCGTTCCGAAAGAGAACTGCATTGACACTTTGAAATTAGATTCAGCAATTTCTGTCATCAATAAACCTGAGAATTCACTTTACTATTACGATTTATTTGAATTCAGTGACATAAGTATAAAAGAGATTTATCCTTCTTCCGGTGCCGCAATTCAATTGTATTCTAAATTTACAACTGACTATAAAAATAAATTTCAAACAAATATCCCAGTTGCCTTGTATGACCCTAAAACTAAAATAAATAAATTTGGATTAATTAGCATAACGACGCAAACAAAATGAAAAAGGCTCAAACAGAGATATTGGGGCTTGCAATTGTAGTTGTTCTAGTGATTATCGGGACTATCCTTGTTGTAAAATTTGGATTTACCAAATCAACAAATGTTAGAAATGATTTTACAAGCTCACAGGAGGCCTCTAACATACTTAACACTTTTTTAAAAACATCAGCTCCAGATTGCTCCCAGCTTACTATGACGGAATTATTGCAGGACTGCGCGCAGGGAACCGGATTAGTTTGCAGCAATGGTGAAGACTCGTGCAGTTTCGTCAAATCTGCCGCTACAGCAATTCTTTCAGGAACTATCGGCGCTGAAAAGAAGAAATATGAATTTCTAGCGTGCAGTAACTTTAACATGAAAGAAATAAAATGCTATGATACACCTCCTTTGGTTGAAATTGGACAATCTTGCCCAGGGCAGAAAAAATTGAAAATATTTCCAATACCAATAAATCCAGGGACAATTTACGTTAAATTGGAGATTTGCAATTAAAAGGTAATATGGGAAAATATATTTGAAAAAATGAAGTTATAACTAACTCATTACAAAACATAATAATCTACGAATAAAACTTCCTGCTATGTAAAATCCAAAGAGGAGACATGTTTAATGCCGTAGTTGCACAATATTAATTCCCTCCCTTACGAATTAAAGTTTTGGCCGTGTGTGGGAACTTCCGATATATTTAAATATAACTTCCTTTACAAGTTGCCTAATAAAGAGGATAACATGAGAAAAAAAGCGCAGGGTATGTCTATCAACGTGATTATCATAGCTGCCATTGGACTGGCAGTTTTAGTTGTTCTGTTCGCTATATTCACAGGCAGGCTTAACATATTCAGCTTGGGTATTTCAAAGACCGCATCCTGTGAGAATGCGTGCAAGGCACAGGCGAAAGGATTTGGAACAGAATCCAATGATGCTGCCTGCAGGGCAGATTCAACTGGAACGAGAACCTATGTTCCGGGTAAATATGACGATGTGCCAGCCGGGGGAGCATGCTGTTGTGTCCCATCCTTTAATTAAACCAAATATTTATATATCTGATTCTCTAAAATTCTTGTAATGGTTGGAGTTAATCGTAGGTCGCAAGGAATGCCGGTAAATGTAATAATTATAGCAGTTCTTGCCTTGATAGTATTAGTCGTTCTGACTATTATATTTACTGGCAGGATTAGGATATTTTCATCAACTTTGGAAAGTTGCCAAGCAAAACAAGGGCAGTGTGAAACTGGCCCTTTTTGTTCATCCAACAAGGCACTTGTTACTGGAACCAACTGTCCGGAAACAGCACAAGACAAACCTAATAAAAAAATATGTTGTGTTCAAGTATTAAATCCATAATTTGAATAAAATGCAATCTCTATTTAAAAAATCCCAATCAAGGAATGTTTTTGTATGGATTATAGGCCTTGCGCTAGCTATACTATTTCTATTGGTAGTAGGGAGGGTTTTAGGTGTCCTTAGGCCAAAGTAATAAGGGAATTGAATGGAACTTTCTGATTGAAATCCTTCTCCTCCTAGTTGCAACAACTCTAATAATTACAATATTTACTATAGCGGCAGGAAGGGCTGACGACAAAACATCAGAAAATCTTTGTAGGGGATTTAACGCGATAAGATATGCTACTCAAATTGGGGAGGGTAAATTGAGTATAACTGCTGCGCCTAATGCGTGTAAAACAATAGATAAAAAAGATGTTCCTAGCAAAGATTATAAGAACAATGCCGATAGCACTAAGGACGGCGCCCAAAAAGAAATCAGAGATTTAATGGCAAGGTGCTGGTGGATGTGGCTTGAAGGAAACCAAAAAAATATGTTTGATAAAAGTTTTTATAACTGGCAAAATGGATGTTTTATATGTTATACTTTTTCAACTGGCAAAGATGTGGGATATATGAAGTATGAGGATCTTTCGACATCTCTAAATCAACCTTATTATGCTGTAGATAAGACGGATAGATGTGCTCCTTTAGGCCAAGGAGGGAAGTGTATGGATTCTTGCACCGAACCATTTACAACAGAAGTACCCTCGAGCAAGTGCAATCCTCAAGAAAGTTTAGCTGTAGAAATGGGCAACAAATTAATTAATCCAGACTCAACGACAGGTTCAAACTCAAAAACCGATGGGAAAACCAGCACAGGAGTTCAAATAAGAAAATGCTGCGCTGCCGAAAATGAATGTGAAAATCGGGGTGGGAGATGCCTGCCTAAGCCTGATCAAGTTTATTCGGTTCCTTATACAGGCTGGGCGTGCAAGCAAGGTCATTGCTATTTGGAACCAGACAGAATGGCATCTTATCTTGATTACATACAGGGAACAAGAGGAGCAGGCGGAGGCGCCGGAAAAGTTCTTTTCTTAAATGAGGGTGGAATCAATCCCAGAACAAAATATGCAATTACTTTTGTAAGCCCTGGAGATAGTTCATGGAACTGGAATTTTGTTGTTAAAGCTGGAACAGCAGCAGGAGCTATAGGCGCGGGTATATTATTACAAGCAGTTCCTGTTATTGGCACTGTTGGGGGTTTGACCATGGCGGCTGTAGCATCCTACGAGTTAATATCAGCAGGAAATCCATCTGAGTATAATTATATTTTTGTATCAAGCTACGATAGTGTGAAAAACCAATGTGAAATAGAAGCAGGAGCTGGTGAAAAATAATTTCAAATAAATCTGCAATAATAGAAAGCACTTTAATTAAAGCTTTAATAGCATTAGCTATATTAGCAGTAGCTATTGGGTTATATGTAATATTCAGCGGAAGATCCAGTTCGATAATTAAAAGTATTACGGATTTGTTCTAAAATGGCAGAAGCAATTCTTGGAAAAATTATTCAATGGGGTCTTTTACTTATTTTTCTATTCATCGTTATGTTTGCGTTTCTCAATCCAAAATTTGGCCTGATGCAGAAAATTGGAAAAGCATCACTAAGTTTTGAAAGATTTCTTCCCGACAGTCCAAGCAAAGATGTGGCTGCAGACCAATCCCTGCCAAAAGAAGCGACAAGCATCCAGCAAAGGTTTCTCAGTGAAATCTCAACATATTCTGACAAAAGCAATTGCCTGCTAAGATTTAGCGATCTTTCAGGCTTAGAGGATACAAAACTTGAACTTGTCAATTTCGAAGGCAAAATTTCTTCCAGAATTCAAAAACCTACAGGACAAAAGTTAAATCCCATTCCAACGGGAATAAATGTTCAGCTTTGCAAAATTAATGCAGAGGAGCTGTATAATTGCTGCCTTAAAAATAATGAAGCTACAGATTGTAGTAAGTGCGGCTCACAAATATACTCAACGATAAGTTCTGTGTTATTATCAAATGATAAAATTGTATTGAGCAGCCTTAAGTCTGGGGAGTATAATTATGCAAAAGGATTGATATTTAAGCCAACTGCAGATAGAACGTGTTTTATTCCTGTGTATTCAGGATGGTTTACCAAACCCGGATGCGAGGCATCAGGGGATAAGTTAGATGATGATTGTATTACAGATATAGAGATAAAAATTTCAAATTGTGGGGAATCAAAGTCATGTAAATCACCCAATCTCTGTGTATCTGCTCCTGAGTGTAGTGGCTCGGTAATAACAAACGAAGCATGCCAAAATGACCAAGTATGTTGCGCATTTAACTAAAATGAAAAACAAAAGAGCTTCTGAATCAACGATATGGCTTGTTGTTGTAATTGCGCTTCTTTTACTTTTTTTCCTTATATATTCCGGAGTGCTTGGAAAACTTTACAATAAGATATTTTCAGGAACCAGTAAGCAAATAGACAGTACAAATGATGATGATAATGACGGCGTTGCAAATTTTATGGACAAATGCCCTGGAACAGATACTGGTGAACCCGCAGACCAATCCGGATGTTCCTCGGGACAAAAAGAAAATAAGAATCCCTTAATCTAACATGAACAAAAAGAAAGGAATGGCAATAGAGGCCCTTATGAGGATCATAATAGCAATCATACTTCTTTTTATAGCGATCAAGGTTGGCCAAAAAGTGGTAAGCATTTTTGCAGGAAGTGATGCGCCAAAGAGCCTCGAGGATTTTACACAAGAGCTTAATGACCCTAATTTTAAGAACGGTGACTCCAAATCTACTTTTGTGATTTTAGATCCTGATATGGCAGTAATCGGTTTCAGCAAAAGTGCCACGGAATTTAGATGCTATGGCTGTCTTAATGACAAAGAATATTCAGGCAAACTGATTTATTATTCAATGAAAAAGCCTGCTTATTCTGAGTGCAGTGACAAGGCGTGCGCATGTGTTTGCTTAAGTGATTTTAGCGCTTTGCCTGCTTCAGAGGGAGAAGCAAGAGAGTTATACTGCAGAAAATTTTATTGCAGGACATTAACAACAGATATTGCTTCTGATCTTTCGCTTCAAGGTCCAAGAAAAAGGTCTGGGGTGGATTTGCCTTCTTACCCTTATTGGCAAAATGGATTTATGTTTGTCAGGGCAACTAGTTCGAGTACACCTTCAAATGGAATGAATCCCCCCAACAGCGATAGAAAACAGGCAATCTGCATTGCAAAAATTAACAGAGGTGGAAATTTTTATTCTGCAGCACTTCCTTTGGCCTGCGCCAGCTAATAAACAAAAATATTATAAATTGAGGATAAATTATTAATTCTATGAAAAAAAGAGGACAGCTCGTAAATAAGGCTCTTATAGTTTTAATCACTTCTGCCGTAGTTATAATCACTTTTTATTCCGCTGGCAAAACGTATGGGAACAAAGAAGCTTATTATAGGCTGGCTGTAGCTAAAGACATAGCGCTTACAATAGATTATTTGTATTCTATTCCGGGAGATGTGGAATTTATTTATCCCAATGAAGTATCTGACTATGACATTGAAATAACAGATAATTCAGTAAGAGTTTATCAGCACGGTTCCGGAAAGCTTGACGCGACTGCTGGAATTTATGGGTATGCTGGAACATCTTACGATAAAATAAACACATTTGTTTCAGGACCGAAATATATCGAGATTAAAAAAACAGGGAACACAATTACAGCGATTGGCCTGCAGGATAAAACAATCTGATTTAAAATACGATGATACAAACTATTTTTACCAAATTCATAAAATCAAAAAAAGCAGAATCCCAGCTTTGGGCACCCGACACTATGCTTTTTTGGATACTTTATGGGATAGTACTGGGGTTTGTTGCGGTTTTTTTTGTTATAATTGTTGCAAAAACCGGCTCGGAACAAGCAACTATTTACGGCAACCTTGAAAGCATGTATCTTTCGCAACGATTCCTTAAATCGCCTGAGTGTTTTTCGTATAAATATGATGGGATATTAATGGTCAATACAATAGATGCTAAAAAATTTACCAGTGAGCAGATAAATAGCTGCTACGACCCGAAGAATTTGGAAATGGCTGCATTTAGGATAACCCTGAGTTCAACTTTAATAAAATCTTTTGAGCCCGTGATGACGAAAAACTGGAATACTAATAGAGAATACGCGCAAAAACCTGCACCGTACAATGTATTAGTTTACTCTGATGGAAAATTTTACAATGGTGAGCTAACAATTGAGATACAAAATATCTAAAAATAAAAAAGGGATAGGGATAGATGATGCATTGCCGCTTATAGTTTTTATACTTATTGCCGCTTTTGTAATTTTTGTTTTCCGCATATATGATAGCACAAAACTGGATAAAACAATCAAGAGCATTCAGCAGCCAAAAGACGAAATGTATGGCCACGAAATCCTGATCAATTATCTGTCACAAACTGATTCGAAAGGCAACAGCAAAGCAAAAATTATTTCCGAGCTTTACGTTGGGGGGGAATATGACCAAATAAGTATAGATCTTCAGGCATATTTCAAATCCAAGCTTGAGCCAATAGCAAGATGGGACATTGATATTGTTACAGTATATAATGAAAATGTACTTTCTGTAAAAGGGGGATTTTCACCGAATGCAGACAAGCGCTTTATCAATTCAATAAAAATCCCAATTAATTCCCAAAAACCAAATTACCTTAGTATTCGACTTTTTATGTCAAGGGACTTGCCAATTGATTTTTATTCTGCAAAGGTTGGATAAAATGCTAAGAAGAAACAAGAAAGGTATTGGATTAGAATGGTATATGCTTATTGTTGCAGTTTTCATAGGTTTTACGACCTTTTTTGTATATCATTTCAGCGGCCAAAAGATAATGGATAATTTTATTGGTGATTATCAGTTTTCTATACTAAGGTCGGTTCAAGAATCTGAAAAAACCCTCTTTTACGTCGACCAATCCGCCCAATATTCTCTTGAGCAGTCAGTCTACGATTTGGCAAATAGCGGCGGAGTTTCTGAAATTGAAATCAGTGATGAAGAAAATTTTGCGGGCTACGAATGCGGAAAATATAATGATGCTTATGTATGGTATCAAGTGATAAAAAAAGACGGGAAGTATGATGCCCAAGAATGTTTTGATGAAAAATCTGCTGAAACAAATCTTGCTTACACGTTTAATCGAAACCTTGACAACTATCTTGTAAGTTATCCTGGCAATATACCAACTGATAACTATAAATATGAATTCAAAAATAATCTGGAGATAATCGGCCTTGCTGCATTGCCGGTTTATATTAATATTTTTAAAAAAGAAATACCGGAAGATTTCTCTACAGAAGCTCGCGAGATTAAGCCAAAACCCCTTGATGCCAAGCAGTTAGATAAAGACACCACAAAAAATTCTGAAGGATTCAGAGACTTTACAGGCACGGATTTGTGCGCCAAGGGCTCCCGATGCGTCCTTAAGGAAAATGCTTTCCAGCAGCTTGTGAAAGCGCAGGATGCTGCTGTAAAAAAAGGAATTTCGCTTGAAGTTTATTCTGCTTACAGATCATCGGAACAGCAGCAGGCACTATGGAACGGAGATACTCCGGAAAAATACGCAGACCGGTATAAAGACCCGACTGTAAGAATAAAATATGTCTGCGATCCAAAAGGTGGAGAGATCAAATGCCCCCACTTGAGCGGCAATGTTGTTGATATAAGATTGAAAGGAAAGACAACTAAAACAATGAACAGCGCTGAATGGAATATTTTGTACAGTATTATGACTTCAGCAGACTCAAACAAGCAGCCTTTGTGGGTTAAATACTCAAACGAGCCGTGGCATTTTGAGTGCTGCAATACACCAAGATACTCAAGAGCTATAGAAAAAGGAGTGACTTCAATAGTGTAAATAAAATGGAAACAAAAGATTTAATTTTATTGCTGATGATTCCTGTAATGCTGGTAGGAATAATTACTTTTGTTAATAATAATTCCATAACTGGAAATGTTGTCGCTGAGCAATCTGATAATGAAAAAATTGGAACTTATTCCGTCATGCCTTCTTTCAGAGCAAAGATTGATTACAGTCTGCAGGATTATTCTGATTTAAAAATTAAATTAAAAACTGCAATTGATAAATGCTTTGCAAGTAAGCAACAGGATGTCAAAGATTGCATCAGGACCGAAACAAATAAAGATGGATATAATTGGAATTGCAATGAAAAAGATTCTGACGTGCTTTACGATTTTACAGACAAGCTGAAAGAATGCATTAATCTTGAAAATGAAAATTATGTATGCAGGTTTTCTTTTGATTCAAGAGGCTTTCTGAACACGGAAAAACCTAAAAGAAATTTTGAGATTAAATTAACAAATTGGTATTATCCAAGAATAAAAGCTGAATTGTTTGAAGATGACGATATTCTTCTTGGGACAGAGTTTATTGAAGCAGGAAAACTGTTTTATACTGATTATGAAAACAAGGACAAGGAAAGTAAAAATTTAGATTCTATTACTATTAAAATTAATTATGAAGATGGAATTCCAGTTGTTACTGATTCACATGCAACTTTTAAAGATAAAAATATTGACAGGACAGTAGGATTAAGCAAAATATTTTTAATTTACAAATCCAAAGAAGGCATTAAATTCATCGACGAGCGTTTTGAGTCAAGCTTCAGAGGCCCAGAGCCTGCAAATACAATAATTGACCTGCCGCGCATGCAGGGTATTGATTTTTGCGCAAAAACGGGGAAAAAAGTTACTGCTTATGACGCCTCGGACGGAAAAGTTAAAGAACGGGAAATTGTTTACAAGTTTGCAATTATGCTGCCGAATCCTGTTCCTGCTCCCGTCGAGCTATTTGATGCAAAAGATAATCTGAAAGCCGAAAATTCTGCATTATTGGCCTGGGGAAAAGATTCGCAGGCAGGCATTAAATCCTATTCAGTTTATTATTCAACGAAAGATTTTATTGATGTGGAGATGAGCGATATCAAAAAAGATAATGATATCAAAAAAGTTTCAATTTTAATTAATAATCCAATCGAAATTGAAAAAGTTGATTTGGATAAATGCGAATTTAATCCGACCAATGAGCCCTGCAAATACAAGAATTATGGCAACCCATTGTTAAAAAATAAATTGTATTACATTAAACCCGAAAATAAATTTGTTTATGTCCTTTCAGATGTTGATTTTAAAGACGAGACTGATTATAATATTGCAATCACCGCTGTAAATGATAAAAATGAGGAGATTGACAACGACAATTCAATAAAAGACAATAAGAATATTTTTGATATTGGAAAAAATTATCTTTGGTTCTCTTCAAATGATGATTTGCCGCCTGCTAAAATAATTAATTTAAAAAAAGAAACAGGTTCGGATGGCAAGATAAAACTATTATGGGATTTGCCGACCAAAAACCTTGATGGAACTGATTTGAGTGACCTTAAAGGATTTAATATCTATTACAGAAAATATCTTGTCGGGCCTTTTGTAATTGCGTCATCTAATATAGACTCATCTTTTTCTAAAAAGGAAATAAGAGTTTCTGATGCTGGGTGCAGCAGCTCACAGCCTCAATGCGGGTATGAGATGGAAGAATTGGCAAGCGGGCAGTATTTTATATCTGTTGCAGCATTTGACGATAAGAATAATGAATTCAAGGACACTGCGCAATTAACTTAATTCCATTTGTTAGAACCAAAACTATTATAAATCATCTGAACTAACCTTATTCTTATGATGAAGATTCCTTATGAAGAGATAGTTCTCAAAATAAATGAAAGCACGAAGATGCCTGCTTCTGAAATTGAAGAACGGGTGGAAAAAAAATTAAAACAGCTTTCCGGGCTGATAAGCAAAGAAGGCGCTGCGCATATTGTTGCAAACGAGCTCGGTGTAAAAATCTTTGAGGTCTTGAGCGGAAAATTACAGATTAAAAATGTTCTTAATGGAATGAGGGACGTTGAAACAATCGGAAAAGTCCTGCAGATTTTTGACATGAAAGAATTTGTTTCTGCGAAAGGAGCAGGAAAAGTGGCTTCACTTCTAATAGGAGATGAAACCGGCACAATCAGAGTTGTGATGTGGGGCACTCACGCAGACCACGCTGCCAGCATCGGGCAGGGCTTTATTGTCAAAGTCATCGGCGGCTATGTGCGCGAGAATAATGGAAGAAAAGAAATACATCTGAATGACAGGAGCCAGCTGCTTATTAATCCAAAAGGTGAGACTGTAGATAATGTTGCAATTGAATCCAGAGCCGGCAACAGAAAGGAAATCAGAGCGCTTGCAGAGAATGACAATGAAGTTGAGCTGCTTGGAACAGTTGTTCAGGTTTTTGACTTAAGGTTTTACGAAGTCTGCCCGAAATGCGGCAAGAGAGTAAAGCCGTCATCTGATTTATTTGCATGCGCTGAGCACGGAAATGTTATGCCTGCATATTCTTATGTTTTGAATACTGTACTTGATGACGGGACAGAAACGATAAGATGTGTGTTTTTCCGTAATCTGGTTGAGAAATTACTGAAATTAAATCAAGAACAGGTTTTGCATTTTAAAAGCGAGCCCGCTGAGTTCGAGGCAGCCAAGAATGAGCTGCTTGGCACAATTGTTAAATTAAACGGGCGAACAAATAATAATTCTTTATTCAACCGCTTGGAATTTGTAGTGCAGAATGTTGACACAAATCCTAATCCTGAAGAAGAGATAAAGCGATTAAGCAATAACTAGATTTTTCTAAAATCCCTTTTTCCAACCATTCGGAATTTTTACCTTATGCTTACATTTTTTATGGGCATATAACCCATTATACTCATAAACTTTCTTGCCCTTATATGTAAATGGATGTGTAAAACTTACAATAGTAAAATATTTTCCCAAGGAGTCAATTTTCTTATTGCAGACCGTACATTTTTTATATCTGAATTTTCTAAATTTCTTCAAAGATAATAGGCGCATGATTGCACCCTTTTCTGTTTTTAGTTTAGAAATGCAAGAATAGTTATGCTTTAAAATTGGCATATATTTCTTTTTTAGAATCTCTTTATACATATAACTATCGCAATCTATATCATTACATTTTCCTTCCAACGCCCAAATAACTTCTTCTAATTTCTCAGTTAAAAAGCAATATTCTTCTTTAGTGTTATTCATTAAGATTAAGAGGCTAAACTTGTATTTAAAGATTGTACAACTGAAAATTCTCTATTTTAATCTATATTTTCCAGTATCAATGGACACTGGACATCTCCGCACAAGGTTTATAAGGGAATTATGAATTTGAATTCTAAAATGAATGAAGAAAATGCATTGGTTGTGTTTCAGGACAAGAGGATAAGGAGAATATGGCATGATAATGAATGGTATTTTTCCGTTGTGGATGCAGTTGCTGCTTTAACAGAGAGCCTTGATTCTAAAGATTACTGGTATAGGCTCAAAAAGAGAGAGCAAGAGGCAGGTGTTGAGTTATCGACATTTTGTCGACAACTGATTTTATAAGCGGGCGCGGAGTGTAATACTCTCCGCCATTTCTGCCGGCATTGCCCATATTTTGAATTTTTGCTTCATACAAGTGGGACATTTCGTGTTTTTCAGCGTGAGAGCCAAAACGCAGCCCGTCAATCAAATTAATTACTTCACGCAGATTATAGCCGCTTTGAATTCTATTTTTTAGTTCGCTAAAAATCTCACCAATCTTATATTGGATTGTATCTGCATTTTCCGCATTTACTTTAAATTTTTTAAAATAAGGAAATAATTTATTATTGACAAAATCTGTTAAATCGTCCCCGGTAAGTGCTTTATGATGGTCTAACTTGCCATCTTTGCCTTTTGGCTTGCCCAAACGCCCCATTGAAACTCTAGGCTAATTATACTAACATAAGTTTTGCCTGTCAACTGCGCAGAGGTATGTTTTTCTTTTTCAAGGTCATCAATATATTTTAAAAATAGAATCCAAGAAGTTTGCTCTATATAATCTAATTCACTGCTACAACCTGCATCTTTCCAAAGAACGTCATCTACATTCTTAAAAATTTGTTCAAACATTTTTCTTTACCAGCTTAACATCCACGTTTTCTGAAACGGTATTTTAATAATTTTTGTATGGAATTTACTAAAAGATTCATTAAATGCTTAATAAGTTTTCTTATCTTATATTCTCCAACCTATATATTCAAGTACCACTGGACACTGGACATCTTCGGCTGAAGTATATAAAGGAATTCTGTCTATCTACTGTTTGAAGTTGTCGCAAGGCAATTTTACCCAGTCTCTGGGGCGTGCGTGGTTAATGGCGTAAATCCGCCTAATACCGTCAAAACACGTCCATAATCAAAGGAGATCTGAAAAAAAACGCGAAAGCAAATGGGTGAATAAAATGAATGAAATAAAAAATATACCGGAAAAGAGATTTAGTACAGGCGCAGTTACTGCAACTGTCTGGCAAAACCAGGGAAAAGGCAGAAATGGGGAAGTAGTGCCATACAGGACTGTTTCTTTGCAGAGAAATTATAAAGACAAAAACGGAGTATGGCAGCATGCTAGTTCTTTAAGAGTCAATGACTTGCCAAGGGCATCCCTAGTGCTTCAAAAAGCATTCGAGTTTTTGGTTATAAGGGAGCAGAATGCAAATACCGCAGTAGATTATGTTGACGAAGACATAATTGAAGAAGTAATCTAAATCTACGAGGAATTAGATGAATTTTAATTTTATTTTTTAATTAAAAAAACAAAATAATAACAATAAGTATAAAAAACCAAGGTGATTAACGATGGAACAGGAATTAATGGAACAATTAGAAGATGTTAAGGAAACAAAAAGAAAAAGAAAAGAAATGAAATCAGAAAAATCTGAAGAGCCGGAAACCAAGAAAGAGCAGTCAATCTATGACCTGCCGGGAGTAGGCGCAGCTACGGCTGAAAAATTAATGGCAGTTGGCTACACTGACTTGATGAGCATTGCGGTAGCAAGCCCGGGTGAATTAATAGAAGCGACGGGAATGGGAGATGCAGTCGCAAAAAAACTCATAGCAATTGCAAGAAGTAATCTTGAAATGGGGTTTGAATCGGGAGAAGAATTATTGAAAAGAAGAGAAAAAGTCATCAGATTAAAGACTGGAAGCAATGCATTGAACACTTTGCTGGGCGGCGGGTTTGAAACAGGCGCAATTGTGGAATGTTTCGGAGAATTCGGCTCAGGAAAAACACAAATAGGCCATTCTTTGGCAGTTATGGCGCAGACTGTGGAAAAGGATGCAGTTGCAGTCTACATTGACACAGAAAACACTTTCAGGCCGGACAGGATAATTCAATTGGCGAAAGGCGCCGGACTGGATCCGGACCAGGTTTTGAAAAATATAAAAGTTGCAAGAGCTTACAACTCCGACCACCAGATGCTGTTGGCGGAAAAAGTTGAAGATTTAATCAAGAAGCAGGGACTGAATGTCAAACTAGTTGTTGTGGATTCATTAACTGCCCATTTCAGGGCGGAGTTCATTGGCCGCGGCACATTAGCAGAAAGACAGCAGAAATTAAACAGGCACTTGCACGTTCTTGCCAAACTGGCAGACAGATATAATTTCTGTGTTTATGTTACCAACCAGGTAATGGCAAAGCCAGACATGTTTTTTGGCGACCCTACACAGGCCATCGGCGGGCATATTGTAGCTCACGCCTCAACTTTCCGTGTCTACCTGAGAAAAGGAAAGAAAGGAACGAGAGTTGCAAAATTAATAGATTCACCAAATCAGCCTGAAGGGGAAGCGGGATTTTATGTTGACGAATCCGGGATAAAAGACGTTGAATAAACGTTTTTATTTATTTTTCTTTTTTTAATTTTTATTATTTGATTTATTGAATTTCAAACAAGTGATTCTTTCTTCAATAAACTTAATTCTTGCATCGTATAACAAACCTTTTAAAATAGCATAAACTCCGGGATATATTCGACTACAGTAAATGGATCATCATGAAAAAGAAAAAGATAGCTGCATTCTTTGATTTTGACGGTACAATCTACAAAGGGCTGGTTGCTTTCGACATTTTCACATTTGCTTTTAGAAATGGCATTATGAACCTCTCCGAGATGCTTACATTATCCAAGCTTTCGTACTATTATGTTCTAGATAAATTCAATCTCGCAGAAAGAATATCCATAAACAAGAGGCTGTACAAAAAAATTAAAGGACTGAAGTCGGAAGAGTTAGTTGGATCAGCGTCAGAAAAATTTTTTTTACATAACAAATATAAAAAATTTTATCCCGATATTATGGGAATTATCGGGTGGCATGCAAAAAATGGGCACAGAATTGTGGTAGTTACATCCGCAATTAAAGAAACGGTGAATCCCGTTAAAAAATTGATTAAGATTGACGAGATAATTTCAACAGAAGTAGAAACAAAAAATGGAATATATACAGACACTGTTAAAATACTGCCCGTAGGGCAGAACCGCATAGATCTCATAAAAAATTATTGCAAAAAACACAATATAGATTTGAGGAGGAGCTATGCCTACTCAGACCATTTTTCTGACATACCTTTGCTCGAGAGCGTGGGCAATGCCATTGTTACCAGCCCTGACAGGAGGCTGAGGGCGCATGCAGTAAAAGAAGGATGGAAAATAATAGAGAATAGATAGCACAAGACACACAAAACCGGCAGTAACGCAAGTTCTTCACCAAAACCTTTTTAATACAATATTTAATAGTTAAAGACTATGATTCATCCATACCATCGCTGGTTTATGCATATTTGGATGCTATGGACTAGAAGTATAGGGGGACTTGAAAACATTCCAAGAGGAAAAGCTTTCATAATTGCATTAAACCACTCAAGTTATTATGATACCGGGCTTGTCCATGCATTGCTAATCCCTTTATTGGATAAAAAAGTGCATCCTTTCGTAAACAGCTCTTACTGGAAATATAAATTTGTTGCAAGAATATTTCTTAGCCCGGGAGAGGCTATTCCAATTTACATAAAAAAAGAAGATAATTACAAGCAAAAAAACAAAAAGGCATTCAATAAAGCGCTCTATTATGCAAAAAAAGGAGAGCCTCTTATGATTTTTCCGGAAGGGAAAAGGAGCAAAGACGGGAAACTGGGAAAGGCTTACACAGGAATTGCAAAGCTGGCATTGAAAGCGAAGATTCCTGTAATTCCTATGGGAGTTATTGGCTCAAACAAAGTCTGGCCAAAAGGCAAAACCTTTCCAAGATTCAAAAGATGCGATATCAAAATCGGAAAGCCTATTTATTTTGAAGATTACTATAATAAAAAACCAACCGAGTATATTTATGAACAAGTTACGAGAATCATAATGAAAGAGATAGCAAAACTAATCGGGCAAAAATACGACTACTAAAATGGTGTATTCAATACTTAAAATATGGTTTCCACCTTTATGCAAGCTATGGGTTAGCAAAATACAAGGAATTGAAAATATACCAAAAAACATGCCTTTTATCATTGCTGCCAACCATAGCAGCTATTATGATGATGTTTTGACTTATGCAATAATTGTTCCTCAAACAAACAAACAAATCCACGCACTTGTAAACAGCACTTATTGGAAAAAATTCCCGGCAAAACAAATAATCGAGCATGGCAAGTGCATACCCGTTTACGTCGGGAAAAATTATGATGCTGATAGAAACAAGAAATCACTCCAGCTTGCAGTGGAGTATTTAAAAAAAGGTGACCTGATTATGATATTTCCTGAGGGCACTAGGAGCATTGACGGAAAAATTAAAAAAGGCCACAGCGGAGTTGCAAAAATTGCGTTAAAATCAAAGACACTGGTCTTGCCGATTGGAATCAAGGATTCAAATAAGGTGCTTCCAAAAGGTGCTGGATTTATGAAATTTGCAAGATGCAGCGTTATAATCGGAAAGCCATTGAGCTTTGAAAACTACAATAAAAATTCATATGGCAAGGTAACAAGAATTATAATGCAAAAAATTGCAAAGCTAACAGGGCAAGAATACAACTACTAAAATGGCATATCCAATCGGAAAATACATCATCGTTCCATTTTTTAATTTATGGCTCAAGCAGATAAGCGGAATTGAAAATCTGCCTCCCGATGCATTCATAATTGCTGCCAACCACTCCAGTTATATGGATCATCCTCTAATCGTCGGAAATATTGTTAAACACAAAAACAGAAAAGTTCATTTCCTTTCAAAAAAAGAGCACTTTGACACAACGCTAAAAGCAATATGGCACAGATATGCAGGAGCAATCCCTTTAGACAGGCAAAGAGGTGGAAAACTTGCTTTAAAAAAAGCTGTAAAAATATTAAAAGAAGGAAAAATTATTGCCATCCATCCCGAAGGGACAAGAAGCCTTGATGGCAAATTAATGAGGGCAAAAACAGGAATAGCAAGGCTTTCATTAGCTGCAAAGGTTCCTGTTGTCCCGGTCGGATTGATAGGAACTTTTGAAATACTTCCGAAAGGCAAATATATTCCCAGGATGAAAAGGGCCATAATACATATAGGCAAGCCGATGTATTTTGGCAAATATTATAGAAAGCCCGTGACCAAAAGATTATTAAGGGAAATCACAACAAAAATAATGAAAGAGATTGCCAAATTGTCAAACAAAAAATATGAATTTGATTAAAGATAAATTAAAATATAATGATTAATAATAAATTAATGAAGCTATCTCACTTTTAATAATAATTAAAAATATTGTCAATTAAGAATATGAGAATAGCGTGAGAATTATATTAAACAATAAAAAATTCAAATAAATAAAATGAAAATATCCATAATAGGGGCAGGAAGCTGGGGCACGGCTTTAGCAATCCTTTTAAGCGAAAAAGGATTTGATGTGAAATTATGGGCAAGAAGAAAAGAGCTCGCAAATGAAATTAACATCAAAAAAGAAAATACACAATATTTGCCTGGAATAAGAATTCCAAACAATCTGGTAGTCGACTCTTCATTAAAAAATGTTACAGATGGTTCTGATATTATGATTACAGCCGTCCCGAGTGAATTCTTGAGAGCCACTTTGAGTGAACTCAAGCCATTTTTCAAAAATCAAATTGTTGTCAGCGTCACAAAAGGAATTGAGCATTCAACGGGAAAAAGGATGACAGAAGTTATCGAAGATGTTTTAGGAAAAAATTCTAAAGTCACTGCGCTGTCCGGACCAAACCATGCAGAGGAAGTCGGGAGAAAGATGCCGACTGCAAGCGTGCTGGCAAGCAATAACCAGAAACTTGGTAAGTTCGTTGCGGAAAAATTAAGCACGCCTGCTTTTAAAGTTTATTATTTAAATGATGTTGCCGGAGTGGAAACTTGCGGAGCCCTTAAAAATATTACAGCCATCGCAACCGGAGTGTGCGATGGATTTGGCTTTGGAGACAATGCAAGGGCTTCAATAATTACTTTGGGATTGATGGAGATGAATAATTTTGGAAGGCATTTCGGTGCGAAAAGAGGAACAGTATACGGATTGGCAGGTGTTGGAGACTTAATTGCAACCTGCGTCAGCAAGCACAGCAGGAACAGGTTTGTAGGCGAGCAACTGGCAAAAGGAAAAACAATGAAGGAAATAAAAAACGAGATGCATGGCATGATAGCAGAAGGGATTTCCACAACAAAAGCTGTTTATGAATATTCTATGAAGCACAAAATACAGATGCCGTTAACAAATCAGGCCTATGAAGTTCTTTTCAACAACAAAGATATTAAGAAAGCGATTGTGGATTTATTGAATTTGGTTTAAAGGAGATTTCATGTCTTGGTTTCATAATATTAATAACTTTAGTTTGGAAATTTATAATAAGGAATTAGGTAAATTTATTCGTGATGCAAATAGTTTTTCTTGGTTTAACCATTTGCCTAGCTTTGGCATGTCTTATAACGGTAAGGGATTCATAGAATTGTTTCAGATGCATGAAAAGTCGCAAAAACTTATATTTAATGAATTTGTTGAAAAAGATTTAGATATTGTTTTGTATTGCATTAAAGAAAAGCACATTAACGATGAATGGCTAAAATGTTTTGAATGGTATAATAAAAGAAAGAGAGCTATAAATAGGGCACATTCAGTATTCAAAACTTTTATTTCTCCATTCTTATACAGATCTATACTTCCAAGCATGTATAAAAAACTCTTACGATACGGAAGTATAACAGCGAATCTTACCGACCAATTCGAGGGTGAATCTTTTCGACAAGCAAATCTTCCAAGATCTGATTATATATGGGCGTCAGATTTTATAGAAAAAGCATGGGAAGGCACTCAAAATTTGAATCCGGCAATAATCGTGATATACAGGAAAAAATATTTTTATAAGTGGAAGTCAGGTTATGGCGGCTATGTCTGGATCAAAAAAGATAAAAGTACAGATTACAGGGATACAATTGAAGCTATAATAAAAGTAAGATATTATTAAAATTTAAATTAAAAAACAAATAAATTTATTCTTCTGTGAAATCCTCAATCTTCTGCGGCAACTCTTCATCTTCTTTTAACTTACCTTTTGCCTTGAGGAATTCTTTTGTTAGGATGTAGAACAGCAATCCCAGGGATTTCTTTCCCTTGTTGTTGCACGGTATGACAAAGTCAAGATAATTGGTCTGATTGTTTGTGTCACACAGCGCAATCACTGGAATGCCGACTTTTACTGAATCAAGGACTGCATTTCTGTCGGGCCAGGCATCAACTACCATTACAATTTTTGCTTCCGTGTAATCTTCAAGGTTGGGGTTTGTCAAAATTCCCGGAGGATAACGCCCGGCAAATGTTCTTACTCCAGCCAATTTTCCAAACAATTCAACCGCTTTCCATCCGTTTTCCCGCCTGCATATGATTAAGATATCCTTTAGTTCATATTGGGCCAGAAAAGTCGCGGCAACTCTTATCCTTTCATCTATTTTCTGCAGGTTTAAAACAGACAATCCGTCCGGCCTTGTTTTGTAGATGAACTGATCCATGTATGCGGTTCTGAACTTCGTGCCTATGTGTATTCCTGATTTGAGATAAACATCCCTTGGAACCAAAAACTTATCTTCTGCCATTTTCAAATCCTCCGTTAATTTTATTTTCTTTGAGTTTAATATTTTTATTTTATTTGAATTTTATAATTTAATTTTTTATTAATAAATACACAATTTGATAATCATTACTTTATTGAATATTATTATTAATTCATTATTTATTTTTCTTGATTAATTTCTTGAACAGCTCAGAATTAGTGTGTCTGAACCGCTTTTATAGCCCGCAGTTGAACAACTCGTATTCTTAGGCAATAGTTTGCGGAATGAGATAGCCATTTAAAAATGTTACTAATGAAAATTGAATGTTTCTAAATCCTCATAAACCTGGTCTTGCGATGTTAAAGTTGACTTTATAAGTCTAAAATCCTTTATTTCAATTCTTTTGCTATCAACTTTGATTTTTTTTATGTCATCAACTAAATATTTTTTATCATCTGGAAATTTAGTCCTTGCCAAAGTAATGTGCGCCTTGAAATCTTTTTCTTTTTTAAATAAATTTTTTAAAGAGGCATCCACTTGTTTTTGCAATTCAATAATTTTTTCCTCAGGATTTAATCCAACCCAAACAACCCTTACCTCATTTCCAGCATAAAATAGTCCAATCAAATCTAAATTTACATTAAAAGGCTCAACCTTAATTTTCTTGAGGTTATCAACAATTTCATCAAAGTTTTTTGACTGCACATCCCCAAGAAACTTCAAAGTCAGATGAAATGATTTTACCAGGCTTAATTTTTTATCGGAAGGAAGATGTTTTTGCAGCTCTATAAAATAATCTTTTAATTCATTAAAATCGATTGCAACGAATAATCTCATGATTATCAAAAATAATGAAATATATTTAAAGCTTATCTTAAAAAAATAAACAAAGAATTAAACTTTATCTGTAATTTTCCTATTCTTCTCCAAAGTTTTCCGTGTCTTGGCCGCCTTCGTACCCGTCGTTGGACTCCTTGCTTTCGGATTCAGCAGACTTGTCGTAGCTTTCTTCTGCTCGACCCTCTCTTGGTGACTCAGATGACTCTTCGGTTTTTTCACCTATCACTTCTGCAAAACCAACTTTGGGAAGGACTTTTGTTATTTTCACCCTTACCTCATCGCCTTGCTTTGTGTTAGGAATAAACAGCACGAAACCGTCTTTCTTTGCTATGCCGTCGCCTTTCTCCCCGACAGCCTCTATCTTAACATTCAGCTCATCGCCAACCTTTACTGGTGCGAAATTTTGTCTGCTGAAATCTCTTCTTGGCCCTCTATCATTTCTCATATCTAATACCTCTATATTATTTACCCTATCTTGTGCCGTGCACAATACTCCGTAAAAAGTGACATTAGTATTTAAAGTTTGCTGGTTAAAATCCTCAGAAATCACCAATCTTTGGCCAATTAGCCATTACACAGCCGCCATCGATAACAAGAGTTTGGGCTGTAATGTAGCTAGCGGCATCGCTTGAAAGGAAAGTTACAGCATCTGCGATTTCCTGCACATCTGCAAATCTTCCCATAGGAACCTCTTTTTTGAGTTTTTCAAACTTTTTTTGGTCGTTTACAAGCTCGTACTTTAAGCCGCTTGTATTAACAAATCCAGGCGCAACAACATTAACGTTTATGCTGTATTTTGCCCATTCAAGTGCAAGACTTCTTGTTAAATTAATCACGCCAGCCCTTGCGGCGCCTGAATGAATCATTCCTGCAGCCGATTTTACTGCATAAATAGTGACCATGTTTGTTATCTTGCCGTACTTTTGCTTTTTCATAAATTCTCCGGCGGCCTTGCAGCAGTAGAATGTATTATAAAGATTTGTCTTGACTACGGCATCAAATCCATTTGGAGAGATTTTTTCAATTGGAGCTAGAAATTGTCCGCCGGCGTTGTTTACAAGAAAATCAATTCTTTCATATTCTTTTGCAATATCTTTGAATACCTTTTCTACCTGAGTAAAATCCCTTAAATCAGCCTGAAATCCAATGCATTTTGAAAACTTGCTTAGCTCTTTGACACCGGAATCAACATTCTCTTTTTTTCTATGAACTATTGCAATCTTTGCCCCAAGCTTTCCGAACTGGGTGGCAATTGATTTTCCTATTCCTGTTCCCCCTCCCGTGATTACAGCAATTTTTCCCTTGAACAAATTTTTTGCAAATATCATCTTGCTTTGAGTATTTGTTTTGCATTAAAAAGGTTTTGATTTTTATCTTATTCTATATCTTATTCCTTCCGGATCTATTTCATTTAAGATTTTAATATCTTTATCTGTTAATTCACTTAATTTTTTAGCATTTACGTCTTCCAAGTCAAATCCAGTATTATCCTTAATTTCCCAGATACTTGAAACTGGGTAATATCCCAGAATTTCCGGTTTTTTGCCGAGCTTCAATATTCCGAGATTGCTTATGACTATTGTGTCATTATCTGAGCTCGTAGTTATAAAATCAACTTTATCGACAAAAGTTCTCTTTGAATGATTTTGAGTTGTTATGATAGTTCTTTTACATAAATTCCTTAAAGTAACGGCGCCTGCAGGGCCAGGAAGCTTGACTTTTGGCTTTTTATAATCGCCTATGCATGTTATGTTCGCCTCGCCTTTTTTTGAAATTTGAACTGCGCCAAAAAACATCAAGTCTATGTCCCCTTTTAGCGCAAAATCCCAAACTTTGTCAAGCTCTATGAATGAATCTTTTCTTTCAAGCGCATTTACTGTCACAGAAGAATACGCTGGGCTCTTGATGTCGGGGTTGATTGCGCCGCTTCCGCAGTTAAAATAATTAAATTTCTTGCCTAATTTTCTTGCAAACATTGTTGCCAGCATCGGCAATGGTGAAGCTACCCCAGTTGCAACCGATTTATTGTCTATTATGAAATCTGCCAAAGTTGTAATTATATAATCAGTCTGTTTTTTTTCAATTTCATTCTTTGCAGGTTTTTCATTTCCATTATTTTTTCCATTACTCAGATATTCACGTATTTTTTTTGCATCATAATTGTAGAATTTAAAACATGAAGTAGGCAATGCACCATTTTTTATTTCAACAATAAAATCAATTTTTTCTGCAGGAATAGTTATTTCTTCTAATTTATCAGCTATTTTTTCCACGCTGACAATAACCTTTTTGCTTGCTTTTGCAATCAGCTTATCAATCAAGGGGTCATTTATGAACACATTTCCTTTTCTGTCTGCATATTGGGCATGAATCAGAGCGAAATCAGGGTTCAGTGCATTTGTCATTATGCTTCCGCCGCTTTTTTTGTATTCATTAAATTTTAAGTAATTTGTATTTTTAAATGAGGAAACTTCAATTTCATTTAGTCCTAATGCAGCGGCTTTCAAGGCTTGAATTATCTCCAGTATGTCCGTTTCTTTCCATTTAATCAAACCATTTTCTATTGCTTTCCGCCAATTTGGGGCTATTACAAACCCGTCTTCATAAGAAAATCCATTGAATCCGAAAATGGCTTCTCTAACGCAGTTATTTTTTATCAAAACGTCTGCTGCAAGCGGGTTTGGAATGCTGATTATTTTAAGATTTTTTTTCTTTTGCCTTGCTATTTCAAAAATCAGCGCCATTGGAGCCCGATTCAACTCCATTCCCGAAAAGGTAATGAAGCTGCCGTCTTTAATTTTTTCAATAGCCTTCGCTAGTGTTGTAAATTCCATTTTAGGCCACAATTTCACTGTCCATATTTATTAGAAATCCTTCCTTGTCAATCTGCCTTAGTATTTTTAATTCATCCTTTGATGGCTCCTTGGTTATTTCAATATTTTTAGGCACAATTGGCTGAAATCCAGTTTTATCGAGAACTTCCTGCAAATTTGAACTGGAATGGATTGATTTTATTCTCATAATTCCATTTTCAAAATCAAAAACACAAAGGGGAGTTATGCAAAGCAGCGGGCCGCCGGCTATTCCATATTTTTTTCTTGTATTATAGCCGATGCTTGAAATATAATAAACTTCCTCGACAAATCTTCTTTTCGAGTGTTCCAAGCTGAAAATAAAATATTTTTTTGATAGCTGCGCAATAGAAGTTGTCCCGATTGAGCCCGGACCCCTGAATTTAAATTTCCTATTTTCATCTTTTGTGCCGATTAAATTAGTGTTTCCTGATTTATCAATCTGCAGCCCTGAAACAAAAAAAGTATCACATAATTTATTTTGCTCATTTGGATTTGCTATACTTAAAATCGAATCGTGTTTTTCATTATACTGCACAAGAAGATGCGACTTGCTATCAACATTTGAAGTCCAGGCTGCGGGATTTAATTCAACCACATTATTTACACTTAAACCGTGCCTTATTTTCAGTTTTGGAGAATATAATTTCTGGGCAAGAAAAGCCGCGGCTAACGTGAATTCTGCATGCAGTCCAAATGCAACAGTATCATCATTTTTTAACTCTCTGGCTATCACGCACGCCAACAATTCCCCAATTGAGTGGTTTTTATTGATTTTCATTTTAATCTTAATTATTTATTCTTAAGTTTTAATGAATTTAATTCATTTTTTCCAATTAGTTTGATATAATCCTCATGATTTTTCATATTGAAAACGTATTTTTTAAGATAGTCATTGAATTTTCTTTCTCTGCAGTACCTGGCATATTCTTTATAATGGTTTAAATCTGGAATATAAAATCCATTTGAAGCGCCAGGATGGGCTCCGAAGGGAATCTCTATAACTTGCGCATTTCTTATAATTGTTCTTTCTGGATGCCGCATTATTGCCACGTTATTAACAATTTTTTCAACAGAACAAACCACTTTAGTTGATGATTCTGCTAATTCCTGCTCGCAAAATAATCTTCCAAGAAAAATGTTATTTGGAAACTGCACGTTTCCTTTTGAGTCAGCAATTCCACAATGCAAAAATGAAATATCAATATTTATCGGGGGAATTTTTAAATAATATTTTCCATTTATCTTTATTTCTTTAATATCCTCATTTAACCTCGGAATACTGCTTCCAAAACCTGCTGGCCAAAGCATGTAAGGGACATTCTGGATGCCTGCCTTTAGTGCGACATGCCATATACATTCATCGCATTCCCAGACTTCAATTTCATTATTCTCCGCAGCTTTCCTAAAATTCGGCGCAACCCCTTCAATTTTTTCAAATGCGACACATGAAGTTATGACTTTTTTTACGCAACCAGCCCCGATTAAAATATCAGTCTCAATTCCTGATGTGGGACCAGAGACAATTGTCAGATTATTTATTTTTTTTTTAATAATTTCTCTTATGATGGCCATCGGAGGATTCATATAAGAGAAGCCGCTCAATCCAATTGTCATGCCTGATTTTAACTGACCAACGGCTTTTTTCATATCAATTATGCCGGCTTCACCGGATTTTAGAAGTTGATTTTTATTCTTCATTTTAATTACTGCAAAACAAGATTAAAAATTATTTAACAGGCCTGAATTTAATTCCGTAATGTATGATTCCGCCTTCCCCGTCTGTATATACTTTCCTGACGCAGGATTCAACTTTCATTCCTTCTTTTAAATTATCATATTCCACCAACTGCGCAGTCATTTTTGGGCCTTCATCGAGCTTTATCATTGCAATTGTATAAGGGACATTTTTTTCAAGCTCTGCAAGGGGGAAAAAAATTGTCGAGTAAGAGTAAACTTCCCCAGTACCATTGAATTTATAGTCCTCAAGCTCGTTGCTCCTGCATTTTGGGCAGTTTAACCTGGAAGGAAAAAACAATTCAAGGCACTCTTTGCATTTTGAGCCCGTTATGTAGTATCCTTTCCTTGTTTTTCTCCATTGCATTACTACATTTGTCTTGTGCATTTTCTCATTTTGAAAATATGGCAACTACGGCGGTTGAGCCTGTGCCGCTTAGCGTTGATGTCAGTCCGTATTTGGCATTTTTGACTTGCCTTTTGCCGGCATTGTTGTTCAATTGGTAAAAAACTTCTATTGCCTGCCTTACTCCTGTTGCTGCAAAAGGATGCCCGCACCCTTTTAGCCCACCGCTTGGATTTATTGAAATTTCTCCATCAATATTTGCTTTGCCTTGTTCAACAAATCTTGCCGCCTCGCCTTTTTTTACAAATCCAACGTCTTCGATAGACATTAATTCGCTTATTGAAAAAACATCGTGGAGCTCAGCAAAACTTATGTTGTGCGGCTTGATTTTTGCCTTTTCAAATGCGACTTTTGATGCGTATTTTAAGGCATTAAAAGTAGTTATGTCCTCCCGCTCGTGAACTGCAAGAAAATCGGAGCCTGTACCGTGGCCAATTAGTTTTATCTTTTCCTTGTGTTTTTTGGCAATTTCATCATTTGCCATTACGACTGCGCAGCATCCATCACCTGTGGCAGCAGAATGCAATACTCTCAGCGGAGTTGCAACCATTTGGCTTTTTGCAATATCTTCCGGTGCAATAGCAAATTTAAACTGTGCCATGTCATTATTTGCTGCATTTGCATGGTTTTTAACCGACACCATGCCAAGCTGCCCAAGTGTTGTCTTGTGCTCTTTCATGTGCTGGCTCGTTATCATTGCATAAAGGCTTGCAAGAGTTGCCCCTTGGGATGCCTCATAATCATAATCAGTCACCTGTGAAATTACAGATGATGCTTCATTTACGCCAAGGTCGCTCATTTTTTCCACTCCAATCACTAAGGCGATTTTGCTATTTCTGGCTGCAATTGAATTTGCAGCTTGGATTATTGCTTGCGAGCCTGAAGAATCCCCTCCATTTATTGCTGTAGAGTTGTTTATTCCGAACATATCCGAGCAAAGAGCATTAATATTTCCTTGTCCGTTTATGGTATTTCCAAAGCAGTTTGCAACGTACAAAGAATCAATATCCTTGATATCCAGGCTCGATGATTTCAATGCGTTTTTTACAGCTTCATCTATCAATTCCTTTATTCCCCTATCCCAATGCTCTGAAAATTTTGTCGAGCCAACGCCTATTATATTCATTTTATTCAATCCTGCTTGTCAGCTTAAGGTAAGTGGTATAATCAACATATTTTTTCTTTTCAAGATAATCTTTTGTTGTCCTCGCCAGATTTTTCTTGCTTTCAATTTTATCTGTAACTTCAATGTAAAAAGAATCGCTTCCGGCGCCGCTTCCAAACGAAGTAACAATTATTTTTTCGCCGGCATTTGCATCGTCAAGCACCGAAGCCAACCCAATCAACGATGCCGCTGAATATGTGTTTCCAATCTTGTCAACTACAAATCCGTTTCTTAGCTGCTCATTGCTGAATCCCAGAAATTTGGCAACCCTTGTCGGGAATTTGCCGTTTGGAGTGTGAAAAACAACATGGTTAAAATCAGCTGGCTTAAGGCCTGTTTTTTCCATAAGCAATTGCGATGCAATTACAGTATGCTTGAAATATGCCGGCTCGCCGGTAAATCTTTCAGCGTGAGTCGGATAGCGCATTCTTGGCCTTCTCCAAAAATCAGGAACATCGGATGAATATGAAACGGTCTCTTTTATTTCTGCAACTATCTCATTTTTATTGTTGCCTAATATAAATACAGCGCTTCCCGTTCCTGTACTTTGATCGCCAACATTCTCAACACTATATTCGGCTGCGTCAGCTCCTATCGCAATGCCGTATTTTATTAAGTTTGATTTTACCAATCCCATAACCATCTGCAATGATGCTGTTCCGGCTTTACATGCAAATTCAACATCTGCACCGGTGTAATTGTTTCCCATCCCTATGGCGTTTGCAACCATGCTGATGTTTGGCTTCACAGCATAAGCTGGGCTTTCAGAGCCGGAATAAATTGCACCAATTTCTTTTGGGTCTATCATTGCGCGCTTTAATGCATTCAAAGAAGCTTCTATACTCATTGTCACTGTGTCTTCATCAATATTCGGAACGGACTTTTCGCTAATTAAAAGGCCTTTCTTTACGCTGTCTACATCCCTTCCCCACGTATTTGCAATTTCTTCAGTCTTGATTCTATACAATGGAATGTAAACCCCATACCCTATAATTCCAACCATTAAAATCCAAGGCCCCCATTCACGCTAATTACTTCCCCAGTTATGTAATTTGATTTGTCTGAAGCAAGGAATAGAGCGCAGTTTGCTATTTCTTGTGTTGTTCCCATCCTTTTTAATGGAATCATTGCCATCATTATTTTTTTTCTGAAAAAAGGAATTTTTTTTGTCATGTCACTGTCTATTATTCCGGGAGCTATAGCATTAACTGTTGTTCCATATTTTCCCAGTTCTTTTGAAAGTGATTTTGTAAAGCCTATTACCCCAGCTTTCGAAGCGGCGTAATTGCACTGCCCAAAATTGCCTGCAATGCCCGCAATTGAAGAGATATTAATAATTTTTCCATTTTTTTGTATAAGCGGCATGGCTTGTTTTGTAACATTATACACGCTTGTAAGATTAACATTAATCACTTTGCTCCACTCGTCTTGCGTCATGTTTTTTAGTGTTCTATCCATGGTAATTCCTGCATTATTAACTAAGACATCAATTCTTCCAAAATCCTTTTTTATTTGCTCAATCATTGCAGTTACTTCATTGAAATTACTTACATCAGCTTTGCAGCATGTAGCGTTTTTTCCTAATTTCTTTATTTCATCAACAAGCTTCTCAGCGCCTTCTTTGTCACCATTATAATTAATTATAACGGCTGCATTGTTTTTAGCAAATTCGATTGCAATTGCTTTTCCAATGCCTCTTGATGCCCCTGTTATTAATGCGATTTTATTGCTTAACATCTCAACACCCCTTTATTTTGCCTTCTTCAATATATGTACAGTAACCGTGCTTCCAGCCCCGCCTATGTTTTGCGCAAGTGCGTAATTAACATTTGAAACCTGCCTATCGCCGGCCTGTTTTCTGATTTGTTTTGTCAACTCATAAATCTGTGAAATTCCCG
>DATDZA010000036.1:0-23147 GCA_035288865.1 Candidatus Nanoarchaeia archaeon
AAAGAATTGGAGAAAAAAAGGATTGAGCAGGATCGATTAAGGAGAGAAGAAGAAGCAAAGAGGCTGAAAGAGGCTGAAGCAAAAAGAAAAACAGAAGAAGAAAGAAGAAGAAAACTTGACCAGGAAAGAAAACTGCAGGAAGAGATCAAGCTGAGAGAGAAATTAAAGCAAGAAGAAAGAGAAGAAGCTGAAAGAAAGCAAATAGAAGAAGAGCGCAAAAGGAAGGAAGAAAATGACAGGATAATGGAAGCCGAGCGCATAAAACAAGCGGAGGAAAAGAAAAGAGAAGAAATAACAAAACAAAAAGAACTGGAAAGAAAAAAACAAGAGGAAGAATACAAGAATAAGAAATTAATTTTACAAAAACAAAGAGAGCAAGAGGAAAACAGAAAGAAAATAGAAAGGCTGAGGCTTGAGGAGGAAGAAAAAAAGAAAAAAGAGGATGAACTGAGGAGAAGAGAAGAAGAGAAAGCAAAACAGAATGAGCTAGAAGAGAAGAGAAGAGAAATTGAGAGAAAAAATCGCGAAGAGGGGCAGCGCAAGTGGGAGCTTGAAGAAAGACAGAGGAAAGAAGAGGAAAGCAGGAGAAAAGAGGCGGAAAAGGAAAAAGAAGAGCTGATAAAAAATCAGAAGCTGGAACTTATAAAAGACCTTCAGGAAAAACTTGCCAAAAATAAAGAAACGGACCAAAAACTCAATTCTGAGCTTGGAAACCTTGAGGCCGGGAATAGAGTTATCCTAAACAAGTTTAAAGAGATTGATTCGCAGGTCATGGAAATAGAACAGGAGATTGAAGAAAAATCCTCCCAGCTTGACAAAATACAGCACCAGAAGAGTGCATTAATTCAAAATCACCAGTCAGAATTAGAGGAGCTTGACAAAAAGCAAAAAGATTTTGCCAGAAAAAAATCCGAGAAGAAAAGAGAAATAAATGAAAAGCTCGCGCAGCACGAGGCAAAACTCCTTAAGGAAATGGAGCGTGACATGGCAAAATTAAGCTCAGCCAAGAGGGCAGGAACCGAAAAATGGAAAAAAATAGAGGTAAAGGCGAAATTAAAGCTTGAGGAGCAGGAATTGTACGGGCAGCTGGGACTTATTGAAGATATTTTTGAAAGTAGGGATGAAAAAGAAGTGATGTTCAAAAAAACTTTGGCCAATGCAAATGAAAACGAGCGCAACCTTAAGAAAGTCATTTCCGGCCTAAAAAAACAAACTGAAGAATTGAATGCAGAAAAGAAAAATTCACCCGACGATATAACAGAAAAAGAAAGCAAGACTGCAACAATTAGAAAAAAGATTGATGTGCTTGATAAAGAAAGGGAGCAGATAACTAAAGAAATTGCAATTGCCCACTCAGGCATCTCAAAATTAAGATTTGGCTACCTTAAGCATATTGTTTCCGTATTTGTAGATAAAAGAGAAAAACTAAAAGCAGAAAAAGACCGACAGAAAGCTAAGCTGGAAGCTGAAAGAAAGAAAATTGATATTGAGGCCCAGAAACAAAAGGAAAAAAATGAGGCTGCAAGAGCGCGTGAGGTTGAGAGGCAGAAAAAAGATGCAGAGAAAAAAGCTCAGGAAGAGCGGAAAAAATCCAAGCACGCGGAAAAATTAAGATTGATTGAGGAAAACAAGAGACAGGAGAATATTGAAATTCAGAAAACTGCCGAATTAAAATCACTGAGGGAACAAAGGAAGGAAGAAATATCTGAGGCTAAACCCGAAAAAACTATTATAAAAAATATTGCAGGCAGGAGCAGGGATTTTGAGAGGTGCTTTAATCTCCTGGAAAGCGCAAGAAAAGAGCTTAACACAAACAAAAACAGGGCGAAAGAGCTGTACGCCAAATCAAGGGAGATTTATGTCGGGCTGGACTATCATGAAAAAAAAGAGATATACAATGAATTAATGGACCTTTACAATAAATTATTAAAATAGGTTCATCTCAAAGAATCTTCAATTGGCTTCTTAGTTTTTGATTTCTGGGACTCCTTCTGCAAATCAACCCCCAATTCCTGCAGGTTTTTGATGTGCATCTGCATAAGCTGCTCAACAATGGAAAGTATTTTCAGCATTTCTTCCCTTTCCTTTGCAAGTGTCGTCAGCGCGCCTTTGTGAAATCCTACCTGCTCGTCCCTGCTTACTTCGCCCTTAGCCATGGACACTAATAAAAATATTTAGTATTTAATTGTTTCTAAAAGCGACAGTTAAATGATAGAATTATTAATAATAAAACAAAAAAAGTTTACTTTTTACTGATTTTTTCTCCCTTCATCACAATTTTAGCAATCATAAACACAACGAATGCTATCGCTATAAAATTTATGACAGCTCCCAGGAAATGCCCCCATGAAATAACTATTGGCCCAAGGGCAATTTTAGCTGTCTCCCATCCGCCGCCAGGAATAAAGGGAGTTATGAGCGGCATGAGGATATCATTTACCAATGCCTGTACGAGCACAGTTGCAGCAACGCCTATTATAAACGCAGCAGCCAATCCCATTACTTTGTACTCATCTAAAAATTCCTTGAATTCCATTATTATTCCCATAATCAACACTATAATAGGGATATTTCAAAATATTTAAGCTTGTCGGAATCTAAACATTTTTAAAAAATGGAGCAATAATAAAAATATGACACAGATTTTGGGGATTGTTAAAGAAGGCAAGTTAATTCCGGAAGAACTCTGGATTAAATTCATAAACGGAATGCAAAATGAGTTTGACAGCCTTGAAACTAACAATGAAAGAGCCAAGAGGGAGGTTGCAGAGGCAATTGTCAATTCTGTTAAGAAAAGAGTGACTTGCGAGAGTTCGCTCTCGCTCACTCAGGTCACGCCTAAATTTGGGATATTATTTTCCGGCGGAGTGGACAGCTCGTTGATATCCTTCATCTCCAAGCAGCTTAAATATAACTTTAGCTGCTACACTGTCGGACTTGAAGGCTCTGACGACATAATATGGGCACAGCAGGTTGCAAAAGAATATAATTTTAATTTCAAGTATAAAATTTTAACACTGGATGAATTTGAAATTATTCTAAAGGAAACAATAAAGATTCTGAATGATGCGGATATTGTGAAAGCAAGTGTAGGCTCTGTTTTGTATGCTGCAGGTAAAATTGCAGTTGCTGATGGCAACAATATTTTGTTTGGCGGGCTGGGAAGCGAGGAAATATTTGCAGGCTATAAGCGGCATGAAGATGCTTTTGGAAAAAATAATTTTGAAGCCCTGCATAATGAATGCTGGAACGGACTTAGGAATATGTGGAAACGGGACTTGGTGCGGGATTTCACGATAGCAAAAAAGCTTGGGATTGAACTACGAACTCCATTCTTGGATAAAGATCTGATTAAAGCTGCGATGAATGTCCACCCTATGCTTAAATTGGATAAAGACAACAAAAAAATAATTTTGAGGGAAGCTGCTGAGTTTTTGGGATTAAAAAAAGAGTTCGCATGGCGCAAGAAGCAGGCTGCGCAGTACGGAAGCAATTTTGTCAACGGGATTGAGAAACTGGCAAAAAGAAAAGGGTTTAAGATGAAGAAAGAATACCTGCAGAGCTTGTTGAAATGACTTGATATTTATTAACTAATTTTTACTAAATTAGAAGGGAGGGATTTTAATTATTGCACTAAAGGTGTAACTTGTTGCCCTCCACCCGCCCTATTATATTTAATTAAAAAGTGCAAAACAAAATGCGATACAAATTCCATGCTTACGGGCATCCTAATATCCTTGCCACGCACAAAACTACTTTGGAATTTACGAAAGATTCTGAATTAAGCCTGAAAGGCGATTGTATAGTTGGGGTTAAAGCTGATTTTAAATTAAGTGAATTAAAAAAGTTTATTAAAAAATTAGGAAACAAGAAAATAGAAATAAGTATTGAAACTTTAGACCATAAATTTAAAGAAATAATTGAAGCTGAATTGAATACTATTTTTAGTGATGAAAAGGAAATTGTCATAAGAAAAACAGAATTCGGCTCAGAAAGGACTTTAGCAATAAGGTCAAATAAGGCTGCTTTTGAGCTTAAAAGGGAATTAATTGATTATTTGAAAGAAACAAAACATAGAATAATAATTATCCTTAAAAACGACTAGAAAATGACTCCAAATTTCTAGGAATAAGCCTTTGTTTGAAAAATATATAACTTATAAGGAATAACTTTTTAAATCGAAGAGCCTATAAGGATTACTTTGGGGTTGACATAGATTCTTGAGAAGGACAAGAGGAAGTAAATGGACGACTGCATTTTAAGATATGAGGTAAAATAAATGTCATACAAAGATATTAAGGGGTTACTTGCATCCATAGTAGCCGGATCAGTATTATCAAGGGTTAGGGGAAGTGAAACCAAGGCATCAGAAGTCCCAAGAAAAGGCTATCCACCCGCCCTATCTCCAGTTGTCTCGGATGGAATTGTGGATACTGCAAATCAAGCCCCTGAAATCCATAAACCGGAAATTCCTTATTCTGCTACAACACAAGTCCAGAAAGAATATGAAGTTGCGAGATCTTCACGCGGCTTGGTAGTTAAATTAAGGGGCGTTGAGTTGTTAAGCAGCAGCACACAGGATCGTAGTTATTTTAGAAAAGATATTTTTACCCCACAGCAACTTGAGCTGGATGCAAGAATTGAGCAACACGTCCAGGAAGCTTCCAGGGGAAAGTATAGGGATTTCTCAGGATGGTATGCCCACAGACATTATGAAAATTGTGTCGAAGGCTTGTTTAGAATTCACGAGGCAGCAAAAGTTCCAATTAGCTTAAGAGAGCTGATTATGATGAGGGTACATGATTTATTTGAAGATGACCCGAGTATAAACAGACAAATGATTGCATGGGAAGCTCTTGTGCAAAGAGGAGATGCAGGAGATTACCAGAAAATACAAGAACTTGAAACTGAATTGACTAGGGAATTAAAAACTCTAAGGAATAGAACGCAAGAGGTTTTTGAAGGGTATATGCCCGCTGGAATGAAAAGGCGCGAGAAAAATGAAGTAGAAACAGAGATTCGCGAAGGGCTTGAGCTTGCATGGGGATTAACACGAGCAAAATACGGTGCCCTATATGCTGAATCAATGCGCCAAATATTTAGCAGAGGGAGGGGTCATCACGGAAAACTTGAGCCAATGCGAAGAACTTTAGAAAGATCGATTGGCAAACTTGAGGACAGATCTGATAATGTAAACGATTACACAGCCATACCTCAAGAAATTGCTGCACAAGCAATCTTAGTTTTTCAAGATCCAACTACTATCGATGGAATAGTAGTCAGGGAGGAATTTTTAAAGAGATTTGAGGGAATTAAATATGTAAAAGATATGCCTCCTGCCATTCAAGTCAGGACAGCTTTTAGCAGCTTATTTCCATTGGATTATACAAATATACTTCGAAATCAGTATGGCGCTGAAATTGCTAACGGAAGATATTCGCCGCGAGTTAGAAATTTATTCAGAGTTTTGGAAGTGGCTGAGAACCAGATGCTTGAAGCAACATTAAATCAGCTAGATTCTGCGATTAGAGTATATGAAACTGACCCTGAAATCAAAGGTTTAAAAGAGGTAGTTGATAGAAAAATGACTAGGGCTCATGCTGATCCAGATTATCTATATAGAGTAACTGACCAGGGCCCTGTTCAATTGATGCTTCGACTTGATGCTCAAGGCCGCTCAGAAATTTTGAAACTTGACGAAGATAAGTATAGCCGGGCCATTGTTTATGAAGCAGCTAGAGGATTAAGAGAATTATTTCCTCGATTTGCAATGTACCATCAAATTGGCGATAAAAGAGATCTCCAATCTAATCCCGAACTGTACGATCCAAAACGCCACTATTTGTTTGTATTAGAAAATTTGGATGCCGCGCTTAGTTTGCAGCCAACGCCAAGAACGGCGAAAAATCCAATAAAGTTAGGCATATCTGCTAAGACATTTATGCTATAATACGATTACGATTTAAATCACAAAAACCAAGCGGTGTAACACTACTTTCTAGTAGTATACTATAGAAACGTTTAAAAGCCCAAAAAAATATCTATAGACCAAATATTTACACCATGAAAACTATAGGATCTTTGGCTGTTATGGATGAAGGATTTCAGAAATACTTAGTAAACTTCCATATAGCCTGGGATGCTTGGAGAAGAAACTTGCTAGCCCCGGAAGAAATTATGAATACTCTTTTTACATTAAAAAACGAAAGGTTTCCTTCTGAAAGATATGCTCAAGGCGCTGAAGTTGGTAAGGCCAGCCTTGAGGGATTGATGCAAAGGGCTTTAATAGATTTAGCCAAGGGCGGAGTTAAAAAAACGGTTACAATTATTGGAAGCGGTGAGGAAAAAGATTATGAGGTTATATCTTATGACCGAGATCCAAGATCACAAATATTATATGTAGTTACGGGATCCGAACTAAAAGAGTTTTCTAGCTTCTGGATCAAATCTTTAGAAGCTGTATCCGAGCAAAACGAAACTGGCCATCTTGACCATCAAAGGTTCAGAATAATTGTAGAGCACCCTGATGCCAGGAAATACAGAACCCAAAGACCTTACGAAAGGCTAAGTCCTGCCGAAAAGAAAAGCTATGATAGGGATTTGCGCAGGCAGAAGTTCCATAATAAAAAATTCTCCAATCTTTCGGATGTGGAAAGAGATCAGTTCTACAGGACATTCGCAAGCGAATATTGGGGGCTAACAGAAGCAGAGCAAAGAGAATATCGAAAAAGATTTTCTGGGATGAACAGAGAAATCTGCAGGAGCATTGCAGGCAAAATATCCTCCATGAGCGGATTCGATACAGTTCCTATAAATCCACATTATATGCGTATGGGTAATCTTGAATTGAGGGTGCAAAGACAAGAAGTAATTGACAACGAAGGTTCACAGGTGCTTGAGATAGAGTATTTCCTTAGAACAAGGCCAGATGGCAAAAATAATTTTTTTGGAGAATTATTGTCAAGCGCATCAGAAAGTGTGTTAAGTAATAGAAATGGAAGCTCATCATATCTGGATGCTAATGGAACTCAGTGTTATTTAGTAGACTTGGGAAATGATTTAGTAATAAATTTTCGTATTCATATGCCTAATGCAGTAGGCCATTCTCCAGCTAAGATCAATCTTTCCAATGTTATAAGGACAATAGTGGAAAATCATGAGAGTGCTACCGGTAGATTTTCGGACAAAGAGTCTGGGAAAAGAGAAACAAAAATACTAGAAGCTATACGGCTTGGGCCATGGGAACTAATGCCTAAAGTGTCTCTTGGATATTTTATCTATGCAGAAACCACAACAACAGATTTTGAGAACAAGTTTGCTGGAAAAATGGGCATCGATAGTGCACAAGGCTTTGTAACTTTTGTTAAAGATAAGCTTGGAGAAAAGGCTGAAGCAAACGGTTTTGAAAATGTTAAATTCTACATCTGCGGAAGCGGCCAATACAAACCATTTAGCGGCGAATTTCAGGTAATGGATCCTGCGATGTTTTATGAGGCTGAATTTGGAAAAGCTGCAAAAACCGCGGACAAGATATACTGGCTTGCTGAAAAGGCAAGAAGAAGTTCCAAGAAATTTATTCCTATAACTAAAGATGATGAGTCATTTGGACGTGCATTTTTTGGAGATGGGCCTGATTCCAAAAGTCATTTTCTTAGAATATATGCTGAATATTATGGACTATCAATTAGAAGAGCTGCCGAAAATGCTGCTCAAACAGGTGGAACCGGGGATGAAAAAAGTCTTGACCTATCACTTATGGATATTAGAAGATTGTATTTAACGGCACGTGAGAGAGTAGGTACAGATAATTTGGAAAGAGTTATTTTAGAGATTGATTCTATTATGCCAGTTTATCTTGAAAAGCAAGGAATGTCTGTAATTGGGCATTTGTCCCCTGCAAGAACAATTAACACTGCTTTGCGTCAAGCTTCTTCAGATCTTAATGCTAACTTGGTGATTATAGATGAAAATAGGTTGGAAGCATCATTGTATGAAAGGCATATTAATCTTTTATACCAGGCGTACGTAAGACTAGCTTCTGCAGGGGATGTTGAAAACCTTGTTGCCTCCCTCATGGTTGGAAGATTAATAAGGAGTTATCATCGCTATTTTGGCAACGCCCTTCCAAGAGATAAACAGGATCACTATGCTAGAATGGTTGAGAACTTTGGCAGTGGTCAAGGCTGGAAAAAAGAAAAAATAGGAAAGAAAGAATTAGGTTATGTGCCAAAAAAAATACCCAAGGACAAGTTCCTAGATGTTATAAAGAGGGGACCAAATTACAGGCCTCAAGGCCAGTTCAGGGATTTTGATGAACGAACTGCAACAGAGATTACTAAAGTATGGGAAACTTTTCAATAAATTTAAGCGCTAATCCTCCTCGTCTTACTAACATAATTTAAAATTCTTTTGTTTGAGTATTTTCCTGTTCCGAGAAAATCATCATTGCGCTTCATTATTACAAATCCTTTGCAATCGACACATTCTTTCTCAATATCTTCGCCCCTAAACCATTTTTTTGTTTCTTCTTCGTTTAATTCAACAACATTTTTCGTTGCTTTTGGGCCGATTATCTGGGAACCTTCAATGCTTAATCTTATTCCCAAGCTGTCAAATTCGCAGAAATACATTCCAACAGTATTCAATCTTAACCTAGACGTATCAACCGCTGAAATATCTTTGCTTATTACAAATATCCTGTTTTTCTGGTTTCTTAAAAATCCGTACTCGAGTTTTATCTTAACACCCCACTGTTTTTCAATTAATCCATAAATTTCTTTTATTTCCTTGCTGTTCAAGATTTTAAGCTCTTGCATTTTAATTTATTTTTTAATGTTTGGATTTTTTATTTTGAATATTAATGGTTTAAATTTTCATAAGGGGAACATTGCTTCCTGCTCTTAACCGTTTCATGATAGTTCCCACGCCTTCTCGCTGAGTTTCTTTTATCGAGCACGATTTTGTTAATTGATTTAGGATGGATGGCATTTTGCCCTCAACTAAGTGCGTTCTGTGGGTTCCCTCCCTAAAAATTTTAAGTTTATTTTTTATTTTATTTAAATTATTAATAAATCAAATTCTTTTATATACCCCACATTGGGTTTTGATTTCGCATAATCTCAGCTATTTCTTTCAGAACTGTAATTTCTTCCTGAGTCAGATTTTTTTTAAATTCTTTGAATTTTCTGAACTGCTCTTCGGGAATCACAGAATACAAAATGTCTTCTTCGTGAATTTGCCTTCCAACGACGACATCGGGCAAAGAGACGGCTATTTGCTTGCCCTTCTCTGCTTTTTCTATAGTCTCCTGCTCAAGCTGGATGCTTTTTACATTTGTTAAAGGAGCGCCGTCTTTTTTCATCAATGAAACGCCGGATTTTAAAGTTCCTGCAAGAACCTCAACGCCTACAACCGCAGGATTGCTCTGCCGGAAAATGTATCCTCTCAAAAATTTTATCTTGCATGGCCTGTAAAAGTTTTCCAATTGCTTGGATTCAAGCAGTTTTTTTGTTTCGAGTTGCCATTTCTCAAAATCTTCGATGAGCTTGTATATTACATTATTGGAAATTACTTTTACATTTTGGTGCACTTTGACATCAGGCATCAAACCCGCATTGAATCCAAGAACGGCTGCTTGCAAAGGGTCTTTTTCGTAGCTTATTTCTGCATCTGAAATATCTTTTTTGGAAATGCTTCCAATTGACGCTTTTTTTATCTCAATGTTTTTTTCCCTCAATAACTGGATAAGGGCTTCAAGGCTTCCGAGAGAATCCGCTTTTATCACGATGCCCTGCTTGTCGGTTTCAATTATGACTTCTTCGACTTCTTTCTTAATCTGTTCTTTTATACTTTCAATATCCGTCTGGGCGCAGCTTCTCAACGGCATGCCCGCGACAACGTTGCCCATCTCGGGGCCTGAAATTTTTACTCCGATGGCTGCGCTTACAGTTCTTACAGAGCTAAACTTTGCCTTTTTGTCGCGCATCTCCACTAAAGGAAGCGGAACAAACATTGCCTTGACTTTCGAAACTACAGGTTCTGTCAGTGAGCCTATAACTATGATATCATTCTGGCTCAAAGAGCCGTCGTAAATTATTACATCAGCAGTTGTTCCGAGCCCTTTCTCTTCCTTGACCTCAAGAACAGTTCCCTTGGCAAATCCCCCAACATCAACCTGAAGGCTGACATCCAGAAATCTCTGCGACATTCCTGTCATGACCATCAATAATTCCGGCAGCCCTTCGCCGGTTTTTGCTGAAATAGGAATCAACGCAATCTGTTTTGTATAATCCTCTACACGGTCAAATCTTTCGGAATTAAAGCCGAGCTCGCTCATCTTGCCCACAATCTCATAAAGTTTTTTTTCAAGGCGCAGCATTACCTCTTCATTTTGTTTTTGTATATTTTCCAGAATGCTTATTTCCGGATTTGGGTGCCATCCCGAAAGCAAATCAATTTTGTTGAGCGCAACTACAAATGGAGTTTTGTAATTTTTCAGAATTTCAATGCACTCTGCCGTCTGAAGCTTTAATCCTTCATTAACATCAATAACAAGAATGGCTATATCGGCTAAATTGCCGCCCCTTTTTCTAAGATTAGTGAAAGCTGCGTGGCCTGGAGTGTCTATGATGAGAAAGCCCGGAATTTTAATCTCAATCTTAGCTTTTTGAAGGAGACTGCCGCTGATTTTCTTTATTACATCCAGTGGAATCTGGGAGCATCCGATGCACTGCGTTATTTTGCCGGGCTCTGATTCAACAATAGCAGTATTTCTAATTGTATCCAGCAATTGCGTCTTGCCGGCATCTACATTTCCCATTACCGTAATTATAAGCTGTCTTAGCATTATTGAAAGTAAGGATGGGGTGTTTTTAAACGTTATGCAATAAGAAGTTTTTTAATTGAATGATAATTAATCCTGATTTATGAAAACAATTATTGAAGAAGGATTAGCCAAGATTAATATTGAAAATAAAAAGATAGTGTCAAAAAATATGGAAGTTTTCTATAATCCAATAATGAGTTTAAATAGGGATATTTCTGTTTTGCTGCTAAATTCCTTGGATAAGAAAAATATGCAGATTGCTGACCCTTTGGCTGCAAGCGGGATAAGGGGCATCAGGTTTTTGAAGGAATTAAACAAAAATAAAATCAGGAAAATCTATATTAATGATATTGATAAAAATGCCGTTAAATCAATAAAAGAAAACTTAAAATTAAATAAAATCAAAAATAAAAACAATGAAAAAATAATAATAATAAACGAAGACGCAAATTTATTCCTCTTAAAATCAACTGGATTTGATTATATTGATATTGACCCATTCGGGACGCCAAACCCATTTCTCGACGCTGCATGCAAACGCCTTGCAAGGGAAGGGATTATGGCAGTTACAGCAACCGACACAAGCGCTTTGGCTGGAACTTATCCTCAGGCTTGCATAAGAAAATATTGGGCGGTGCCAAAAAAAGATGCAATAATGCACGAGACCGGGTTAAGAATCCTCATAAGGAAAATCCAATTAGTTGGTGCACAATATGAAAAAGCATTGAATCCGATATTTTCATATTCAAAAGAACACTACATGAGGATTTTCTTAAGAAATGATAAAGGCAAAAACAATGTTGATGAAATATTAAGAATGCACGGGACATTTAACGGCGCCGGCCCAATGTGGCTTGGTAATTTGTTTGATTCCGATTTATGTGATATGATTTATAATTATTCCATAAAAAATAAAATTTATAATAAAAATAATGAACTAATAAAATTCTTAAAGGTAATAAAATATGAATCAAAAATAAATGTTGTTGGTTTTTATGATTTGAATGAGATTTCTGGAAAGAATAAAATTAAACGACTGCCTAAAAAAGAGTTAATAAAAAGTAAAATTAGAAAAATGGGTTATAAAGCCAGCGATACCCATTATAAGGGAGAAGGGATAAGAAGCGATATTCCATATAAAGAATTATTAAAGATATTGAAAAATTGAATTTTCCTTAAACAAATTAATTTATCCGACTGCCCTCCTTACATCAATAACCTCTACAGATTCGACATTTTCTATTTCAGCAATTTTCTGCTCAAGCTTTTCTGTGCTTCCGATATCTTCCTCCATAACAAAGAAAATTGTTAATGATTTCAATCCAAAAGCAACCGGCTGGATTTCTGTTTTGAACTCCTCTGAATTGCAGAACTTGACTATTTCGTGCTTTGCTTTTTTTTCTAATTCAGATAGATTTACCTCGGGAGACTGAGGCATAATCCTTAAAGTTACGACGACTCTTGCCATTTTAGAATTCTAATTGGGCCCTTCAAAACTGCATTCTGAGCATTTGTATTTAGCAGCAATCTGCCTGCAATGAGGGCATCTGACAACTTCTGTCTTGCCGCATTTCGGGCACATAAACCTGGTTGAGCCTACAGTGTTGGAAATCCTTTTTTTGCATGAGCTGCATACTGCCTGTTTTTCTTCCATTTTCATGCATTGGGATAGGAAGTCGATTTAAAAAGGTTATTGTTTTGAATTTGTGTTTAACACATTATTATTTTCATCAACATCAAAAATTTTACCGAAAAATTGCTCTATCGTATAAATATTAGTTCTTGCATGGCTGGTTATTTCAGAAACTTTAATTGTTGAATTTCCAACAAGTGCCATAAAAGGCAAAATCTGGTCCGCCAAAAACCTGTCAACAGGCGCTTTGGCTTCAATTTGCCTAGACAGCCGGTTGGCGGCTTCGTCTCCGACATCTTCTGCCCTTTTTCCTCTTTCTCCAAGGGAATCTGAGCCTATCCTTATTGGATTGTTTTCATCAATATCATTTAGGTTCTTGGAGAATATTGCCCATAAAGTTATTCCGGAGCCAGTTGATAAAGTTTCCTGATACTGGGAAATTATATTTATCGGAACATCATACTTTAACTTCAAAATGTTTTTTGCCGATTCTGTCTGCCGCTCGGCAACATTAGCGCTCTGCAGATCTTTTGAAGCGTGGGAAATCCCTTTTATTTGTATTAGCTTACTCTGTTCAGTTAAATTGTACGGATTAACATTCTGTTTTAGATGATTATGGAAATCTTCAAAATTCTCAAAGTCGTTTAATTTAAATTTTGGATTGATTTTGATTTCAACTTTTCCATTGCCTTTTGGGTAATAGCCACGTTTCAACAATTTTGCCTCAATTTTTGCAAATCTCTGTAATTGTGGCAGCATGATGTTATTAAAATAATCAAATGGCATGCTCCATTTTACATCCGTGCCCCCTGTAACTGAAATAGTAATTGCTTTGCCGGCAAACATTGAAGGAAGCAGCAAAGACTGCAATAACAAAGTTATTGAACCGGCCGTTTCAATGTCAATGTCCAAATTTTTTGCAACAATTTTTTTTGGGTAGTATTTTAATGATAATGATCCAAGCTCGTCCCCTTCTGCAACTGCACTGCATAATTCCTTTAATGACTTAACACAATAAAGATGCTGGCTTTTTAGCCCGGGAGTTGGGCGGCCTTTTCTTATGTCATAAATTTCAAATGGTTTTTGTGTTATTGTTGACAGAGCTAATGCTGTTCTCGCCATTTGGCCTCCGCCCTCTAAAAATGAGCCATCTATTTTAATCATTAGAATTAAGAAGTTGAGGATTTATTATAAACTTTATCAAATAATTAAAAATAATATTTTCTATTTATGGCCTTATATATTCTGCACGTCTGACAATCCTTGATCCATTCCTTCAAGTTGCTGAGAGCTTATGTCATTTTCATCGTTATTCATATTATCAATGCCATTTCCAAATGAATCGTCGGCTGAACCTTCAGTTACTTCTGCCGTGCCTGGGGATTCCTGCACATTTGCAGATTTCTGAGTGCAAGCTACCGTGATTATAACTAGCGCTAAAGCAAGAAATACTACCAAACTCCTTTTCATCGGTGTCATTCTAAATATTTCCTAGGTAAATTTTAAAAATTAAAAATAAATAAAACAGATTATCCGGTAATTCCTATCCCACCGGAGCCCTGGCCAACAATTTGTATGTTTCCAAGCGAATCCAAAGTGAGATTTGCATTTGATAATATTGCAAGACCAACTCCGACATTTCCATTTATGTCCATTCCAACTTTTATATCTGTTGTTGTTTCGCCACCGCTTATCCTGACATCACTATTGCTTTGGACATTTACAGTTGCATCGCTTTTGGTTTGGTATTCAACAACAGGAGCAACGACATAATTTCCATCGCTTGTGGCATGGACTGACTCATCCGCTATAAAATCAAATGTAGCGGCTGATGTTGAATCTGCTTTGACAACAAGATTTCCTGTTATCTGGTAATCATTGTTTGGTATCTTAGCCTGATGGCTTCCTTTTGCATCCGTCACAACAACGTTAGATATGTGCAACTGGACCTGATCATATGTTCCTTCTTTTAATTGGGCATCAGCCAATAGCCCCGCCTTATTTTCGTTCTTGAGCTGTATCCAATCGTAAGTATGTGCAGATGAAGAGACAGTTGTCCAACCTTCTGCCTGGCTGTGAACTTTTACAGTGTCAACCGTCGTTTTTACGCTGGTGACCGATTCCATATCTGCTGATGCATCTTTCATTGCAAACACTGTCCTTCCTTTTCCGGTTCCCGGCTGTGTGCCGGTATCCGTGACTGTGCTTGTTTGCTGTGCACATCCTGCAACTAACAAAATAAAGAACATCGCTATTAATACAGAACTAATTTTTATCTTTTTCATCAATACCCCTCCAATAATGGTTTATTAAGTAAAAATAAAGTTAGCAATCATTTACTTCCCTGGCACACTCGCAGTTGTCGCAAGCGTTGAAAAAATTATTGTGTATGCACTTGCATTTTTCCATGTTTTCGCATCCTTTCTCATTTGAAGTGTATTTTTCCTCGTGAGTTCCGCAACCCAGCCCAATTTTTAAACCTGCTTTTCCGCTGCTGGCACATCCTGATGCAATGATCAAGGAAACGACTAGCAACAGTATAATTATTGCGTTGGTTTTTTTCATTTTGGAGCCTCCATCGAAATTTGCTGTTGATTTATTCAACTGAGAGCGCGGTTCCAGCGGATACCATCATACCTACTCCAACATTTCCATTTATGTCCATTCCAATTTTAGCATTTGTTCTTATATTTCCACCGCTTATTTCAACACGGTTATCGCTCTTGACATCGACATTTGCGTTTTCCCTTGTTTCAAGCTGCAATACCGGGGCCATCATATATTTTCCGCTGCCTGTAATGTGCAATGACTCATTCAATATAAAGTCGAATTTTGCAGTTGCCGTTGATTCCGCATTTACTACAAGATCCCCGTTAAGCTTCAATTCTCCGGATGGGAGCTTTGCCTCATGCGTTCCACTTGCATCTGTTACAACCACATTTGAAATGTCAAGCCTGAGCTGATTATATGTTCCTTCTTTTAACTGAGCATCTGCCAAAAGCTCGTTTTTGTTTTCAGCTTCAAGTTTAAACAAGTCATATGTTTTTGGAGCTGACGAAACTGTAACCCAACCTTCAGATTCGCTATGGACATTTATACTGTCAACAGTAACCTTAACGCTGCTTACAGATTCCATATTTGCCGCCGCATCTGTGACTGCAAACACTGCGCGTCCTTTGCCCTCACCGGAAACCATGCTCTGTGATCCCAGCTTTATCTTGCCAACTGTGTCTATGGAAATATCTGCGCTGGATGGTATTTTAATTCCAACTCCAACATTTCCATCAATATCCATTCCTACTTTGACATTTGTTTTGACATTGCCGCCCTCTATTTCAACTTTATTGCCGCTTCCGATCTGGACATCAGCATTTGATCTTGTCTCCACTTTTACAACGGGCGCCATTATGTACTTGCCGTTTCCTGTCACGTGAAGTGATTCGTCAGCTATGAAATCAAAAGTAGCGGTTGATGTTGTATTGCTCTCAACAACTAGATTGCCGTTCACTTTTAATTCGCCTGAAGGAAGCTTTGCCTCATGAGAGCCGCTTGCGTCAGTCACAACCACGTTTGATATGTCTAATCGAATCTGGTCATAATTGCCATCTTTTAATTGAGCATCGACCAAAAGTTCCTGCTTGCCTTGTGCCTTCAATTGTAATAAGTCATAAGTTTTTTGTGATGAAGAAACTGTGACCCATCCTTCTGTTTCGCTGTGGACTTTCACGCTGTCGACCGTTACTTTAACGCTTGTGACGGCTTCCATATCTGCTGCTGCATCACTTATAGCAAAAACAGCACGCCCTTGTGAAGATTGCTGCATATTCTCTGAACTCTGTGTATTTGATGAACTATAGTCACTCTCCACTGTGCTAGTGCATGCGCCGACAAACAAAGCCAAAATCATGCCTAAAGCCAAAAAAATATTTATTTTCTTCATTTTTGTCCCCCTTCCCTATTAATTTTCAATATGGTTTGATCCGGCTATATAAACATTACTGCCAATAAATTACATATTGTATATTAGCAATTAGATTTATATTCAAGCCTCGTTAGTTTCTTCCACTTCAACTTCTACATTCTCTGAAAGATTTGCGCTGGGGTACGCTTCCTTTATCTTCTTGACTATCACTTTAAGCTCATCGTAAGCTTGTTTAAGTAAGTCCCTTGAATCCTTCAAAAGTTGGTTCGCTTGATCCGCCAAAGACTTGATTTTAGAACTGTCAGCGGGTTCGCCATTGGCTCTAAGGTCAAGAGCTTCTGAAATTTTTGCCTGTGCTTGAATGTATTTAGCCTTTGATTCTGCAATTTTCTGGCTAAAAACATCCACTTCTGCGCTTACATCAATGCTAATGTTCTTGTCCTTTGCTTCCTGCAAAACATGTTCAAGCCTTTTCTCGAGCACAAGTCCCTGGTTTACCATGCCTTCAACTCTTGCAGATACGACTCTCTTGCTGTATATTTCTATCAAATGCTGGAGAGTATTCCATTTTGCTCTTAATTTGGCAGCATAGTCTTTTATCTGCTGCTTTGTTGCAGCTGACTGCACATCAGCCTTGATGGAATTGATATCCGCAATTTGCGCGTCTATCTCTAAAACAATTCTTGCTGAAACATTTGCCTGTATGTTGCTGTTCTCCTGCACTTTTGCTTTTATTTTCTCAAGATGACTTATCAAAGCATCAGAAGCTTTCAATAAGTATTCTCTTGCATTTTCCAATGTTGCGTTGTCATCGTGCTTTTCTTTTGATTCCTTTAATTTTTCTCTTGCGTTTTCAAGCCCGTTTTTTGATTCCTTGAATTTTTCTTTTGCTGCTTCGAAATCAGCCCGTGCACTCAAAATGATAGATTGAGTAATATTTCTTGCATCTAAATCGTGTGCATTTTTTACTTTTCGAATTTTTATGCCTTTTAATTCCATCTTTAATGTTTGAAAATCAAGTTTTGAAAGTTCTTTTAATCTTGCCCTGTTCAAAGATGAGAATTTCTGCATGTCAGATTCATTTAATTCCGAAATTCTTTCGATCTTTTCCTTGTCAAGTTCTGAAATCCTTTCAAGCTTTGTTTCGCTTAAGTTCATAATTCTCTGCAGCCTTTCGCCCTTAAGATTGGCTATCCTCTCAGCGTTTCTTACTCCCAGCCTGGATAACTTTTCCATTTGTCTTTGGTCAAGTTCGGCTATTTTTTCTACCCTTTCTGTGTTTTTTTCCTGCATTTTCTGCAGAGTATCATTCATCATATCTCTGCGGCCTTTGCCATTCTCATTTGTCAAGGCTCCAGCGTTAACATTAACTCCGGATTTTATTCCTATCCCTGTTCTATCTGAATCGTTATCGGCCATTGTGATAGGCACTATACTAAAAATAAATACTGCAATGATGCCAAGTGCTATTGTTTTTTTCATTTTTGTCCCTCAAATTTATTTTTATTCTCTCAAATATACAAATCTTTCATTTAATTCGGCTTTCTTTACCAGTGCTTCACAATTTCCACAGATATAAGGGTCCGCTGTCCCTCCGCCTATTATAATTGTTCTGCAATGAATACATGTGTGCTTTGCCATTTTCTGTTCCTTTTTTGAATTGCTCTGAATCAATCTCGGGATTAGTTAGGTTACTTTGTTTATAAAGAAACTTTTTAAGCTGAAGTTTTAATTGTTTTTTTGATGGGTTTAAAACTTTATAAAGCTTTATTTGGCCTATTCTTGGTTTATGGAAGCGGATTTTAGCTTATTTCTTTTATGAAACCGTAAGAATCCCTTTTTGATTCCAAAATATTTTTATATTCATTAGCTACACACTATTTATGAAAAAATCAAACGCTGCAATTTATTTTACTTTACTTGTTCTTTTAATGAGCTGTGCAAGCGCTGCCACTATTTACGGCACCGTTTATGACCTGGATTTGAAAAAAATTAATAATGCAATCGTGGACATAAACACCATTCCAAAACAATCCGTAGTAGCGAAGAATGGAACTTATTCTTTCAATGTTCCCAATGGGAATTATTTAATTGAAGCAAAATTGATGCGGAACGGTGCTGTGACAGACTCTGTGCAGGAGAATATAACGGTAAAGCAGGAAGGTTCCTATGTTCTAGACCTCATAATGTTTCCAAACCTTGAAGAGGGAGTTGAAGATTTTAATGTTAATTTAAGCAGTGAGCTTATTGACAATGCCCAGAATAAAACGGACACAGGGTATCTGTATTTACTGATAATAATAATAGTATCTTTAACTATTATTTTCTCGATAATATATTTTCTGAGAATAAAACAAGAAAAAATTGCAAAAAATGAAGAAAAGAAGACTGAAGTTGCTGAAGAGAGTAATGAATTGGACCAGGTTATTAAGATAATAAAACAAGAGGGCGGAAGAGCAACTCAAAAAGATATTAGAAAGCAGATTCCTTTATCTGAGGCCAAGATAAGCCTAATGATTGCCGAATTAGAGCATAAGGGACTGGTTGAGAAGATAAAAAAAGGAAGGGGAAATATTATTATTTTAAAGAAGAAATGATTTGAAGTCTTAATTTTAACAATAAAAACAAAATCACAAAAATGAACTTCAAAAAAATAAACGATACATTTATTGTCAGACTGGACAGCGGAGAAAGGGTTCTTGAAACTTTGAAAGGCTTCTGCACTAAAAATAATATTAAATGCGGATATTTTTTTGGAATTGGCTCTCTGGATGAAGTCGAGCTCGCGCATTATATTGTGAGGAATAAAAAATACACTTTTAATAAATACAGGCAGCCGCTTGAAATAGTAAATTTAAGCGGGAATATAACGACGATGAATGATGGGGTTTATTTGCACTGCCATATCACTTTAGGCGATGTTGAAATGGAAGTGATTGCCGGCCATCTGAAAGAAGGAATTGTCGGGGCAACTGCAGAAATTGTTGTGATTAAATTAGATGGCGAGATTAACCGAAAGTATGATGAGAAAACTGGATTAAATTTAATGGATTTGTGAGTTTAGTTTAAATCAAGAATAAAAAATAGATTTAGGTGATTTTTACAATTTGAAGGTTCAAATTCATATCTTTTATTTTTTTCTATACCGTTCTCGCACAAGATTATCTCATTTCCAGAGCAGGTTTTGTAAACATTAAGTATACCAGACATGAAGTAATATTTTGTCGTAAAACAGCTATTACACGGTCTCTCAGAATTAGTGCCTATTGGGCATGGGCAACCTTTTTTTGTACAACCTATTGGACTGTGTATCAAAAATGCTGCTAGAAAACCTAAAACTATTAATATAATAAATATAATTACAAAGATTTGAATCTTCTTCATTATTAAAATGTTTACCGTATAGTATATAAAGTTTTTCAAGACTTTAATGCAGCTAAATCAAAAACCTTATAAACAAAATTAAATATATCATTTACAAGGGGGAAATGGTTTTATGAGCGCTGAAAAAGAGATAGTTAATTACTGGTACAATAAGAAAGGGCTTTTTACTGTCAACAATATAAAAACGCATAACAACCGCGATTGCGGGATTTTGGCGCTTAAGTTCGATAATGGGCACGTTAATTCGATTTTTCACATAGAGGTCAGCTGCTCAATAACAAATAATATTTCTGAAACGGCAAATCCTGAAAAATCCGTGGGAAAGATTGTTGATGAGAAGTTTGATGACAAGTCGGTACAATCATCTGTAAGCAAATACATCAGGCAATTCTCTATACCTGAAAATAATGTAAAGAAAATAATTATTCTTGGGGCTGTTCCAAAATCAAGGAAACTTGACATTATAAAAAAATTCAATGAAAGGGAAGTTGAGGTAATTTTGTTTGAAGATATTTTGTATGACGTGATGGAGCAGCTCGATACGCAATATTATAAGAATGATATAATCAGGACTCTTCAATTAACAAAATTTCTTCTGCTTAACGAGCCCACCAAACTTGCAAAGCTGCTTGCGAACGATAACTTCACTTCAAATTCAAGAAAGGAATTTTTATCAAGCATACTTGGAAATGAGGACATTGTAAAAGATTTCAGAAGGACAAACCCGGAAAGATTAAGCATAATTCTGAAGAACTCCTATATCAAGCCAACCGAGCTGGCTGCAGTCCTTAACAGCAATATTTTAAACAACAGGACAAGAGGAATTTTCATGAATTCCCTGCTGGAGCAGGAAAAGACAAGAAAGATTGTAAATAGGACAAAAAGAGTAAGAAAATTAAATGTCCAGCTTGGTAAGTTTCTTTAATGAAAGATTAATTATTGATTAGAATATAACTTTAGGCTTCTATCAATTTAATTTCAAAAAAACTTAATTCTTCCTCAGTATTTCCAAAACAGTATCAACAGCCCTTTCTGCATATTCTTTGATTCTTTTCTTGGCCTGCTCCCACGTAATATTTGGTCCTGAGATTCCCAAAGCTACCGGCTTTTCATATTTTGCTGACAGGTCAAGCAGTTTTCTTGCAACAGAATGCGCAACTATCTGGTCATGGTCGGTGCCGCCTTTGATGACTGTTCCCAAGGTTACAACTCCGTCAATATTTTTATTTTTCAATAATTTGTTTACAGCAAATGGAATTTCAAAAGCGCCGGGTACTTCAATTATTTTGATTAACTTAGCGCCGGATTTTTTTATTCTTTTCTGGGCAACTTTGCTCATTTCATCCGTTATTTCGTGATTGAATTTAGAAACAACGATTGCTATTTTTTCGTTCATTTTATTAAAAATTTCCTATAAATTAATAGGGCCGGCGTCTGATTTGCCCTGCCTTTTGCCGGTGCCTGCATATTTTGTAAGCTCCGTTTTGCCTTTCAGCAATGCCATGGCGTTCAGAGCGTGCTTTGATGTTCTGTTTTCTGCAATTTCAAAAAGCTCTTTGTCCGTTTTGGCTTCGTCCATGTGGACAAAAACTTCGATTATATGCCTGTTTACCATCAACTGGACAGCCTGCAGCCCTAAGGAAGCTTCATGTGAGCACTGCTTGTCTATTGGCATCGGGCCAGCCATTCCCAAAGCCAGAACAATATCACATTTGTATTTCTCGAAAAGAATCTTGCAGGCAACAGGCAAATCTTTCATGCCAGGAACGGTGTATCTTTCAATTTTTGCATCTGAATTTTTCTTAATTTTATCAATGGCAAATGCCGCCATGTTGACTCTTGCAAAATTCGTGTCCGCAATCCCTATTTTTATCATTTTAGTTTATTAATTCAATTTTTACTTTATCCCCGTCAGCCAATTTAAGTTTTGATTTAATATGGACTGGCGCAATAAATTCTATAATATCTTTGTGCTTGTTTATATCTGGCATTATTATTGCGCCATTGATATTTTTAATTTTTGACTTATGGCAATTTGCGCCACCAAATATCTTGCCGTCTTTTTTAAATCCATTTATTTTTATCGGAATGTTATTTTTTAATGAATCAAACTGAAGTTTTGTAACCTTAACATTTAAAGTTCCGGGGTAAGCATCAAAACCCAGTTTTTTCTTGATTTCATTCTTATAATGCGGCATTGACATGAATACAGCCCCTTCTCCAAGGCCTTTGACAATCATCCCGCTGATATTTGCATTTCCACCTCCCATAATAAAAGGTACATATTTTTACTTATAAAGCTTATGGCAAAGTTTTAATATTTGTTATAATTTTTGTTTTGAATGGAAGACAGGAAACTTCTAATTGTGGGAATCGACCCAGGAATCACGACAGCTTATGCTGCCCTAGACATTGAAGGAAAATTAATAAAAACAAATTCTTCAAAAAATTTTGATTTAAACCAATTAATTTCCGAAATAATAAAAATCGGAAAAGTTATCTTGGTCGGAACCGACAAATCAAGGACGCCAAATTTAGTTTACATGTTTGCAACAAAATTGGGCGCAAAAATTATATCGCCTAATGAAGATTTAAAAGTTGACGAAAAAAGAAAAATGATTTTAGGGTTTAGTTTTGAAGATGGCCATCAGGCAGATGCCATTGCTTCTGCTCTCTTCGCATTCAAATCAGCAAAACCCCTCTTTAACAAAATTGATTCATTTGCTCATGATTCTAAAAAACTGGAAATAAAAGACAGGATAAAAGAGCTCGTGATTACAAAAAAAATCAGCTTAAAAAGCGCTGTTAAGATGATTGAATATAAGCACGAAGAAGATAAAATAATAGAGAAAATCATTGTTGAGAAAAAATTAAATGAGGATGATTTTCTGAGATTTTACAATAAATTGAAGAATTATGAAGCTGAAATGCGATTGATAAAAATGCACAATAATAATCTAAAGAACCGAATAAAGAATTTAGAGAAAAATAAAAATAATGAAATAAAAACCGGAAAAAATGACAAACTCCATGATTTTCGTGAAAGAAGGATTATTTCCCTTGAAAACTCAGTTAAATCCAAATACAGGGAAATAGAAAATATAAATCTAATAATTAGAAAACTGAATGATAAAATTTCAAACATAAGTAATTTTTATGTAATGAAAAAGCTTGACACGCTTGGACTGCATGAATTTAATTACAAGAATAAGGTTTTAAACATTAAGAAAAATGACCTCCTATGCGGAATAAATTCCGCAGTATCCATTCAAGCTAAACCATGGTGCTTAGCTTGGTTCAAAATGTACAAAGCTGTGTCGCTAAGCTGATTGTATCCGACGGTAACAGCAGTTCCGCCGCGGCTCCAAAGATTTCCGCGAGGA
>DATDZA010000037.1:0-3296 GCA_035288865.1 Candidatus Nanoarchaeia archaeon
GGGTTCTTGAAGCAACCGCGGCATTAAATCCTAATATAGAATAAACCTATCTTTTATCCAATATTTCAACTTTTCCGTTTAAGTCTACAAAAGTGACGTAGTCGCCTTCGTTTATTTCATCGGATAATTCTGGAGGAAGACTTGAATCGAGAGTTTCATAGCTGGTTGAGTCCATTATCTGCACTTTGCTGCTTGATTTGGATATTATCTGGCCCTGCTTCCTCATAATTTCCATCTTATCAACGCGGTCAGAATGCTGCAGGATGACGGTTCGCTCGCCTTTCTCCCTCAATCCCTGAACATAGAATTTTAATTTAGTGTGGGAATGTGTTCCGACTGAGACAACTTCTTTTCTCACGACTCTTACGGGCTCTCCATTGTAGATGAAATAATTTCCCTTGTCCAAATCTGATGCGATTGCCATTTTAGGTCTGGTTATGGTAACTCCTTTTTTATTCTTTCTAAAAGCATATCAAATCTGGCGTATCCTGCCAATTTATTAAAATGCCCCGCATTTGGCACAAATATTAATTCAGTATCTAGATTTTTGGCCAGCTCCTTGCCATTTACTAAAGAAACGTATGGGTCATTATCAGAATGATATATAAAAAATTTCCCGCAATGGCTTTTTATTTTCTGCCAGTTAAATGCAAAATCTCCTAAAAATAATTTATCATTTTCATAATTCTTGATCGGCAATAATCCTATCGGAGCTGCTACTATAAATGCAGCTTTGATTTTAATTTTATACCATTCAAGAGCGCGAAGCAAAAAAGAGCCCCCCAAGCTATGTCCAATTAATATTGTGTTTTTGTTGTAGAATTTTTTATAATTTTTCAAGACTCTCAACCAATTCTCAATTGATTGATTTTGAGGCGTGGGAAATTGAGGAACAATTACTTTGCAATCAATCTTTTCCAATTCTTTTTTAAGCCAAGGAAACCAATTCTCTTCCGGATAACCGCCTGTGCCATGAAAAATAAAGACATTTGTCATTTTAATTAAAAAAACGCCGCGGGAGAGATTTGAACTCTCGTATCCTTTCGGACAGTGGATTTTTGTAATTCACCTTGAAAGGCGTTAGCCCATAGCAATCTTGCAGTTTTCGTGACATGAGACTTAGAGTCGCTCACAACGCCACCAAAAATCACCGCAATGGCCGGGCTATGCGACCGCGGCATTATAGTAGCCCCTCTTTAGCCAGAAATGAGATTTATTTAAATGCTTTTTGATATTATCCCCTAAAACATAATAAAACTTATAAATGCAGTTAGAAAGCAGGAAATAATGAAAAAAATTATGCTATTATCCTCTTTTATTTTGTTTTTAATAATCCCCCTTGCACTTGCAGACTGGTTTCACAACAGCGAGAATGTTATTGTTCATATAGACATTAGCGGAGATGCGGAGATAGTTCCAGCAGGTGCCTATGTCGACAGTGCTTCTGTAAACCTTTCTTTTTTTCCCAAGAAAACAGGCACACAGGATTTGGTAAAATTTACAACAGAGCCAATTGCAGAAGTATCTGACAAAACGATAATCTTCAAATGGAAAAATCCACCGGATAATTTTGGCTTCAAAGTTTCTTCCGATGTCAAAACAACAAACACAATATTCAAAGTCAATGAAAAAATAAACTTTCCAATTGCGGATTTGCCGGACGACATAAAAATATACACAAAGCCCAGCGCAACAATAGATTCAGACAATGAGGCCATAATTCAAATAGCTTCTGAGCTTGTGAAGGGGGAAGATGACTTGTACAGTGCAGTCTTCAAGCTTGCGCAATGGACAAAAAGTGATGTGAATTACAACCTTAGCACCATGTCATTGCCTGTAACGCAAAAAGCGTCGGAAGTTCTTAAAAGCAGGCAGGGGGTCTGCGGCGACATATCATCATTGTTTATGGCATTGGCAAGGTCCGTTGGAATTCCAGCAAGATTTGTATCCGGGATTGCTTACACAAACTCTGATTTGTTTCCGGAAAAATGGGGAGCCCATGGATGGGCTGAAGTTTATTTTCCAAGCTATGGGTGGGTGCCATTTGATGTAACTTACGGCGAATTTGGATGGATTGACCCGACACATATAAGATTCAAAGATTCCGTTGATTCGGATGAAGCTTCAACATATTACCAATGGGTTGGAAGAAATGCTGATTTGAAGACTGGAAAACTGGAAATAAAAACTGAATTAATTGATGCAACTGGAATTGTTACGGAGCCCATAAATATAGAGGCAAATGTGCTGAAAAAATCAGTAGGCTTTGGATCGTACAATATTGTTGAAGCCGCAATAGAGAATACGGCCAATTATTATTACAGCACTGAGCTATATTTAAGCAAGCCAAGAGAAATAACCATAATCGGAAATGAGCTTAAGAGCATTTTATTGCTGCCTCACGAGAAAAAAACAGTGTTCTGGATTATAAAGCTTGGAGGAGAGTTAAGCAACAGGTATGAATACACTTTCCCATTAGTTGTCGGAACCCTGGATAATACCACGTCTGAAACTAGCTTTGAGTCCGATTACAGGCAAGCTTATGTTTCACAAGGTGAAATGGAGCAGGCTGCCAAGCTTCTCGAAGAGGAAACACAAAAGAAGTATTCCGGAAATGTGATGATGAACTGCAGTGTATCGAAAAATGAATTTTATGAATATGAAAATGTGAAAATTTATTGCACAGCCAAGAACACAGGAAATATTTTCTTAAGTGATGCCAATATTTGCTTTGAGGACAAATGCAAGGCAACAAGTCTTGGAATTTCGCAGGAAAAAAACTTTGTTTTCGAATTAGATAAATCATCTGCAGGAGAGAAAAAAATTCCCATTATTCTTAAAAATGAATTAGTTTCAAAAGCATCCTACGTCAATTTTAAAATTAATGATGCACCAAAAATTGAAATAATAAATCTAAAATTCCCGAATGAAACTACATATGATGATAAGTTCCAAGTTGAATTTACTTTGACAAAAAAATCATTATTCAATCCAAAAGAAGTTGAATTAAGTTTTTTTCAGAATGGGATTGATAAAAAATGGATTGTCAAGGACTTCAACGAAGACCATAAGTATGTTATTGACATTGAAGCAAAACAATTGAAGTATGGAAGCAATGATTATGAAATAAATGTCAATTATAAAGATGGATTGGCCAAATCATATAATACAAATAAAGAGTTTTCAATAAGCTTGACTAAAGTTACCTTACTTCAAAGGTTGCTTCTGTTTTCCAATGGCTTGGGAAAGGTGACCATTATAATAGTTCTGGCGGGTTTTGTTGCTTTTGGTGGTTT
>DATDZA010000038.1:0-45677 GCA_035288865.1 Candidatus Nanoarchaeia archaeon
TGAAAAATTTTTGAGTGCGCGCGCCAAATTTCGTTGCGCACTCAATTTAAAATCAAAATGTTAGAAAAACTTTATGGAGGACGGCAAGGCAATTCCTCTACACGCAAAGCGTGTAGTATCCTTGCCTAGAAACAATGAAATGCGGAGTGCAAAAGCAGCCCTAGTCCACCCGCAGCTTTTAGTATACTGCCTTTATTTTTTCCATTGCTTTCCAGCTTCTCCTCAAGCGACATAATACAAAAGAACCAAAAGATATTTATATATGTTATTGATTCTCATTATCAATAAAGAAAATGCCAAGATTGTCACGAGAAACAAAGCAGAAAGACGTCATTAGGGGGGAATTAACAAATTTTAATTCTTTTTTCGCGGCTGAAGATTTATACGAAAAGGTGAAAAAAAAGGGTGAAAAAATAGGGATTGCCACTGTTTACAGGCTTCTAAAGGAACTAACCAAAAAGGAAGAACTGCATGAGTATGCATGCAACAGGAGGGCTGTATATTCAAACAACAAAAACAGCCATTCACATTTTATATGCAAAAATTGCGGAAAAACAGCACATATAGAAGTTAAAGATATAAATTTTATCAAAAAAAAGATAAAGGGGAGCGTTTGCCACTTCCAGATTGATATTTATGGAATTTGTGAAAAATGTTTGGAAATAAGAAAATAAAATGATATCCACACTTGCGTACATTTTAACTGCGATTACAATAGTCAGCCTAATTTCTATAATAGGAATTTTAATTTTCATAAATAAGAAATTAATGGACAAGAGCTTGTTCTTTTTGGTAAGTTTTGCAGCGGGAACACTGCTTGGCGCTGCCTTCTTGGATTTGCTGCCTGAAACCCTTGAAAATGGATTTAATACATTTATACCAATATTTATTTTAATAGGAATAACATCTTTTTTTGTGCTGGAAAAATTCCTGCATTGGCACCACCACCACACGGAGCACCAGCACAAGGAAGTTCACGCTTTTACTTATCTCAACCTTGTTGGAGATGGTATTCACAATTTTTTAGATGGTGCCATAATATCCGTAAGCTTTATGAGCAGCACACAGCTTGGAATAGCAACAACAATAGCAATAATTGCCCACGAAATTCCCCAGGAAATAGGGGACTTTGGAGTGTTGATATATGGCGGGTTTTCAAAGCTAAAAGCCCTTGTCTTCAATTTTCTCAGCGCCCTTACTGCAATTATAGGGGCATTGGTCGCTTATTTTTATTCAAGCCGTTTCGAAAATTCAAATCTTTATTTATCGGCATTCGCAATAGGGGGCTTTGTCTACATAGCAGGCACAGATCTGATTCCTGAAATTCAGAAAGAAACAGACTTAAAAAAATCATTTATCCAACTTATACTGATGATTCTTGGAATTTTCTTAATATGGGCAGTAGGGTTCATATTTCATGGCGGGTAATTCAATAATTTATTAAATAAAAGAATATTCTAAGATTCATGAGAAAATACAAATTTCTGGAAGACATTGCCCTTGCAGACATTGCGTACGAATCTTATGGAAAAGACCTGAACGAAGTGTTTGAGAATTCAGCTCTTGCAATCTTTGAGCTGAGTGCGGATATAAAAACAATAGAGCCCAAGAAAAAAATTGGAATAAAATTAGAGCATGAAAAATTGGATAATTTGCTGTATGATTTTCTGTCAGAAATACTATTTTTGAAAGATTCAAAATACATGGTATTTAAGAACGTAAAAGTGAAAATACATGAAGATAATAAAAATAAAAAATTCGAGTTAAAATCAACTCTTGAAGGCGACACAATAAACTCTGAAAAACAGCAGCTTGAAAACGATATCAAGGCAATAACGATGCACATGTTTGAGCTGAAGAAAACAAAGAATGGCTACAAGGCAAGAATTGTTGTGGACATTTAATGATGCTGCCTATTTCTCATAAAATCGAATAACAGCTTTCCATTGCTGTAAATAAAGTCATAAAATCTGCCAATGTACAAAATTCCCAGCACAAGCATCACAGCAAATTTTAATTGCTTAAGCATGGGACATCATCCTTTTTGATTTTTTATTAATCAAAAATTCTTTTTTAAGTTCCCCGGAAGCATTGCTCCTGTTGGATTCAAAAAAATTTGATTTCATTGAACTTCCGCCATTAGTGATAAATTTGAAGCCGAAAGTTACTTTGCCGCCGACTATCATCATTTCTCTCTTCTTCCCGTTTACGAAATAGTCTTTTATTCCCTTTTGTCTTTGTGATTGCGGAATACCCTCATCATACATATATTCATTCTCCAAAACAAGCTTCACAAATTTCCAGTAATCTTCTGCTCCGGTTGATTTCTTGTCATAGCTGAATATGGACATTTTTGACTTAGGTGATTCCTTGAGCTTTGAGTTGGCTCTGACTGGCTCGGCAACCAGCATAGGGGTAAATTCTTTCTTCATCCTGGTAAGGATTTCATTGCAGATTGAATTTCTTTTGTCGAACATTGTGGGAATTATTGAGCTGATTAAAACATTTCTTGAATTCATTTTATTAAATTCCACAATTCTCTTGACTGTTTTTTCAAGCGAATCAAATCCCAAAGGATCAGTTGAGGAAGGAATAACAATTTCACTTGCAAAATGCAGAATGCTCTTCATTAGAAATCTCCATGATGGAGGGCAGTCAATTATTACATAATCATAATCTAATATTGACTCAAATCTTTTTTCAATGAAAATTAAACCACTTTTATCTTTTGAAAGCTGGCTCTCCGCTTCTGCCATCTTGTGGTCACAATGGATTAAATCCATGTTTTTACCGAGATGGGTAATGCATTCCTCAAGTTCGGCGTTTTCCATCAGAAAATGATAAAGGTTGTACTGGGCGTTTGTGTTGTGACATGCACTTATATCTCCCTGGGGGTCCATATCAATCAGAAGAACTTTCTTATTATTCCTTGAAAGGCCAGCAGCTAGATTGACAGATGTCGTTGTTTTTCCAACTCCTCCTTTCTGGTTGAATACGGCGATTTTTCTCATTACAGCACCTCAATTCACAATCTCATTAAAGTTCAACTTTTTAGGATTAAGTTATATTTAAATGTTACGTTTTTGTATGTGAATATAGGAAAAAGTATACTAATTATTGGATTAAGCGAACTTTTTGAAATTAAAAAAAGTTAAAATATAGGCATCCATTTTAGTTCGCAGGTATTGGGTCACCGCTGTGATTAATAATAAATTAATTGAATTTACACAGAACTAAAATATAAATTCTAAACCGGACAAATATCCTGCCCTAATTTCTTAACCAATTCCAGATTCTCAGAATAATCAACAGGCACGTCAATGATACAAACAGTATTTTGTTTCAAAGCGTCCTCAAGCATTTTGGAAAAATCTTCTGCTTTCTTAACCCGATAGCCTTTAGCTCCGAAGCTCTCTGCATATTTCACAAAATCTGGATTTGTAAAATCAATTCCGTTGGTTTTCTGGTGGTGCATCTGCTGCTTCCATTCAATCATTCCGTACTTAGAATCATTAAATATTATTATTACAATCGGCGTGCCGATTCTGACTGCAGTTTCTATTTCCTGTGAATTCATCAAAAAGCCGCCATCGCCGCAAACAGCAACAATTTTTCTTTCAGGATGGACGAGTTTAGCTCCTATCGCCCCGGGCAGTGCAATCCCCATGGAGCACAATCCGTTGTCAATTATACATGTGTTCGGTTCATAAGTCTTGTACATGCGCGCAGCCCAAATTTTGTGCATGCCAACATCTGAAATTAAAATGTCAGAATCATCCAATGATTTTCTGATGTCGTAAATTATTCTTTGCGGCTTCAATGGAAAAGAGTCATTTTTGGATTTCTCTTCATGGTCCTTGACAATTTCTTCCCTCAATCTGAAAAAATAATCAGAGTCTTTTTTTGGTTCGTTTTTTAATTTCTCGCGCAATATCCATAATGTACTTGACACGTCGCCGATAACTTCCAAATCAGGATTATAATATTCATCAACTTCGCTTGTATTGAAATCAATGTGCAATATTTTTTTATTATTTCTATTTTTATTCCAGTGCTGCGGGGCAAATTCCACAACATTGTATCCCAAAGTAATTACCAAATCAGACCTATCAAATCCACAGACATAGTAATCCTTGGCGTTAATTCCGGTTGTAAAAAGCGAGTATTTTGATCTATCGCTAATTGCGCCTTTTCCCATTTGAGTATGCACTATTGGAATTCCCCTTTCTTCAACAAATTTATTTAACTGCTTACTAACTCTTGTCCTGATGCAGCCGTTTCCAGCCAAAATTAACGGATACTTTGCAGCCTTAATCATTTCAATGGCCTGCTCAATTGCCTTTGCATCAGCGCCTGGCCTCCTGACTTTCGTTTTTGTCAGTGGAATCAAATCAACATCTTTTTTTGCAATATCCTCGGGAAGTTCCAAATGAGTCGGACCAGGCCTTTCCATTTCAGCAACCTTGAAAGCTTTTCTGATCGCTTCTGGAATTGCAGTGGCAATTGCAATAGAGGTATTCCATTTTGTTATTGGACGAAAAGACCTTACAACATCAATGAACTGGAAATTCTCCTTGTGAAATCTATGAAGTCCAGCTTGTCCGGTAATTGCAACAACAGGCATATTCCCAAGATGTGCATCGGCTAATCCAGTCGTTAGGTTCATCGCACCGGGTCCCAAAGTTGAGAGGCATACTCCTGCCTTTCCGGTCAATTTCCCATAAATCGCTGCCATGAAAGCGGCTCCCTGCTCATGCCGTGTTGTGACAAATTTTATTTTCGAATCAATTAAAGAAAGAAGTATATCTTCATTTTCCTCTCCCGGGACGCCGAAAATATATTCAACTCCCTCATTCTCGAGGCACTTAACAAATAAATCTGACGCTTTCATTTTTTATTAATTGTATTTTTTAATTAGTTTTTCTAATTTTATTATTAAATATTTTCTCCAGTCCTTTTCAAGTTGTGTTCTGGTTAATTTCACCAAATCCTCATCATTTTTTGACAATTTAATTTTCAAAAGTTTGTTGCACAAATTCAAAATTTCTAAATCTCTTTTTGTTTTCAAAATATATTTATTTTCTTTCATAACAATTATTTTTTATGTTCGTAAATATTTATTCCCTTTACATTAACAAATTCTTTCAGCCCATATTTTGAAAGCTCCCTGCCGATACCGCTTTTCTTTATGCCGCCAAAAGGCATTCTTGGGTCTGACTTTACAATAGAGTTTATTGCAATATATCCTGCATCTATATTCCGCGCCATTCCTAATGCCCTTTCCTCATTCCTTGTCCAGATGCTTGCACCCAGGCCAAAATCTGAATTATTGGCAATCCTGACCGCTTCCTGCTCATCATTTACAACAATTACTGGAGCGACAGGGCCAAAGACTTCCTCCGTAACTATTTTCATATTTAGTCGTACATTGCTTATCACTGTTGGATTGTAGAAATACCCTTTCCTATCTAGTCTTCTCCCGCCTGTAACTATTGTTGCTCCTTTAACAACTGCATCCTGCACCTGAAATTCAACTGATTTTAAGCCCAGTTCATTTACCAATGGCCCTACATTCGTTTCCATTTTCATTGGATCATCTACAATTAATTTTTCCATATATTCTGCAAATTTTTTTGTGAATTCCTCTGCAACATTTTTAACAACAATGAATCTTTTGGCAGAAATGCAGCTTTGGCCAGAATTAGTTGTCCTCCCAATTACGGCATTTTGTGCAGCAAAATCAGGATCTGCATCCTCAAGGACGATAAACGGATCAGAGCCTCCTAGTTCTAAAATAACTTTCTTTAAATTTTTTCCAGCAAGCTCTGCAATCTTAGAGCCGGCTCCAGTGCTTCCGGTCAAAGAAACACCCTGTATAAGATCAGATTTAACAATCTCTCCGACAAGTTCATGGTCAGTAATCACTGTCCTGAAAACATTGTCTGGAAAACCGGCTTTTCTGAATGTGTCTTCAATAGCCAACGCGCATTGTGGAACCTGGTTTGAATGTTTTAATATTGTTGTGTTGCCAGCCATCAGTGTCGGTATGCCAAATCTAAGAGCCTGCCAGAAAGGATAATTCCAGGGCATTATTGAAAGAATAGTTCCTAATGGCTGGAACATTACTATATTTTTTTTTCCATCTGCTTGGACAATCTCTTCTTCAAGCCAATTTGCCGCATAGTCAGCATAAAATTCGCAAATCCATGCGCATTTCTCGACTTCAGAATATGATTGTTTAATGGGTTTTCCCATTTCTATTGTCATCATTTCAGCATATTCCTGTTTGTTATTCCTTAAAACTTTTGCGAGTTTCCTGAAATAATACGCTCTTTCAGAAATATCCAGACTTCTCCACCCTTCAAAATCTTTTCCTGAATCTTTCACAATAGAAATAACTTTATCTCTTGACATTAGTTCATACTCGCCTATAACTTCTTCAGTTGCAGGATTGATTGTATGGAATTTCATTTTACCCCCACTATTGAATAATAATAGAATTTATTTAAATGTTGCGATTAATAGTTAAAATTAATAGAACTAAATCAATACTCAAAACTCTGCCCGCATCCGCACGAACTATGCACGTTTGGATTTGAAATTTTGAAGCCGGCTCCCTGCAGGCTGTCAACATAATCCAGTTTTGCGCCTTTCAAAAATTGCATGTTTTCCTTGCTTATTATAATTTTGACGCCCTTATCTTCCACTGTAATATCCAAATCAGTTGTTTTGTCATCAAGCTCCAGCCCATACTCAAATCCTGAACAGCCACCGGGAACAATCTCTACTCTTAATCCATTTCCTTCTTTATTATTTTCCTTCAGAACTTCAATTAATTTTAGTGCTGCTTTGTTAGTTATGATAAACTCCTTCCCTTCCTCGCCTTTGTATTCCTCAATTGCTTTGTTTAGTTTGATTATAACGGAATCAACTTCTTCATCAGTCATTCCGTGGCCTTTGAATCCATCTTCTAATGATTCAGAGTAAGAAACATGGCATCCAACGCAATGCACTCCCGCCTCCTGCAACGGTTCAATTACAGCAGGGTATTTGGCAACAACATCGCCTATTGTCATTTCTTTTGTAATAGCTTGTTTAATTTCCTGTTCTTTTGTTTCTTGTTCCATAGTAATTTGATTGTTTAGGGGGTTTTTAAAGGTTTTTGTTGGAAATCCATTTTTTACAATAAATTTATATTTTAGATATACTAATTTCCAATTATGAAAAAACCATTTTATGTAGAAGTAGGAGGTAGTAGACTAGGTAAAAGCTTTTGGCTAGGATTCGGTCAACGATTTGCTATAAATTCAACCTGGCCAAAAGCGAAAATAGAAATTTATAAAGATTATATTACTCTCAATACTTGGAATTATCCGATTAAATTCAGAAAAAAGGATATTATATCTATAGAAAAATATAAAGTATTATTCTCAAAAGGTATAAAAATAAATCATAGTGTTAAAAGTGAATATCCTTTCGTTATATTTTGGTCTTGGAATGCTGAGAAACTAATCAATAAACTAAAACAGACAGGTTATAAAATAGTTTAGGAGTCTAAAATTTAATTATCTTGCCCCACCACTAACAACTAAGATGCTTGCGACTCAAGAAGAACTTTTTTATTCAATACTTTGCTGGCGCCCAATATTTCCATGCCAAGAAGCTTGTTATTTTCATCAAAGTCTATGATAATGCTATCATTTAATTGAATTGTTTTCTTCGCTCCGCCTTCCTTTATTGGATATTGCACATAAATATATGCCGCATCTGCATCTTTATCATATTCAAATTTCATAGTATCACATCACGGTAACTATATTTATATAGTTTTCTGTTTCATCATATATAACTTTCACAGTGCGGCTCTGAACAGTCCCAACAGCTTCTTTGAGCCCTTCAATAGTTTTCTTAATGTAAAAAGGATGCTCAAGTATGTATTCAACTTCTAATTCTGAGATGCCCCTTTGTTTCATGCGTTTCATGGCGTGGCTTGAATAAACTATCTCCATTGGTTGTTTACCTCACTTTCGCCCCATCTTTAACTTTCTCAACATGAACAATTTCTTTGTCAGTCTTTAATTCTTTGTCAAAAACAACTACATGATTATTTTTAACTTTAATTTCTAATTTAGCAAACTCATCATAAGCTAATTCTTTTGTTAAATTTTCGTAGCCGTCAAGATAAACTTTATCGCCTGCTTCTGATTGGTCAACCGTTAAAACTCCGACGTGTTCTCCATCGTCGCCCGCAAGCAGCATTCCCTGGCTTTCAACTCCGCGAAGTTTTGCATGTTTCAGATTTGTGATCACAATTATTTTTTTATTTAACAATTCTTCATTTGAATAATGTCCTCGCAATCCTGCAACTAATTGTCTTTTTTCTGTTCCCAAATCAATTTGCAAAACATACAATTTGTCAGCATTAGGATGATTTTGAACATCAGTTATTTTTGCTACTTTTAGGTTTAACGGAAATTCTTTTTGTGATATCGGAGGCTGCGGCAAAATTTTTTCATGTGTTTCCTTTTCTTCTATTTTTCTGATCAAAATCTCTTCTTTTCCGATTTTATGATTTTTCAAATCAAAATTAATATTCTTCCATTTTAAATTTTGAAGATTTAATTGGTGCTGCAGTTTAGACGAGAAATCAGGCAAAATCGGCTGGATTAAAATACCTAAATTCTTAACGATATTCAGTGATAATCCCAGAATCTTGTGAGTTTTTTCCTTATCTTCCTTAATTAATTTCCAAGGCTCATTATCCTGGAAATATTTATTTCCAATAGCAGATATTGAAAGAATTTCATTTAAAGCAGCGCTTAAATTGTAATTTTCATAATATTCTTTGATTAATTTAATCTTTTTATTTATTTCATCAATTATTTTTTTATTATTATCTGCTAATTTAATTTCTCCGTCAAAATTCTTATTTAAGAAGCTCAAAGTCCGGTAGCAGAAATTGCTAAGGTTTGCGACTAATTCTTTATTTATCCTTTCGATTAATAATTCTTCAGAATATTCACCATCTGCTCCTAAAGGCATAACACCTATTAAATAAAATCTGAAAGGCTCGACTCCAAATTTCTTGATCTGTTCAAATGGTTCTATTATATTTCCGGTGGACTTGCCCATCTTTGTTCCTTTAGATAGTATAAATCCGTGGACAAACAGCTGTTTTGGCAATTTTATTTTTGCAGAAATCAGCATTGCAGGCCAAAAAGCAGCATGAAATCTAAGTATGTCTTTTCCAATGATTTGTATTTCAGCAGGCCATAACTCCTTAAATTTTTTTTCATCTCTTCCGTATCCGGCTCCGGTTATGTAATTTGAAAGCGCATCACACCATACGTACATAACTTGCGAATCATCGTCAGGAACTGGAATTCCCCAGGGAAGGGAACTTTTGGGCCTAGAAAAGCTTATATCTTCAGCTATTTTTAAGAATGATAAAATTTCATTTTTTCTTATTTCCGGGATAATTTTAAATTTGTCAGATTGTATCTCTTTTGTTATTTTTTCCTTATATTTGGAAAGCCTGAAAAAATAATTTTCCTCTTCAACAACTTCTATATTTCTGGTTGGATGATTGGGGCATTTGCTATTTGCCAGTTCTTTCTCGGTCTTGAACGACTCGCATCCGGTGCAATACAACCCACTATATTTTTTCCTGTAAATATCTCCGCTCTTGACAAGCTCTTTCCAAAGTTTTACAACCCCGGGATAATGTATTTTCTTGTCTGATGTTCTTATAAAATAATCATAAGAAATATTCAATTTTGAATATAAATCCTTAAAGACAGCAACATTCTCATCAAGAAATTCCAAAACTTCCTTTCCTTGTTTTTGCGCGCTTTGATAGTTCTTCAATCCATGCTCGTCTGTTCCGGTATGAAAGCAAACATCTTCTCCCAAAAGTCTGTGAAATCTCGCAACTACGTCGCATTGAACTATTTCAAGCGCGTGACCCAAATGAGGAGAAGAATTTGGATAAGCTATTGCAGTTGTAATATAAAATTTTGTTTTCTTGAATTTTGCCACCTAGGATATGAATTAATTGTTTATTTAAAAAATTATTGGTTTAATAGATTTTATTTCCCATTTTTCTTTTTTCCAGAACTCTTTTTTTTACTTTCTTTATTCATATGGTCTCCCATCAGCTCCATCTGGATTCTTTGAATTTCCAATAATCTTTGCCATTGGTGCGACATCAACTGGTCTATCTTGGAATTAATATGCCGAATTTCCAATTCAGCCTTCAGGTCAGTCTTATAATCATGTTCTGCTCTGAGGCTGTCTTTCTGCGACTGCCTAATCTGACTCATCATTATAATTGGTGCCTGGATAGCCGCAACAGTTGATAAAATTAAATTAAGGAGAATGAATGGAAAAGGGTCAAAAGGTCTCCATATCAAGAGAGTGTTAACAGTCACCCATGAAAAAAGAACTATTCCAAAAATTACAATAAAAGTCCAGCTGCCGACAAATGACGTCAGGCCGTCTGCTAATTTTTGTCCAACTGTGGCTTTCTTTTCAAACTCCTCATTGACATTACTTGCTAAAACATCATGCTTTTTTAGGCTTCTGACAACCTGCTTATCCAAATGCGAAAGTTCCCCTCTCTCTGTCTCGAGAACATCCTGCACGTGCTCAATCCTGAATCTATTTAAGTCCGGATAACAGATGTATCCTTTAGTTGACCACTTCGGATATTTCTTTTTTATAGTGTCTACGACTGATTCCCTGACCATTTCTGCCGGCAAAATATCTTTAAGAACTTTTCTTTTATTGCATATTTGGCATGTAACCGTAGCTGCGTTATTCATAATTCAATATTAATTTTATACATTAAATAATTATCTATATTATCCTGGCCGATTTTTTCGCCAGTTTCCTTAAAAACCATAAAAAGGTTTAAATACTCACATGAGTATGTGCTCTTGGGATGGAAAATAAAAAGCTCGGCATAGTTATTCTGTCAATCAGCATAGCTGCAGCAGTGCTCTCGTTCAGTTTTCTAGGTCTGCTTGGAAAACAAACAACCGCGCTTCAATGTTTTCCAACAAGCGAGTGTCAGCGTGTTCAATCACTCGTAGGATTATCACACATTGCAGTTGGATTGATTTCTTTCATTGCAGCTCTTGGAATTTATCTTTTATTCTTCAGCACGGGCGAGGAGGCAATATTGAAAAGGCTTGAAGAAGAAAAAAATACGAAAATTGAGCACGACAAATTTGGATTAATCCTGAAATCAATGGACGAGAATGAACAAAATGTTTTGAAAGCCGTAAAAGAACAGGACGGGATTACGCAGTCGACCTTGAAGTTCAGGACAGACCTGTCGAAGGCAAAAGTTTCGCAGATTCTTACAGATTTCGAGAAAAAGCACTTAATCACAAGAGAGCTTAAGGGAAAAACTTATTCTGTTCATTTGATGGACAATTTTTGATATATTTGATTATCACTCATTTTAGTTTAATTCCATCCAATAAATTTTTTTCACCACATTGAAGTATAAACAATCATTTTTAAAGATAAAGCCAGAGAGTTGCAATAATGGCTGAGCTAAAGAGAGTTCTGGGGTTCTGGACCATGTTATCTCTGTCCATAGGCTCAATAATTGGCACGGGATTGTTTTTTGGCCCCGCCATAGCTTCAAGATACTCTGGGAATGCCTCAATTCTTGCATGGTTAATTCTGAGCATAATTGCAGTCTACATCAGCTTTTATTTTGCAGAGCTCGTGTCCATGTATCCAAAAGCGGGAGGTATTTACGAGTTCAGCAAGCACTCCTACGGCAGATTTTTTTCTTTCTTGATGGGGTGGACTGCGTGGATAGTGGGCAATTTGACAACTGCTCTGCTTATCGTGGCCGCCACAGATTATCTGATTACAGATTCTTCGCAAGTGACTCTAAAGGTGCTGATAAGCATAGCCTTCATAATATTATTAAATTTAGTAGCGTATTTCGGCATCGAGGCAAGCGCAATACTTCTTGTAATTTTTGCAATAGTGCCCATAATGGTTATTCTTTCTATTATAATTCCGGGATTTTTTCATTTAAACTATGGTAATTATTCTCCGTTTTTCAGTTTTGGAATTTCATCTTTATTATTGACTGTTTTTTTTATGGCTGAAAGTTTTTTCGGATGGGAGGGTGCTACTTATCTTGCCGAGGAGACTCAGAATCCTGAGAAGGTTATACCCAAAGCTATTGTCGTAGGAACCATTATTGTTGCCGTTTTAGGAGTTTTTGTTACATTAATTTCTTTGGGTGTAATTCCCTGGAAAATTTTGGCGGATTCAATCGCACCTCTTTCAATCGTTTCAGGGTCTTTGCTCGGAACCATAGGAACTGGCCTTCTTAATATAGGAATATTTATATCGCTTGTAGGCGCTGCCGCCGGCGGCATAGTAACTATGCCAAGATTGATTCTTGCATTGGCAAGAGACAAGCTTTTCATTGCACAATTCAGCAGCATTCATGAAAAATTCAGGACGCCTTACAAGGCAATAATCTTCCAAACCATTGTCTCACTGCTGATATTTGGCATGACATTCGGGAAATATAATGGCCTTCTGAGCCTTGTACTGCCGCTGGGATTTATCATGTATTTTTTCATAATTTTATCAGTAGTTTTGCTGAGAAAGAAAGAACCGTTGATTCCAAGAACAATAAAAGTTCCATTTGTAAAAACGGGCTCATTTTTTTTAATGGTATTTATTATAGCTATTTTAGCCATATGGATTTTCCCTGGATTTACGAGTGTTAATTATGACGCGCTTGATGTCCTTAAATTCGGGTTTTCTTTAATATTTGTTGGGGTGCCAATTTATCTGCTGCTTGAGATTTATTATGATCCTGATGCGATAATAAAAATCAACGATTCACTTGCTTATGTAACCTTATGGATGGAAAGGTTCATTTTGCCTAAGGGAATTAGAAGGGAATTGCTGGCTCTTCTTGGCGATGTCAAAGGAAAGAAAGTTCTCGAATTTGGATGCTCTGTAGGAACTCTTACTATGTACCTTGCCCAGGCTGTAAATCCAAATGGAAGAGTTTACGCGACAGATTTATCCGACAGGGATTTGGTTATAACAAAAAAAAGACTGCAAAAAAAAGGGCATACGCATGTTATTGTCATTCATGATGAGCATCAAATAAACCGGGTCCACCCCTCCATACCTCACGTAAATGCAATTGTCAGCGTTGGAATGATGGGCTATCTTCAGGATGTTAAAAAAGTGCTGAAAGAAATGAGGGAGCTTCTTCCGTATGGTGGCAAAATAGTATTTTTGGACTACGTAGATTTTTTCAAAGTGATACCTAATGTTGCATGGCTATCAAGCGACAGGACGATAGAAAAAATATTTCGTGAAGCGGGATTTTCAGTTTTTGTAATGAGGAAAAAGGGGTTGTTCTGGAATTATGTTTATGTATATGGAATAAAATTTCATGAGGACATACCTTACATTTAATGATATAACAATTAGTTTGAATAATTACTTTTATTGCATGTTCTTTTCTTAAGTACTTTGCACTGCTATTTTTTAGCCTCCAATAATTCTACTTTTTTCTTTAATGATGAAATTTCGTTGAGCTTTAAACTTCTTCATAATTAGGCGTTATTGAAAAGTTCGAAGTAGCCATCAACTTGTGAAGCTTATATTGGCGTCACATCGGGCAATTTTCGGAGTTCCAGAGAGAAAATTACAATATGGTAGACTTTGCACAGCTGAACCGATGGCTACCGAAGCGAATGCGAAGGAACTTTTCAATATCACCCATAATTAATTCTTTTGGCAATATAGGAGCTGTATGTATGGCATGGTTACTTCAACTCCTCCACTAACGCCGGTCAATCCAGTCGGTATTCCTCTCCCTGTGACCGGGTCATCATATCCCGAAGTTGCAATTGTTCCAAATAATATCTGTCCATTGGCTCCAGGAACATATCCGCTTCCAGTATCTGCATCGATAGCATGTGGGTTCGTATTCGTAATCCGTATTACGTGTGCATGATTAGGAACTTCGGTAATTATGCGTGCGCCACCATTAGAGAGTGCAGTTCCCCGGGTGGTTCCTAAAGTACCTCCGCCTACAATTACGCGACCTACTGCTGAGCCAAAGGGGCTCCATCCCGATGGACAGGATGCTAAGTTGAAGGCCATGACGGCACCAGTTGGAATTCCTCCACCAGAACCAGCTGTTGTTTGCGTTGTCCCGTCAGGGAATTTAAAGCCTCCTGAGGTGGATTCAATTGTGCCGGCAACAGTTAATTTTTGAGAGGGGGTTGTTGTTCCAATTCCTATGTTTCCGCTGCTTAAAACAGCTAAAGGTGTTGCATATGCTGCTCCATCAATCCTATTCTGAAATAAAAATGATGAACTTCCGGAATTTGATGTTACATCGTTGAACATTTTCCAGTCAACAGCATGCTCGCTACCACTATTTGCCTTGCCACGTAATAGGATTGAGTGGGAATCTCGTTGACCTACTGAGCCAATATCTGCGACGTGCAACTGAATTATGTCCCTGGGTGTACCAGCACCAATTCCAAATCCTACGTTACCAATATCGGAGCCTGCCATTAATCGCATAGGTTCATTGCTGGTAAAAGTACCAACGGGATTTTCATATCCGTAACTAAAAATAAACTCTGTTGGTTTTACGGTTCCTCCGAATTCTCCGAAGATACCACTGACATTATTATAGTCCGGGGTGCCATCATCACCTAGAGCAGTAAAGCTCCATCGTCCGTAGTTTCCTCCAAATGACTGGTCTGATGTTCTGTGAAGTACATACTCTGCCAGAGTTCCTGTTGGTTTTATTCCTTGAGTCGGAGTCAAATGAACACTTGCCGTATTGCCGTTCCCAATTCCTTGAATTTGAAACACGGATTGAGTCGGATTAAGAACCAATATCCCGTCTCCAAATTTTATTCCGGCAGAAGTCGACGACGGAACTTTTATTGTCCCTATCACTTCCAATTTTTCTGAAGGGCTTATCGTCCCAATTCCAACATTTCCTCCGCCGCTGTTTAGGATTACATCGTTGCCCAGTTCATTAATTCTTAGGGGCTGGCCAAAATGGCTCTGTATCCATGAATATCCGCCAACAGTATCATAACCCATTCTTAGGTTTGTTGACGAGGTCGGTCCAAGAACTAATGTTCCTGTGTTTGAATCTCCAGAATTCCCAATCACATCAATACGCCCATTCTCGGCTACAACATCACCTGCGTGAACTATCGGAAGGAAAAATATAGATAATGTTAAAACTAAGGTTAAGTACTTTATTTGCACATTCAAATTGCTCATTTTTCCCTCTTTTTTATTATCCTTTGAAATGATTATTTAAATATCTTGTTATGGATTTCCATTTTGTGTTATGGTTCCTTTCAGTAAAAAATTGCCTGAATCATCTATATAATCAATTACATTACCGCTATTATCTTTAATTATAAAATTGCTATTTGACACAGGGTTCAACGAAAGCTGATTCTCGAGCAGGTTTCCCCTTATATACATGTTCCCAGTGTCTAAATTTATTATTGCCACAATAGTACCTACATTGTTTTTTACTATAAATTCATCTGCGGAGCTTTCTATTGGATTTGAATTTGTGTTTAGTATACCCTTTAAAATTACATTGCCGTTTTTTCCGAACGATATCATATCAGTTCCGTTATTTTTCATCAGCAACTCGAGAAGCGGCTGTGGCAATTCCACCTGAGTTGAGTTGAGATACACTATATCATTTTTTTTTATTATCACATTTATGCCTTTGGATATATTTCCGGTTACATTTGCTGGAAGAAACCTTACAAATTCATTATCCAGATAACTCACAGCCAATTCTCTATTATCAGTTATACTTATGGTGTAAGTTACCCCGTTAACTGTTTCTGGGAGAATAAAAGTTCTTATGTAGCCATTATTTACTGATTTTGCCAAATCAATTTCACGATATGCAAAATCGGCAATATCCTGTGCAACCTTTTTGTTGCCTTCGTCCTTAGCTCTTAGCACGTTTGTACTTATGACAGCAATAAATCCAAGCACAATAAGAAACATAAATGAAGCCAAGGTTATGAACTCTATTGCAGATTGTGATTTGCAGAATAATTTTTTCTTTTTTGCAAAATTCATTTTAAATAGTTGAAATAGTTACAGAGTTTCTATCAATTGCCTCTATTTTGACTTTTTTCAGGCCTGGATTTCCCAAGCCAGGGAGTTGGCATACGCTACCGAAACATGCCGAGCTCTCGGTCGTCATATTCACACCTGAGAAAAAAACAAGCTCTGAAATTCCGAAAGCTGTTGATATGTTCAGAACAAATTCCCTGCCGTCCATTATTTGGGCTGCTCTGACGTTATCTGGAATATTCAATTCAATTATAGTTTTTGAGCCTTGGCCAGAGTAAAAAATAGTTTCTGACGTATCGACAATATTTCGGCCGATTTTTGTTGCCTGCGCGTCCGAGATTTGCTGGCCTGATTCCTTTGAATAGTTATAAAACAGGTAGGTTGTAGGAACCATTATTGCAAAAGTTAGAGCTATTACCATTAAATATTCCATCGAGGCCTGAGACAAACGAGGACCAAATGTACGCGAATTTGTCCGGCTTGATTTTGTAATCAAACTTTCATGCTTAAATATGCCCCTAAGTTTGGGCTTGTTTTTAAGTTGTGACTTTGCCATCTATTTTACCGTTTATTTTATGTAATGGATGGGAGGGGCTATTAATAGCAAAATAATCCATGGAAATCTTTACTTCAATCCGTTGATCAGGGAGGTAGGCTCCCCCAGTGCATGATGTAAAAGCAAAATCCAAATTGGTTGCCTGGACCCAAGTTACCGGAGTGGAATTAGAAATGCATGCGATTGATGGACTGGCATCGCTGGTTATTGATATAGACTGGACCTGTATATCCTCGCCTACATTATTGGCCAGCTTGACTCTTATCTCTGATGGCAGCAAGCTGAAATCAAGACATTTGAATTGGGATGGAAAAATACAATTCTGCGGAAGATATTTGCTGAAATCAAAAATTCCAAAATAATACAGGGCGCCGATAGTTATACCAATGGTAACAAATGCCCAAGCATAAGTCGTAAGAAATTCTAAAGCCGCTTGAGATTTAACAGATTTATAGCGCATGACATGACCTCCTTTTTTAACAAATAAAAACTAAAGAATACAGTATATAAAATTTGTGTTTTTTTTTAGTTTTTATACTACTGTTGTATAGATCTCACCATTAACCTGGCGGTCATAATTGCTCCCGCTTGCAACCGTGTTATATGTTATTTTCACAGAAACTTTCGCTTTTTCTCCCGAAACAAAGCCAGCTGCGGCGGAATTGCAATTATCAAATTGAACATTACTAATGTTTCCTGATGCAAAAGTAAATGGCAGGCTCGGGGTGATCAAAGTGCACGAATAAGAGTTAGCAGATTCGCTTCCAGTAACCATTGAGGTAATTGACATAGTGTCTATATTATTTTTCAATCTAACTCTCAACGTATTTGCTGTTGCAGAAATTTGGTAATCCTGGCATTGAAATTCGGGGCTGAAGTTGCATCTGCTTGGAAGAAACTTGCTGGGATTTAATATTCCAAAATAAGCCAGCGTCCCTATCATAATTAAAATAACCAGAAAAGCCCAACCGTAGGTTGTTAAAAACTCAAAGGCCGCCTGGGACTTGCTAAAAGTTCTTAACATTTTAGGACTTATTTTTATACTACAGTTGTATATACTTCTCCTTTAACCTGGCGAGAATATGTGCCTCCGCTTACAAGGGAGTTGTAGGTTACTGTTATAAGCACTTTTCCCTTATCGCCCCCGACAAAGCCCGCTGTTGCTGAGTTGCACGTGCCCCAGCTAAAATCTGTAGTATTGCCGGCTACTAACGAATAAGGGAGAGTAGGGGATGTTAGGGTACAGGAGTATGCAGTTGATCCCTCGCTTCCAAGGGTTACTGCAGAAATTGAAACTGGCTCTCCGACACCATTTTTTAGTCTAAGCTTGAATGTGTTGGCAGATGCCGAAATCTGGTAATCTTGGCATTGAAATTCCGCTCCAAAATTACACCTGCTTGGTAAAACCTTGCTGGGATTTAATATTCCAAAATAAGCAAGAGTTCCTATCATTATAAGAATAACCAAAAAAGCCCAGCCATAAGTCGTTAAAAACTCCAAAGCCGCCTGCGATTTTCTAGACATATCCATTAATATCACCTTTTTTTGAAATTAAGTACAAACCATTCTGTAAGATATTTATAAACCTTTCTATTTTTCGGTATTGGTTAATCTGTGGCTGGTAAGTGTCGGCTGGTAAGGAATGGCTGATAATAGAGATATGGTAAGAATAACACAAAGGTGGTAAAAATTAAAAATTTATCATTAATTTTTTCATTTGGATTTTTGTACGGAATTTTGGCAGGGTATCTCTTTATAGAACAATCTACGGCAATATTAGGACTTTTTGTGTTGAGTTATGTGATTTATCGATATATATTTATGTTAAAATCTAAGCATTCTTCAATATAATTATCTTCGTTGGATTTATCTGTGGTAATAAAACATACGTTTTTATAATTGTTTGTTTTGAGGATTCCACTACTAATAATAAATTTAAGTTTTACTGATTGTCTTGGCGGAAGTCGATATTTAGTGCATGATTCATTGGAATTGTCAATGCTACACTCAATTTTCAAGCCACTTTTTTGTCCACTATACTTAATTTCGGTTTTAGCCCATACTTCATCAATCCATTTGTTGTGTATTGTAAGTTGTTGGTCGGTAGTAGTGAGGTTTAAAGGATAAGTTCTAGTAATATCATTGAAATCTATGTATTGAAATGTTGTAAATTGATGTCCCAAAACTTCATGAAAATATCCTGCGTGTTCTAAGTATAGCACTTTATCTGTTAGTAGGAATCCCGCAAGAAAACCAAGAACAAATGGAAATAAATATTTTATACCTACCCATAACCAACCTAAAACCTTTTGCCACCACTTTTTTGGAATATCTAAAATGGGTGGATTATTATCAGAATTTTTTTGTGTTCCTTTATCTTTCTTCATTTTTAGTTGGTTATAATTAATGTAGCCCCTTCTGAATATTTGAGAAGTCCACTCTTATCATAAAGAGATATTGTAATCTTTAATGGCACACCAAAGCAATTTATTTGAGGATTATTATTATTTACGGGAAAAGTGCCTTCTTGCCTATATAAATACTGAAATTCTCTGACTTTATAAAATTGACCGTCTTGATTTGTTTTTGGTGGAACTTCAACAGTATCTATCTCTGGTTGTTCACGTAATCTTAAACACTGCTGGTTATAGTCATACTTAGCTGTACCTACAAATGTATTATCAGTTGGGTTGATAACTTTGTATGATAAACTAAAAATAGAATCTCTATTGATTATACTTTCTTGTAGGACATTTTTTTGGATATAAACTTGAGTAGTGCAACCGCTAAGAAATAATAATATAAAAAATAAGATATACCATTTTTTCATAAATTCCACCCCTTAAATCGTCATTTAATTGTTGCCTTTTTTAAGCTTTTCCCTAATAAGCTCGTCAAGGCAAACAGATACATCTGTATCTTTGTCTATACAATATTTTTTCAACTTTTTCCACAATTCAGGGTCTACTTTTATGCTTGTAGTTTTTCTTTCCATTCTAATAAGTAGTATTATGGTAGTATATAAACATTATTGTAATGTAGTATATACTATTTTCAAAAGATATATATAGTAGTTAGTATTATAGTATTATGTAATACTTAAACACTATTAGAGGTTGAGAACATGCAAAAAGAAAAATATGAAACAAGAAAGGCAAGAAGTTTAGATATGTTAAAGAATGGCGTAGAGCCGATAAAGAACGGATTTAACGAGTATTTTATACCGAGCCAATACGACAAGAACACTAAATACAAAGTAACTATAAAAAATGGATGGTATTCCTGCGAATGCCCTGACAACAAAGATGGCAATTTGTGTAAGCATATATTATTCTTGAAAACCTATTTTGCTTTGAAATTTAAAGTTCAGGAATATAAACATAAAGTAAGCACTTCAATCCCATGTCCTTTCTGTGAAAGTGCCAAGATAAAGAAAGATGGCACTCGTAAGACAATCATGGGCAAAAAACAGAAATGGCTCTGTCAAGATTGCGGAAAAAGGTTTGTCAATTCGCCAGTAAGCAAGATAAAAGGCAATACTGAATGTGTTATAACCGCTATTGACTTGTATATGAAAGGCGTAAGCTATCGTGGAATTGCTGACAGCATGAAACAATTATTTGGCTTGAAAGTAACCCACGTTACGATAATAAACTGGGTTAATGACTACATGAGCAGAATAAATAAATATGTTGAAAGCAAAAAACCAAATGTTTCTGACTTATGGAATGCTGACGAGCAATTTATCAAAGTCAAAGGAAAAGAAGCGTATGTTTGGAATGTTCTTGATAATGAAACGAGATTTTTACTTGCTTCAAACCAAAGCCCGACAAGAACCTATGAAGATGCAAGAGAAACATTTCAACAAGCCAAAAGTGTAGCTGGAAAAAGAGCCAAGACAATAGTTACAGATGGGGCTTTCAGTTATCAAAAAGCGGTAAGAAAGGAATTTGCTACATACCAAAATCCAAATCCGCATTACAGGTATGTTTCTTTAAATCAGCATGATAGCAACAATAATGTAATAGAGAGATTTCACGAAAGTTTTAGACAACGTGATAAAACCATGAGAGGATTTAAGGGCAATGAGAAACAATACGCTGAAAATTTTAAGACATACTACAATTTTGTGAGAAAACACCAAGAATTAAAGACAACACCAGCAAAGAGGGCGGGAATAAACGAAAGCGACTTATGGAAAGAACTGCTTGAAAAGGCAACAAAACAGCCGATAGTTACCAGTCGGAATTTACCAGCCACAGATTAACCAATACCCTATTTTTCTAAACAAAATCACGCGCTCTGCCTGAATACCACATATTTCTTGTCGACATTGACATATTCTGATTTTGACTTTGAATCAAGCTTGTCCAGAATTGTGTTTAATAAGACAAAGGATATTGCAATGCCTGATGCAAATAATAATCTTTCATAAATGACAATAGGTATTAGTTTTATCCATGCTTCTTGCGTCATTGGCACAGCATAATTCCAGATTGCTCCACCAACAGCATGAGCAGTTAAAGTTGCTCCAAGACTTTTCAAGAAAATTTTTTCACTGTATTTTTTCGGAAGCAATTTAATTATAATTGGAATTGTCCAAAAAAATGTGAAAAACCATACCTGCCTTCCGACTGGATGAGCAACAAAAATTATTATTGCAGCTATCGGAACAAAAAAACTCAATTTGTCTTTCTTTGCTCCAAAATACCATGCTGCAAAAAGCATTGGAGTCAATCGAAGCACACTGATTAAAGTGAATGCTTTTCCCAAAACCAAATAACTTGAAACTTCCGCAATTAATACTGACAGGACCCCTACAACAGGCCCTAGAAACGCGCCTGCAACAGGTCCAAAGAACTGGAACAGCGTAAAGAATTGGTTATCTGCGCCAATTAATTTTGAGAAGTTTATCATGTCGCCAATAAAAACCAGAATGCTGAAGACTAAAAGGAAAATCAATCCTTTCTTTGTAATTAGCTTATTGAGATTCATCAGGTTCACAACGTATTTTTGAGTTATTATTTCTTTAAATAGTTTTCTGTTCAAAATTAATAGTTAAAATTCAAAGCAGAAAAATATATGTAAATCAATTTCACTGTTATAACTGAATTATATTCCCAATCTAAATTAATTCTGGTTATTTCTTTCTTTTCACAAACCTTTAAAAATGAAGTCCTCATACTGATTCAAATGAAAATAATGATGGTTGAAGGAAGATTTAAAGGAGAGATTGACCTCTCCAAACTGGATATCTCCGTACTGCCAAAAAATATCGGATTGGCAACAACAGTCCAGTTTCTCGATTATGTTGACGAAATAAGAAAATTTCTTCACGATAAGGGTATTAATGTCTACATCGATAAAATGAGGCAGAAATATGAAGGCCAATTGCTGGGTTGCGACCAGGGAGGCGCCGATAAAATAAAAGATATGGTTGATGCATTTCTTTATGTTGGAACTGGTGTATTTCATCCACTGGGAATTGCGATTAACATTGACAAGGAAGTATTCTGCTATGATCCATTGAATGCCATTATGTCAAGAATCGACGGAAAACAGGTCGAGAGGTACAACGCAAAAAGAAAGGGCGCCTACCTAAAATTCCTTGATTCAAAAGAAATTGGCTTCCTGGTTTCCCTAAAGCCGGGCCAGAATAATTTCAAAAAAGCCATAGAATGGAAAGGAAGATTGAAAGAAAAAAATTGCTATATATTTGCTTTTGACACTCTTGATTTTAACCAGATTGAGAATTTTCCTTTTGTTGAATGCTGGGTCAACACGGCATGCAACAGGATTTTAGATGATTATGATAAATTCCCAAAGCCCCTGGTGGATTTAAGCGATATAGAAAAAATGGAATTGGTGACAGTAAAAATAAACTAACTATTTTTTCTTTTTGGCGTTGTCTGACATCATATAAATCAGAGTCTTTATCTCGTTCAATTCTTTTTTTGAAACGTCGACCATTACGCTAAGGAGGATAAACATTACCAGAAGTGACAGCCAGTTGAATATTGCAATTATCATCAGCCAACTTATCTTGCCGCTCTCAGCCTGGTAAACCTGATTAATCAGCTGAAATCCGAGAACGGAAGCGCCTATTCCAACAACCAGTAGAACAATATCAAATACACTCATCTTATTTTCTGCCATTGGTACACTCCTTTCTGGAATCTTTAACAAACTATTATTTAAACTTTCTCTTTTAACACATTATTACTTGTTTTTCCTTGAATACCCAAAAATTATTACTATCAATAGAATGAAAACAACAAACGCCCCCATAACAATCCATATTAGTATAGGGGTGCTTGAAATTGAAATATTCTGCGATAAATGAATGCTATCTGCGCTGTTATTATTTTCAGTGTGAATGGTCTGATTTGGAATTGATTCGGTGTTCTGGTTTGTATTTTGCACTGTCTGATTTTGAAATGTGGCGGAGCCGCAATCCCTCAAATCAAGATTCAATATCTTGCGGTCAAACAATATGAAACCCCTCCAATATAAGTTTATTAATATAGGGTACACGCCTGGACTGATACTCGGTAAAACTTCCAGAGGCAGTATTTTTGTGTATTTCTTGTCCTCATCATTTGCATCATTCGATGACTCAAGTGATATCCCCTTGTCAATAGAATTTATTCCCAGATCGTTTGATTTAAATTCCAGGGCAACATCGTCTTCCACATTCGAGCCAAGATTCATTATTTCGGCAGATATTTTTGTCTTCCTGTTAGAGCAGACAAGTATGCTAGGGTTAAGCTGGTATTTTACTATCTGAATATCGTGGCCCAGCTTCTTCACTTCAAGTTTAAGTTTATTCTCTGTAAAATAAAAAGTGCCGTTTCTCCCTTCTCCCTCCGCATCAATAAAAACATCATAAGTTCCTGTCGCGGCTCCAAGCGGCAGAGAGAATTTTAAATCTATCAGAGTATCATCGCCACCTTCAAGCTCAAAATTGTCGCTTTCTCCGTCCAAGTCAGAGCCGGCATCTATGTCAGCTATAATTATCTTAACAAATGCGTTCCTAATTCGGTTTTCAGGTCCGCTTCCCACCAAAGTATTCCCCATTCTGACTGTGAAAGTCACATTGTTTCCTGGAAAAACATCCGCGCCGATGCGGGAATTGTTTGCCAGGCCATCAACAGAATCTATCTTTTCCTTGTTCTCAAGTTGGTATGTATAGGCCTCGTTATAATCCACCCTCACTTCCATTTCGGTTATTTCAAGCCCCTTTCCGAATGTGGTTAGGGCCATCATTGCCATAAACAGTGCTGCAAAAATTATAAATTTCATTTTTGTAATTATTAGTTAGTAGTTATTTTATATATATAAAGGTTATGGTTTCCTGCAGAAGAAAATTGTGTCCTTGTCTTCTTCTACTACCTCATAAACATTAAAGTTTTGGTTAATGATCAATTTTATTTTATAAAATTTTTTTGATTTTTTCAATACGCTAAAAACAAAATTGTTCTTACCGGATCTTTTAGCTTCATGGATAAATTTTTCAGAATCATCAAAATTATGCATTGCAGTTACTGAAATAATATAATCAAAAGAACTATCCTTAAAAGGAAGATATTCCGCAATCCCCATGATTTTCATTTTATTTTTATTATTTTGCAAGAGTTTTATGCTCGGGTCTATACCTACCACAAAACAGCCAAATGCTGAGGATAAGCCAGTCCCGCACCCGACATCAAGAAGTTTTGAATTCTTTCTTATTTTAATTTTGGATTTTATAATATTTATTTTCTCAATTTGCTCGTCCCTGTAAAGCTCGTCGTATCCCTCCGAAATATTGTCATAATAAGCCATACATTCGGCTTATTCCGGATATTTAATAATTTTTGTTTATATGGGACATTAAATAATTGATAATTTATACATTCACTTGCGCTGAGTTCAAGTTTCCAAAAATGCCTTACTCATGAGCAAGTTAGCAATGAGCTCACCCGCAAGTCACGCATTTTCTAGATCATTAATAATTCCTTATAGAAAAGAATAAATAAGTGCAATCCTTCCACAACGGATTGATACTGATAATGGAGGATGAAGCTTGAAAAAAATAATGCTGGTAGTTTTATTGGTCTTGATTGGTGGATGCGTCAAGACTAAGGATTTTTCGTACGGATTAAGCCAAATGAATGCAATTAATTTGAAATACGGTATAACACCCAATTCCTACCCGGCAGATACAAGCCAGATAGATGCAATTATTAACTCATACACTGAGCTAAAAGAGCTCAAGCTGGACAAAGACCAGGAAGCTTTCGACGAGTTTGTGGATTACAGATTGCTCACTTTGGAGTCCGATAAGCAATTCATCTACAGCCTCAAATACGGACGTTCTGGCACAACAAAAAATGGATTTGGCTGCAAAATGAGGCCCTTGATAATTGAAACCGTAAAATTCAAGAATGATTCGGCTTTAAGGGGGTTTGAGGCGGTCAGCAAACTCAAGGGTTTTATAGACAAATACCAGCAAAATTCCAACCTGGCCAACTTATCACAGAAAGATGTCATGTTCTTTAATGCCAGTTTCTACGAATTGTCAAAAGATGCAAATAGAGACAGCGGAACAATAAATCACTTCTGTCCGGAAAACGTCACTTTAGAAATATACCAGCAAGGGTTCAGGAAAATAGAGAATCTTAGTGAGGAGTACATCAGCAACATTACTTATGAACAGGCAGTGAAATTGTGGAAACAGACAAATGGTATAGAATAAAAATGGCATTAAAAAAACCGCAAAGTGTGGAAGAATGTGTATACTTTACCAACAGAACTATTGATACAGGCCGAACAATGGCATGGGTTTTCAGGAAAGAATGCCCTAAATGCAAAAGAGGAATTATGGGCAAGCCACAAAAAAAAGGCGGCAAAGTTGACAAAAAAGCGGACCATTATGTCTGTTATTCTTGCAATTATGAGGAAAGTAATGAGCAAGTGGAAAATAGCTTGATTTTAAATGTCGAATATAAATGCCCGCACTGCGGCAACGAGGGCGAAACAACGACAGATTATAAAAGAAAAACATTCCTGGGAGTTCAGTCTTATATTTTTGAATGCCAAAAGTGCCGCCAGAAAATACCAATCACAAAAAAATTGAAAGAGCCAAAAAAGAAAGTTAAGGCAGAAGAGAAAATCCCAAGTGAAGGATAATTTTTCATAAAATGTTAACTGGATTTATCGACGGAATGATTTTAATCGCGATAACGGTAGCAATACTTCTTTTTATTTTCTGGATAAAAATGATTATTGACTGCGCCAAAAGAGATTTCAAGGGAGATAGCGAAAAAGTTGTGTGGATTCTGGTGATTGTACTTTTGGGTTTTCTTGGAGCGATAATATATTACTTTGCTGTCAAGGCGAATGATAAAAAAGTGGAAAATAAAAAATCAAAGAAGAAATAATTATTTATTATGCTTCTCAAATAGTTCATTTACTTTTTTCCAGTTGACGAATAAAATTTTTATGAATTATAGACTTGATTATATATTTTTCAGTAGCACTGGACATCTCCACCTAAGATATATAAAGGATTAAATCTGCTAATTCTGAAAAAGAGAACACGCAAAACTGCCAAATAATGATTTTCCATTTGTTTCATAAATGTCGGCTAAAAGCCTAAAATCAATTACGCAGTTTCGCTTAACATTCTCTTTTTCGTAAGACTCCAAAGTCTTTGGCAAACAAAAAACTTTGGAGGTTGATTAAAATGGAAATAAGCATAAGAAGAAACCATGAATTAAGATTGAAAGCTTTTGACTTACTTCAAGAGCTTAAAAGTAAGAATGTTGATAGAAAAGAAATAACAAACAGATTATATACTGAATTTGGTATTAATAGAGGAACATTAATTCAATGGTATGATGGCGATTATATTCCTTACGGAAGAAAAGGAGAACTTATATTCAATCCTGAATTATTCTATGTTTTAGGTGCCCTTTTAGGTGATGGTTGTGTTTATAATTGGAAAATCACTCAAAATTATGTAATTCTTATCGGAGATTACAATTTTACAACGAAATTTGCAAATATGATATACCAATGCACAGGCACAAAAATCAAAGCTTACATAGATAGAAGTAAAAATATATGGTTTGTCAGGTATAACAATTTCAAATTGTACTCCCTCTTCAAAAATATACGAGTGAATTTAGGTCATTTGAAAGAATTAATAAAAGACAAAAAATCAGCTTTACTTTTTGTAGAAGGCTTCTTTGACGCTGAAGGATGCATTAAAATAGTAAAGGAAGAATCTAGAAAAACTCCGAAGATTTGTTTAGATATAACTAATACAAATTTTGAAATTCAAGAGTTAGTTAAGAAATTATTAAAAGATAATTTAAACATAGAAGCTAAATATTCTAATCAAGAATATTTTGTAGGGAAAGATGGTTCCATACGAAAAAAAGTATATCATCTCAGAATATATAAGAAAGGTTATATTAAAATCTTTTTTGAAAATATAAAAACAATAAAATTATATTCTGATAAAATTCCTTATGTCGAAAACTGGTTAAAAACAAAAAATAAGACTACTTTACAGCTTGATTGTAGTTTTCTTCAACCTGCTTCCAATTAACCACATTCCACCAATTTTTGATATAGTCTGGCTTTCGGTTTTGATATAGCAAATAAAAACTATGCTCCCATAAATCCAGACCCAAAACCGGTATTTTATTTTCCATTATTGGGGAATCTTGATTTGCCGTGCTGTAAACTTCGAGTTTCCCTTTATCAGAAACAAGCCACGCCCATCCGCTTCCAAATCTATTAATTCCTGCATTCTGAAATTCTTCCTTGAATTTGTCAAAACCACCAAATGTTTCTTTAATTGCGTCAGCAATGTGCCCATGCGGCTCTCCGCCTGCTTTTGGTGCCATTATGTGCCAAAAAAATGAATGGTTAGCGTGACCACCACCGTGGTTTCGAACAGCAGTTCTGATATTTTCAGGAACATCATTTAAGTTAGAAATTAATTTGTCAACGTCCATATTTTCAAATTCTGTTCCCTTTACTGCGCCGTTTAATTTGTCAATGTAAGCCTGATGGTGCTTTGTGTGATGTATCTTCATAGTCTGCTCATCGATATAAGGCTCGAGAGCATTGTAATCGTACGGTAATTTTGGCAATTCGTGCATTGATACCACCTCCAATGGTAAAGTGGGATATACTCAGAATGTATATATATTTTTTGTTTATACTTTGCATTTATATTGAAGAAATAAAAATTACATTAAAATAGGAATAGCTGCTTTGCTTCCAATTTCATTCAGCATCTGAATGCTCAGTGGGTCCTTTTCAGGCTGAGGAATGTCTATACCATTTTTGAGAAACTTATAAAGAATAGTTTTCATTATACTTGGAGGTATAGATTTAGATTCTACCCATTCTGGATCAAGCGGAAGACATCTTAAATTAAGGTAAAAACAAGGTTCCATTCCTTCCTCGCAAGGCGGTTGAACATAATTGAATCCCACAACATGAAACCCCCTGTTTTCCCAGAAACGTTCCCTTTCTTCCGGATCCATTGAGTCTCTTTTGTCTATTTCTATCTGAGCTGAAGTCATCTTTGAACTCGTGTTTACTTCTTCAAAAACACTGGATAAATAGGGATATCCTAAAACAGTTGCATCTCTTTTTAGGATATTTATAGACTTATTGAGCAAAAATGTTCCCACACCCTTCCTTCTTCTATCATTTGTAATAGTAAGATACCATACAACACCAAAGCAAATATTATTTTCACAACCCAAAAATTCGCAAAGGCAGCCACCACATACCTTTTCCTTTAGTTTTACTAAAACAAGATGTGTATGACTCTTATTTTTTCTCATATGATTATGTTGATAAGTCAAGTGTGTGTATGTTTGCATCCATCTTTTTGGATCTCTCTCATTAGGGTCTGGGTAATTAGGAAGATATATTTCCTTATGATACTTTTCAAAATTTATGCCGCTGGGATTAACCATGTCTTCAACCTTAAGAGAATTAACAAAATTAGTTTTTGTGGAAACTTGAATAAATTCCTGAGTTTCCCGCGTTATAAACAAAATATTTTGTTTTAGTCGCGCATCTAATTGCGATTCGCTTAACAGCCAAACATAAAATGAGCGATGTTTTTCGAGATCATAGACTATCTGACCAAGCCCGTTTTTAGACAAGTATAATGACTGAGATAATAAAATATTTTTTAGAAGTTTTAAGTTATCTATTATCTGGTCAGAGTATTCCTTCAATTTTTTTAAGTGCTCATCTGCAGATGCTAATTCTTCGCCTTTTGATTTTGCCTCTTCAATTTCTGCCAAAACCAGCTTTGATATAATTTTCCGTAACCGCCCTCCCTCTAATAATTTTTTAATCAATGACTGCAATTCTTTGTTGTATTTTGGTATTACACTAAGAATCTGTTCTGCCTCTTTTATTTCAGTTATTTTGCTGCCTTCCCAAAGGGGTATCAGTTTTTTTATTTTGTTTATTTTCAATTCGTATATTTTAAGGAACAGTCTTAGCAGTCTCACACTTTCATTGATTTCTTTAGAAATTAAAGTGATGCTATCTAATTTATTTAGAAAAACATCCTGTAGGAAGCCCATAAAAAGATATTTATAGAAACTTGTATTTAACTGTTGCGATTCTTTATTGACGCCAAATATTTCCTTTAGATTTAAATGAATAATCGACCGAATTAGAAAGATTTATTTAAGAGTGCCTTAGTAAATAATATATGGGATTTCTTGATAAAAGCCCACGCTGGTTCAGAGCTGAACTGGAAGGTCAACTGATAAAATTAGAAGGACTACATAAAAGAATAAATGATATTGTAGAAATTGTTGACAATTCACATGAAAAATTGGAAGAATTTCCAAAAATTGAAAGCTTGGCGGAAGAAATAAGGGAAGTTTATGCCATAATTGGAGAACTCTTAAATCTAATGAATGGTCTTGGCTACACATCTAAAGATTTGCTTAATAAATATTATTATCCTATTCATAGAAGTAGGGACCGGCAGATAGCACTTGAAAGATTAGAGAAAGAGTTAAATGATAGAAATAATTATGTAAATAGAAAAACTATATCGACACAAATAGATTTTGCAACTCTTGCATCGTATAACGAAAGGGTAAACATTGAACTTTTGAATGTTATATTTCAGGGGTATGAGTATGAACCTACCATTAAGAAATTCAAGATAAGGGTGTGAATTCGTGCTTAATGTGCATAAGCAGGAGCTCCATTATACTTTAGCCTTTCTTCTGCAACTTCTTTTAATTTGCCTTAATATTATTTACTATATAGAAAATAATAGTAATTACAAAAGAACAAATAAATACCAAATCTGGAATATTAATAAGCGCATAACTAACTGGCAAACGATATATGAATAACCATATCCTAAAATCAGAATGCCACAAAACGTCTTTGAAATATTTCACCACTTTCAAAAGCTCAACAAAAAAGAAAGATTTAAATAAAATGAGTTGGAGGGATTGGATTAAATCATAATATTAACTAAAATAATTAAAAGGTGAAATGAGATGGCGGGATTTTGGACTGAATATTATTCAACTTTATTTAAGGGTCTTACAGCTACTTCTTGGAAAGAAAAAATAGAAGCGAGGAAACTTGTAAGGGGGCTTAAGAAAGAAGACCACGCATTATTTGTTACAATAAGGAAAGAAGTCGGGGAACACAGAGTTACCCGTGCATTGAAAGACTTAAATAGGATTGTTCCACAAATCAACAAAACAGCAGAAATTGCTGAAAAGCTCATCTTTAATGAGATAACTCAGGAAAGGCAAGCTATTAATGCAGAAAAATCTATTTTGGATGCACTCAAAAAACTATCTGATGTTGCTGCAGCAAATCCAAAGAATCAAGTAATAAAGAAAATTGAACGGGAATTGGCAGTTAGCATATATCAGGGAAGCAAGGATGCGGAAAGCGAAGATAGAAAAGAATACAAAATAGTTCTAGAGATTTTAGATGAGTCGCATCTTCATCATAAAGATTGGATGGAAAAAATAAGATTAATGTTCCAAAAAGAGGATAAACAGAGCATTCTAACCAGATGGGCTTTAAGGTCTGAGATAGCGGATGAGAAAAGAGATATTAAAATGTTAAGAAGAGTTGCAGAAGATATTCTTGGTTTAATTCCAAAAGTAAAAGCGCAAAAAGACGCTAAAAGGGCAGGAGACTTGCTTGAGTCAACCTTGGTTAAGGAATATGAAAGAGTGAGGGTTGCTGTTCAAGGGGCATTTAAGAATACTTATCTTATAAAAAAGAGAGTGTTGCTTATGTTCATGAAAATATTATTTGATTTGCATACCTTAAGACAAATGATTAACAAGTGGGAAGAAGAAAGTAATTTACCGCGTGAAAGTTCTGAACGTATAATAGAAAAAGTACAAGAGGTGGAAGATAATATTGCAAAACACTTCCAGCCATTGGCTCAGGGTTTCAGAATCTTAGTAAGCGCGATAGATAATATCCAAAATCTTGCTCTGAAAGAAGAAAAAGAGTTTAGATAATTTCTTTTAAAAAAGAGGTCTATTAAAATGATGCAGATGCGCGATTGGATAATTGGACTGATAGGCGTAGTTATAGGCGCAATTGGTATTTTGTCACTGCTGAAAATTCTTCCGTTTGAATTGTCAAGAGGCGCTCTCGTATGGATTGCGGCAATTGCCGGAATTATCCTTGCTTATGCAGCGATTATTGAAGTCACGAACAGCAACATAATGGGAACGGTTTCAATCATAGTTGCAGGTTTAGCTTTGGTATTCTCCCTTTTGCCGGCGCTAAACAGCATGGGAATCCTCGGAAGCTGGGCAGCATTTGGCTGGATTGGAGAAACCGTTTACAAGCTAATTCTCGTTGTCGAAGGGGGTTTTATGGCCATGGCAACCTTTGCAATGGAATTATAACTATTTCTGAGAATAAAAAATTAAAAGAAACTCAAAGACATCTTGAATCTATTTTGTGCAGAACGGGTTTGGGATGCTTATATAATTTATCCATACATACGCCAGCACCAATCCAAGTACCAGTGCAACAACAAACAACATTGCCGGATGCGTCACAAATGCCCTCCTATTTTCTAAAAACTTCATTAAAATCACCTTTTTTATTTATTACTTGCAGAACGGGTTTGGGATGCTTATATAATTTATCCAAACATATGCCAACACAAGCCCGAGTATCAGCGCAATAACAAACATTCCTGCTGGGTGTGTTATAATTCCCTTCTTATTTTCTAAAAACTTCATTAAAATCACCTTTTTCTATTTAATGCCCTGATTCTGAGGAAGCCGATATTTAAAAGTTTCTATTTTAAAATTTTGTTTGAGAAGTTTAAAGAAAAAACTCGTTAATGGAATGCCTTCAAAGAAACAAAAAATTAAACGCGCCAGGGAAGATTCGAACTCCCGACCTAGTTAACGAAGTTTAAATATCACTTCTCAGCTCTCGGCCCTCAGCAGATAGAAGGTTCGACTCGGAATTTTTCCATACTGTCGCTCTATCCAGGCTGAGCTACTGGCGCACATAACTATAGCAAATTAGTTTATTTATAAAAGTTATCAATAAAATCCAAGAAATCTACTGCTGCATCGTCTCGTCCCATGAAGCTGTCCACATCGTGCAGTGCTTCTTGCCTTCCCAGTAATAGAAGCAGCTCTTTCCAAATCTTTCCCATCTTACGCATCCCACGCAACTGGGAGGCGCATTACTTTTTTTTGGATTTTCTTCAGTTTTTTCTTCCGGCATTTTAATCAAGGAACTCTTCGTTCTTTATCTTCTCCGGTAAATACTTCTCGGATATAAATGTTATTCCTTTTGATGACAATGACTGAATTTCCAGCTTAGCTCCAAAATCTTTCATCATCTTGAACTGCCGCTGCCACTCTTTATTCTTCTTGAACCAGTCGTAATCTGAAATCTGTTTTAATCTCGTCATGTCAACATCCTTGAATTTGATGAAATGTTTTTTCAAATCGTAATTTCCGACGTCGTCAGCTGTGACTCCCAAAAATCTTGCATCCTGGAGTGTCATAGTGCCGGACATGTGAGCAAGATTAATGGAGCCAAATTTCAGAACAGAATAAATATAAAATCCCCAAGGGTCGAAGTCCGCAAGAACATAAATTGGCAGCTTGTGCTCCTCCGTCAGTCTCTGCAATAATCTTCTAATTCCCCGGGTGGTCTGGCCCTGGGACGTAACTATCAGGCAATTCTGTTTTTCCCAGAACTTGTCCTCGTGCAGCCTTTCCCAGACTGCCTGCTTCTCCATATAAATTATGTATTTTGCCTTGACACTTTTGAATTCAATATTTTCAACATTGGAAGGAATGCTCCATCCTCCCGAACCAAGCTTTGACCAGTTTATTGAATCACCAGAATCTTCAATCACAACATTTCCGGCAACAGAGCCCATCTTGTTTGCGTTGATATTAATCTGCTCCCTGGATAATCCAGTAATTAATTCCAGGTCTTCTATTGCTTTGTCACTTTCCGGCTGCTCATCAACAATATTAATGTTGGACTGAGGAATAGTCCTCTTTGCCATGTAGAAAACATCTCTCAAGCTTGCGTGCTTCCCGACATCAAGAAGATTCTTGCTCACTTTAGCAACCTCAAGCGTTTGCAGGAATTTTTTAGCATGCCCAACGTTAAAGAAAGTCCTTTTTTGCTGTTTGTCTCCAAGTCCCAATGTTTCTGTTTCTTTGTCAAAAACTACATTGGACAGGCTTCGCACACTGAATTCTATAGTCGGATTCCTTCCTTTTTCTATGTCACTTACTAATTTTTTTCCCAAATCCTCAAGTTCCTTAACCGGTTTCTTTTCCTGTTTCTTCATTTTATTTATTTTTTAAATTTTAAATCAATTTTTATTTTATTTTCCATTAATATTTTATGTATTGGGGAATCTAATTAATTATTCTTCTTTGGCTTCGTCATTTGCTGCTTCTTTCTTGTCGAATTTCATCCTGTACAATTTATCATCCTCATCTTCCTGCAGTATTTCCTGCTTTATCTCCGGCTTCACTAGCATCTTCTGCAGCCCAAGCAGAATTTTTTCTATTTTCTCGCCGCTCAGGAATGACAATGAATCTGCAACTTCAGGAATATATTTTTCAAACATATTTGCCCTTTCAATCTGATCGCTGATTTTTGATTTCTTCCTGACGTAAGAGCCAAGCATTCTTCCGCATTCCTGTAATCCCAATTTAATTTCCTTAATAATTTCGGCATAATGGGCGATTGCTTCCTTTGATTCAGATGTGAACGGGACCCAGACAGATGACATGTGCACAACAATAACAAGGGGTCCGACCGGAACAGAATCACCGGATTGCTGCAGCCCGTAAGTTTTCCAGTTTGTCTCTATTATAGACTTTGTCATTGAGCATGCCCCTTCCTGATACAACAACGGAACTCTGTTTGCAAATCTAAGGATGTTCGCCCTTTCCTCTTTTGGAATTTCCCCGCCATACGCAATTCCTACCTCGATTATGAAAGGATTTCCCCTATAAACTGCGGGCGGCCGTGAAATCGTCGCATAAAATTCCGCCCTTATTTCTTTTCTCAGCCCTTTTTCAAGCAATTCATGCCCAATCGGGCTAAGGCAGTCTGTCGGCGGCGCAATTATTTTAGTTTGCTGTATCCCATGCAATAATTTTTCTGCCATATCTCGGCTTACTTCGCTTGGGCTTGTTTTTGGCAGCAACGCGGCGTGTTCACATATTTCTTTCGCCGTTCCCGGCCCGACCCTGGAAAATTCTGTTGTTAGGAAACTCTGCAAAGTCCTCGATTCTGTAAATCTTAATTTGTCCATCAGCATCCCAAGCTCAATTCCATACGGATGCGGCTTGATTTCCTGCGCCTGGGGTGGCAAAGTGTCAGTCGCCCTTGCATAGATTACCTGTTCTGATTTTGGATTTGTATAGATTATTGTGACGTGCGGGTTGATGACAGCAGTCTGTTTCAGGTATTCATCAACTGACTGGTTGCCTTTCAGGTATTCCGCCTCCAAGTCAATCTCAACTCTTGTTCCGTGCTCCTTGCTCCATTCAACAATTTCTTCTTTTACAATGTTAGGCTTATTCGCCTGAGTGTCAATATTTAATTCATAATAATGAGACGGCTCCTTGCTGGAAACTCTTGAAGTGATTTTTGCGGGCCTTCCAGTTGTCAATTGGCCGTACAGAACCGCGGCGCTTATTCCTATACCTTGTTGCCCCCTCGCCTGTTTTAAGGTGTGGAACTTGCTCCCATACAATAATTTTGCAAAAATGTTTGGAATTTGTTTTTTTACAATCCCGGGGCCGTTGTCTTCAATTACAACCCTGTACTTGAATTCACCCATTTCAATTATCTCAACGCTTATCTCCGGCAGTACTCTCGCCTCTTCGCATGCATCCAAAGAATTATCAACCGCTTCTTTTACCGTCATAAGCAATGCTTTTCTTTTATTGTCAAATCCTAGCAGATGCCTGTTCTTCGTAAAAAATTCGGCCACAGAAATCTCTTTCTGGTGCTTCGCCAACTCATAAGCTATCGGCTCGTCTGATTTTTCTGTCTTCACTTTTGCTTCCTGTTTTGGCATTTTCATATTCCGACAAGATAACTGATATTTATAATTAAGCATTTAGCTTTCATATTCTTATTAATAAATAATATAGAAAACTTTTAATTTTTATTAATGAAATAAACGATTAATATTTAGAATCTATCAAAAAATAAGTTTTCACATCTCCATTATCGCCTTTCTCTTCATATCCCTTCTTCTCCTTTCGAGCCATTTGTAGACGTTGGCATGAGTCGAGCCTTTTAAAAGAGATTCAACAGCGTGCCGTGCGCTTGAAGCCGAGTCAGGCGTTCCGATTATGCTGATAGTCTTTCCGAAAACCGAAATGTTGCATTCTGTTAGTTCTTCAATCAGCCTTCTCGATTTTCCCTCTTTCCCTATCACTCTTCCTTTCAGGCGAAGCATTGCATTTATTGATTTTCCCGTAAACTCCCTCAAATCTACAACTTCGAAAATATAATCCGGCTTCAGCAAAAGTTTTGCAATTTCCGGGTTGAATCCGCGGCCAATTGCACGAATTATTTCCCTTGCAGTATACAAACCCAAAGCATCTTCTCCCGAAACAAAAACATCCCCTTCCTTTGAGTCAATATTGAGCTTTGTTGACGTGGCTTCTTCTAGTTCTTTCTTCACAGCCCCTTCCTTGCCGATAATAACCGCAACCCGGTTCTTAGGCACCTTTAACTCATAAGCATATTCAGCCATTTTTAATTGAAAGACTAATTTGTTTTTAAGTTTATGGATTCAAATTTTTTGATTTTAATATTTTAGTTTTCTTAATTTTTATTTTTTGATTATTAAGATTATATTTCAACTATTAAATTTATTTTCCAATTATTTTCTTTTTAGTTTCTTCTTCATTGACGATTAAGCCAATCTTCCTAAAAAAAGTGCAAATGTTTCTTACATCCCGGTCAAAATATTCTTTTGCCCGCGAACTTTGCAGGGGAGTTGTTTGGGAGAAATCTATGAAAACGGGAGTTTCGTTGTGGTTCAGTATGTTGAAAGCAGACAAATCTGCATGCACCAACCCGGCCTTGTGGAGCTTTTTCATGTTTGTTACTATTGCGTCAAAAAATTTCTTTGGATTGTTCGGAATGTCATCTTTCAGTTTAGGTGCAATTATTCCGTGATCCCCAATAAATTCAAGCACGAGAACGTTGTTGGAAAAAGCTGAAGGAGTGGGGACATTTACGTTCGCTTCCCGCGCTTTCATCAAATTCCTGAATTCCCTTTGCACCCATGCAAAGATTACATTTCGCTTGCCGCCTTTCAGGTTTGGATATCGCGGATCATCTTTTATGTAATCGCTCATTCTGTTGAAATCGCACGTTTCAAGGCGATAAATCTTTACCATTATTCTTGTTCCGTCTTTCTTTAAAGCAGAAAAAACATTTGATTCTTTACCGATAGAAATCGGGCTTTCTAATCCCTCAAAATGCCCTTGTGAAATTAATTTGTATACTGTTCTCTGCGTGAACTGATCAAATACATCTCCCCATGTTTTGAAATCTTCCTTTGGCTTTGATTTTTGAGACATAGATTAAAGTTATTTTTCAAGGTTTATAAATTGTATAGAATTTTTGTTGGGGAAATTAAATTATTTTTTATTGTATTCTTAGGTTAGGCATTACTGCAGAGAGTTGCTGAAAAAGAATTTCCATTTGTTCAGGGGTCAAAGATTCCATTCGCCTTGTTTGACCTCTAAATTCATATTCGCTATTTTCCGCGATAGTTCCTAAAATGGGCGCCTCAATACGCCTAGTTGTTGTAATTTCAGCTGCCCTTTTAACTAAAGATTCTTGTGATGGAAAATACTCCGGGATAACACCTCTGCTCATAACCCAAACTGTATTGAAAGGGTGGCTACGAGCACTTTCTGAAGTGTCAAGAACTTCTCTATAAATTACAAAATTTTGATAAGGACCAATTGGCTGCACTTGCATAATTTGAAGTAAACATGTTTAGTATAAATATTTTTCCTACTCACCACTCCAAAATAGTAAACAAACCGAAAGATTTATATAGATGTTCCATTATACAGTAGTAACATAAACGTTGGGGAACGTTTTTCGTTATAGTTTTTGAGGAGAAATCGCTATCACCTCTTTTTCCTCAGCAGGGCTTCGCAAGGGGCTTTGCTGGGGTTTTCATTTTTAATGAAACTTAATTGTCATAAAAGAGGCGATATTTTTTCTATACTGAAAATAAATAACCAACTATATTTACGTAACAAAGATTTATATAGATACGTGCAATTCACAGCATAAAGCCCGGCGCGAGAGTACCAAATGGAGCCAACGGTAAAACCAAGAAAACATTCAGTTTTCGTGGCACCAAAAATTCGCAAGAATTTTTTAGTGCCAAGCTATGAGCTTTGGGGTTAGTGTTACGGGCTACAAATTTTATTTGTAATAATCAAAAAGCAAGAGAACAAGATTATCATCGTTATCATTCATCATTATCCATTAGGATTATAATAGTGCAGATAGATGATTGACATAACTTGTTCTTAAAGCTAAAAATAAATAAACTGAGGAAGCTATTATATTCATCAATCACGTTCATACGATAATTTATTTGATGGAATAGTTATATAGCTTCTTCTGAACTCGTGGAGGTTAGATTAAAATGGGAAAAATAAGCCCTGTATCGTCAAAATATATTATTCATGCCAATATAGACATAGAAGGCGTAGTTGACAGGCCGGATGTTATCGGAGCGATTTTTGGGCAAACTGAAGGTTTGTTGGGAGCAGATTTAGAGTTAAGAGAGCTTCAGAAATCCGGAAGGATTGGAAGAATAGAAGTCAATACAGAAACAAGGACAGGAAAGACAAAAGGCTCAATTATTATTCCATCTTCTTTGGACAAAGCCGAAACATCGATTGTAGGCGCAGCTTTGGAAATTATACAGAGAATTGGGCCATGCAACGCTAAAATTGAAGTTGTGAATATAGAAGATGTCAGAATCAGCAAGCGAAGCATGGTTGTGGAAAGGGCAAAAGAACTGCTCAAGAAAATGATGGAAAACACCATGCCAGATTCCCAGGAATTGGCTGATGAGGTCACTGCGTCTGTCAGGGTAATGGAAATAGTCGAATATGGCAAAGACAGGCTGCCGGCAGGCCCTGCAATCAATGAAAGTGATGAAATAATTGTTGTTGAAGGCAGAGCTGATGTTTTGAATTTGTTGAAGCATGGTTTCAAAAACGCAATTGCAATAAACGGAACATCAGTTCCTGAAACCATAGTTGAACTGTGCTCGAAGAAAGTTGTAACAGTTTTTGTTGATGGCGACAGGGGGGGCAATCTGATCATCAAAGAGTTAACTCAGGTTGCGGAAATTGATTTTGTGACAAAAGCTCCTGACGGAAAAGAAGTTGAGGAAATTACAAAAAAAGAAATTCACAAGGCAATAAGGAGCAGAATCTCGGGAGAGCAGGCTAAATTAGAGCTTTCCAGAGAGCCGGATAGAACCGCCATGGAACTCGTCAAACGGCAGCCATATCAGCAGCATCATCAGCCTCAGCAGCAGTTTCAGAGGCCAATGCAGTCGCGGCCTTTTACAGCAGCGCCTCCAATAAGAAGGCCCCAAGTTTCACCAGATGAGAAAAATGCATTCAAGAAAATGCTTGAGGACTTGATTGGGACGCGCGGCGCCGAAATTCTTGATAACAAGTTGGCTGTACTTGGAAAAGTGCCAATAAGCGAAATTCACACAGCGCTTAAAAGCATAACCAACGCCCATGCTGTTGTTTTCGACGGAAGTATTGAAAAAGAAATCGTTAAGGCAGCTGAACAATCCAATGTCAAGTTCCTGATAGGAATGGACTCGAAAATAAGGCCGAACGAGACAAGAGTAACTTTGTTGACTGTAGCTGAATTGTAAATTAATTTCGTTTTTTATTTTTTCTATTTTTATTTGTTATTATTAATTGTGTTAGCTTTTTTCATAACAATTTTTCTTAGGGGAACAGCACAGTTGCTCTTGACCGGCTTATGACGGTTCCCACACCTTCTCGTTGTGTTTCTTTTATCGAGCACGATTTTTTTTAAATGGTTTAGGGTTGGTGGAGGGCGGATAAAATAAATATAGTGCGATAAGAACATTCCCTCCCTTAAGAAGATAAGTTAATAAAAATATATAAAATTAAACCAAACTCTTCGACAGAGAATTCTTGCATTCATCAGCTTTATTCACAGAACAAAAATTATTCTTAATCACATCAGCCGTCTGAACACCGCCAAATTTAATTTGATTATTAATTAAGAAAGTTGGAAAAGTTCTGATATTAAGCTCTGAAGTTAAGCTGTCACCCTGTATGTGTTTCTCAAGCTGAACATTTTTGAATGAATTCAAAAATTCCTGCAGGTTCTTTTCTGCCTTTGCGCTTGCGGGATCATTTGGTTTTACAAATAAATCAAGCTTGTTTGGTATATTTTCGCGCCTGAAATAATATACAGAGCCTGCTGCATCTTCTTTCATGACGTACCCATCATACTTTTTGATGAAAATTTGCTTAAATTGCCCGAAAGAAGAGCTGTTAATTATCTTTTCATCTAAAACATAGGCCGGCAGCACATTTATTCCGTATTTATCAGATAGTAATCTTCCCTCCTCAGTATCATAATTTATTTCCTTTTCATCAATTATTCCAAACCAGCTTTCCAGCAAAGACAAAATCCTCTTGGTATCGCAGTTAAAGCATTCGTTTCTCCCGTTTAATACGATGACTTTAATCTTTGGAACTTCTGGAATTTGACATTTCGCATTTTTCGTTCCGGGGCTGGAGCACACAGAATTAACGTTATCTTTAATACAGTCTGTATCAGAATTGCATAAAGCGGCAGGCTTGATTTGGGGTTGGTTTGACGTGCCGGAATGCCACAGAGAATATACAAAAAAGACCGCAAGCGCAAGCACGACAAAAACAATTGCATACTTGAAAAGTTTGCTCTCCTTTTTATCTACTTTAAAACCATCTTCAGCAAAATACTTTTCTTTTTTTGTTGATTCTTGCTTAATTTCTGTTTTTTCTTCGGGAATTGCTCTTAATTTGTTGCCATCCTCCAAATAATTATCATTTTCATTCTTGTCCTTGCTTGCACTTTCAGTTTCTTCAACTTTCTGAGCTTTTTCTATGCCTTTTGATTCCTCATTGTCCTCATCATTATGATTTATTTCTTTCAGTTTCTGCTCTACTCTTTCCTTTCCTTTTTCATATTCATCTTTGCTTATTACCTCAGCCTCAAAGCTTTCCTTGAGAAAATCCAGTTCCTGCTGAAGTTTATCCCTGCTGTTTATGTCATCCATACAGACTAAGGCAGCTTAAGGCTAATAAATAAATCTTTCTAATAAAAAAAGCAAAATTTGTTACTAATAAGTTTCACTAAAAGCATTTATAAAATGCTCTTCAAGATCATCAGTATGTACGACATTGTAATAGGCAGAAGCGAAGCAGACAAGGAAAAGTACGGGACAACTGGCGCTATATTTCTGGGCAAGCACTACGTCAAAATGGGCCAGACAACTTCACTGTCAAACAAAGTTTATCTTGATGTCGCAAAATCCCATGTTGTTTTTGTGGTCGGCAAAAGAGGTTCGGGAAAGTCGTACAGCATGGGCGTAATCGCAGAAGGAATTTATGACTTGCCGGATGAAATAAAAAATAATCTGGCCGTTGTAATGCTCGACACAATGGGAATTTACTGGACGATGAAATACCCGAACCACAAAGAAAAAGAATTATTAGACGAATGGGGAGTTGAGGCTAGGGGGTTAAATGTTCACATTTTCACGCCAATAGGCCATTTTCAGGAATATAAAGACAAAGGAATTCCAACAGATTTTCCATTTTCCGTAAAAACTAGCGAAATTGGCGCAGATGAATGGTGCATGATTTTTGGCATTTCTATAACAGAGCCCATAGGGATTCTGGTAGAAAGGATAATTAATAATCTCAAAGAAGAAAATCTGGATTTTGACATAAAAGAAATTATAAAGGCAGTTGATTCGGACGATAGGTCAGACAGAGCAACAAAAGATGCAGTTGAAAACCGGTTTCTTGTAGCGGAAAAATGGGGATTGTTCAGCAGAGAAGGCACTTTAATTGAAGATATAGTAATGCCCGGACAGATTTCTGTTCTGGACGTCAGCGCTTACGCAACTACTTCCGGTGCAGAGAACCTTCGCGCCCTTGTAATCGGCTTGGTTGCGCAAAAGCTTTTCCAGCAGAGAATGACTGCAAGAAAAGCTGAAGAGCAGAAATCAATTGCCGAGGAGATTCATTTCTTCGAAGAAGAAAAAGAAGAGAAGAAAGAACCGATTGTCTGGCTTGTGATAGACGAAGCGCACGAATTTTTACCAAACAAGGGAAAAACTCCTGCAACTTTGCCGCTTGTTACCGTTTTACGGGAAGGAAGGCAGCCTGGAATTTCACTCATATTGGCGTCGCAGCAGCCCGGAAAAATCCACAGTGACGTTTTCACGCAGTCTGATGTTGTAATTGCCCACAGAATAACAGCAAACATCGATGTTCAGGCTCTTGGTAGCATAATGCAGAGCTATATGAGAGAAGGCTTGGATAAGCAGCTGAATTTATTACCTCCTGAGGAGGGCGCAGCAATTGTTTTTGACGATATAAACGAAAAATTATATCCAATCAGGGTCCGTCCTAGATATACATGGCACGGCGGCTCCGCTCCGAATGCAATGCCAAAAGAGAAGAAAGTGTTTGAGTTCTAGATTATTTTTCTTATTTTGCTATTTTTAACAAATTACTTAAGAATAATTCAGTCATTTGGTCTTTCTGTATTATCTGATTCGGATCCACTTTATACTTTTCTGCGACTGATATATCACTCAACGATACAAATCCAGACATCAAAAAAATCTTTTCTCGTTGAACGCCACGGTCAATAAGTCGCTCCCTTAAGTCTAGTCCTGCGCCATAAACCTTTTCTTCATTTTTATTAGGTGGAACTTGCATATCTAAAATATAAGCTGCATAAACATCTCCAGTAGCGTCTAAATGTTTTATAGCATCTTCAACATTTGGTTGTGTAGTTGGAACAAAACTTATTTCTCTTAGTCGTGCTTCTAAAAAATTTCTATCGCTTGGTTCATCTTCCAAAATAAATATGAGGTTTTGTTTCATTTTTACTCAATTGAAGTAATGAAGTAGTATTCTTAAATCATAGTCCTCCTTTTTAGGATTACAATAGAAAAGTTTAAAAATCATTAATGAATCTAATTTTATATGTACAACCTTCATTTAGAACAAATTGGATTAACCAAAAACCAGTCAGCAGTATATTTAGCATTATTAAAATTAGGCTCGACAACTGCGCAAAATATAATAAAAGAGTCAGGATTGCATCGCTCAAGAGTATACGACAGCTTAGAAAGATTAGAAGATTTAGGTTTAGTTAGTTATGTTGTAAAAGATTTCAAGAAATATTTTCAGGCGTCAAATCCAGAAAAATTGCTGGATTATTTGGATGAAAAGAAAGAAATTGTAAATCAAATTCTTCCGGAATTAAAAAAACTGGAAGGAATGAAAAAAGAAGTCATAAATGCGTCAATCTACAAAGGAAAAGAAGGTATAAAAACAATCCATTCAGAGATGCTTAAGGAAGGGAAAGAAGTTCTTGTTTTAGGAGCTAAAGGGATGATTTTCAAGGAACTTCCCTATTTTATTCCAAATTTTGAGAAAGAAAGAATAAAGAAAAAAATAAAATTTACGTTGATATACGACAATAAGGAAGTAAAAGAATTTGAGAAAGACAAAATAAAAAGAAAACTTTTTGAAGGGAAATCTTTCCCAATAGGTTTTGATTCCAAAGGAGTTGTCAATATTTTTGGAAATAAAATTGCAATAGTTCTATGGAAAGAATATCCAAGTGCATTTATGATAGACAACAAGGATATTGCCGACTCTTTCAGGAGGTGGTTTGAATTTGTGTATAAAAAACTAAAATAATTACAATCCCCTAAAAACCTCAAACTTGTTCAACTACAGAATAATCAAAGACAACATATTAAATAATAGACTTGTTAAGATACACTTATCATTGGAGAAACGTCTTGCCAGAAAAGAAAAAGTGTTTGAGATTTGACTTGTTTTACATAAACCCTATTTGGCTGTCTTGCACTCTAAAATTAAAGTGCTTTAGCGTTGGACTATAATGTGTTTCTGGATAATACCAATAATCTAACACTGCCCAATGTCTATCTTTAACTTCAAATTGTTCTTCCAAAGTGGCTTCTCCTTTGATTGAAATTGCTCTTAAAGTATGGTTTCCTTTTTCAAGTTGAAAGATAAACTCCTTCCAATTGTGTTGGTTTCCAACTCTAAATTTATCATCAATGGCTAACTTATCATCTATAAATATCTTAACATCCACAGGGCTGATTGCGAAACTTTGGTCGCTTACGTATAAAACAAAATTACCATTTTGATTCTGGAGAATCTCTGTTTTTGAAGTGGAAGAACAAGATATTAGCATGAAAGAAAATAAAACAAAAATGATTTGGCAGAGTTTCATAATATTCACAATCCCCTGAAAAATTCCAATTTATTCAGGTGAAGGATTATCAAAACCAATACAACCGAAACTAATGTCATAAAATAATATCCTAGCCCGATTGCCATTCCGACTCCGGCAACTGCCCATATTGACGCTGCTGTCGTAAGCCCATGAACTTCTATCTTTGACTTAAAGATTGTCCCAGCGCCTAGAAACCCTACTCCTGTGACAACTCCCGCAATTATCCTGCTAGTTATATCAGAAAATAATTCCGGAGGCGCCCCTTCCAATGCCAATAATAAAAATAAAGCCGAGCCAAGTGAAACGAGCATATGCGTCCTGACTCCAGCCGGCTTGTGAACTATTTCCCTCTCTATCCCAATCAAGCCACCAAAGACTGCTGCAAGAATTAACCGCAAGAGTACTTCATTATATGCTATCATCTTGCAGGTTCAAGGTTTATCGTTTCTTTTTCTCAGCCTTGGATTTTCTCTTTATGTCTGAGCCATGCGCCCTCTTATAGGTCTGTATGTCCTTAAACTTTCCTTTTTTGTCGCGCACTGCATAAAGTTTTTTTCCCGTGCTCGATCTATGTGTTGTTCTTTTCATTTTTTTACACCCCTGTTCATTTTTATCGGCCAGTCGCTTGGCGCGTAAGTCATTGAAATTGCTGAAGCAACAAACATCAGCGTAAAGAACAGCACAAATGTAAATCCCCAGTTCTTTGAAGCCGGAAGAATGTAAAAAGCAGAAATTATGAAGCCCACCATGCTTGTCAGCATAAACCCGCCCGACAAAGGCGCTATATTGAATTCTGCCATTTTATCACCTTCTTTTTTATTAATTTAGAATATAACCCACATTGCCATTGTCATCAATATATATCTTCCTGTTTTTCTGGTCGTCGGTTAATGATTTTACCTTTGCAACAGCCGGAGTCGAATCATCATCCATCCAGTAAATAAATCCGTTTGCATCAATATAATAATTTCCCGGAGCCAGCACTTCCAGCGACTTGACATCATTATATTCCTTTACATCAGTTTGTGTTGCGGCATCGGAATTATAAGACGTGCTTGTTGCAAATCCTGTTAAATTATTTTGCCCGCTCATTAATCCTATAAGAGAAATGAATATTGCCAAAGCTACAACAACAAGCGCAGATTTGAAATGGTCTTTTTGCTTAGGTTTATTATTAGATTGATGTTCATTATGAGAATAATTATTGTGCTGATCATGTGAATAGATTTGCGAATGATGCTGCTTGTGTTCCATTTTATGTAGTTTAGCAATTCTAGTATTTAAATATTCTTTATTTTAACGATTATTTAAAGTTAATGGAAAAAAATGGTAGTCAAGTTCGTTGAATGTGAATCTGAAAAAATTTATTTTTTCTTTATTTTATCTATTATCAATCCAATGATCAGACCAAAAAAACCATAAAAGATTGGAGCGAAAAATACTGCCACTTCTAAATCACGGTAAATGCATTCTGATTTAGCGGCGGGACATAGATAAAATACGGCATCAATAAGTGAAGATAATTTATAAATGGGATAAATAATAAGATTAATAATAAACCAATCAAAGTTATGTGAGAATGCGATAAAGGAGATAATCGTTATTAAAAATCCTATTAATAAACCAAATAGACCCCATTTTATGCTTTTTAGCATTTTAAAATTCTATAAAAAACTAAACCAATTCATCCCCTCAGCATAAACTTCTCTACCATTTTCTTTGCTTTTTCCCGCCTTGCCTGATGCTCTTTCAAATATTTGTTTATTGTGTCGGCAGTAAATTTCTTAAGTTCTCCAGTAAGCATTTTCCCACTTTTGTA
>DATDZA010000039.1:0-3791 GCA_035288865.1 Candidatus Nanoarchaeia archaeon
AAATCTATAAAAAATCAATTGAAAATCCTGAGAAATTCTGGGCGGAAAGGGCAGAGCAATTGGAATGGTTCAAGAAGTGGGACATCGTGTTCAGGAATGATATGGGCTTCTTTAAATGGTTTGAAGGGGGACAGATTAATGTTTCTTACAACTGCCTTGACAGAATTATCAAGGCAGGGAAGGGAAAAAAGATTGCATATATTTGGGAGCCTGAATCAGGAGAGGCAAAAACTTATACTTACGAGCAGCTGCTGAAAGAAGTCTGCAGGTTTGCGAATGTTCTCAGGAAAAAGGGCATTCAGAGAGGGCAGGTTGTTGAAATTTACCTTCCGATGATTCCAGAGCTGCCGATTGCGATGCTTGCATGCGCCCGCATCGGCGCAATACATTCTGTTGTTTTTGCGGGATTCAGCTCAGATTCGCTGAAGGACAGGATTCAGGATTCAAATGCGCAGTTATTGGTAACTGCCGACGGAAGCTTTAGAGGGGGAAAAGTTGTTCCGCTAAAAGAAAATGCGGACACTGCCCTGAAAGATTGCCCTTCAATTAAAAATGTGGTTGTTGTGAAGAGGGCTGGAAACAATATTAGCATGCTGAATGACAGGGATTTCTGGTGGGATGATTTAATTAATGAAAAGGATATTGCAAATTTTTGCGAGCCGCAAAGCCTGCATTCGGAAGAATCCTTGTTTATACTTTACACAAGCGGAACAACCGGAAAGCCAAAAGGAATTTTGCACACTCAGGCAGGATATTTATTGTTTGTAAATCAAACTTTTAAATATATTTTTGACATAAAAGAAAATGATGTTTATTTCTGCACGGCGGATATCGGGTGGATTACTGGTCATTCTTACATTGTTTACGGGCCGCTGTCAAACGGGGCAACTATTGTGATGTACGAAGGCTCTCCGACATTTCCACAGCCGGACAGATTCTGGAAAATAATTGAAAAGCACAAAGTAAGTATTTTTTACACGGCACCGACAGCCATTCGCGCGCTTGCAAAAGAAGGGGATGAATGGCCTAACAAATGCAACCTTCACAGCTTAAGGCTGCTTGGAACCGTGGGCGAGCCGATAAATCCAGAAGCATGGATGTGGTATTATACTATAATTGGAAAGAAAAAATGCCCGATTGTTGATACGTGGTGGCAGACCGAAACCGGAGGGGTACTTATTACTCCATTGCCGGGCGCAACTCCATTGAAACCAGGCTCAGCAACAAGACCGTTTTTCGGAATTGTGGCTAACATTTTAAGAGAGGACGGAAGCAGGGCAAATGTGAATGAGGGCGGCTATTTGGTGATAAAACACCCATGGCCCGGAATGCTCCGAACGGTATGGAACAATCCGGACAGGTACAGGCATACTTATTTTGAGCAGTTTGGGGTTTATTTAACCGGAGACATGGCAAAAGTTGATGAAGACGGGGATTTTTGGATAATGGGGAGAAGCGATGATGTCATAAAAGTCGCGGGCCACAGAATCGGAAGTGCGGAAGTTGAAAGCTCCTTAGTAAGCCATGAAGCTGTTGCTGAAGCTGCAATTGCACCTTATCCCCACGAAATAAAAGGGCAGGCAATTTACGTTTTTGTTGTTCTGAAAAAAAGCTTTGAGAAGAGCGATAAATTGAAAGAAGAATTGAGAATTCATGTTTCTAAAACTATAGGGCCAATTGCAAAGCCGGACAAGATACAGTTTGCAGATGACCTGCCCAAAACAAGAAGCGGAAAAATTATGAGGCGCATTCTGAAAGTTATCGCAGAGGGCGGAACGGACTACGGGAATACAACAACACTTGTTGACCCAAATGTTGTGAAGGTTTTGGCTGATAACAGGATAAAATAGGCATTTGTTTTAAAATTCATTATGTAGAGTTTTTCTCAATTTAAATGGATGAGCTACTCGTATCCTCCCGAAACATTTATATATTACTTGCCTATATATTGTCTTAACTAGCCAGTTATGACTTGATTTCGTCATTTTGTGATGGAATTACCACTTACTGGTTGGAAATAACAACACTTAAATATTAGTATTTTTATCCCCTTTAGATAACAAAAGGGGGGTGTATTCGAATGATAGTTAAAGATGAATTTTTAGGCAAACTGAGAAGGTTTTTTAACTTAAACCTATATGAAGTGAAGATTTGGACAGCCCTGTTAAGCAGGGGAGTTTCTACGGCAGGGGAATTAAGCGACATAGCAAATGTTCCCAGAAGCAGGAGCTACGATGTTCTTGAATCTTTGGAGAAAAAAGGGTTTGTAATCATGAAGCTAGGAAAGCCCATCAAATACATTGCCGTTCCGCCGAAAGAAGTTGTTGAAAGGGTAAAGAAAAACGTGCAGGAAGCGGCCAAAGATGAGCTGAAGAAGCTGGGCGATCTGAAAAATACTGAAATTGTCAATGAGCTGAGCGTTCTTCACACACAGGGAGTTGAGTTGGTTGAGCCGTCTGACTTAAGCGGCTCGCTGAAGGGGCGCCACAATTTATACAATCATTTGGAACTGACAATAAGGAATGCAGAGGAATCCGTCACCCTTATGACAACCTCGCAAGGGTTCATAAGAAAGATTGAAGGCCTAAAGCCGACTTTTGAAAAATTAAAGAAGAGAGGCGTCAAGATAAGAATCGCCGCTCCGATAACGAAAGAAGCTTTGCCTGCGCTGAAAGATATACAGGGAATCGCGGAAGTGAGGAACACCGAGAGCAAAGCAAGATTCTGCATTGTTGACGGCAAGGAAATCATCTTTATGGTCCTTGACGATTCTGAAGTGCACCCGACCTACGACGTCGGAATCTGGGTAAACACGCCTTTCTTCGCAAACGCCCTTGACAGCCTGTTCGACCTTGCATGGAAGAACATGAAGCCTGCAATGGAAGTTATAAAGAAGTAATTTTATTTTTCTTTTAATTATTTTTATGCACTTTTTGTTTTTACTTTATTTTTAATCACTACTTTGGATCTTCACTCTTTAGGGAAGGAACTTTATAATTGCACTAAATGTGATTTATCCGCCCTACACCCACCCCATCTAGCGCAGCAATCTTGTGCAGATTATTCAATGGATAGTTAATTTTTTTAATAATGATTTAAATATAGACTTGAATTACCTTTCCTGATGAAGAAAATTTATTTGGTATTATTTATTTTGACAATATTTGCAGTTGCATGCTCTCCGGAAACTAAAGTCTATAAAGTCAATTACAAATTAAATTATCCAGAAGGCGCTTTCAAAGTCAATGTAGGCAACAGCACGGCTTTCACAAACGGGAATGACATTCTTGAAGTGAAGGTGAATAAAAGTCCTGAGTTTTTCTGCTATTCTGTGAATAACCAGTCTCTCTGCAGCCTAGAGCTGGAAATAAAAATCAGCGACAAGGCCGCTGGCAGCTTCAAAAGTTCAGTTGAAAATTTCCAGGAAATGATGCAAAAATCCGGCAAAAACAAAACAACCTTGCCGCAGAGAATTAGTTATTATCTGAATGACCAAAAATTAGAGCAGGAGGACGTAATAAAAACAAATGAAAAAATTGAATTAAATAATATATTCCTGATACCTATACTGGGGAAAGGAAATACGCAGGAAGAATCTAAGAAAAATGCTGTTGACAGCGAAAATGCAGTTGTTAAAGTTTTGATTGATAAGAAATGAATTATTTTTAATGCAAAGATATAAAAAGTGAATAATTCTATGTTTCCACAATGGCAGAGAATAGTTTTGTTCTCGAACTGAAGCGGAAAGCGAAGGAGATGAGAAAGGAAATAATTGAAGTAGTCTATAAAGC
>DATDZA010000040.1:0-8908 GCA_035288865.1 Candidatus Nanoarchaeia archaeon
GACGAAAAAGAAGCTGCGGGAATTTTAAGGATGCTGGACTGTGGCCACAATAATGCATATGAAACTTTATTCAAAATAAACAACCATACTCCCCAATCATTAAAAATAATTAATGAAATAATTGTTTTGAGCAAAGAGGAAGCCAGAAAAAAACTTCTTGAATATAGGCTAGATGGCCAGCAGGCAGATGATGTATTATCTTACACTCACTGCAATCCTCCGGAAGGATATTTTATCGCATCAGATGACATGATTGGAAAGAGCGGGGTATGGGGGCATTTCGGGAGCTGGAATTTTGAAAGGGCGGACATCTGGCAGAACGCTAGAAAAATGCCTGAAGAGGCAGCTGTTCAATACATGATGAGTAAATTTAATTATACCAAAGAACAGGCGCAGAATATTTATTCTGAAGTTCAGTCAATTTCAAGCGACAGCGATGCAAATTCATGGGTCGCTCCGTGGCCTGGCTATGGAGGAACAACCAGCTGCAAGAGAACTGGCAATGAAATTTACCTGTGCAGCAACGGTCTCCAGGTTAATTTGAGCAATTATGATATATTTGGCGAAGGGCAGCAGGGGATTGTGAGGCCAAGAGCTGCTGCATTTACAACCAAAGACGGAATTTTGAAGAAAGAATTTAATGGCACTAATCTTGATTTTGGAATCACTCTGGTTCCGCAAAGTGACAGTGAAATTGCTGCTATTTTATCGAGCAGGGAATTGACTGGAAGCATGTTCACGAGAATGTTCTACATGCAGGGGCATGGCCTGAGATATTTTAAATTATTTGACCATCAGCGCGGATTGACCGGAACAGATATATATACTTACAAGATAGATTGGGAAGGAAATAATGCTACAATATCCGACGGAATTGTAAATATTCTTGAGAAAGAAACTGCAATTGCACCAACGGCCGCGCAGGATAATGTAATTATCACAACTGGCACAACTAATACAACTACTTTAAATAATTCTTGAATAAAAAATAAATGAAAACAAAAAACTTATGGGCAATTATACCTGCCCATAATGAAGAGAAAAATATAAGGAAAACAGTTGAGAAAACGCTAAAGCACGTATCCCGCGTTTTAGTTGTTGATGATGGAAGCAGGGACGGAACAGCAAAATTGGCAGAAAGGGCTGGTGCGATTGTTCTTAGTCATGTTATTAATCTTGGGAAAGGAGCCGCCCTGAAGACAGGATGTGATTATGCCTTTGCACGGGGCGCGACGCACATTGTGGCGCTTGATGCAGATGCGCAGCATAATCCAGATGACATTCCGAGATTTGCTGAAAAATTAGAGGATTATGACATTATATTCAGCTACAGAAAATACAGCAAGCAGATGCCCGCTATTCTCAGGTTCGGCAACTGGTTCATATCAGAAATTGCGAGCCTTCTTTATGATGTGGATTTGAATGACACACAGTCCGGTTTTCGGGCATTTTCCAGAGAAACCTACAAAAAAATTAGGTGGAGCGCTTCAGATTATTCAATGGAGTCAGAGATGATATCAAGAGCCGGAAAGCAAAAGTTAAAATACGTGCAGATTCCAATCGAGACAATATACTCTGACAGGTATAAAGGCACTACAGTAATAGACGGCATGAAAATCATCCTGAACATGCTGTGGTGGAAATTATTTAACGGAAACAAATAAGGTGAGATAATGGTTTTGGGAATCCAGATTGCAGGAATTTTATTCGGGCTGTTTATGATATATTACTCGTTCCTGAATTACAAAAGAAAACAATTCACAATCACAGAATTTATATTTTGGGCCGTCGTGTGGATATTTTTGATTCTAGTTGCATTGTTCCCTGCTGCCCTGGATCCGGCAGTGAAATATTTCGGATTTTTCAGGGCCCTTGATGTATTGGTGGTAAGCGGATTTTTGTTCTTGATTCTTGCAGTCTTTTACACGTACACTTTGACGAGAAAAACGCAGAAGCAAGTTGAAACTGTTGTTAGGGAAATTGCGATAAAGAAAGTTAGGAAGAAATAGAATTTTTAGGACTTATTTAATTTTTACATTCTTGGAAAGGTACTTCAAAACATAAATCTTTCAATTCAATAATAAAAAATAACAAAAATTTGATAATAATTAATTGAAATGGTGAGATTTACTGTCAAGGTAATTGTGGTTAATGGGCCAAATAAAAAGTATCAACAAAATAAATTCAAAATTAACAGAAGTTAGAGTTAATAAATTAAAAACTGTTCTTGCTAGTCACTCTGTAAGTTTTCATTAAACTCAATATCTGTAACTACCCTATAATAGCAATAAACCGAAAGCTTTATATACTACCCTTTATACTCAATGTTGTATTTGTACTTACTACATAATAGCAAAAAAAATTAAAGAGTTGGGAAAATGAAGAAAAAAATTTCGGTTTTCAGCGGATTGATGATTATTTTAAGTATTTTGATGAGCACATTAATTTATGCAGCTAGCTTTGATGTGTCAATTGACAGGGTCAGGGTAAATGGGCAGGTTGTTTCTGAATCAAGAAGCAATTTTGTAGCTGATGCTGATGTTTTCTCAGTTATAGTTGATTCCACTACAGTTGAAACACTGGAGAAAGGGCATGTGGAAGCGAGCTTAAGGGGAAGGCAATCTGGCAATGTTGTTTCTGATGCCACTAGCACCTTTGACTTTGGAAAGAATCAAACTTTCACATCTGCTTTTACATTGAGACTGATTGACAAATTAACGAGAGAAAATGATTATGATTTAACAATTAAGATTGTTGATTCAAGGGGGAGATCGGAGCAGAAGACATATGAAGTTAAGACAAAACAGGCAACTTTAGGAAGAGCGCTTGATGTTTCTATTGATAGAGTTAAGGTCAACGGGCAAGTAGCTGCACAGTCTTCAACAAATTTCATTGACGAGAGCAATACATTTGATATTTTGGCCGAATTTACAGCGCTTGAGAATTTGAATAATGCGCACGTTGAAACGGTATTAACAGATTTGAACAGCGGCAATGTAGTTGCGGACGCTTCTCCCAATTTTAATCTTGCAAGTAATTTGGCAGCTTCAAGACTGCTTAGAGTTGAGCTATTGAACGGAATGAAAAACAGCAATTCATTTGAATTGACGGTAAAGCTGAAAGATGCAGATGGCAATTCAATAAGCCAGGCTTATGGCCTGAGAATGAGAAATGGAAATTCTGCTTCATTCGGCAATGATTTGGATGTTTCAGTTAATAGTGTGGAAGTTGAAAATAATAATATCGTTGAGGGCAGAACAAACTTTATCAGCTTAAGCGGCTCAAAGAAAGATTTAAGCTTGAGGGTAAAATTCACGCCGCGTGAGGACCTAAATCAGGCGCATATCGACGCTGTTATGACTTTTGAAAACGGTGATTCAGTTTCTGACACCGCATTAACTTTTGACGCTTCTAAAGACCAGGAAACTACAAAAACTTTCAAGCTTTCATTGATTAACAGCAAATTCGCGCAGGGCAATTTTGATTTGAGGCTTAGTTTTGTGGATGATGATGGAAATACTTTGGAAAAAAATTATCAAATAAAGATTACGCCTCAAAAAGATCCATTTGCTGCAAGCATAATTTCATTAAGTCCGGAAGGCAGTGTGCAGGCAGGGAAATCACTCGGAGTCGCAATTGGGTTAAAAAATACCGGAGTTCAGCCTCTTGAATCGATTGTTTTAAGAGTAAGCATATCTGAGCTTGATGTTTCATCTTCAAAATTTATAGACCAGTTTAAAGACGGTCAAACTACTGATTTTATATTAAAAATTCCTGAGGGCGCACCTGCCGGAACTTACTCCTTAAGAACTGAAATTACTTCGCAGTCGAGCGGAAATACAGAAACAAGGGACATCCCAGTTACTGTCGTTGGCAAAACTTTGCAGCCTTCAGTTAATCAGCTTGCTGTTAGTGTGCCTTTCTTTGAGCAGAATTTGAATAACGACGGAAGCGAAGTTATATATCCAGTTACTCTGAAAAATAATGGAATGTCGTCAAATGTTTATACTATCTTGCTTCACAGCAATGATAATGTTAATTTAAGGCTGGGTGAATCAAATGTATTTATACTTGGAGCATCTGAGTCAAAGACTGTAAATGTTTATGCTTCCTCAACCGGAAAATCAACCGGAAAGCAAACATTTTTTGTTGACATCAAAAGCGGAGACAAGCTTTTGAATCAGGTTGTGCTGAGGGCGAATATAAGCGGAACATCGCTCGGATACTTTTCAGGATTAAAATCAGCACTGATGATTGTACTAATAGTTACAGCAATTTTGCTTGCGGGAATTGGATTGTTTTTTGGATTTGTCAAAAATATGCAGCCCGGAAATAAACAGGCTGAAGAATCAAATAATCTGGCTGAAGAAATTCCTGACATGGCAGAAGGGGAAGCTTATTACTAAAGTTTTTATTTTAATATACCTTTCTTAATTTAAGATGAAAAGAAGAACTTTATTGTCCATGTTAATGTATCCTGCATTAAGTTCTGTGAAACTATTTTCTTCCCAGCGAAAACTTTCCAATCTATCAGAACATTTTTTTGATATTTCTGAGCATCAAACAATTGGGGTGCGGGAATTAACAACAACACCTCAAAAATTTGTCGAGAACAATTCAGATATTGCAGCAGCAATTAATGGACCTTATTTTAGCCCAAATTATAAAACTCAAGGAATTGTATATCTTGCCGAGGGCCAACAGCTTGGAGATGGAAATCTAGAATATGTCAGGGGATATTTCAGCGTGAGCAAAAGTGGCAATGAAATTAAAGTCGGCGAGGTATTAGGTGGCACAGGGACTCTGGATGAAAAATTAAGAAATTACTGGTTTGTGATTGGAATGCACCCTTTGCTGGTCGTTAATAAAGCAGTGCATATGCAAGCCAGAGAAGATAGGTACAAATATGACAACCAACGCGGAGTTAAAAAAGGTTATAGATCGGCAATAGGAACAAAAAATGGTAAAACCATTTACTTTGCAGTTTCAGAAGATAAAATAACAATAGAAGAATGGGCAGAAAGACTTCAGACTTTTGGATATCAAGGGGCAATTAATTTAGACGGCGGTCCATTTTCTCAATTAGCTGAAAGAAAAGATGGCAAAATAGAAGTGAAAGGCAAAGGCAATTCACCGACAAGATTGATAATTTTTGAATATAAAAAATAATTTCTGATTTCAATTAAAACAACAACTTTTAAATAAATACAATATTTCTTCTATTTTGTATGGGGATGTAGTACAACCTGGCCAGTATAGCCGCCTCCAGTTTCTCTGGGCATCTGAGCTGAAAAGCGATGAAAGGCCAAAGGCGCTAGCGGTTGATCTTGGCAAGAAATTGCTAAGAGCCGAAATCAGGGTTCAAATCCTTGCATCCCCACTTAATTTTTAAAATATTAGAATTCTATCTTATCTCCGACTTCCGCTTTTAATTTTTTAATTTTCAATAATTTTAAATATGAGGATTACTCTTTAGATTGTATGAATATAAAAAATTTCCTGAGGCCTACTTTTTTTAAGGCAACGATATTTTTGTTTGTCGGTACAGTGTACCTTTATTTTGCCAGTGAAAGTGTGTCTGCTGCAGGCCTTTCGTTTGCATTCTTTTACACTGCATACGGGTTCCCGTTCCAATACTTAATCATTGGAGATATTGATGAAATATCCAGCTTTGCAGATGGGCTGTTTCTTGAAAATTATTTCAGCAAATATGGAAATTATTTATTCAATCCAGTTGCTTTTGCATTAGACATAATTTTAATTTATTTGTTCTCGTGTTTTGTAGGAATTTTATTTGATAAGATGAAAGCCGGTGGTAAAAAATAATCAGAAGAATATTCTATCACCAATTTCCGTGCCCGTATTTTTTATGGTATTGTTGGGAAGTTCGATAACATACTTTAATTTCTTCTTAGGCGTGTAGAAAGTGAACGGCATGAAATTTTCTTTCAAGTCTGTTACAATTTTATTTTTATCAAGAAATAAAACATCTATAGGATAAAAAACAAAAATCATATGCAAGCCAATTTTTTTCTCGCTGTTAAATTTAAAAATCAATGCCATATCCGATTTTTTTGAGAACATTAGCCCAATAAATTTTGACAGGGCGGTATCGCACAATTTAATCTTATTTCCCAATATGCGGTTTCTCGACGTATTTCTTATCTGCATTTTAATTTTGACAAATTGTAAAGTTGGTAAATTCGAAAAGTTTAAATATCATTTGAAATTGGGTTTTTGTAAGAGGCGTATCACTGGTTGTTATTTGCTGCCTCGTTTTAAACTGGCGTGGAATAAAAAAGTTTAAATATAAGTTGCGCAATTCAAAAGGTTTAAATATATGTAGCAAAATAACCGTTGCTGTACAAATAAAAGTCTGAGGATTAATAATGCAAAAAAAGGGTGCTGGTAGAATATTTAGTTCTAGGGGCGGAAAGATAAGTGTAGTGCTGCTTCTGATGGCTTTGATGATTTTTGTTTTTGCGTTTTTGATTTTTGAAGGAAATTTCGTCGAGGCGGGGTTTGCGAACTGGTCGACAATTAGAACGCCCAGTAATTTCACATTCAATGCAACTGGAAATTCTTCCTCCTATCCGACTGCTAGCAGGAACATTAATTTCACATTTAATGTGACCTGGCAACAGGACAGGCAGAACGCCTCGGGAAATTGCAGTTTGTGGGTGAACAGCACGACTACAGTATCTCCATTTAGTAACGGGTGGCAAGCTGTAAAGAACATTAGCAACTTAACAAGGTACGCGACTCCGGCTGCTGATGATCAAATAAATAACTATACGGGTGCAGCTGCCACGCTAAGTTACATTAACTTTACATTTCCTGCAGATGGAAACTATACCGTTGCTGTTGCTTGTGTTGATCACAACGGCACAGGTGCTGGCTATAATTTTTCAGCTAATTATACTTTCGTGCTTGACACAACACCACCGAGGCTGTTTGCTATTACGCCAAATGCGACTTTGAAAGATGCCAAGTTGTGGGTAGGGCAGGCTTCTGGAAATTTTTCAGGCTGGCCAATACTTTTCCTGCTTAATATTTCCGACAATAACACCCATACTGCTTGGTATACACTTAATGCTTCGATAACTACTAGCGCGTCATGGACTGCTGGCACTTCAATAGGACAGTTGGAAAATAAAAGTGGAACTATGAATAATAATACTATGGCTAGGAGTATTGTAGGAAATGCCAATATCATGGACCAGTATAATGGTAGTGTTTATTTAAATATCACAAGCAACTGGAGGGGCCCGGGTCCGCATAGCGTGGTGTTCTGTGCAAATGACAGTGCTGGAAATAAAATTTGCACTGGCTCTTATGATTTTGTTATTACGGGAACAAATGTAACTCAAATGAGGCAGGCGTTTGCAAGTACCAGCTTTGGTTCAACTGGAGGAGCACACGTCAACATAACATATGGCAACGGAACAGGAATTCCGGAAGGTGATACGGATTCGGGAGGCGCTCCGCCATCAGACAGTTTCTTCAACCCGCTGACAAACAATTACACATTCGTATTTAATGTAACGAGTACAAATAGTAGAGTTTACCTTGTAGGCTTGAAAATTGATGAGACTAAGCTGGGAAATGTCAGCGGCTCTAACTTAACAACAAGCCCGGAGAAAGAAATTCTTTCATCTGTCGGATACGGATTTAATACCACATACACGGGTGGGGATTTTTCAAACTTCATGCCTGACTTTATCAGATTCCAATTTGGTGTTATAGAGCAGCCGGGAGTAGGCTTCAACAGGCACATGTACTGTTCTGGGGCTACGATAGCAAGTCCGAATTGTACGGCTATAGTTTCATGTAATTCAACTGCATTTAGTGTCTATAACAGTTCAGCTGTTTTGGCTGCCATTATATCCCCAACATCCGGGGGGCCAAGCGCATGCTACGTTGAAGGCGATAAAGGGCAATTGAATGGAGTAGCGCTTACAGTGGGCAGGACATATACTTTTGTAACTCACTTTTCCGGTGGAGCGCTGGGAAATGATACCGGGGCACCCGAAATACAATTCTTTGGAAACTTGGTCAACGGGGCAAAAGACAAAACACGGCATGAAACACCGCCCTATGACGTTTCAATATATAATACAACGGGCACTTCGATATTGATTAACTTTACAGTTGCAGACATAAACAGCACAGGAGTTAATATGTCTATTAATACTACTATAAATGTTACGGTTGCTAATAACGGAGATGGCCTATCCTCTCCTGCAACTAGGTTTTGGGTAGGTGGCGTGAATAGCAACTTAACTTGTGTGCCCAATGGATTTGCTACAAATTCATCTGTATACAACATAACAGGTGCTGACCATCAGGGCAATTTAACCGATGGTGTTAATTGCACGCTGACTGTAACTGGCTTGACTAATGGAACCAAGAATATTACTGTAATGGCAAAGGACGCAAGCAACAACTCCAATATAAATTTGACATCATTGTTAGTAACTATTGATCAGATACCACCAGTTGTTGGTTATTTTAATATAACGGAGTTGCGTCCTGGTAGTACGTTGCCCGGCGGTGGCGATAATAACCGAACATTAAATGCGTCAGATTTTGCGGGTTCAGCGCAGGGAAGGAATATATTTTTGACTTCTAATTGGAGCGATAACCTGACTCAGACATCAGTAGGAAGATTCCAATTTTATAATACCAGCAGCGGATGGCAAACTTTGAATACCAGCGCTTCTAACATAACTTTGTACGCATATATGGTTAATTTCTCGTATCCGATACCAACAGGACATAATGAGTTTGAGGGTAAAAATATAAGCTTTAGGGTTATTGCAAACGATACACTTGGTAATGTTAATTCCACAAATGACGTAAAGAATATTACTGTTAACATCAATGACACAACAAAACCAACAATTAC
>DATDZA010000041.1:0-43922 GCA_035288865.1 Candidatus Nanoarchaeia archaeon
GAATGTGAAAAATTTTTGAGTGCGCGCGCCAAATTTCGTTGCGCACTCAATTTAAAATCAAAATGTTAGAAAAACTTTATGGAGGACGGCAAGGCAATTCCTCTACACGCAAAGCGTGTAGTATCCTTGCCTAGAAACAATAAGAATCATTACTTAGTAGTTATATGTCGCTCGAAAAATCACTTCAAGACAAAAAAATAACATTTTTTGTAGGCAAGGGGGGGGGTTGGAAAAACAACTTTGGCTGTAGCATCAGCGTTAAGTCTTGCAGAAAGAATGGATGGCAGGAGAGTTTTGATTGCAAGCACAGATCCAGCGCATTCACTTACTGATACTTTTGGATTGCCGTATACACAAGGCAATGTTGTGCAGGTTTATGGGGATTTGCCCATAGATGTCGTTCAGATAGAACCAAAAGAAGCCAAGGATTATTCTGGCGCATACGGGTTACTTAAATTTTTTAAATTTTTCCAAGACAGGGGAGTTCCACTGGATTTAGATTCCATATCCTGTGCGATTTCAACTGCAATTTATGCTACAACTCTGGAAGAAAACGGATACGGAAAATTGATTATTGATTCAGAGCCGACAGCCGGATTATATAGGCTTTTGGATTTGCCTGAAAATATTGATAAAAACTTAAGGAGGATGAGTAGGAATCCTATTTTAGTGGAAGCTTTTGATTTACTTCAATTTATTAGCAAAGATGCGAGCCAATTTACTTCAAAGCAATTTCGCAAAGATGCTAAAACAGCCTCAAATTTATTGAGGGAATATAGGGATATCCTCCATGACCCCAATTCAGCAGGTTTTGTAGTTGTTTCCTCTCCTGAGCAAACTGTCTTGTCAGAAACAGAAAGATTGATAGCCCAATTACGACAATATAACTTTTCAGTTGATGGTGTTTTATTTAATAAAATACTTGAAAGAGATTATAACGCAGAAAAGGTCAGGACTTTTCAATTCGAAACAATAAGAGAATTTGCAGCAGCTAATACAGGCACGCCGGTAATTAGGATACCTTATTTAGATGCTAAATCTTTGGATCGTAAAGTTCTGCAACAACTCGGACAGGGAATCTTAATTTCCACTGTTTAATTAAACCGTCACCAGCACCTTGGAATTCCCACAGTAAAAGTAACTTCTCACGTTCTCTAAATTCAGATGTTTTTTTATTTTATTCAATTGTTTTCTTGCCTTCACAATCCTGTAAGAGCACTTGACTTCATACAAATCCAGGCGATTGCCATTTTTTGCAACAATGTCGATTTCCCCAAGAAAACGCTGGCCCGAAGCTGAGGAATCGTCACAATCTTCAGTTCCGCATCAAGTCAGGATTAAATGTGCATCCAAGCTTCAGCTCAGTCGCCGGGGTGTTGGTAATCTCATGGCCGCTGAAATGCTGTGTGGCCCTGACGTATGCCAAGCTTCTGTCTTTGGTATTGAGAATTCGAGCACGTAAAGCAGCGAATATTAACCACGCATCTTTGGTGCCCTTGATGTATGATAGACAATCGCCAGCGGCAAAGTCTTCAATTACATGATTAATTGAAGCTTGCTCATTATCAGCGTCTAGTAGCGCGCCCTGCATTGCGCATGTAGTTTGCGTCAGTGCAGCCCGCGTCTTTTCAGAATCAGGATAGTTTAGGGCGATGTAGCGCTGGATGTCGTCGCGTACACCATCTCCGTCAGAATCAATGCCAGCAAGCGTTTGCTTTCCTGCCTCACCTGGGTCTGGCGGCAATGGAATCGGGTCAGCGGGAACTTGTATTAGCTTGGAAGATTGTTCCTTAGATAAATACCAAACTCCTGCGCCAACAACCAAAACTCCAACAATAATTAGAATTACGATTGGCACGTACCTATCGTGTTTCGACAGCTTTGGCCTTTTCATCAAACCACTATTTTCATTGATATGGTGATTTATATAGATTTCGGTTAATTTTTAATTATGTAAAACAAATGTGCGAAGAAACAAAGAATTATCTTATATACTCAATCTCCCCGTTAACTAATCGAAATCTTCTGGTTACTTGATGGCCATCACGGATTTCAAACAGCCCAGGCTCGAAATTACCATTTTCCGTATTTCTAACTCGGCCAACAGCTTCAAATGTTCCATTTTCATCTATGTCCACATTGTAAGGTCCGTCTAGATTCTGAGGTAAACACATTCCTCCAAAGCCATATCGAAGCGGCATGTACACTGCATTTGGTGCCAGATTTCTTTTTATATAATCCGCATCCCTATAGCATTTGGCCCTTTCTTGTAACTCTATTCCGGCGCCAAGCACTAATTCAATACCAATGAGTGGAGCCAGTAAATATTTCAAACTAGGGTAAATAATTCCTCAGCACCTGAAACTTGACGTTCATTAACTACATTATTAACAGGACTCTTCATTTCAATAAGAAACGCCGATCTGTATAAATAATTTATGGTGGTTTCTCAAGGTCGTGCAATTAGTCAGTAACAATAAATTATAAAATAAATGAATGAAAATTAGCCAAAAACAGCTACATTTATATATTTACAATCTAAGAATTATTTTTATGAAAGAGGTAGATAAACACACGAACCAGGACCCCCACGACAGAATTTTCAATCTGCTCCTGTCAAAAACAGACGAGATTACATGGCAAACAATCATTTTTGACCTTGTCAAAAGCGAGCAAATGAATCCATGGGATATTGACATTAGCTTATTGACCCAAAAATACATTGAAATTCTAAGAAGCCTTAAAGAGCATGACTTCAGGATTTCAGGAAAAGTCCTGCTGGCAGCGGCAATCCTCCTAAAATTAAAATCTCACAAGCTAGTCGGTGAAGAATTAAGCGAGCTTGACCGGCTGCTGATGGGCGTGGAGGAAGAAATGGAAGAGCTTGGATTTGAAGAGCCCAGCCGTATCGCAAAGCTTGACGAAATTCCGACATTAATTCCCAGAACTCCTCAGCCAAGACAGAGAAAAGTCTCAATCTATGATTTGGTTGAAGCCCTTGAAAGGGCACTGGAAGTCAAGAAAAGAAGGCTGTTGCATTCAATTCCTCCTTTAAATATGGAAGCTCCCAAAAAGAAAAAAGACATAACTGAGATAATAAGGGAAGTTTACATCAAAATAAGGTCTTTTTTTGTCAGCACAATAAAAGAAAAATTAACTTTTGCAAAACTGCTGCCTTCAGAATCAAAGGACGACAAGGTGCATACTTTTATTCCATTATTGCATTTGGCTCAGCAGAATAAAATTGAATTAATACAAGATATGCCATTTGGAGAGATACAGATTCTGCTGAAGAAAAAGGAGGAAATAAAGGCAGAAGGAGGGGAACAGCTGCAGGAAAAACCTTTAGATCCAAAACCCATATCTGCCAAATAGCAAAACCAAATCTTTTTAAAGATGGCTTTATTCTATAAGCCCAATCAAAGGTGGTTTTTTTGGAAAAGTTTCATCTCAAGTTAATATCGGGAACGGCGAACAGGAAACTCGCTGATGAAATATCAAAAATTCTTAAAGTTCCTTTGACTCCAGTGGATATTAGGCGATTCAGCGACGGTGAGATTTACTGCAGGATTCTGGAAAGCGTGAGAGGCGGAGATGTTTACATCATCCAGCCAACGTCTCCAGACGCAAACCACAACATCATGGAGCTGCTGATAATGGTTGACGCTTTAAACCGCTCTTCTCCGGAAAAAATAACTGCAGTCATTCCGTATTTCGGCTATTGCCGCCAGGATAAAAAAACAAAGGCACGTGAGCCAATAACTGCAAAGCTCGTCGCAAACATGATTCAGATTGCCGGGGTCGACAGGGTGATTATGTTTGATTTGCACGTCGCCCAAGTGCAGGGATTTTTTGACATCCCAAGCGATAATCTTGATTTGATACCCCACGTCCTGGATTATTTAATTGATAAAAATTTAAAGGACATAGTGATAGTAAGCCCGGACGCTGGAGGGGCTGCACGTGCAAGGTCCTACGCAAAAGTTCTGAACGCACCCATCGCCATAATCGACAAAAGAAGGCCGGAGGCAAACGTTGCGGAAGTGCACAATGTCATTGGTGATGTCAAGGGAAAAACAGCTATTATTGTGGACGATTTAATTGACACAGCGGGCTCAATTACAGAAGCCGCAGGCATACTGATAAAATTCGGAGCCAAGGACGTTTATGCTTTTGCAACTCACGGAGTCTTATCTGGGCCTGCAATAGAAAGAATAAAAAAATCGCATTTAAAGGAGCTCGTCATTACAAATACGATTGAAATTCCGCAGAAGAAAATGATAAGCAAAATCAAGGTTCTATCTGTAGGGCCAATACTGGCAGAGACAATAAAAAGAACTCATGAAGGGCTGCCGATGGGAGTTGTCTACGAAGAGATGTATAGAAAATTGCAAAAAAAATTGAAATGATGGAAGACAAAGAAAAACAAGCGCAGGAAATGTATGCAGAATATCAAATGCTGGACCAGCACATCAAGAAGATGCAGGCTCAGCTCGAGGCAATCACAAACCAGCTGATGGAGGCTGCATCAACAAATAGCGCCATTGATGATCTGGACAGGATAAAAAGCGGCAAGGAGATTTTTGTCCCTATAAGTTCTGGCATATTTGTGAAAGCAACGATAAAAGACACGTCCGACCTGCTTGTCAATGTCGGTGCAGGGGCCGTCGTGCAGAAAGACCGCGCATCGGCAAAGAAGCTTATTCAAAACCAGATTGAGGAAATGAAAAAAATCCATGAAAGGATGGTAAACGAACTCGAAAAAATGGCCGGCAGGGCAGGAGAAATAGAGCAAGTACTGCAGAAGATAATGCCGCAGTGATTAAAATTCTTGTCAAGTTTCATATTTTAAATTGTAACTTCAAATTTTTATGATGATTGCAAATATAAACTATTAATAAACAGATAAAAAATGTTCAAATTTTTAAAAGACAAGCTGAAAAGCGCAATCTCAAAAATTTCAGAGGGCGTGGAGAAAGAAGGAAAAGTAGAGGAAAAAATAGTAGAAAAAGCAATTGAAGAGCCAAAGGTCCAAAAAGGATTTTTCGCCAAAATAAAAGAAAAGTTCGTTGGGAAAGAAGAAAAGCCTGCAGAAGTGAAAAAAGAAACGTCAGAAAAAAAAGAATTTGAAGAAGAAAAAGTATATAACACAATAGAAAAAGAAAAATTAATTGAGGAAAAGAAAAAAGAGGCAACAGAAACTAAGCACGTTCGTTATGGGCTAAAAAAAGAAGATAATCAAAAAACGTCATGGCACAATGAGATAAAAAAGGAAGAGCATAAAATAAAAAAATCTGAAGAAAAGTCAATTCACAAAGCTGAATTCAAGGAAATTCCTAAATCTATTCAAAAAGAAGAAGTTAAGGAAATAATCAAAAAACACGAAGAGCCAAAAAGAACCGATGAAGTAGAAAAAATAATAAAAGAAGAGCCTGAGAAGAAAGGTTTCTTTGCCTCATTGAAAGAAAAAATAATTACAACAAAAATAAATGCGCAGCAATTTGAAGGCCTGTTCTGGGAACTGGAAATTGCGCTGATGGAGAATAATGTTGCAGTTGAGGTCATCGAGAAAATCAAATCTGACCTAAAAAAAGTATTGGTAGAAAAGCCAATAAGAAGAACGAAAGTTGAAGATACGATCCAGGAAACATTAAAAGTCTCAATAATGAGCTTATTTGAATCAAATGATTTTAAGCTCACCGAAGAAATAGAAAATAAAAAAGAAAAGCCGTACGTGATTGCATTTTTTGGAATTAACGGAAGCGGCAAAACAACTAGCATTGCAAAGATTGCAAATATGCTGAAAGAAAAAAATATTTCCTGTGTTTTGGCTGCCGGCGACACATTCAGAGCAGCTTCAATTGAGCAGCTTCAGCTTCACGCAGATAAAATAGGAATCAAATTAATCAAACATGCCTATGGAAGCGACCCGGCAGCAGTTGCTTTTGACGCAATAAAGCACGCAAAATCAAAAAATATAGATGCTGTATTGATTGACACTGCTGGACGGATGCATTCAAATCAAAATTTAATTGACGAAATGAAAAAAATTATCAGAGTTGCCAAGCCTGATTTGAAAATATTTGTCGGGGAAAGCATTACTGGAAATGATTGTGTTGAGCAGGCAAAGACATTCAATGAATCGGTTGGAATTGATGGAATAATTCTTGCAAAAGCAGATATAGACGAGAAAGGCGGTGCGGCTGTTTCTGTTTCCTATGTGACTAAAAAACCTATTTTGTATTTTGGAGTCGGGCAGGAGTATAAAGATTTAAAGCCTTTTGACTCCAAAATAATTATGCGTAATTTGGGCTTCGTCTGATGTCCGATTCCGAAACTTGCTGATTTTTGAGCGCACCTAAAAGCCTCTCCCTAATCCCAGTTGCATCAAGTTTATAAAATGTGTCCCAATCAAAAACTGCCATTTTTTGCCTTACTTGGCCATTGCCCAAATTCTCCAATGAATACCATCGGTCAACTGAAGCTCCAACTTGTCTTAATTCCAAACCATTTTTTCCAGCAATCTGATAGTTAAATACATTTCCTATCTGTAGGGCACCACCTTTAATTTCCCCATTGAAATTTATCAATACGCCGTAATCTTCATCACGGACCTTAATTATACTACGCGCGGAAAAATTCATCATTTGACTAGTATATTTAGAAGCATTTTCAATTTTAAATTCTCGAGATAAGTAATGCTCGTCGCCAGACATAGTTGCAATATTCTCTTCCAAAGCGTTATCCGGATGGCTTAAATTTGGTATTTTACCTTCCTGCTGATATCGAGCGTAATATTGTTGCAGCGTTTCAATATCCCCGACAAGAAATTGTGGATCTTTTGCTTCTAATGGATTATAGTCTTTTTGCTCTACGGCATGGAGGTTTCCAAGATTATCAACAGAGTAAAATTTTTCACTCTCAACAAACCTCACAGTGTATCTTTGCTACCTATCGGATTGCCGATTTGTCGCTCTTAAAACTGCATTTGCTACAATAAGCTCCAACGGCATCAAAATTAGCTGCCTTCTTGAAATTTACATAATTGCTGATTTAGCTGACATTTTATAAAGAATGTTATTATCTGAATAATATTTACAAAATCACTCAAACTCTATCTTCCCTTCCAGATAAACTCCTTTATGCAGTTTAACCGGCCGCCATTCGTCGACAACTAAATCTGCATTAAGCCACCCTGCTAATTCCTCAGCATTTCCAATTGTAGCACTCAATCCGATTATCTGGACATTTTTTAACAGCTGTTTTAGAATAGTCAAAAGTATTTCTAGCGTAGGGCCACGCTCCGTATCGTTCAGCAAATGAATTTCATCAACTACCACAACAGAAATATTTGACAACCACTCGGCGTGATGCCTTGTAAGCGAATCCAGCTTTTCAGACGTTGTAACTATCAAATCATAATCTGCGAGGTAAGGATCAGATGAGTCGATATCTCCAATTGATAAACAGATTTTCGCAACTTTGCCATATCTTCTTTTGAAATCCCTGTATTTCTCAGATGCTAATGCTTTTAACGGAACAATATAAATCGCCTTTCCCTTTTTTTCCATTATGGATTTTAATGCAGCCAGTTCGGCAATCAAAGTCTTCCCGGACGCTGTTGGAGTGCAGACCAATAAATTTTTCCCGTCGAGAAGTCCTTTCTTTATTGATTTTTCCTGTGATGGCCTAAGTTGGGTGATCTCTTTTCCTAGGATTTCATATAGCTCTTCTGGAATTTTATCTTTGATTAATTTTAGTTCCATAATTTTAGATATCCTTAACCACATATAAAGATTATGCAAAATTTGGTAATTTAGATTCACTATCATAGAGTAGCAAAAATAGAAAGATTTATAAAGCCAATAATACCTACATCATACATGGCAACAATAGATGACGTGGTTGATAAAGGAAGAGGTGCAGTGGGAGGGGCAGTGGAAGCTACAAAAGATTATGCTGTAAGAGAGGTCAAACACGGATTTTGGGATAAATTATTCGAGGGAACTCTTGCAGCTATTGGAGCTGGAGTAGGTTATTATTTGGGAGCCCCTTTTGAGAGCATTTACACAGCCATTGGAGCTAGTTTTATTGGTTTATCAGTAGGCTACACGACAGCCCAGCTGACTAGCCTTCCGATAAATATGTACCATAATATAACAAGTTTTTTCCAATATGGGAAGGAATTAATATTTGGCAAAAAGAAAACCGAATCTCCAAAATCACCCATCGGATCACCTCAGTCTGCATACGCCACTTAGGAACATCTCTATTTTCTATAACGTCCCAAAATCTAATGGATAAATAGAACCAGTTGAACGCACCCCAGTCAAATAAAGAACTAATTTTGCAAATTCTTCAACAGCTTCGTTGTCACTAATAGGATAATTAATTATTGATTCTCTTCTTATCAATTTCCATTCTTCATTTGATAATCCATCTGATTTGAGAATTGGGCCAGGCGCAATTGAATTTACAAAAATTCCTTTAGGCGCAAGCTCGTATGCTAACGCTCTCGTCATGTAAGCAACAGTGCCTTTAGTAACATTGTAAGGAAAATAATCAGGATAAATTTTTCCCAAAACAGTTTTATCAGAAATTGTTATGATATGGCTTCCTTTGGGCATTAAATTCAGGCTTAATTGAACGGGCCAGAATGTTCCAAGCGCATGAACTTTGAAATTATCAATTAAATCTTTTTCTGTTATATCCACTAATTTTATTTTATTGAATATCGATGCCATCAAAACCAGAATGTCAATTTTTTTGAATTCTTTTTTTATTTTGCTGACTGCATTTTCCACGCTTTCTCTCGACGAAACATCAGCTTGGACCATAAAAGTTCTCACGCCATATTTTTTTGCTTTTTGAACTGCTTCTTCTGCTTCTTTTTTGGAAGAATTGTAGCTTATAACCAAATCAGTTCCATGCTGCGCCAGAACTTCAGCAATCTTAATGCCAACCCTTTTTCCGCCTGTAATCCAGGCAACTTTTCCTTTAAGATTGTAAAGTACATTCATTTTATTCATACTAAGGTTTAACTATTAAAAAACTTTGCTATGGTATTTTCAAAAAGTTTAAATAAGCGGGTTTTAATGATATTTTTATGGGACTGCTAAGAAAAGATTACATTCTAGACAGATGGGTTTATTACGCTTCTTCCAGAGGCAAAAGGCCGAGAGAATTTAAGTCAGTTGTTGTCCGGGAGGAGTCAAAAACATGCTTGTTCTGCCCAGGAAATGAAAAGCTAACTCCAAAGGAGATTGGCAGGATGGAGTACAAAGGTAGCTGGAAGATGAGATGGTTCGCAAACAAGTTTCCGGCAGTTGAATTAAAAGGTAAGCCAATCGTCAAATCTAGGAAATTCTTGACAGAAGGAAACGCGTATGGGATTCATGATATTGTGGTTGAGACTAATCACCACAAATCACAGCTTGCCGATTTGCCCGTCCGCGATTTCAGGCAATTGCTTGAAGTTTACAAGGTAAGAGCTCAGAAATTAAGCAGATTAAAAAATATTAAATACATTCAAATTTTTAAAAACCACGGAAAGGAAGGCGGAACCTCACTTCTTCACAGCCATTCGCAGATTGTCGCAATGCCGGAAATCCCGAGCTTAATTCAGGACGAGATTGATGCCATTAAAAAATGTAGAAAGTGCCCTTACTGCGATATTGTAAGGCTGGAATCAAAATCCAGAAGGAAGCTTTTCGAGACAAGAAATATTCTAGCATTTGCTCCGTTCGCATCACGGTTTAATTATGAAGCGTGGATATTCACAAAACATCACAAGAACAACCTTGAGCAATTAAGCGAGGAGGAATTATCGGATATAGCCACTGCATTAAAAAAAATATTGTCAAGGCTTAAAGAAATAAATGCTTCCTATAATTTTTTCCTGCATTACGCACCCGGCAAAGATAACTTGCATTTCCACATTGAAATAACCCCGAGAATAGCAACTTGGGCAGGATTCGAGTTCTCCACGAACGCAACCATTAATTCAGTAATGCCTGAGGATGCTGCTAGATTTTATAGAAAATAAGATTTATCTAGCTGGTGGATGGGGATAGTATCCTTGGCCCCTTAGACTTTCATCCAAATGCTCATACATTGTTGCTGGATACTTATCAAGGCTGACTCTTATAAATTTATCGTCTATATCAATCTTGGCTTCAAATGAATCATCGACAGTTTTTAATGAAATACCGCGTATTGGAAGCCCTATTCCTGTTCCTTCCTCTTTGTCAACAATTGACTTAACAAATACACCTAAATCACTAAATATTACCTGGTTTATTGCAGCTGATGCTTTAGTAATCTGACTGTTTCTCTCTGTCGTATCTGTACTCGCCATTCGAATAAAAACATTGTTTTGAGCGCTCATTAAAACCACCTTTCGTAAGAGAACAATAATATATTTATAAACGTTTCGTTTAATCACCACTCCAAAATCAATACATAATTCAAAAAAATTTACCTCTTGACTTTTCCCTGCCTCTCAACAACCTTGATTGCTCTTTCAATTTCTTTTTTATTCCCCAGGAAATAATGCTTTATCGGCTTGAGATTTTCATCCAATTCATAAACAAGAGGAATCCCGGTCGGAATATTAAAAGAAACAATTTCGTTTTCAGAAACATTATCAAGATATTTCACAAGTGCCCTTAAACTGTTGCCGTGAGTTGACACCAATATTCTTTTTCCATTTTTTAATAGGGGAACTATTTCTTTTTTCCAGTAAGGCACGGTTCTGGCTATGTTATCTTTAAGTGATTCTGCCGCAGGCAATGATCTTTTATCGATGTGATTATACAGAGGGTCATTGCCCGGCCATCTTTTATCACTTCTATCAAGCGCCGGCGGCCTAATGTCATAACTCCTTCGCCATATATGCACTTGCTCTTCGCCGTATTTTTGAGCCATCTCTGACTTATTTAGGCCCTGCAATGCGCCATAATGCCTTTCGTTCATCTCCCATGATTTAACTACTTTAACATCTTTTAATTTCATTGCCTTAAGTACTATGTCTGTTGTATCGATAGCCCTTTTTAGAACCGACGTAACAACAATATCAAACTTAAATCCGTTTTCCTTTAATGTTTTTCCGGCTTTTCTAGCTTCTTTGACTCCCCGTTCCGTCAGCGGAACATCAGTCCATCCAGTAAAGCGGTTTTCTTTATTCCAAGTGCTTTGTCCATGACGAAGAAGTACAAGTTTTATCATCTTAAAATTTCGCAAACTTCGCTTTTTTTCCTAATTTCTCTTCTATTCTCAATAATCTGTTATATTTTGCCACTCTCTCGCTTCTTGCAGGCGCTCCGAATTTGCTCTGATTAGAGCCTATCCCGACAGCCAAATCAGCAATGAAAGTATCTTCTGTTTCGCCAGAGCGATGGCTCACAACGACATTCCAATTATTTTTAAAAGAAATATTCGCAGCATCTATCGATTCAGTTACTGTTCCGATTTGATTCACTTTCAAAAGCAAGGCGTTGCAGGATTTTTCTTCAAGGGCCTTTCTTATCCTCATAATGTTTGTAACAAGCAAGTCATCACCCACAATCTGGATTTTATTTCCGAGCTCTTGGTTGAATTGTTTCCATCCTTGCCAATCGTCTTGTGCAAAGCCGTCTTCAATCGACACAATAGGGAATTTTTTTATTAAATCTTTATATAAATCAATCAATTCGCCTGCATTGAATTTTTTATTTAAAATTGTATATTCATTGTTTTCCTCATCGTAAAATTCAGAAGCAGCAGAATCCAAAGCGAGCTTCATTTTTCCATGATAGCCTGCTTCTTTTATTGCTTCCATTAATAACTCTAATCTATGCTCAACATTTTCTATTTTGGGAACAAAACCACCCTCATCTCCCACTAATGTTGCCGTAGCACCGTAACCTTTCCTAAGAATATTTTTCAGCTTGTGGTAAGTTTCAACTCCTGCCCTTAATGCGTCACTAAAATTATTGAAATCTGTCGGTAATATCATGTGTTCCTGAATATCATTCGCAATTCCAGCGTGCCGCCCTCCGTTAATTACATTCATCTGTGGAATTGGCAGCAATAGTTTTCTAGTATCAGATAGTTTTTGTATGTATTCATAAAGTTGCACACCAGACGCCTCAGCTCCAGCCTTGCATACAGCCATCGAGACAGGAAGAATTGCGTTAGCGCCTAGCTTACATTTATTTTTAGTTCCGTCAAGCTCAATTAGGAAATTATCTATTTCTCTTTGTCGCCTGCAGTCTTTCCCTATAATTTTTTTTGAGATTATAGAATTAACATTATTAACCGCTTTCAGAATGCTTTTCCCATTATAAAATATGGGATTATTATCCCTTAATTCAAGAGACTCGTGAATTCCCATCGAGGCTCCGCTTGGAACAATTGATCTTACACAGCAATCTTTAGTTTTTAAGCCAACCTCAACAGTCGGATTGCCCCTCGAGTCCAGAACCTGTCTCGCAATAATTTTCCTGATTTTGAAATCCAAAAATAACACCCCGTCCGCTTCATTTCAGAAATTAAGTATATAAATATTTCGGATAAGCAGCCAGATATACCAGAAGTCCCTGTCACCAATATTGCTAATTGAGTATAAGCAAGTTTTTATATAAGTTATTTAAATATCTCCTTAGTGGCGAGATATGAATTTTCTGAAAAAAGACATCAACAGAAGGTTGCTTGTGTTAATCATATTCTTCCTGGTGATATTTATAGGCTTCACAGTTTATTATGAATATACTATTAGGAAAGTATTGAACGCAAAGGGGGAGACTGACGAGCTGTTGGGATATTTAGGTGCACAATCCATTCTTGATAAACTGAATCAGACAGGCAAATTAAAGGATATAGCACTGCTTGACAAGGCAGTTCTCGAGGACAAATATAACCAGTTATCGTCGCAGAATGAAAACCTGAAAAAAGAAAATGACAATCTGCAGCAGCAATTACTAGTATTGAATTCAGTAATTGAATATAATAATATTAAAAAAGATGGGCAGGATGGACAATTCAGACTTATGCTGGACAAGAACCAGCAAATAGCTCAATTAAAGCAAACAATTAGCTCGATTTGCACAAGATTGAACAGCAGCAGTGTTTTTATTAAGGAATGCAGTTGAAATAAATTTACCCGATGTAATCCACTTCTTTTCCGAATTGTTTTTGGAATTTTTTCAGTGCCGTTTGTTTCGAAACTTCGCTTAGCTGCTCTGATTTCTTAAGTATTTCATTTTCAATATCCTTGATTTCCCTGTCAAGTTTATTGACGTCAATATTTAAATTCAGTTTTTTGTTCAGAACTTTTAAAATTTCCTTTGCGCCCTTGATTCCCAGGTACATCGGATGCCCGTAAGTCTCTGCAAGCAGGGAAACGGCATTAATATTCCTTTTTGAAGCCAGCCCAAGCAGGAGGCCTGAAACTCCGACGATAGGCCCAACAACCCCGTATAAATTATTACTCACCAAATCGTTTTTGTAGGCATCAACTATTTTTTTTGAATTGCCCGTGCAGTAAACTTTTGGCTTTTTGGGAATTTCCGACAATCCTATCCCTCCCAAAGTTATGATTTCTCTAACATTTTGCTTTTGCGCCAAATCAAGGATTTTGTCGGAGAATTCGTATGAGCTTACTTCATCGATAGGCTGGACATCTCCCCCGAGCAGCAAAACATCGCTCTTATTTTTAAACTGCCTGTAAAAAATTTCCACAACCGGAAGCTCGACGAGATTATCTTCATTAACAAAAACTGAATGGGGAAAAGTGTAAGATGTTATTTCAAATAATTTTTTTGCCTTAAGCTCATCAATAAGAAAATCAACAGCAATTTTGCCGACATTGCCTATGCCAGGGAGCCCTTCTATGAATATTGGCTTATTCAGCTTCGGCGCTTTTCCAGACTGCGTTACTTTCCAGTAATTTTCCCTCATACTAATCCTCTCTTGACGTAATCATCTTTTTTTGCTTTTCTGCGGTATGCGCCTAACCTGTCTGTCGGGTCAAATTTCAATGGCCTGGGAGCGAGAGTCGCAATACCGCATTCACATAGTTCCTTCATTGTATATTTATTGCAGTTTGTGCATTTATACATATGTTTCATAGGATTATTCCCGGTTAAATTCTGCAAGGCCGTCGTGCTTGGCTATTATTCCGACAGCAGTTTCTGTTGCGGCTTTCATTATTTTTTCCGCTTCCTTGTAATCGGGCGCTTTGACCATAAACCTGTACAGCCCAGATCCCATATAATTTATGTTTACCCTGCCATTGCTTGCGTCCTCTGCCTTTTTGAGTGATTCTTTAATCAGATCTATGCCATTAGGGGCAAAGAGAGTTATCTTGAGCTTGCCTTTTATTTCAACTTCAGAAGGCTTAATTCGCTGGTTTACAATGTCCTGCAGAATTTTTGAATATTTTTTATCGATTCCCAACGCATCAATCAGCTTGTCATCTTTAATCACATCCTCAAAAAATTTGTGAAGAGAAGGATAATCCTTGGTTATTTTGCCCGATATCTCAGTATAAAGTTGCTCCGTCTTAACGCCTATTTTTGCAGCAACTATTTCAATAATTTTTTCTGCATTCTGCTCTTTCTTTATCCCGTCTATCTTTCTTCTTTTTTCTGACTCATTGACTCTTCTCAGCGAGAGATCAATATAACCTTTTTCCTGGTTTATCCTGAGTGTCTTGCAGACAATTTTCTTGCCTTCTTTGACAAAATCCCTTATGTTCCTAATTCTACCCGGAGAGACCTCAGAAATATGAATCATTCCGCCTTTTCCGTACTCGTCAATATCAACAAATACAGAATGAAACTGAACGCTCGTCACTGTACAAAGAACTAAGTCCCCCTCTTCCGGAAATCCCTGCTTCTTGAACAGCATTTTTATAGCTTAAAATTCAATAAATTAAATATAAAAAATTAAAATCCCATCAAAGTAAACTAATAATTTTATTCTTGAAACTGAATCTAAAATTCCACGGATTATTGCGGCCTTAAACTCAATTTGAACTAAAAAACTCCACAGCTTGAAGTCATTGGGATTTCTATTCCAAGACTTCTAGAACCCTTGCCTTGACCCTGCTCTTTCCGCCGGTAGGCTCAGCAAGAATTTTCCCGCAAACCAGGCAGTCAACTCTTGTCGCAGTCTTGCCAAATGTGATTTGCTCATTCTTGCATTTAGGGCATCTGATTTTGATGAATTTGCTTGTAGGTTCCCTTATTCTAGTCATTCTAAACCACCTGTGTTTCTATCAAGTAATTTTGGCTATTTAAATAGGTTTCTGTTAGTTGTTGAAGAGGGATATTTTCACCAAATTCGATGCATTTTATGATTGTATACTAAAGTAAAGCTCTTGCAAGAATTTAAAAAGTTTTTTAAACAAAAATAACAATCCCTTGGTATGGTGCAAGAAGTTGTCCCAACAGCTGGCGTTGTAGTTTATAATAAAGATGAGGTACTATTAGTAAGGCATGAAGAAGGATCAGGACATCCTACTGGAACATATGGGATACCCTCTGGAAAAATAAAAGCTAACGAAAATGGACTGGAAGCAGCTTTAAGAAAACTAACTGCCGAAACAGGATTGGAAGCCCATCGAGAAAATTTAATTAAAATACCTAGATTATATACAGCAACAATTAATGGAAAAAAATGGCAAAAAACTTTTTCGCTTGAAGTGTACGTTTGCAGTTTATTTAGAGGCACGATAAGGAAAGCGCCTGATGAAAGCCCAGAATGGATTAAAATTCTGAATATTTTGAATGATGAGGCACATTTCGCTTTTCTTCCAAATACAAAACAAATAATTAGGGATGGATTAGTCTATTTAGGACCACTCCAGGAGCCTTAAGTTCTGTGTCAATAACCCTATTAAGTTAATAATAAAAATCATAACCAATTTAAAAATAAAATTATAAAAATGAACCTAACTCCGAAACAATGGATACCTTTTCTTATAGTTGCCTTAGTCTTTATAATTATTGAAGCCAAAGGATTGACTCAAGTCGGCCCAGGTGATGAGAATGTATATTTTTACATGGCCAAAGCCATGTCAGAAGGGCAAATGCCATACCGGGACTTTTTTTATGCCCATCCGCCACTGCACATATTTTTGCTTTCAGTTTTAATAAACATTTTTGGAATAAATTTTTTTATACTGAAATTTGCTGCGCTTGCCTTTCTTTTAACAGCCTCATTTTTTTTATATAAGCTTTCTTTGGAATTATTCCAGAATAAATTTAATGATAAAAGTGCAAATTTAATATCCATGATTTCAGTGATTATTTTTTTGTATTCATTTACAACTTTGTTTACAGCAACTTTTTCTGTGGGAATTGAACTTTCCGTCATGCTTATGATGGTTAGCTTTTACTTGACATTTAGCAAAGAATATTTTGTCGGAGGAATTTTTGCAGGGCTTGCGGGATTAACCAGATTCTACGCTCTTGTTCCGCTGTTGGTATTATTTGCCTTTATTTTTGTAAAGAAACTGCAGGAAAAAAGAGTTAAGGATTTCTTAATTTTATCATCGGGATTTTTAATGATTTTTGGAATTGTTATGATTTTGCTAACGGCATTATACGGCCATAATTTTACAGATTCTGTCATAAAATATCATTTTCTTAAGCCAAAATTACCTGGACAAAAATTAGCTGTTTTTGAAAATGTCATCAAGGAAAATTGGATTATATTTACGGTATTCCTATTGATTCTATTTGCACAAAACAAAAAAAGGCTGCAGCTGCCATTATTTGTGGTATTTTTTTACTTTTTATTTTTGTTGACTTTAAATTTTGCTGCAGACTTTTATTTTATTATTGTTTTCCCGTTCATGGCTTTAGTGGGCGCTTACAGTTTGACCAATGTTTTAACCAGGTTGAATATAAAATATTTAAGGTACGCCTTAGTCACAATGCTTATTTTAGTTTTTTTATGGAACACGGCAGCAGATGTGATGTTCCTAGAGAAAATCGGCTTTTTGGAATTCTCGCCTCTGCAAAAAATGGTTGCTAAAGTATCCGCAACAAGCTCAAATATGCAGATTTTCGGAGACGCTTCAATTGCTCCGTTATTGTCGCTTATGTCAAACAGAAGCTTGGCACTTAATTATATAGACACTAATGAAATGACCTTTACTTCAGGATTGACTAACTTTTATTTATTCACTGATACGCTAGACGAGATTAATTTGTCATATATAATCTTCAGGAAAAATTCCGGGTTGCATCAAATATCACAATTTAAGCAGTACGCTCAGTCGAGATGCAAATTAGAGGAATCCTATACTGACAGGTTAGAAGGGGAATTTTTGATGTATACGTGCGAAAAGTAATTTTTTAAATACATTATTTATGAATAAAACTTGGCGGATGCATTTTATTGTACACTTCAATGGGGGCGGGGTGGATAGCAAAACGAGCACTTTTAGTGCAACGGTACTTGCATACGGAATGTAATAAGCATGCTCACAATTGTCAAAAATTCTTTCCCTAAAAAATAAGGCCATTAAATCATAAATAAAGAATAGAACCAAAAACTCTACTTGAATTCCAGCTTCTTTGCCCTGAATCCCTGCCTCTGGACGTGCATTTTCTTGCAGACTTTGCACTGGTACCTTAAATCGGTTTTTTTTGTGGACTTCTTGCCAGTCATCTTGAATTTGCTGATAGCCGGCTTGGAATATCTGCCAAGATTGCCTTTCCCTCTTGCACGGCCCCTTCTTCGTGCCCTGACTTTTGAGCCGTAAGTCAGGCTGCTGGGATTCTTTTTCTTATTTACTGAAATTGTATGGTCTGTATGCTTCTTGCAGAACGGGCAATATCTCTGAACATTTTTAGGCATTTTCATACCAACAAGAATTTTTATGCTGTTTAAAAAGGTTGCGGAAATCTATTGCCGTCGATAAATATCAGCCTCATTCTTCCTTAATCTCTTCTGCCTTTCCTTTGGAGATTAAAATATCTACAATCTCAGTCGGCAAATTTGCAATGTCTTCTTCTTCATAAGGCCCATAATCTTCCAATTCAGGTCCCACGAATTTCGGCACGTGGCTTGTAAATCTCACTAATCTTGTCGGCTTTTTTAATTCAATTGCCGATCTAAACATTTCAACAGGCTTTTTCTCGTCTAAAGACTGCATGAAAGGCAGTTTCTCATTCAGCACTGCAAATAAGATTGCCTCGCGGTAATTATCAAGCATACTTGTCAGGGCATCAAAGAATACTTTTTCTTCTTTCAATAAGCCTGAAGCGTCAATTAAATTTGACCTTGTCCTACTTTTGTCTGTAGCCAGGCTGATTATTTTTTTCTCCCGTCTTTCATACAGTTCTTTTACTATTTTATAAATATTCTCAAGCTGCCTTTCTGTTTTTTTTCTTTCTTCGGGCGCAAAAACTGAATCTTCGCTTTTTGCCTCTAGAATTTTTTTCTTGTCCTTGATGTAATTAATAGTGTCGCTGAAGAAAGCTGGCTCTAGCTTCTGCAAATCGGTCCTTTCACGCTCCCTCTTTAAGAGCTCGAACAGAGTCTCGTATGTAATAACAACTTCTTGTGCCATTTCCCCCACTTACTTAGATTTATGGAGGAGTCTTTAAATAAGTTTTGTTGTTTAAAGATTAATAGATAAAAATCATATTACTCAAAGTTTCCATACGCATGGATTTACCAATATTGAGGGTAAGGATCGTTCCGGATAATTTAGTGGATTCTCAGGATTTGCATAAATTTAAACGATGAGGCTTAAGGAGTACAAAAGGCAAGAGAGAGGTTATATCGAATAATAAATGCCCACCTACAGATACCTTTTTAAAACTCCATCCCATACATAACTTATTGCAGAATTAACATTTAAAGATTTAAGCTTTGAAAAGCATGACGACAAAATAAAAATCAATTTTCTTAGAATTTTCTATGCGTATCTTGACAATAAAAGCCTTGAAAAGATTGCGCCTTTTGAAGTACGTAAAAACTCGATTACATTTAAAAATGTTTCAGAAAATAATGCACGGAGAAAATTTGGATTTTTGCTGGCAAATACTTTTAAGAATTTAAAAAACACTTTAAACAATAAATCAACGTATTACATCCACCAATCATCCGGAATTCCATTAATTGGAACAAACTACTTTGGATTGATAGATAGGGGCTCAAATATAATTGAAGTGAAACCATTGACAAGCTGCAACATAAGCTGCATTTTCTGCTCAGTGGATGAAGGCCCAACATCAAGGAGAAAAGTTGATTTTGTCGTCGAGAAAGATTATTTAGTTAACGAGTTTAGGAAAATTGTTGAATTCAAGAAGAACTATAACATTGACGCACACATTAATGCTCAGGGCGAACCTACGCTATATTCGGATATGGTTGAATTAGTCAGGGATATTATGTTAATTCCAGGCGTAAAAACAAGCTCAATTGATACAAACGGTTTATTATTGACAAAACAATATGTAGATGACTTGGCCGAAGCCGGACTGACTAGGATCAATCTTTCCATACATGCTATGGACCCACAGAAAGCAAACCAATTGGCAGGCCACCCTTATAACTTAAACAAAGTTCTTGAAATTGCAAGATACATTCCAACAACCAAAATGGATTTAATCATAGTTCCAGTTTGGATGCCGGGCTACAATGACGAAGAACTTCCAAAACTTGCTAGGTTTGCTATTGAAATAGGTGCCGGCAAGAAATGCCCGCCTATAGGCATACAGAACATGCTAAATTACCAGTTCGGAAGAAACCCTGAAAAAGAGGTTTCCATGGAGATATTTTACAACAAAATGAGAGAATTAGAGCACGAACACGGCATCAGGCTTATTTTTGACAAACATTCATTTAACATCGAGAATTTACCAGAACTGCCAAAACCATTTAAGAAAGGAAAAATTATAGAGGCTGAATTAGTTTTACCGGGCAGATTAGGAAATGAAATGATTGCAGTGGCCAAAGATAGGCTGGTTTCGGTGCCGGAATGTTTTAAGGAAATTGGTTCCACAGTTAGATTAAAGATTAAAAGATCTAAACATAATATCTTCTTAGGAAAATTGTTGAATTAAGAGAGGAATACAAGTTACTAAACGAAATAGATTATAGAACAGAGACATCTACACACAAATCCTAAACCACAAAGTGAAAAAAGAAGAAAAAAAATAAATAAAAGGGTTTAAACCCTTAAACTGTAGCTGCTGGTGCAGCAACTGTCAACTGGCTATTCACTTTCTTGACTACTACTTTCATGCCTTTCAATTGACCTTTGTAGTCAGCATAGTTAGCTACAACTTGTGCAGCGTTCCTAGTGTCAAGTGCCGAGTAACCTGCTACTAGCATAGCCACATTTCCATTTGACTGTTCCCATAACTCGATCCTACCTTCTCCAGGCGTGAATCCTATCGTACAATCAACTGGGTTGCCCAAGATTGTTGCAGCTGCCGCGTTAGCACATGGTCCCCCTACAAGGATTGTATTTTGTGCTCTTACGTCAGATACTTCAGATGCTAGCTTTGCAGCTCCTACCTGGATCCTTTGTATTGTTACTGCTCCACTTGTAGGCGCGCTTGACTCGGTGAAAGTTGCTCCTTTAGCAGTTATGTAAACCTGCGGGTACCTCTGCGATTCAGGGTATGTCAACTCGAACGTTGCTGGTTCACTCGATGGCGAATCTCTCTTTATGAAAGTTCCGTAACTCGTGTAGCCATATGCAACATTTGTTTCTCCATCAGGCGTTCTCGTAGCCACTTTCTGTCCTTTCTGGCCAGATGTGAACGCACTTATTTCCGCTTGTGCAACCTTTGTACTTGAATCAGAGCTTATGTTAACCACATAATCTGACGCCCGAACGTTCTCCCAGTTGTCCTTTGAGTTTCCATCAACCAAGGCATCCGGTGTTTTTACGCTCAAAATTAGGGTATTCACATTGATGTCCGTCGTGTTTGTCAATCCAATCTCGGCACCAAACTTCGTAGTTATGTTGACCGTTGCATTTGGGTTGGTATTGACGGTGCCATCCGCATCCAAATCAACCAGCAAGTTGAAGTCATTTACAGATACAGCACTATCGTTGAATATCTTAAAGTCCGCACCGCCTATCTTCAATGTCGCCAACTGCTGTGCTCCGGCACCTGTTCCTGCCGAATAGGTCTGCTCGATGCTCTTGCCACTTCCCATGTTCTTAAATTTAAGCACCGGATTGTCTGCTGTAGCTTTGTCTGCCCCTTTGTACTGAAGCACGTAAGTCTTTCTTTCTCCTCTTTTCCTTGCACCGTCAGTTACAACAAAGTAGTCATCTTTGGTAATTGTCGAATTCTCCCTGTTGATAAAATCTTTGTCGGAGTCACCAAACAACAAAGCACTTGCCGCGTCTGCCTTTGCGATTGGCACATCAACTTTGTCGCCATCGCCATCGACAAACTCAAGGTTATACTGGCTTGAGCCACTTGTTTTGAGCTTTATTTTCTCAGTATTTACTGATTTTAGACCCTTATACTCAATGTCCCAGTTCTCAGTGAACAACACTTGAGGCTCTGCGCTTGAACCGCCCTCCGCCTTAATCACTTCGCTCAACTTTCCATTTGCCGGAACAAAATAGTTGTCATCAGCTGTCATATTCACGTGTATCCTCGTTATTTTAAAGGTAGAATCATCGTCAGTACCTTCAATGACAACTAGTGCGTCATCGATGGTGTTGTCGTCCACCTTCAGCGCATTCGATGAGACTGGTGCGCTTTCAGAAATGTTTGTGTCTTTCAACTCCAACTTATTAGCGCCAAGGAAGAATGTTGCGCTGTGAAGACCTCCTGCGTAATCTTGGTACAAAACGTCAGTCACTCCGACTGTTGTGCCATCTGACAGCTTGTCAGTGTCTCCGTCTTTCATCTTTCTTGTTGTCTGGCCGTTGATTACAAACTGAGCTTCGTCAGCATCAACGAAGTTTAATGTTACTTCGTAGTCTTTTCCGCCAATTGTGTAAGTCTTTGATGCCTTTTCATTCAAGGTGTCTTTTCCCGCTCCGCCCATCAAGGTTAGCACGACATTTTCGCCACCCGTTGAAGTTCTTTTTGCAGTCACAATTGTATATTTCTTTCCAAATAAGGTAAGATCAACATCCTGGTAGTCCGTTAAAAACAAGCCAGTAGATGATGCAGAACCAGCTGAGTCATCAACATCACTCTCCAGTGCAGTTGTGAATTCAATCATATATCTTCCAATTTCTCTCCCAGATTTAAAATATAGGAAGTCGGCGGTTGTGTCTCCATCGTTTTCTGAATACACAACATAACCTGTATCCAATGTGACCCCTGCTCCCGGTCCAAGCAAGTACAAATACTGGTTAAATGGCGAGGTTACCTTGTTGTTTGTAACACTGCCCGAAGCCAACGCATTTAAGTTGCTCTTGTCAATATAAGTGGTTACGTTTCTTAGCGTCTCCACGGTATCTGTCGTTGAGCCATCTTCACTTAACTCGAAGTGATTTGATGTTCCAACCAGCCATGCATCTCCCTCAACTGAAACAGAACTGCCAGATCCTGACGAAGGTGCTGCTTTTGTTGCTGCGAATTGCAAGCTTGCTGCGATATCGGATATTCCAATAACGTCCTCTGCTGCTGCTTTGTCACCGACCACTAGAACTCCGCTGAATTTTCCATCCTTTATGAATGGTGCTGGTAAATTAGCCAAATCAACTGCAGCCGCAGCCAACGAGCTTAACATAATAGCTCCTGTACCTAGCGCAATCATCCTCTTTATAGCTTTTTGAAATCTCATTTATAAACACCTCCAAGTGTTCTATTGTTTTATTTTAAAGTATAATACCGTCGATGAATATTATACATCATATGTGGAACAACCTCTCACGAAGTATTCCATGAGAGTCTTGTATGAATCTCCATATTTAAAGCTTTTGGTATTATCACATACTTAAATATATATGTTTAAGTATATATTTCCCCATTTTTATATAGGACAATAATTCATCCGCGACTTGATTTATAATACTTTCTGTTTATTTGCTTACATAAGACACAATGGATTTCATATTTTTTTGGTTTGAGTTCAAGCTATACTACATTGCACATACACAAAGAAAACTATTTATAATACAGCGAAAACCAGAATCTCATGGTACAATCAATCTCCTTATGCATGATAACAAAGAACGAAGAGAAATATTTAGAGCAATGTCTTAACAGCGTTAAAGATATTGTTAGTGAATTTATAATCGTAGATACTGGCAGCACCGACAAAACAAAAGAAATTGCCAAGAAATTCAAAACTAAAATTTTTGATTTCAAGTGGAATGATGATTTTTCTGAGGCGAGAAATGAAAGCCTAAAGCATGCAACAAAGGATTGGATATTGGTTTTGGATGCGGATGAAATTATTGAAAAAGACGATTTAGAAAAGATAAAAGAAATTGTAAAAGATAAAGAAAATGATGGATTTCAATTTCTGCAAAAAAATTATACTAATGATTCTTCAATTGCCGGTTTTGTCAATGAATCACACAAAAAAAACAATAAATCCTACGCAGGCTGGTATGGCTCACTTATTGTTAGGCTTTTTAAAAATAATAAACATTACACATTCGAAGGAACAGTTCATGAATCAATTGAGCCTTCCGTTGAATCAAAAAACGGAAAGATTGCGCTTGCCAATGTTTCTCTGCACCATTACGGAAATTCAAATCCGGAAATTGTGAAGAAGAAAAGAGAAGTTTATCTGGAACTGTGTAAGAAGAAGGTTAAGTTGGATAAAAATTCGCATTCTTATTATGAACTAGGAGTTTTGTATAAAGAAAATAATGATTTTGGAAATGCAATTAGATCACTCAAGAAAGCAGTCGAGCTTGACTCAAAGCATAGGCTGGCTTTATTTGAATTGGGCGTTATAAACGAGCAGCAAAAAAATTATGATGATGCCATAAAATATTACACAGAATCATTGAGAGTTAAGAATGACAGCGAAGCTTACCAAAATCTTGGCGTCTGCTATATGAATAAAGGAAAGTACAAGGAGGCCTACTCAAATTTTACAAAAGCAATGATCTTAAATCCTAACAAGTACACTGTATATAACAACCTTGGTGCAGTTCTTGAAAAAATCGGAAACTACGATTCAGCCATTCAAATGCTAAACATAGGCATAAAATTAAATCCCAAAAATCTCATAGGATTTTATAATCTTGGAATTGCCCTTGACAAGAAAGAGAATTTAATTAATGCGCTGAAGAATTATGAGAAAGCAGTTGAATTAGGGCATAGTAAATCCGATGAGATAAAGAAAAGAATTTCTCAATTAAAAGATTTCATCAAGAAAAGACCTAATTATAAATATGGTTTTAACGTTGGGGGATAAGTTACTACTTTTAAATGGTTAAAATAGAAACATTTAAAAAGGAGTCAAAATAAACTACACACTATGGATTCGTTAGACGATAGGCTTACAGATTCTGAAATAGAAAGCCCTGAAAGAAGAGAGCTAATTGGAAACATTTTAAGAGGTGGTGCGCTATTAGCTGCGTCTTCTTCAATATTAGCTGCAGCAGAATCTTTATTCCCTCAAGAAGCAGAAGCTCAAAGATCAAGGGCGGGTAATCGAAGTGTACAAAGAGTTGAACATGATTACCCTTTGAATACAAGTCACCAATTACCAGCAAACAGAACTCGAACACGACCTTCTACAGATTATATAATCTTACACAATACTCAAGGTAATTTTCAAGGCGATTTAAATGTTATCAAAAAACATGCTAAAGCGAATTATCTAGTAAATAAAGACGGAATGGTTTATTCAATAGTCAGACCAGAAAAATGGGCGAATCATGCGGGAAGAAGCATTTGGGAAGGACGTGAATGGTTAAGTGATTATTCAATAGGTATCGAAATTGTTGGTTATAATTTTGAGCCATTAACAGATAGACAATATACTTCATTAAAACCTTTGGTGGAAGAGTTACAGAAAAGATATGGGATAAAAGATAGGGAGGTACTTGCACATTTTCAGATAGCATATGATGTAAATCATTGGACTAATTGGAAAAAAGGTCGAGGTAGAAGAAAAGACGGCATAAATATCGATTGGGTCAAATTAGGAATTAATCATAGGACGGACGATCCAGATGTAAAGGCGGGAAGAGTCATTCCTGACGAGTTCCTTGAAGCTATTCTCGCAAGAGAAGAGAGAAGAAAGGGAATTTTTGGCATAGGTAGGGAAGATCCAGAAACGCGTGTCACAGAAGTACTTGGGCCAAATATAATAGAAGGCAAAAGAACAGCATGGACAATTGCAGGAGATGATTACAACCAGCCGACTACATTTTATGTTGCCCCAAATAACACAATAACAGCAGGAAACCAAATATCGGATTGGGGAGCCATAGCTACAGGAACAAAAGTTTACACAAATACAGACCTTGCGACTGTTATAAGGACAGCTCGACCTATAATTACTCTTGCACAAGGAGAAACAGTTTGGAGCAATGTTCAATCAGCTTTCAATGATGCAACTACTTGTTATGTATTGCCTGATTCAAAAGACGTAATAAAAGGCAACAAAGCGAATTTCAACAGAATAGGCCCGGGTACAAGAATAGTGCTTGATTGCACAGGTCCTTATGAAATCAGAAGAGATAGGGGTCCAAGTAGATATGCAGGCAGAGAGTATAATACTGATAATACAATTTATATTTTTCCAAATGGAGAAATGAAAACTGGAAATCAGATTCCAAATTTTAGCACATTGCCGAAGGAAACACAAATACTGGTTAGAAAAAAATAAAAATACAAATCGCAACATTAGCAGCAATTGTTGCCTAACTTTTTACAAAATTAATATGAAAAAAGTATTATCTCAATCAGGGAGTACTATTGGCAGGAGAGACTTTATTTTTTCTATGGCTGCGATAGCGCTAGGTAAAACTGGTTCTCCCAATTCAAGTCGATTGTCTTCTGGTGCTGATTTAGATTCATTAGTTGGTATAAATCAAGAACAGCCTTGGATTAGGGTTCTTGAAGATAATGAAATGTATACGCTAAAACTACACTCCAAATGGTACCAGCAAGGTGATTTAATGGTTGCTGAACTTGAGCCACACATTCCATTGCAGGATTCAACATTTAATTTCTATGCAAAAAGGCCGGACGGAACAACCAGAAAATTAAGTTTGCCGCAGCTAAATAAAGATGGGAAAACTTATGTTTTCTTGGGAATTGATTATGAGTATCCAGTGCAAAATGCCACCCTAGAGCTTAAGCTTACAGGAGGAGGAAGAAATATTAACAAACCTTATCAAATTGGAATCAAAATATTAGAAAATGTCAGAGAACAGAATTTTTCTTCCGCGGCGACGCAAAATGCTGAACCAATGACTCCCGAAGATGAAAAATCCGCTGAAAGAGAGAGGACTTTGCTTTATCCGGCATGGGGAGATTACACTACAAAATCAAATCATGTAACTGGAGGATTTCAATTGCCAAGAGCTGTCTGTGATTTTGGAAGTTTTGGCGCCAGAAGAATTTATGACGGTAAGGAGCGCTCCAGGCATAATGGCATGGATTGCGAGGGGGAAATAGGAGAGATTATCAGAGCAGCTCTTCCAGGAAAAATAGTGCGCTCAGAAAATGGTTTCTTTTACATGGGAAACACAGTAATGGTCCAGCATGGTTTTGGATTGTACACACTCTATGCTCATATGAATATGCGAAATGTGAGGGAGGGAGAGATTGTTTCATCCGGCCAGAATATTGGAGAAATTGGAATGAGTGGAAGAGTAACAGGTCCGCATTTGCATTGGCAGGCCAAGCTTTATGGCATGAATATGGACCCCAAATCCCTAGAAGTTTTGAACGATGCTTTTAAATAATCTGAAGGGAGATTACCCATTAATTATCTTATAAAACGTATCACCACTTCGTATCTGACTTTCTACAAAATTCTAAAATTAAATATATTAATGCAGAATTTATCCGTTGATGATTTTGTAGAAAGTATCAAATATACTCGTATCCGTAACAGCCAAATTATACTGTATTCCTAATTTGTTGCACACCTCTTCGATTCCGGCGCAGTGCGCATCGAGCTGCTGCTGGTATTCCATCCTCATACGGGGGCTGACAAATGTCCTTAGCATTCCGCCAGTTTCGCTGTCTTTCAGCTTCATGTCGCCTTCCATTTTTAAATCTTTTTCAGCCCTGTCAAGAACCTGGATAATTTTTATTTCGTGATTGCCGAGCATGTAAAATGCTTCCCTTATCTCTTCGATATTGACAAGAAAATCCGACACAACTACGAGCATTGATTTGCTGCCTATGACTTTCTTGTACTGCCTTAAAGTATCAGCTAATTTAGAATATCCTTTAGGCTTTATTGAATTCAGGTGCTGAATCATTGCGGCAAGATGCGACATGCCCCTTTTTGGCTGGAACAGTTCAAGCGTGTCGGCAAAAGTAGAGAACTGGAATTTTTCATTCTCGCGCATGGCAAGATATCCGAATCCGACTCCAATCATAGAGGCGTAGTCAAACTTGCTTACAGGCTTTCCAAAATCCATTGAAGCGCTTCGGTCAATTATTATATGCACTGTAAGGTTTTTTTCCTCTTCATGAACTTTCAGGTAAAAATTGTCTGTTCTCGCATACACTTTCCAGTCAATCAGCCTGATATCATCGCCAGGCGCATAAATTCTGTAATCTTTAAAAGTTAACCCGTGGCCCCCCATCGCAGACTTGCGGGCGCCGCTGATGGTAGAAGTAACTCTCTTGTTGACTACAAGATTAAATCTTGTCAATTGGTCCAAAAACTGCGTGTTTATCATTTTATTTGGAAATTTTTAGACAATTTTTTTAAATAGACATTGCACAATTTTGTTCCACATCTTGGGGTGGGTGGAGGGCAACATTATCCACATAAAGTGCTACTTAAAGTTCCCTCCCTGAGTAATTTTAGTTGTAATAATATGTCCAAATAAATCACTAAACTTTGAAGCATAAAAAACCAAATTATTTAACTTTATCAATAATTGCCTTGATTGCATCGTCTACTGACATACCTTTTCTCTCGGCCTCAAAGTTCAGGACTATTCTGTGCCTTAAAATCGGGTAGGCCAAAAAGTTTAGGTCGTCATTGCTCACGTGATTTCTCCCTTGTATCAACGCCCTTGCTTTTGACGCCAAAATCAATCCAATTGATGCCCTAGGAGACGCGCCGTACTGTATAATCTCCTTGTTTGAACGGGTTGCATGAATTATTTTGACCGCCCTTTGCTTTATGTCATTTGCGATGGGAACCTGCCTCGTCAATCCCTGCAAAGTTAGCAAGTGATTTTTGTTCAGCATTACTTTTAACCTGCGGTCCTTGGCTTCAGCCGCATACATATCCACTATTTCAATTTCCTGGTCATAGGTCGGGTAAGCAACTTTTATTTTTAGCAAAAATCTGTCAGCCTGGGCTTCAGGAAGAGGATAAGTTCCCTCCTGCTCAATCGGGTTTTGCGTTGCAAGGACAAAAAACGGCGCGTCAAGCTTGTAAGTGTTTGTTCCGACAGTAACCTGCTTTTCCTGCATTGCCTCAAGCAGCGCTGACTGTGTTTTTGGCGTCGCACGGTTGATTTCATCCGCAAGAACAATGTTCGCAAAAATCGGCCCGGGCTGGAATTTAAACTGCCTTTTGCCGGACGATTCCTCGATGATGTAAGTTCCAGTGATATCCGACGGCATTAAATCAGGAGTATTTTGAATTCTCGAGAATTTTAAGTCCATCAGCTCTGCAAGAGTCCTTACTGTCAAAGTCTTTGCCAGACCCGGGTAGCCTTCAAGCAAAGCATTTGAATCGCACAAGATGGATACCAGAATTTGCTCGACAACATCCTGCTGGCCTACAATAACTTTGCCAAGTTCTTTTTGCAGCTCGTCAAAAACCTGCTTGTAATTTTTCATTTATAATTCACCTCAATATTTTTTGTTGGAAAGTTTAATCAGTTTTTTATTAGTAAATTTATTTTTATTATAAATTTTTAATTGTTAACCTTCCGCCAGTTTCTTGAAATAATTCTTTACCAATTCCTGCTGCTCCTGAGGAATATTTTCTTCGTAAGCTGTTGTTTCCTTAACAGCGAGCTCCGATGGAAATGTGGCCTCAAACTTTTGCCTCTGTGAGTCCCCTTCTTCTTTTACATTAACTTTAAAATCAACAGGCTTAAGGCGTATATTAAGCTCCTTGTCACCGAGAGTTGCAATATCATTTTTACCGAAAATGTCACCGCTCGTATTTAGTTTTGCCGCTACAAAATTCCCCGCGCCTTTCGGGCCTTGAAAAATATTCGGAACTGAATTCTTTGCGAAGTCAGCTATCTTTAAGTTCATTGTCGTGGCAAAAATAATCAAAAATGAGAGAATCATGACAGCAAATATCTTGTAAGAAATTGTTCGTGGATTGATAAACATGGAAAGCTCAACGTTCTTCATTGCGTTAGTAACTTCGTACTCCAGCTCATTCGCAATCGGATTGTCCATATGGACATTGTCAGCGGCTGTCCTTAATTTTTCCCTGAGCGAAGCATACTTGCCCTCAACAATCATGGGCTTTGAAGCCTTCATTGATATGTAGGTGTAAAACCCAAGATATGCAACCGACGGAATTAATGATAGCATCGGATGGAAATCTAGCACAGACAAAAGAAGGTATGAAACCAAAAAGACAAGGGTGGTGTTTACTACATTCTCAAATAAGGTCAACTGGTTCAAAGTCCGGTTAATTTCCTCCACTACATCCTTGAATTGTTTCATTTCAGCAAGTTTCCGAGGCGCCTGCTGTGCTTTTTAAGCAGGCATTTCTTTTTTTCAAATCTTCAACTTGATCATCTAATCTGTTAACATCGGATTTTAAATTCAGCACCTGACTATTCAACTGCTGCACGAGAACAGCCTGCGCTGCCAATTGATTTTGGGTGTCAACCAATTTGCTCAACGTAGCCGCCAATTCAGATTTTGTGCTTGATAAATCCGCCGTCAATTTATTTTTATCGGTTTCGAGCTGGTCCCGCTCGCTTTTTGTATCTACATATTTCTTGCTCAAGTCCTGCTCTTTCTGGCCCTGGAGAGTTAACTGGATATTGGTCTGGTTCAGCTGGCCTTTTTTAGATTCTAAGTCCTTGCTAATGACATCAAGCTCCTTGAGCTTTATATCATAGCTTTTCGATACATTCTTGAAAGTAGTTTGGTAATAAACGGTGAATCCGCTGAACATTAAGATCGCCGCAACTATCAGGAGAAGCAGCCCAAGATTGACATCTCGCCTCATTATCGCCATTTCATCGCCTCATTTTAAATTAAATTTATTATTTTCTTAAAATTTTTCCTCAGGTGAATATTGTCTGCTGCTCTTAACGCACTCCGGATAGGTCCCGCACCGTTTCACATAGTTTATTTTATGGAGCATTGCGGCACTTGGTTGTTTTATATCTTTGGTGGGTACCTGAATTGTGAGCGTGCGAACAATTCTCGCACGCAAGCGAGGGCAACATGCTGCACTTTTGACGCTACAATCAAATTCCCTCACTGGTGAGTTTATTAATTTTCTTGTCTCTTTTTTATTATGCTTTAACGGTCACTCCTCTGACTTAAATATTTATCTTTGCGCATTCTCCCTGAATCTTCTTATTGCTATCTCAGTTAAAAACAGCAACATCGCTATTATTGCAAACGGCCACCTGTAATCAGTTGACTCGATTTTTATTCTTTTCGATTTTGCCTTGATGAATTCTATTATTTCTTTCGTATCGGAAACGTCAAAAACCTTTCCGCCGGTTTTCTGCACGAGAGTTGTGAATTCTGGATTAATTCCGAGATTTGCGTATTCATCATTGTAATTAACCGCAAAAGTTGCATCAAGCAGGTCCTTGAAACCCATTTCAGCTGGAGTGTATGAAGCTGAGTAAAGATTTGTGTCTATTTTCGCAAACGCAAGGCCATCGGCCTTTGGCATATCTCTAGTTATTACATTCACGTTTGTCGATTTTCCCAGAACAGTGTCGCTTATGCTTACATCATAGCTCTTTTTTCTTGCAAGATCGCCGATGGCCCAGTTTATGCTCTTGGTAATCAACTTGGAATTTTCCCTGTTTAATAATGCGCCAGCCCATCTTGAGCCGTCGTCGGTTCCCAATGTGACAACTCTTCCAAGCCCGAAGCGCCAGACAGCAAGTATCGGAATATTTTTTTGTGTTGTTACAAGCAGTCTTGCAGCAGGCTTGGGCACCATATAATTATAGCCGGAAATGGTTGCGTGCATGTCATCCATTGCAAGTGTTATGAAATGCGTTGTGTCAATAGGAATTAAAGTATTATAAAATTCCTCACCCTTTGTCTCATCCCTGTCGCCGAACTGAACTTTTAATTTATTGGATGCATCTGTCTTAAAATAAATTCCTTCCCCGAGCCTTGCCATGTTTTCAAGGAACAAATTACTATCGTCCGATAAGGGATATGTATCTGTTCCAACTCCCACAGTAAACACCTTTACTCCCTGCGCATTCACACTTCTTACAATATCCAATGTATTCTGCCTCAGCTGGTTATAGGTTGTGGCTCCATCGCTAATAAAAATTATATTTTTGCTTCCGCCTGCCTTGCTTAGCAGCTGTGCTCCACCCTGTACGCCAACATCAAAGCAGGACTGGCCGTCAAAATCCAGCTTTGCAATTCTATCCTTTAATTCTTTTTTTACTTCTTTTAATGGTTTTAATCCGCCTGGAAGTATATCAAACGCCTGGCATCTTTCTGTGTGGCCGTTTCCAAAAGCCACTGCTCCAATATTGTTTTTCTCACTAAGGCTATCAACGACACTAATGGCTAAAGCTTTTTCGACCGCAATTTTGTCACCTTCCGTACTATGTGAAATGTCAATAACTAATGCGATGTTAATGTCACTTTTATTTGACTCCTCGCTTGCGCCGATTTTTACCGGAAGCAGGGTTTCAAGAATTGTTCCTTTGTACCCTCCTCTGTCGAATGAGTTCTCCCCTCCTAAAAATATCAGCCCATTGCCGTCTGATACGTAACTGCTAAGCCGGTCAATGTGTGAATTTATGCTCGAGGCCGGAATGTCATTAAAAATCACTGCCATATAATCTGACAAGTCCAGCGGAAGTGAATCCCTAACATCAACTTCATAAATCTTGAAAAGCTGCTCAGCCAGCGGTGATGTTTTTTGCGTCAGATAAAGTATTTTCGGCCTTGGGACTATTTTCACGCTCTTGTAATAAACATTGTTGTTTTGGAAATAATCGTCCTTGCCGACACTAAGCAATCTTGCCGTCAGTTTGTGGTATTCCCCGTCAGGAAATATTTTTGAAAATGTAAATGTTTTGGAGCCGCTTCCCTGCTCTTCCAGTATGAGCACTGAATCATCCATGCTAACCTGCAGAGTGTAAGGAATGCTTCCGCCGACAACAGAAACCCTCACCACAAAATCCCCTTCAGTGTCTTTTATAAGTTCTGGGGGGCCGTCAATTGTAACCCCCACATCATTTTTCACAGCATCCATCTTCAGAGTGCTGATTGAAGAATTTATTCCGGAAGCAAAAAGCATAATATCTCCAAGAAGCTTGCCCTCGTTATTTAGCCCGTCCGTAACAACCAAAACATTGTCATTGCCCTCTAGGTTATTAAGTATCCCATTTCCTATAGTTGAATGCTCTCCGCTCGCAATTGTTCTTATCTGCACAGGCACTGTGCCTTCCAATTTTTTGTATAAATCATAGGCTACATTTGAATTATAAAGTACCATGGATGTTGAATTATCAACGAGAATTGTCAGCCTTGGATTGCCGGGAACTGTTTTGCTTTCAAGCATGAACGGCGATGCAATCGCAATCAGTAAAAATACGAATGCAAGGCTTCTCAGCGCAAACACTATCTTTCGGTCGGTCTTTTTTGATTTCACATAATTTTCCAGCTCGAACCTGTTGTTAAATTTCACAAAAGTCTTTCTTGTTAGCCAAAATAGAAAAAGTATGATGGGAATTATTGCAATCAGCACATATGAGTATCTGAAGCAATATTTTGACATGCAATAAACGTGTGAGTAATCCGGAATTATAAATGCCATTTTAGTTCTTTCATTTTTGTTTGTCTTTATTATATTCGTTATTTTCCGTGCCAGCCATGGCACATTTTTGATGGAACTTTTCGCAAAAGTTCCTCGTCAACTGAGTGTGAGTACGCTCGCGTGCTCGCGTTCAAGTCAATGGGCAAAACCCTTATTATAAATCCCCCCTTCTTTTTATGTATATAAATTCAGTGAGCATGAATAAAAAGACCAATAACAAAATTAAAAATTCAATATTAAAGTCTTGTTCCTTGCTTTCTCGTCCCAGCAGTTTTTCCCTCGCTTGCCGGCTCTCAATTTTGGAGGGCAGCGCAATATCTGACTCTTTTTCATCAATCAGATTGGCCGCATATTTCTTATTGTTGAATTCATAAATACCTGCCTCATCCATAAGCACTCTCGATGTGGTAAAACTGGCTGAAGGTGTAGTTACCTTTTGCTCATCAACTACAAATATTTTCCCAGTTTTGAAATTATAATCTTTTATGTCCTCTGCCCCGACCATAAAATTTATGAGCGAGCTCCAGAAGATTGGATAAACCGGAAGCGTTTTGAAGTCGCTTGAATCATCAAGGACCCCGTAATAAGCAACTTTTCCTTTTTGCCTTTCTCCATAAACTATCAAAGGAGTTTTGTCATCGGCTGAAGCAAATGTGATAGTTCCTTTTTTGGCTTCCGCCCCAAAATAAGCCCCTGCGATGGTAAAGCATCTTTCTTTCTCAAATTGTTTTGTTATCTGGTTGATCGTTTCAACGCATACTTTTGTTGCATTGTTGATTTTGGCCTTCATATTAATTGGCAAAAGGTCTTCTGTGTTTATATCTTTCAAATCATTCTGAGCCGATATGATAACATTCCCCCCTTTTTCAACATAATTTTGTATATCCTGAAACGTGCCCGGAACAATTCCATCCTTTTTGTTGGCATTATTTATTTTGTATACAACTATGAGGTCATGCTTGTATGGATCAACTTTCTCTTTTTTTGTATTAATAGTCAGCACCGGCGGGTTCACAACATCCAATTCAATATCCTTGGCTGACTCCAGCGCCAACTCAAGATTGCTTGATTTCTCATTCGTAATTAGAAGCACGGAATTTTTTATTTTCCTTGGAGTTGCAATGTAGGCAGAGTCGTCAACATCAAGGCTGTCTTTCGGGTCAAGCTCAACCTTGGATATACCGGACGGAGTGTCAAATATAAAATTTTCAATTGAGTGCGGCGCTATTGTCACTTTAGTTTGCGTTATAACCTTGCCATCTCTCACTATCTTCACATTCCTATCTTTAGGCTGGGAATCAAAATTTTTGATGTAAACCTTGGTATTGTATTTCGTAACTTCTAGTTTTATGATGCCAACATTACTGGCAATGTTTGATACATCAACAAAATCCACAAGCTTATCTTCTGACGACAAAGTTGCCTTGACAACTCCTATATCCGGCCCTTCTGTTGAGAGAAAATCGCTGAGCACGACTACTCTCCCGGGTCTTTCTCCAAGAATATCTTTAGCTAGCAAGAGGGAATCACCAAGATTTGATGTGGTTGATTTTGCTTTTATTTTTGCCATGACATCGAGCGCGACATCAGTCTTTTCATCCTCAAGAACTATTAATGGCGCATTTTCAGCCAGGATTATGCTGTTTCTCCCGCTGAGCACTTTTTTTGCCTCGCCAATTGCTTCGTCAAATCTTGAAATGCCTTTTTCTTTGGCCTGCATCGAAGCGCTGACATCAATTATAACAACTGTATTTTCCAGCGTTGTGTCATATTTAAGCTTGACAAAAGGCGCAGCTGCTACCAATGCCAATCCAAGAATTGAGAGGAGCTGCACCAGGAAAAGAAGATTGGTCATCAATTTTTGCAGGAAAGAATATTGTTTTGACCTCTTGTTGTCCTGCATTATAAACATTAATGACGGAACAATCTTATCCTGCGGCTTCGGCCTCCTGAGATAGAGAATTATGAATGCAGCAACAGCTGCTAGTGCTATCAATCCAAGCGGTCTTCCAAAGGGCAATGCCATTTTTATTTTTTATTCCTCTTTTTTTTATTTGTTATAACATCTATAATCTCATTTGGATTGACTAAATTCTTGACAAGAATTAACACGCCATTGAGCTCATACCAATAGACATCAGATGTAGAATCTATTTTTAAGTCTTGCCTTCCCTCCTGAGGGAGCGTCAACTGTCCCTGTTTTGTGAGTTTCGCCTTGCCAATAAATTTTGGTTCCATTTCGTTTATTAGATTTAATATTTTTATTAAGATTAATTTAATTATTAATTTACATAAATTTAATACTTATAAACTTTTCTATTAGATTATTTAGTCACTATATAGTAACAAAATATAGAAAGATTTATATACTAGTTATTGCAGTAGCATAGTAACGTAGGGGGTTAAATTGAACAAAAAAACAGCGATATTCGCAGTCATGCTGTTTGCTCTTGGTTGGGTTAGCAGCATTATTTACGCAGGAATTATGAGCAGCTTCAGCCCTCTTAATCAACCAGTAAGCACGCAAGGCAGCCTTGTGGATTTACAAAAATTACAGGGCAGCGCTTCAAGAGACAAGTTTTCTCCATCTAACTGGATAAATAACAGCCAGATTTATGTTTTCAATGATGAAGTTGTCCTAAAAATCAAAAACGCTAAATGGGCAATATTCACAGATACAAAATCAATGGACCCGGTGATAGATTCAACAAGCAAAGCAATTCAAGTAATTCCGGAAAATGAAAATGATATTCATGTCGGTGACATTGTCGCCTATCAATCCAAATATGAGAATGGGATGGTAACACACAGGATTATTGATATCGGGCATGATTCAAAAGGATGGTACGCAATGCTCAAAGGTGACAATAATTCTTATCCAGACCCTGAAAAAGTAAGATTCGAGCAGATAACTAGGGTGGTTGTTGCGATTATTTATTAGTTTGATTTTTTCTTAGATATTTAATTTTTATTCAAGAAATCTAATTTCATTAAACAAAAAGAAAAATATAAATACAAGAAGAACTTTCCTTTTCATTATGCGCGGTTTAGTATTTTCAAAATTAAACAAATTCTCGACTTTAACTACTTCTACAACTACAAAGACAGCGTAAAGCTGCTCATTGTTCCCGACACAAAAAGTATTTAGCTTCTGATTTTTTCTGGGTCCTGTAAACCTAAAGAAAACCTTGGTTCTAAATCCTTGTTGGGAAATCAAATTTTGAAAATTAATTTTGAGTTTTACATAGTAAAATAAAAACAACTAGAACGAGATATGGAGGAAATATAAAATGTCGCACCCAAATCCAAAATCACGCCAAGAATTTGATTTTATTGTTGGTTTGATTAGAAATTGCAGAAAAGAAGAAATTGCTCCAGAAAAATTTCTTGAATTACTTGATAAATTATGGGAATTGTACGGAATTCCTATGATTAGTCAGCTTCCACAAGATTTATCAAGTAGAATTCGGGATTCTTCCCCACTGGTCGGGATTTTTAATGAAAATGGATGGGAACAAATGGAAGAACAGGACGATGTCGTAATTGGCCCGAAATATTACTTTGGCGATGTCAGGAGGATTGTCCTAGAAGAGTTTTATCCAGGAAGGGGTGGTTTTGATAGGATACGCAGATACTGGAAAGAGAATAGGGTATATAAATAAGAAAACAGAGGTAAGAGAATGCCAAAAGACAAAATGCAGGGAATTTTGCTTATAGGAATGCCTTATGTAGGCAAGAGCACGATAGCTAAAAAAATTGCAGAAATTCTAGGGTTTGAGGTGTTTGACGGGGATACAGAGATAGAAAAAGTTCATCCTGACAGGCAAAAATACCTTGACAATAACGGCGATGAAAAATATATTGAGATGGAAGCAGATATAGTTACAAAACTTCCGCTTTACAATTCAGTTCTTGCGCCCGGAGGAAGCATACTTTATTCGGAAAAAGCAAGATATAGTTTACAACCATGTTTTAAGGTTTACCTAAGCGCTTCCTTAGAGACTATAAAAAATCGAGTTACTGAAATTGACAAAAGGGGAATTGTAAGATTAAAAAAAGTAGGCTTGGATAATTTGTATGCTGAAAGAAAAAATATTTATCAATTTTACAGGGACATTGAATTGGATGCAGAAAATAATAAATTTGACGAGCTGGCAATGAAAATAGTAAAAGCTTATTGCATCAAGCAACTTTCAAAAATCAAGCCCGATATTAATTATATGAGTACAAATCAGAACTCCAAGGCGACTTTCGCAGATGCGCTTTTGCTTGGAATAGCGCCTGATAAAGGGCTTTTTGTTCCTGATAAATTTCCTGAATTTTCTGAGAATGAAATAAATTTAATGAAACATTTGAATTATCCAGAACTTGCTTTTGTTATCCTAAGGCAGTTTGTGGCCGTTGATGATAATAAATTTATGGATATGTGCAAAGAGGCTTATCAGTTTGATTTGCCTGTCAAGCAGTATGGTGATTTTTCAATTGCGCGGCTTGACCGGGGGCCTTCCGCATCTTTCAAGGATTTTGCAATGCAATTGCTTTCAAGGATGATGTCTTACGAACTAAAACAAAAGCATAAAGAAACAATAATACTGACTGCTACTTCTGGAGATACTGGGGCCGCTGTTGCTTGCGCATTCGGAAATCTGCACAACTTAAAATCAGTTATACTCGCCCCGGCACAGGAAATTACAATGGTGCAACGGCTGCAGATGACCACTGCCGGCGATAATGTCATAACCGTGCTTGTAGACGGAAAATTTGATGACTGCCAGGCGCTTGCAAAAAAAGCCTTTGAAGAAATGCCATGGCTGGCTTCCGCGAACTCGATAAATATCGGGAGGCTGCTGCCGCAGATTGTATATTATTTTTATATTTATTCCAGAATAAAGTCAGATACATTTGTAGTGCCATCAGGAAATTTTGGCAATCTCGTGGCAGGACTTATTGCAAAGAAAATGGGGCTTCCGATTCGGTTTATTGCAGCTGTAAATGAGAACGACGAATTTCCAAGAATGCTCGAAACAAATAATTATACTCCCCTAAAACCATCAAGAAAATGCATATCAAATGCCATGAATATAGGAAATCCAAGCAATCTTGCACGCCTGATATGGCTTTACGGGGGGGTAATGGATGAGAAAGGCAAAATTATAAAAGAGCCTGATTTTTATCAAATGAAAAATGATATCGCTTCAGCAAGTGTTACAGATGAGGAAACAAGGGAAGCAATGAGAAATGCATATAGCAGCGGAATTGTGCTTGAGCCGCACGGTGCAGTTGGGTTTGCGGCAATGAATAAATTAAAATCAAGTAATCTGGGACATGCAACATTATTCGAGACTGCCCATCCGGCAAAATTCCCGGAAGAGCTGAATGTTTTAAATATTCCTTTTCAAATTCCCGAATCAATATTAAAACTTGAGCCTGCAAAAGAGAAATATTTAACAATAAAGCCTGATTTAGAGGAATTGAAAGCGATAATCACGAATTTAAAATGACACATATCAAAATAAATTTTCCGGACGGAAGCGTAAAAGATTACATTAAAGGAATTACTGCAGGAGAAATTGCAATGCAAATAAGCCCACGATTGGCAGAAGAGGCAGTTGTTGCAAAAATAAATAATGAGCTGAAAGATTTAAGCTATCCGATTAATGAAGACTCAACTTTGCAGATTTTAAAGCTAAAAGATAAAGAAGGATTGGACGCCTTGCGGCATTCTGTTGCACACCTTCTTGCTGCGGCAATAATGGAAATTTACCCTAACACAAAAAGAACAATCGGCCCTGCAATAGAGAATGGATTCTATTTTGATTTTGAATTTGAAAAGCCCATCACGGAAGAAGATTTGGCAAAAATAGAAAATAAGATGCGAGAAATATTGCCGAATTGGGACAAATTTGAAAGGCATGAATTGAGCGCAGCCGAGGCAAAGAAAGAATATCCAAACAATCAATTCAAGCACGAATTAATTGATGAGTTCTCAAAGGGAAATAAAAAAATTTCCTTCTACAAATCAGGAAATTACTGGGATTTGTGCAGAGGCGGGCATCTGTCGAGCATGAAAAAAGTAAAGCCTGATTCTTTCAAGCTGACAAAACTTGCAGGAGCTTACTGGAGAGGCTCTGAAAAAAATCCCATGCTGACAAGAATTTACGGATTAGCGTTTGCAACAAAAAAAGAATTGGATGAATATTTAAAACAGCAGGCGGAAGCTGAGAAACGAGATCATCGGAAAATTGGAAAGGAATTGGATTTATTTAGCTTTAGTGAAATTACTCCAGGAAGTCCATTTTTTCATCCTAAAGGGGCCTTTATGTTTATTGCCCTTCAAAGTTTCCTAAGAGAACTTTACCCCTCATGGGGATATCAAGAAGTAATCACTCCTTTAATTTATGATTCTGAACTTTGGAAAAAATCAGGCCATTGGGATCATTTTAGGGAGCATATGTTTGAAGTCCAGATGGATCATAAGGAAGCGGCATTAAAGCCTATGAATTGCCCAAGCCATATTTTAATTTACAAGACAAGCACGAGAAGTTACCGTGACTTGCCATTAAGGATTACGGATTTTGCGCCCCTGCACAGAAATGAAATCAAAGGCACTTTAGGAGGCTTGATGAGGGTTCGAAAATTTTCACAGGATGATTGCCACGTTTTTTGCACGCCTGAGCAAATAAAAAATGAGGTTAAATCACACATAGCCCATGCAAGGCATGTGTACTCTGATGTTTTTGGATTTGATTTTCATGTAGAGCTAAGCACGAGGCCAGAAAATTCAATGGGCGCGGGTGAAATGTGGGAGCTTGCAGAAAAATCATTGACAGAAGTTTTGGACGAGAGCGGTCTTAAATATACAATAAATCCTGGAGACGGCGCATTTTACGGCCCGAAAATAGATTTTCACATTAAAGATGCGTTGGGGAGAAGCTGGCAATGCGGAACCGAGCAATTGGATTTCCAGCAGCCGCAGAGATTTAAAGTTGAATATAAGGGGGCTGACAATTCAGACCATAATGCCGTTATGCTGCATAGAACTGTCTTGGGCTCGATAGAAAGATTCTTGGGAATTTTAATAGAGCATTTTGCTGGAAAATTCCCATTATGGATTTCTCCAGTTCAAATCAGGATTTTAACTGTTGCCGACAGGTTTAATGATTATGCCAATAAATTAAAAAATGAATTTGAAAAAAATAATTTAAGAGTTGAAATTGATTCCAGCGCAGAGAGTATAGGGAAGAAAGTATTTGAAGCGCAGAATGAGAAAATTCCACTGATAATTACTGTCGGTGAGAAAGAAGAAAGCGCAAATACTGTTGCAGTCCGGACTGCAGAGGGAAAAGTTCATTTCGGATTAAAGACAGATGAATTCTTGAAGAAAGTTCTTGATAATATAAAAGAGAAAAAGATTAGGGTTGACCTGTAAAACTTATGTGTTTTTCTTGTTTATTTTCTTAAAGATTAAGATTATCAAGCACGAAACAAGATACGAAATTACAAATCCAAGGATTAAGTAAGAATAATTAATTTCATAAATATGGCCGGCATATCTCAGCGACATCAGCCACATTGCAGCTGAGCCGGTTGTATTTGCCGGGCATGGGAATGTAACGCATCTTATTCCATTATCATATCGGATGTATGGAACAAAGATCACCAAAAATACCAAAAACAAAATTAATTTGCCAATAGTCGGCCTGAAAAATTCCTTCCAATCCATTTTATTAAAAAAAGATTAAAAATTAAAAAAGTTTATTCAATCATTCTCGGCTCTGCTATTCCAACTCCACCTTTGTAATACGGAACAGGATATGGATAATTATCTTGTTCGTAAGGCAATTTAATCTCCTTTAATTCAGTGGCGACGTTGTTCAAATCATTTGCCTTAATCTTTTTGTCCGAGACCGTGTAAAGCACGCTGTCGATGAACAAAGACCTTCGGACTGCATTTGGCGAGCCGTACCAGTACCAATCTTGATTTTCATCGCCTTCATTGTGCGTTATCTTTCCTTTGACTTCAAACCCATTTAAGTCAACGTTGAAAACATAAGCGCCCTGCCAGCTTCTCTGCCTGTAATATCCAAGATTCGGGTCATATTCCATCTTGCCCTTGATTTCAGTAACTGGAATTACAAGGAGATTCTTTTTCTTATCAAACAAGAATGCCTTGTGGTCTCTCAACGCTTCTGAGTCTGTTCCTGATGATCCAATCTCATATTTTGACAGTTGTTTTGGGTTCTTAACGTCAGATACATCAAACAATGCCAATTTAACTCCCTTTGTCGAGATGCCACCCCATTCATTTCCTTCTGTCTCTTTTCCAATTCCTATGATATGATTTTCGTCGTATGGGTGCAGGTAATCTGAAAATCCCGGTATTTTTAATTCTCCAAGCACTTCCGGCTTTTGAGGGTTTGACAAATCTATAACAAATAATGGGTCGATTCTCTTGAAAGTTACCATATACAATCTGTCGCCTAAGAATCTCGCTGAATAAATTCTTTCATCAGGGGCAATTGCTTCAAGCTTTCCGACTGTTTTCAAGTTATTGTCAAGGACAAATACATTATTGTACATCACGTTTTCTCTTTGGGTCCATATTTCAGTTGTTGTTGCAACTCTGAAATAATCTCCATTCTCATCCATAGAAAATTGGTTTAACAAGTATCCGGAAACTTCCCCTTTTGCGCCGTATTCAATTTTGCCGTTATCTATTGCAATCCTATGGATGATCGTTTTTCTTCTTTCGGCTTCAAGCCTTGCCTCGTAATCATTGACAGCATTTTCTATTTTCTGAATTAAATTGTTTTTGCCGCTCTCATCCATATTGTTGTACATTTCCTCAAGAATTGTGGATATTTTATCCCATCTTTGATACGAGTTTAGGCTGTTGTCGCCTTTCAAATTTTCTATTTTATTTTGCGCATCTGACGTAAGCAGCGGCACAACAACTTCAAAGAATCTGTCTTCGTTGTGCAACTCATAATAATTATACGGGAAATTTTTTTGATAAGTTATATAAACATTATTTTTTGAAACGTAGATATTATTTGAGTACCCCATCATAAAAGTCTTGGCATTGACGTCATCGCTGCTGCTTAAAATATTAAATGAGGCAACCGTGTTGAAATTATAATTAGATTCAGGATTGTCAAAATAATAAATCTCAGGCCGGACAATTATTTTTGCGCTGTTTGATGATTCCATTACCACCGGGGTATCAATTACTCTGCTATAATAATAGACATTCTCCTGCGCTACAAAATAAACATAATTATCTATCATTCTTGATTCAAGGTAATATCCATTTAAGTTATAATCTTTCAAAAGTTCTGGGTTGGCTCTGTCAGAAATGTCATAGACAAAGGCATGCGTTTTCTGAGTATACCTTGGGCTCGGCCTGAAATCATAAGGTGAAAATCCAGAAACTTCATCATTTCCGTCGGAGAAAACAACCAATCTGTCTCCATTTACAAAGATATTTCTTGTATTTCCACCTATTTTTGTTTCAGAAAGAATTTTTGCATTATCTGCAGGATAAGCGTCAATAATCACTAATTTGTTTTGTGTTAAAGTGTAGATATATTTGTCATCGTTTTTTACAATATCTGCTTCATCAACACCCTGAACCTGAACATTAGTCTGTGAATAATCAGTTGCTCCAGAACTTGCCGATGTGGTTGATTCAGCAGCTGAAGATTTTGATTGTGTGGTCATCGGAGCAGCTATATCCATAGCAATTCCGGTTCTTATTCCTATGTTTGATGATCCATAATTATCATTTGCATTTGCTTTATCAAGAAAATTCATCAATTCCTGATTTGAAGAAAATTTTTTTAATTCTTGGGATGACTGAAACTGGGCCGGATTCTCTTCTTGGGATTGGCCCTTTTTGTAATCATTGGAAATATCAGTCGTGCACGATGCCATAACCAGCATCAAAAATAAGAGTCCAAATGTGTAAAAAATTTTAGTGTTTTGATTTTTCATCTTAATTACCTCGCTGTCTTTAATTATCTTGATTAATCTTAGTAAGCCCCACAGGTTTATAAACTATTTCATGACTATTAACTCATTTGAAGCTATTCAGTCCATATCTTTCCTCAATAAACTAATTATGAAATAAACCAGCAAAGCAAATATTGCGCCTGCCAAAAACCATAAGGCAATATTTGGAACTGAAGTTTGCACCTGTTGTGTCGCCTGAACTGCAGTTTCCTGAATCATCATTGGCGCTGCAGCGGTTTTTGCAATGCCCGCATCACTAGCTATTCGCGCAGAGGAAATAGCATTTCCCCCTGAAAAATAATTGTTTGAAAGCTGAATTGCCAAAGCAGCCCCCCCAACTATTAAAACGACAGGAAAAATGCCTTTTAATTTTTCTTTTATTCCCGAAGTCTTTTTTGGCGCTATTATAATATACTTGTTTGCCAATCTATAATGGCTCACTTCTTTGCCTTTCTCACTGTAATGGTATTCATTCGCATCAATTAGGCTTGTTTCCATCAATTGCTGCAGGTTATAATGCACCGTTGAGATCGGAATATTTAAGTTTAACGCAAGCTCGGATTCAGTCGCCTCTTTATTTGCTAAATAGTCCAGTATTCGCCTGCAGGATTCGTTGCTGATTACATTAGATATTTTCTTAATCTTACTGTCTTCCATTGACAATAAAATGACCTCCTCTGCGGAATAAATTCCGCAGTATCCATTCAAGCTAAACCATGGTGCTTAGCTTGGTTCAAAATGTACAAAGCTGTGTCGCTAAGCTGATTGTATCCGACGGTAACAGCAGTTCCGCCGCGGCTCCA
>DATDZA010000042.1:0-9593 GCA_035288865.1 Candidatus Nanoarchaeia archaeon
AAACTGCAAAGGAATTGGGAAAAGTCGGTTTCGAATTTGCGTTCGTAATGGACAACTTAAAGGAAGAAAGGGAACGTGGAGTCACAATTGACCTGTCCCACAAAAGGTTTGAATCAGCAAAATATTATTTTACAATTATCGACGCGCCGGGGCACAAGGATTTCATCAAGAACATGATTACAGGAGCAGCTCAAGCTGATGCCGGAATTCTCGTTGTATCTGCAAATCCAGGCGATGGTGTGCAGGCACAAACTAAAGAGCATATTTTCCTTTCAAGAACTCTTGGAGTCAATCAGCTGATTGTTTATGTCAACAAGATGGACATGGCAAAGTATGACGAGAAAAGATTCAATGAAGTCAAGGAAGAAGTTTCAAAGCAACTGAAGCTGGTCGGCTACAAAGTTGAAGACGTTCCATTTCTCGCGGGAGCTTCGTTCCCGGGCGATAACGTTGCCAAAAAATCAGACAAGATGCCATGGTACAAGGGGCACACTTTGCTTGAGGCGCTTGATAATTTGAAAGAGCCGCAAAAGCCAACACAGCTTCCATTGCGACTTCCCATTCAGGATGTATATAACATCACAGGAATCGGCGTTGTTCCAGTAGGTAAAGTGGTAACCGGAGTTATGAAGGTCAATGATAAAGTAATAGTTGTTCCGGCAAGAGAAGGCAAGGGAATTACAGGAGAAGTCAAAACAATAGAGATGCACCACGAGCAGCTTACAGAGGCTGAGCCGGGTGACAATATCGGCTTTAACTTAAGGGGCATAGAGAAGAAAGACATTGCCAGGGGCGATGTTCTTGGCCACGTTGGTCATCCGCCAAGCGTTGCAACTGAATTCACAGCACAGATAATAGTTTTGAATCATCCAACTGTCATAACTGTAGGATACACACCAGTTTTCCACGTCCATACAGCACAGGTGGCATGCCAAATCACAGAGATTGTCAAGAAGCTTGACCCTGCTACTGGCACAACAAAGGAAGAAAAGCCGGACTTCATCAAGAATGGAGACGCAGCCATTGTTAAAATCAAGCCTATACAGCCATTGTGCATTGAGAAGCAGTCCGAAATACCTCAAATGGCAAGATTTGCCGTTAGGGATTCAGGTGTCACGGTCGCGGCCGGAATGTGCATTGACTTGGTGAAGAAATAATTTTTTAAAATGCTTGATAGAATTGTTGCGGGAGCTTCGCTTGTTGTCGCTTTGGGACTTCCGGCAGTTATAGTAGGACAGTCACGCACAGAATATAACTCAATGTTTGTTGATACTGCTGCAAGAATTGGAGCGTCAAACCAATTAAGGAGAAATTTCAAACACAGTTTAATGCTAGATCATGAATTGGTGTCGGGTATAGTAATTGCCAAAAGCGAACCAATGAAAGCGAGTTATCAAGGAATGGAATTCAGTTTTATACCATATACAATCAAGACAAACGCTGGAGAAATTTATAATGGAGTCAGCCGGGAACAGGATATATTAAATGTAGGTGATGTGGCAACGGCGCTCCTTGGTTGGGCTGTTGATTGTGAGGCTGCCAACTGCGGTTTCCCGTACAGAATAATTGAAGCTTATCAAAAAATGAATTAAAAAATTTTTAAACCAAAAAAAAGACTCAGTGATTCAATCTTCATTTTGAAGATCATGGTAAACTGACAATTACCATGAAGCACTAAGTTGCTGAAAATTTCAACACCGTTACATTCGTGCCATCGAAGATGGTACATTTTTTGATAAAACTTTTTTCGCAAAAAAGTTTTTCGTCGTAAAGGGGCGAAACCGTTTATGCAGAAAGCAAGAATAAAGTTAGCAAGCATTGATATCAATAAGATCAATGAAGTATGCAGCTACATTAAAGATATTTCTGACAAGACCGGTGTTAATATGCGAGGGCCGATACCCCTCCCTACAAAAAGATTAAAAGTTACAACACGAAAATCTCCTGACGGAGAAGGGACCGCAACTTGGGAAAGATATGAGATGCGGGTTCATAAAAGATTAATTGATCTTGGTTTGGATGAGCGTGCTTTAAGATTGGTGATGAGGGTTCCTATTCCTGAAGGTTTAAACATAGAAATTGAGATGATTGAGTGATTCTAAAATAACATTTTTATTTCAAACCTAAATGGCTTAAGATTGAAATCAAAATGAGAGGATAAATTTTTTCTAATACTTTTATTTGAGTCCTGAGTGGTCAGAACGTTAAAATTTGTAATAAAAACTGAGGATTTAAATTATTGAACAAATAATTTCTTAAGAGTTTGTCAGGTGTTTTGCAAACTTGGAACTTCCTCAACATCAAATCCTCGAGAAGCAAACGCTTCCCTAACTCTATCCAGACCGTTTGAATTTGTTAAGGCAAAGTATGGTGGATTATGGTCAGAGTGTTTTACACCGCTGAAGTACATTCCAATCTTCTGGAACAAATCCCTGTTTGCATAAAAATCTGATTCGTACCAATCTCCTTTGCCAGTTCTTGAATCAGGAAAAATCACCATATCTGTTTGGTTTATTCCAGACTGTTCTGAAATATCTCGAAAATGAAGCAAGCCGTGGTTAACTGGCTCACCAAAAAAATTTCCCATTTCTTGCAGGCATTCTACTAACATGTCTCTACTCGCTAATCCGCTAAGTACATCTAGTCTTTCCGTGGTACCCACTTTCACTAAACCTGACAAAACCCCCCCCATAATTATTGCAATTGACAACTCGTATTTAAATTTATTTGATTAAATCCATTCAGCCAATTTCCTGCAGTTTCTCTATAACATTCAATGCTTTCACTGTGTCTTCTTTTTTGATAATTAATATCAATTCCGGAGCCGAGCTCATAATTTCCACTATATTAATTCCTTCTGCGCTAAAGCTGGATGTTACAACTGCAATTATGCTTTTTGCCCCTCTCGCATTTTCCGAGAATTGGAGATTGATTGCTACCAGATTTTTATCTATCGATATAAAATCAGGCCTGCTTGAAATGCCTGCAAGCTTGTCAAGATTTTTTTCATCAAGCAGTATTGTAATGCTCTGATCTGATTGGATAGATATTATCATTTCACCTTTTTCTATATCCACAAGTGAATTTAATTTGCTGATGTTCTCAACGCTTCTCTTATTTTTTTGCAAAGTGATATCAACTACATTGCTTCTCGTTTTAACCGCAAGCTTTGAGAATAATTTTTTTAATTTTTCATTGTTTTCTTCCTTTCCTGTTTTCTTGTACCTTCTTATTGCGCTTATTACTGCATCCAAATTATTTTCTTTTAATCCTAAATCGTTTATTATATATCGGGATAAGGCCCTCAAGCTAACTATGTTTTTCGAAAGAGATTTTCTTGTCACAAAATCATTATTGAGGAAAGATTCTACCCTATCTGCTATATTTTCTTGTGTCATAAAAGACCTATTTGTGTCTTTCTTTATAAATTTAATGTTTTTGTGTCACAAGATTTAAGTATGCGTGTTTATTCTCATTAATTATGAAAAGTTGCTTCTTTGCTAAATATCTTAAGATTTTTTTTGACAATGATATTTCTTGGAACTAAGTATATTCTTTGAGACTAAAATGACAGACAAACAGCTTTACAAAAATTTGGAAATTGGCAGCGTAGTTCCTATAATAGAAACTCTTCCTTTCGCAATAAATCCGGTTGAGTATTTTGCAAAACTATCTGATTATGGGAAGAAAGAGAATTCTTTGTTATTTGAGTCAGCTTCTATAGTTCCCAAATACGGAGAAAGAAGTCTCGGAACGTCTGATCCTTGCCTTAAGATAATCGGCAGGGGAGAATCCTTTGAGATAACCGCTTTAAATAAAACAGGGATTAAGTTTATTGATTTTCTTAAAAATGATTTAAATTTTTGCGATCAGCTTGAATATTCCAAAGATTCAATAAAAGGAAAATTAAAGCCAAAAAGAGGAATTGTTAGCGAAGATGAAAGATTAAAACTCAAAAATCATACCGATATTTTACGAGCTATTGCTTTTAAATTTAAGCCTACAGGCAAACCATTTATTCCTTATTGCGGGCTTTTTGGAGCTGCCTCTTATGATTTTATCGACCAATTCGAAGATTTGCCTAAAAATAAGAGTGATATATTGCAAGATGCCGACTATGTTTTTTATTTTGTAGATAATCTTTTTATGGTTGACCACAAGGAGCAAAAGACGTATTTTACCGCAAACGCTTTGGTTACTGAAGATTTTGACGAAACTTATTCTGAATGCCTTTTGAAAATTAAGGATTATAAAACATTAGTGAATGAAAAATTTGATTTTTCTAAAATGGATAATTCAAAAACATCAAATATAAAATTTGAAAGCGATACAACCAAAGAAGAATTTATTGGGCAGGTAAATAAAATAAAAAATCACATTATTGCAGGAGATGTTTACCAGTGCGTTATTTCCAGAACGATCAGCGCGGATTTTAATGGAAATGCTTTTAATATTTATAAAAAGTTACGAGAAGTTAATCCAAGCCCTTACATGTTTTATATTAATAATTCTGACGGGATAATTCTTGGATCTTCACCTGAAATGAATTTAAGGGTGGAGGATAAGATTGTCGAAATTCGGCCAATTGCCGGGACGAAGCCTAGAGGAATCACAGGAAACAAGATAGACCTGGATTTGGATTCAAGATATGAAATAGAGCTTAAAACTGATGCAAAAGAAATTGCAGAGCATACAATGCTTGTTGACTTGGCAAGAAATGATATTGCAAGAATCTCAAAACCCGGAACGAGATATGTCGACGAGCCTTATACTATTGAAAAATATTCTCATGTTCAGCATTTAGTCTCAAATGTTCGGGGCATTTTAAAAGATAATCTTGATGCACTGCATGCCTACCTTGCGACTATGAATATGGGAACTCTGACAGGCGCGCCAAAAGTTGAAGCAATGAAACTAATAAGATTGTATGAAAAAACAAAAAGGGGATTTTACGGCGGAGCCGTTGGATATCTGACTCCAAGCGGCGATATGGACAGCGCTATTTTGATAAGGTCAATCAGAATTAAAGATAAGAAAGCTTATGTTCGGATTGGAGCCGGCATTATTTATGACAGCAATCCTGAATCTGAGTTTATTGAAACAGAAAGAAAAGCCAGAGCATGCTTGAAAGCGATTGAGTCAGCAGGTGCGTAAAATGAATATTCTAATGATTGACAACTTTGATTCATTTACATTCAATCTTGTGGATGAATTTGAAAAAAGAAATTGCAAAGTTCATGTATATAGAAATAACATTAGTCTGGAAAATCTTAAGAGTATAGTTAAGGAAGTAAAGCCAAAATTAATTGTTATCTCTCCTGGACCTTCAACACCAAAAGATGCAGGAATTTCTATTGCTGTAATTAAATATTATTCTGGTAAGATTCCTATTTTTGGAGTTTGCCTCGGGCATCAGGCAATAATTGAGGCTTTTTATGGAATAGTTGGCAAAGCTCCGGAAGTTTTTCACGGAAAGCCATCTAAAATAAATCATGACATGAAATCAATTTACAAGAATCTTTCAAACCCAATTCAAGTTGCAAGATACCATTCTTTATGCGGATTAAAAATTCCAAATGAGCTGAAAGTCACTTCAAAAACAAATAATGGAATCGTAATGGGCGTTAGGCACAAAAAATATTTTATAGAAGGAGTTCAATTCCATCCGGAAAGCGTCCTTACGCCTGATGGCGGATTAATGATTGAGAATTTGCTGGAGGAACTGCGATGATTCAGCAAGCAATCATAAAATTATCTGAAAAAAAGAATTTGTCTGAAATTGAAACAGCCAGTGCAATGGAATTCATAATGGAGGGGAAGGCCACAAATTCACAAATCAAGGAATTCCTTCTTGGATTGAAATCAAAAGGAGAAACTATTGATGAGATAACTGCATGCGCAAAAGTCATGAGGGAAAAATCTTTCAGGATAGACCCTGATGTGAAACATCTTGTTGACACTTGCGGCACAGGCGGTGATAATTCTGGAACATTTAATATTTCCACAGCAGCAGCATTTGTCGCAGCAGGCGCAGGAGCTGCAGTTGCAAAGCACGGCAACAAATCCATAAGCTCAAAATGCGGAAGCGCTGATGTTTTGAAATATCTTGGAGTTAACATCGAATTAGAGCCTAAAAATGTTCAAGATTGCATCGAGAAAGTTGGAATTGGATTCTTATTTGCTCCAAAATTTCATCCTGCAATGAAATATGCAATGGACGCCCGAAAAGAGCTCGGAGTTAGGACTATTTTTAACATTCTAGGGCCGTTGACTAATCCTGCAGGCGCTAAATCACAACTGATTGGGGTTTTTGATTCCAAATTATTGCCAGTAATGGCAAATGTTCTTAAGAATCTTGGAAGCAGGCATGTTATGATTGTAAATGGAAATGGGCTGGATGAGATTTCGATAAGTGATAAAACTGATGTTTTTGAATTAAAGAATGGAATCATAGAAAATTATTCCATTAATCCTTCTGAATTTGGGTTTAAGTTATGCACAATTTCTGATTTGAAAGGAGACAATCCGAAAGACAATGCCAAAATCATAATTGATGTCTTAAACGGGCTTAAAGGCCCAAAAAGAGATGTGGTTGTTTTGAATGCTGCAGCTGCCTTGCTTGCCTGCGGCCTTGCAAAGGACTTTGAAGGCGGGATTGCTCTTGCTTCAAGGTCTATAGAAACAGGAAATGCTATGGAGAAATTAAATAAATTGATAAAATTTAGCAGCGAATATTTGAAATAAAATGCTTAAAAAAATAATTGAGAATAAAAGGAAAGAAGTTAACTTGGCAAAGAAATCAATACCATTGGATAGTTTTAAGTCTAAGATTATTAATTCTAATCGGAATTTTAAGAAAGCAGTATTAAAAAATAAATTAAGCCTTATTGCTGAGTTTAAAAGAAAATCACCTTCTAAAAATATTCAGGAAAAAGAATTTGACATTAAAAAAATTATAAATATTTACAATCAATACGCTGATGCAATTTCTGTTTTAACTAATGAGAAATTCTTTAATGGAAGTCTAGATGATATGAAAGCTGTTAGTAATTTAACTTCGCTTCCGATTCTAAGGAAAGATTTTATTATAGATAAATACCAAATTTATGAAGCCAGGCTGTATAATGCTGATGCGATTTTATTGATTGCTTCAATTTTAAGTTTGGAGCAAATTAATGATTTCATTGATATTGCAAAATCGTTTGAAATGAACTGCCTTGTTGAAATTCATAACGAACAAGAATTAAACAAAATCTTGCATTCTAAAGCTGAAATAATCGGGATCAATAACAGAAATTTGGATACACTAAAGATTGATTTGAATACTACTCTTAGATTATCTGATAAAATTCCTTCAAACAAAATAATTGTTAGTGAAAGCGGGATTAAATACAATGATTATGTGAATAAAATTAAGAATAAAGTGAATGCGATCCTTGTTGGTTCTGCGTTTATGAATTCAAATAATATTGAAAATGAGATAATTCGACTAACCAAATGACAAAAATAAAAATCTGCGGAATAACAAATTATAAAGATGCACAAAATGCGATAGATTTAGGGGCAGATTTTTTAGGCTTTAATTTTTATTCCAAAAGCCCACGATATGTTAATAAATATTTGGCCAAATTTTTAATTAATGAGATTGATAAAAAAATATTAAAAGTCGGAGTTTTTGTAAATGAAGATATTAATAAAATAAATGAAATTGTAAATTCCTGCAATCTTGATTTAATTCAATTATCAGGAAATGAAAGCATCCAATACTTAAATACTTTAAAAAAATCAACAAATAAAAAAATAATCAATGCTATTAGGATTAAAAATGGATTAAATATTAAAAAATTAAATGCATTTGATTCAGATTATATAATGTTGGATTCTTTCAAGGAAGGATTTTACGGCGGAACAGGAGAAAGTTTTGATTTAAATTTAATTAAGAACGTTAATAACAAAAAATTATTCTTGGCTGGCGGATTGAATGATATAAATGTTAATGAAGCAATCAAGAAACTAAATCCCTTTGCTGTTGATGTTTGCAGCAGCATTGAATCTTCACCGGGAAAAAAAGATTTTAATAAGATGAAAAAATTTATTGAGGCTGTAAAATGAATTCACTTGGAAAATTCGGAGATTTTGGAGGGATTTTTGTTCCGGAAACATTGATTCCGGCGCTTGAAGAGCTGGAAGAAGCATTTTTTAGATTGAAGAATGATATAAAATTTAATTCCGAGCTTAAAGATTTGCTTGAGAAATATTCAGGACGGCCGACTCCATTAACTTTCTGCCCAAATTTAAGCAGGAAGCTTGGCTGTAAAATTTATCTTAAGAGGGAGGATTTACTTCACACAGGAGCCCATAAGATAAACAATGCGCTGGGGCAGGCACTTCTTGCAAAGTATATTGGAAAAAAAAGATTAATTGCAGAAACTGGGGCAGGGCAGCACGGAGTTGCAACTGCAACGGCCGGAGCTCGGCTTAATTTTAAGACCAGTGTGTATATGGGAACAAAAGATATTCAGCGTCAGAAATTAAATGTTCTTAGAATGAAACTTCTTGGTGCAAATGTAATTCCTGTTGAATCCGGTTCGAGAACTCTTAAGGATGCTATTAACGAGGCGCTTAGGGATTGGACTGCCAATGTTGAAGACACGCATTATCTGCTTGGATCTGTTCTTGGGCCGCATCCGTTTCCTGCCATGATTAAGCATTTTCAAAGTGTCATTGGAATGGAAGCTAAAAAACAAATAATTGAAGCTGAAGGTAAATTGCCCTCCATGATTATTGCATGCGTCGGCGGCGGTTCCAATGCTATTGGAATTTTTAATTCTTTCATTGATGATGCAAAAGTTAAATTAGTAGGGGTTGAGGCTGGCGGGGAAGGAATTTCAACAGGCAATCATGCTGCAAGGTTTGCTGATTCATCAATGGGAAGAGTTGGAGTGATACACGGCACGAAAACATTTGTACTTCAGGATAAATATGGGCAAATCAGGAATACGTCTGCAATAGCTGCCGGACTTGATTATTGCGCAGTTGGGCCTGAACATAGTTTGCTTCATGAGATTAAGCGGGTAGAGTATACTTATGCAACTGATCTAGAAACGCTTGAAGCTTTTAAAATATTAAGCAAAGAGGAAGGAATTATTCCTGCGCTTGAATCTGCGCATGCTGTTGCGCATATTTTAAAGATCAGTAAAAGTCTTGAGAAAGATGATGTTGTAATTATTAATTTAAGCGGGCGCGGGGACAAGGATTTGGATCAGATACAACAATATTTATGATTTAAGAGTTTATTTGATGATTAAGATGAATAATTCAGAAAAGTTTTTTTTGATTAAAATAAAAATAATTAAAAAATATGGCAGGCAATATCAATTATTATAAAAAATAAACGAAATAAATTTACTAAAATACGCCACGTACGAATAAAAATTATAAAATTCAAAATGACATCCTCTGCGGAATAAATTCCGCAGTATCCATTCAAGCTAAACCATGGTGCTTAGCTTGGTTCAAAATGTACAAAGCTGTGTCGCTAAGCTGATTGTATCCGACGGTAACAGCAGTTCCGCCGCGGCTCCAAAGATTTC
>DATDZA010000043.1:0-8752 GCA_035288865.1 Candidatus Nanoarchaeia archaeon
ATTTTTCTAGTTGATCCAGTATCAACTTCAAACCATTTGGATTCAGCCCAATTTAGAAATTTAGCTTTATTTTTATAAGGGTCAATTACTTTTTCATAAGGATTATCCAACTGTAAAGCCATCAAACCACAAGGAGTGGAAAGTCTAACAACTATTTAAATGTTGCGCAAGAATGTGTCTGAAAGGTATGATGCGGAGGACAGGATTCGAACCTGCGTAAGCACTAAGCTAATAGGTGTCTAAATTTCATTGCAGAATTTTGTTTCTGCTCATCACACCATGAAATGCCTAAGCCTATCCCGTTTGACCGCTCCGGCACCTCCGCATAAAAAGAATGAATTCAAACTAGCTTTAAAAAGATTGCTAAAAAATTATTATTTTTTGTGGTCATATTTTGGCCTAACCATGCCAGAACCACCTGCCCTGATTCCTGACACTTTACCTGTCAATCTAAGTGCGTCTTGATCTCTGTCCATCCTTTCTTGCCTTGCTTGTTCTGGATCCAACTCGCCCGAGAGCAATTGATCTAATTTTCCTAAAACTACTTTAGTTAATTTTAATCCGGAATTTGTAAGTGTTCCGTGCTCTTGATAATATTTTGGTAATTCCATTCCGGAATTTAAGATTTGTTTTCTCACATATCGTGCATGATCGTTCAAACCAACAACAGCGAAATAAGCCTCAATAACTTGTTGGTTCGTTTCAATTGACATATTATAATCACTGAAGAAAATCTTTCACCTAAACTTTTTCGCCCATTTATAATCCCTGACTTTGGCGCTCTTGCCAAATCCGCAGGAAGAGCACGCTGTCTTGTGAAGATTCATTGTTCTTTTTCCGCATCGCCTGCAATATATCATATTCTTCTTGCCAGACTTTTCCCCCATCGAAGGTGTTCCTTTCATTTAATTCACCTAGAAATTTATTCCGTTGAAATAACTGTTATTGTGTCGCCTCTGATAAAAACAACTTCAAACTTGCGCGTCATTTCCCCGTTCACTCTTTCCTCTACATCCTCAAGAACGACGTTGATGTGAATATCAAATGATTTGAGCTTTCCTATAAATTGCTTATTATTCTTCAGCTCAATAATGACTCTCTTATCTCTTGCTTTGTTCAATGCGTCCAATGGCCTTGCTGGTTCCATGATAAAAATTCACCTCGAAATTAATAGTTGGAAGAAAGTTTGGCTGTTTATAAATGTTTTGCAAATATCAAGAATTGTAATTATTATCATTTAATTTATCTTTCTTCAATGCCCATCGAAATGATTTTTCTATTAGGCGCCTTACGCATAAATAAGTCAAAATTCCAAGGATTCCCGATGGAATATCAGAATAGTCAGGTCTATTGAGTATCCCATTTGATTCTGCAAATACTACAGCTCCTGATGCAGTTAAACCTGATAGTATCCCGGTTAAATTTTCATTATTTCTAAAGGATTTCAGTCTTGTGTAGAGCCAATGGTCACTTCCTTTTTTTGCTTCTATAATTCTGGCTATGCCATCTATTCCAAGTTTTATGCCATAATCAGATCCCAATGCAAGTAGGTAACCATCTCCAAAGTCGCCAAAATGATTATAATAAAAATTCTGAACTAAATTTGGAAGTGGCAAATCAACTTTAGCTTTTCTGAGTTTCATTCGGATAATTTCTTGTATGTAAATTGGAACAAAAAAAGAAAGTTCGGTAGCTTTAGCTATAATTTCTTTAACTTTCTGGTTCTCAATTAATTCCTCAAGGCTTTCTTCTTTTAGCATGTCCAGTTGTTTTCGTGATTAAATTGTTTTTCAATCCTTCTTTGCATTAATCGGATTCAAATAATTATGCGTAAATCCGACTGGTAGGGCGCCTACTCCAAATGTTGGTGCTGTTTTGTACCCGACGCTAGGATGAAACATTGAAAGGCCTGCAATATTATTTGCTGCCATGTAATAAAATGGTGAAAACATTAATCCGATCTGCCACCAGTCCCTGAATAAGTCTTTCTTTATTGTACTGGTAATTCCTATGGGATTGAGATAATTATCAACAAGATGTGACGCTGCATTAAATGTGCCGATGAATGCCGCATTGTAAAGAGTTGATGCATAAACCCCCCTAATTATTTTTCCCGTTAAATCTGCATTTGAAATTAATGGGAATGTGGCATTTCCAAGCCATACCATTGGATAGATCACAGCATTCACCGCAGAATAGGTTGTGAGCGATTTGCTGAATGATTCATAAAAAGAATTTCCTCTAGCAAGATTTGCAACCAATCCGCCTGCTGCAAATGAAGCGCCGACAGCAACTCCAAGAGTTCCGATGAGGGGCAGGCTTATTGCCGTTGTGGCAGCCGCCATTCCTAGTTTCCATCCTATCTTGACCGCTTTCTTGATGAAACTTCCACTTTCCTTGTCGTTGACTTTGTTTTCTAAGCTCATGTTTATCACGCGTACGACGCTGCAGGAATTGCATTGTACGATGGTGATTTTCCCGCAGCTTTTGATTCGGCAAGCCCTGCAACTACCCTAAAAGCCGCATCAGCACCAACTATTGTTGGATATCCTCTTAAGTTCAAACCACCAACTGTTGCCGGAATTCCATATCCGTTTATTGTAAGTGCAACTGGCAGCCCCAACCATAATGTAGAATCCCTGAACACTGGCCAGAAATTATCCTGAATGTATTTTCCAATTCCTTTTGTGTTAAAGTCATTCTTGATGACGTAATCGCTAGCCAAATAAGTTGCATCAAAAATGGGATTTGCAACCGCCAATCCAAACAATGCTCTTTCAATTCCTGGCGTCGGAAAATAAGACGCAGCCGCTTCATAGCCCCAAACTCCTGCAATTCCCGTCAGAGAACCAACTGAAAAATCTTTCAAAAGTCCTTCGAGCCCTCTGGATTTCTTGTCCGGATTTTTTCCCAGCGCATTTAAAATTGCAGAGCCTGCGCTAAAGGCAGCACCCGTTAAAGGTCCAGAAATTCCAACTAAACCGTAGCTTAATCCACCTGTTGCTGCAGCAAGCCCACCGTATAATCCAATTTTTAGGGCCTTCCTGAAAAATCCCCCATTCTTCTTGTCCGCAACTCTATCGTCTATGCTCATTGCAGACCACCAATTAGATTATATCCAAACTGTTTCCCAAGCGATTCCAGGACAGCCTTGGCTTCCTTGTAGTCAAACCTCCTCTTGCATCTTGGGCATGATTTAGGAGTACTAACTCTGGAAATCCACCTATAAGTGCAAAATTCACATTCCTTATTAGTGTAACCACTCATAAGTGATAGTAATAAATATTACCATTTATAAAGCTTCCTATTTTGTAGTTATTAGGAAGTGGTAAAAAAGATAATTTTAAAAAAGAATGGCCTTTTTTGATATTATGAAAAAGATGCCTATGAGGCCAGAATTCGAGAAAGATAATTTAAGATATAAGCTTGCTTCGGAGGTGGAAAACCCTTTTTTTGTAATAGTCCATGCAAAAGGTGCCTATAGGGACCCAGTATGCCAAGACAAACTTTCTAAATTGGTAATATCTGAAATAGAAAGAATTAAAGCAAGATACAACCATGTTCATGTAGAAGAATTGCCCCTTTCAGTTGTTCCAGAAGGCATTCCCTATGATAGTACAATTCTCGTCTGCGGATTCTATGATAGGGTGTGTGTGGAAGACGAACGAAAAACGCTCCAGTCAGCAGGATACAATGTTTTTGTATCGCGGGAAGGGACTATCGATTGGGGTTAATTTTATACTCATTCCAAGAAATTTTTTTATTTTGAATTGTGTCTTTCAATGATTTCTCTACAGAAGATAATTTGCTTTGTCCTGTTTTAACCTCAACAAAAATGACTTCTTCAATTTTCTTTTCGTCCATCCCCTTGAAGACGATAAAATCAATCGGTTTTCCGATAAATCTAATTTCCGTTGGCTTGAAAGGAAAATCCGGCATATAAGGCGCAATCTGCTCGCTGAATTGTCCTGATAGCACTGCCCGCGATTGTTTTATCGCCGTTTCTCTTATTTCAGGAATTTGTTCTTTATGTTCCTTAGAGGAAACATATTTTCCTATTACATATCCAACTGATAGTATGATTAAAAAAAGCGCCGCTATCAGAATAAATTCAGTGTATTGCATAAGAATTAATTAAATACCTAAGAATAAATAATTATCTAAAATTTATTTCTTCTTTTCCATCCGTTCCATAACCGCTTTCAGTATAATCGGCCACGCTATTGTGGCATCAGCCATTACTTCCGCGAATTTTCCGCCTTCATTTTGAGGAACAAATTTCCCCCATGAAACTCCCTCAGAATAAGTGCATCCCGACAGTCCGCCCCAATGCACGGGCTCAGGGCAGATTCTGAGGGCATAATGAAATCTTTTGTATCCGCCGCCGTGGCCTATCCTCTTGTCTATGATGTCCAGATAAGGCGCGACCTGTTGCGCCCAGTTTCTTGGAACCCCCCCGCCTATTGTAAAAATGCCAATTTTCTTCGCGCCTTTGACTTGCTCGGTGTAGTGCTCTAAATCCAAAAATGGATTAAACTGAAAAGGATTTTCATTTTTTAGAATCTGTCTTCTCCTGTAAATTGCTACATCAAGCCCAAGCTCTGAATCTGTAAAGGCCGGGATATAAACAGGAACTTTTTTGTCGTAGGCTGATTTAAGGATTGACCTTCCCTTTATATTCTCGGAAAGATATTTTCCAAGCATGTTAGTTATTTTTTGGCTGGATAATATTTCATTTCTGCTAATTTTATCTAATATTTTTACCATTAGCTCTTCAGTATCGTCAAGATTTTTTTCGAGCTCCAAAGTGTCATATACTCTATCATACCCCTTCTCATAAAGTTCCTCGTCATTCATTCTTGCATCATACTTAAAATGTCTCATTCCTACTGACTCCACAAATCCGTGTGTCATCAGCGCGCCTGTGCTGACAACTGCATTCAACATGCCTTTGTCTATCATGTCGCACACGAGCAGCCCCATTTTTGCAACGGTCATAGCTCCGGAAAAAGTTCCCACAACAAAGCAGTCAGGATCATTTACCATCTCATGAAGAACATCAACGGCTTCGCCGACAGTTCTGCCGCCGAAAGAAGTTTTGGCAAGTCCCTTTGCCAGGTCATCAAAACTTATTATTTTTCCCAAGTCCAAAGATTCCAAGGGCTGAAGCTTGTCAGAAAATCCCGTAGAATATTTTTTAATGTCCCTTCTTTCGTGTTCCATTTTTCTAAAAAATCTCCCGGGAGGAAATAAATTGTTTTTGTATATAAAGTTTCTTATTTTCTAAATTTTTTTGTAAGTTTTTGTTAATGAAAAGTTTGTTAATTATATTTTATGAAATATAAAATTAATTTGCCAATTCCTAAGAATTTTCGTTTTAAATGATGATACAATTTTGTTAAACAGCAAAATCATTAAACAAATTAAACTTATTTTGTTTATAATTAGAAATCGAAAAATAAAATCAAAAAATTATTAAAATCATTTCAATAGAAACCTATTTAAATCACAAAAATTTCCATCTAGGTATGGCACTATCACAGGCAAGGCCGAGGAGAAAGCAAACCGGGGCCAGGTACAAGGATTACAGAAAGAAAAAGCAGTTCGAGCTGGGCAGAGAGCCGTCATTGACAAAGCTCGGCAAGAAAAGAATAATTGTAATCAGGACTATGGGCGCCCACAGAAAATTGAGGTTATTGGGAGCCGACACAGCAAATTTGTTTGGTCCCAAGTCAAAAGCTTATAAGCAAGTTAAGATAAAAACAATAACTGCCAATCCAGCAAACCGGCATTTCGTCAGGCGAAACATAATAACACAGGGAGCTGTTATTGACACGGAAATGGGAAAAGCGAGGGTAACCTCAAGGCCTGGGCAGAACGGGGTTGTTAATGCCGTGTTGATTGCTTAAACACCTAAGAATTTTCTAGATCAATCTTATAAATCACATCATCAATAACTCGATAAGCAGTTGCTTTGTATTGTCTTTCCACGTCTTGTAGTGGAGTTCTTTCTAGACGTACTAACTCAACTAGATTTGTAGCTTGATTTAGTTTCAATCCTAAAAGGGCCCTGAAAACACCTAACGAAATTGATGAACCATAATCCGCAAATATATCCTTTACTGCTCTTTCAATCTTATCATCTGTTCTTTCATTCACAACAAATGCGTACGTTTTTTTCATAAATAAAGTATGACAACCGTATTATATAAATGTTTCTAAATTTATCACTTGCAAGTTACTATAATAGGAAGTTTTATAAATCAACATTTATTCTGATGAATTATGAAATCAACGAAAGTACAGCCGTTATTATTATGTAACAGTATTGACACATTAGACAACCGAGTGCCAAGATTAATTAATGATGCTTTAAATTTTGGAGTTGAACAGGATAATTTGAGCAGTTTATTAGTTGCAGATAGGAGAACTGGCGAACATAAGACGTTGCAATCCGATCATCCTTTTTCTGCTTCACAGCACTTATTTGATGGTTTTCATGATCTGGAGGGAGTTTATCATCTTCCAATAGAACTTTATCAGTCAATGAATACATCTGAAATTGCAGCTCTTTTTATTGGTGATTCAGTCATGAAAAGGTTTTCAGAAAAGAGATTTCACAATGGCAAGCCTTATTCTCAATTGAGACAAGAGGGAAATGTTGAGGATATTGTTTCATCAATGGTGGGTGTTGGTTATAGTTATCCTGCTGTGCGGCGAATCATTGGAAAAGGATTTTCAAAACATAATACGGGTCCGGGAGATTTAAAGATAAGGATAGCACTTATTCGAGAACTATTGAAACGTGAACTGCTCGGGGCGCTAATTGGTTCAAGAGCAGTCCCAAGTCGAGAAATTGCAACGAAATATGATTATTTTGATTCAAATTTTGTCGGTCATAAGTTTGGTTATCACCGTCAGGCATCGGCGAAAGTCTATGCAGACGCATTTAGACGCGGCATGGAATCAGTCTATAGGAAATATTCAAAGAGATGATTTTTTCAATTGACTTTTAATAGTTTCCATTTAATACTAAGATTCAGAAACATACTTCAAGTCAACTTCAAAGATCGTACTGCAATATTGGCTCGATATATTCATCGTATTTCAAATTGTATTAGCATGTAATTTCAAAATTTTGAAATATCTATTATAATTCCATAAAGCGAAAAGTTATTTAATGAGTACCTTGACTTGATAGCTAGATTGTGTAAAAACTTGCATATATGGGGTAAATCCCCTAAAAAATATTATCATTATAATAAAAGAGGTTAATAAGAAATGGTTTTGTCAATAATAGTTGCAGCAATTGTGGGTTACATTGTCGCTATGTTCTTCCTGCACGAAATCTTCAAGAAATTCTTTCACACAATACTATTCCTTGGGTTCCTGGCATTTGCGGCAATTGCAGCTTATTTGGTTATGAAAGGCGCTTAATTCTTTTGAAAAAGTATTTACGATAAGTAGAAAATTGTCAAGCTGCGGCTCTAACTGCCTGCCGCTCCAGTTGTTGCATAGTAAGATCCCCTTCTTGAAGAACTGCCTGCAATAAGATACGAAGAGCCTCCGTATTCTTGAAATCTTGCCTTAGAATCTCCTGGAAGAGTTTTTCCATCTGGGCTATGTCTTCTTCAATTTTGGCGAATTGGGGATTATCTTTAATCTGGGGCTCGTTCTTTAATAGTTGAAGAATGGTTTTTAGTGAAATTTTTACAGCTTCTACCTCGTCCCACAATTTTTTTAACACTACCTCTAAATCTTGTTTAATATCTTCCATTTTTTTGTCTGCTATGTCTACTCTTTTAAAGAAATTAATCAAGAGAAAAAGAAAGTCCTGCCTAACCTCTCCACTTTGAAGCTCTTGATTTATTCTAGCGTAAAGCTGGTCGTAAAACTGCAGATCCTTGCCAAGTATTTTTACTTCCTTTTTCTCCCTCCTGTAAAGTTTGCGCATTGACCACCATTTTTTTGGAGATAAGAATGAAAAAAAAGAAATGCTGGTAGGATAGCTTCCCCTTCCAACTCTCATATCTGATTGCTCATCAAATCTGAGGTCTTTCATTAGGTCATGAAGCAAACTATGTAACTGTCCTTTGAAAATTTCTATTTCCCTAGAAGGAAAAACCAATTGCCCTCTATTTTTTTCTAATTCTGCGAAGAGCACTTCTACCTCTGTAAATTCCCTTTTGCTTTCTCGTTTGCTGCCTAGCAAAGATTGAGATATAAGTTGAAGGGCATCGAGGTAGTAAGTTCTAAAAATCTGATAATCATGAAGAAAATTAAGTATAAAATCATTGAGTTTTTCCTCGAATTTTCTTCGGCGTCTTTCATCTTTTCTTGGAGAGGATTTTTCAACGCTTGAATATTTTTCATAGAGTCTCGCTATTCTATCCGGTGTGTACTTTGTTTTCAGCCTCTTAAACGCTTTTCTAAGTTTTCGGTCTCTTCTTCTTAATCTAATGGAATTAATAAGCATAACTCCAGTATATGATCTTAAAGAAATTCCATTAAACCATACGTCAGGAATAAATCTGTAAATAAATGACCAAAATCCCATTTTAGAACTTCACTTTAAATAAGATATTTAAACTTTTCTAATAACTAAATTTTATCACTTCTCTTAAATTCTAGATTCACACTTTTTAATAATTCAACAATCCTCCGTTTTTCTGTTCCTAATCCTTTCCAGTCCAAAACGGCAAAATCAACTTTCTCAATTGTTTTTCGCAGTGATTGCTGAATTAAATCTTCA
>DATDZA010000044.1:0-2532 GCA_035288865.1 Candidatus Nanoarchaeia archaeon
ATTTTAGCCGACCGCAAAGCGGGAAAAATTTATGTTCTGAGAAGCTTCAAGAAGCCTATGCTTCAAAGGCATCAAATCAATTCAATTTACGGACAAGAAACTACCGATGAAATGAAATGGAATCGGGAGAGTTTCATAAAAATTAGCAAAACACGGGTATATGCCTTCAAGATATACTTACGCTGATACTATTCCAGTGATAATGGATGAAAAGGGTAATTTTGAGCCTGCAAGTTCAGAGCATATCGGGAAAGGTGTAAAAAGCATAATACTTATCTACAAAACTGCTTATCAGGATCTGTATAAACAATCTCCGCAATTGAAGCAAGCACATCCGAAGCCAGAATTATACAAAGATTTTGAGGTTATACTGCGAAATGTGATATTAAAAAATGAGTTTACTGATGCGAAGCATTTTAATCAAGGCTTGCCAAAATACCCTTTGGAATTATTTAAAGATAAAAATGGCACAGTAAATTATCGCCTCTTCAATATTGTCAGTGATTTGTTATCAAACAGCGAAGAATATAATGGCGTTATCGCAGAGCCGAGAACATCAAAGAGCGAATATTTGCAGTTCTATACAGGTTCACTCCGTGACATGATTTTGGCACATCATATGTTACTTTCCGATGCTCAATTTACGCAAAATATGGATATAAATTTTATGCGAAGATTGCGAGAAGATTTCCATCCAAGAAAAGTATTGAGTCGATAATCACCCAAACACCCAATCCACCATCTCAATAAACATCGCATTGCTCCACGCTTGGTTGAAGCAGCCTTTGCTTGTCAATTCTTTTGCATCACTTAACTCTGCATGGCAGCCGATGCAGCCTTTCCAAAGTATATCCTCAGTGCTTGCCTCAATTATTTTTTTAATGTATTTTTGAAATTTATTTTTATTTATTCTATTTAATACTAATGCCGCCAGATTGTTTATCCAGAACCATGAATCCCCTCTGTGGTAGCTTTTTATGTTTTCGCCTGTGCTTTCATTGGTGAACAAAGGATTATTTTTGTCTATTGTCGCCAATCCGCCCCAGTCAAGCCAAAGGGCTTTTAGCGCATTATAGAAGCAGATTTCCCATTCTTTATTCGTAAGCAATTCTGGATATGTGTAAGCTGCAATGAAGATATTAGGGCGGATTGTAAAATCATTCAAGCCGTCTGCAAGAGCCTTTCCATTCCAGAATTTCTGCCTTATCTTATTTTTTAAAAGGTTTTCAAAAATTTTATATTTATTATTTTGCGTCAATTCAAACATCAATTTATACATATTCAATCTTAACGCCTGCACCTCAATCCTTACGCCTTCCCTTAGGTCACTCTCAAACTCTGTGTCCATCCATGTTTCAAGTTTGCCATTGACTTCAAAACTGTCTTTTGTATGGAATTTCAGCAAGCCATTGAGCGATTTTTCAAGCGAATTCTCAATTTCATAGATGAAATGATGGCACTCATTTTCTTTTTTTCTTATGATTAAATTGCAGTTCTTCAAATATTCCTTTATTCTTTGGAAATTGGAATTTTTATTCTCTTTAATCAGCCTAATTGAATTTTTTATCGAGTTTATGATTTGCTTGTTTTTTTCCATGCACTCGGCAATCTCCTTGCACCTGAAAAACAGCCATCCATGGGCGTCTGCACTGCCTAAATTTTTTGAATTGTGCTGCCCAACCGGGTTAAGCAGCCTTCCATTGTTGTTTATGCTGTTCAAATACCTGAAAATAATTTTTTTGCCAAGCTGCTTATTTAATTTATATGCCGATTTCAATGAAACCAGAGAGTCCCTTGACCAAAACTGGAAGAACCACGGCAAGCCTGCAAATATTCCATAATTATTTTTATTTTCGACTATTAGATTATTTAAGGAATTAACGGCATTCACGTATGCAACTTTTATGTCATTGCTTATTGATTTGCTTGAAATTATTTTTTTAACTGAATCGGTTTTAAGAATATCAAAAAAGCGCTCTTTTTCCCTGCTTTTTATTTCATTTACGTTATTGAATATGTAATTGCATTCTTTTATCGCCTCTTCCATGTTTTTTGATATTGAAAATACGAATTTTGAGCCCTTAAGCCTTAGGGCATTGTAAACGTGCCTTCTGAACGGCAGCGAGTTTCTCTCCTCGTCATGAATGTAATGCCTCTCAACCCATTTGTCATTCTTCACATAAAAATTATTATTGCTTTTAACAGCCAGATACAATACAAATTCCTCATTTCCGTCGCTTGAATCCTCCTTTGTATCTGTCTTTTTCGTGAATTTTACAATTACGCATCCATTTTCCTCTGAAACATCATAGTACCTGCCCCATTCCCTGTTGTCATAAGATTTTTTGCAGTCAAGGAATAAGTTAATTTCGTTTTCATTGCTTAATTCGTAAACTAATGAATTAAAATTTTTGGGCATAAAAAACGATTCAACAACATCATTCTTTATTCTCTCAACAAAATGGAAATTATTTTTTAAGATGGAAACATCATTATAGCCTGTAATCTCTATGCTTTCAACGAACTTGTACA
>DATDZA010000045.1:0-15056 GCA_035288865.1 Candidatus Nanoarchaeia archaeon
GAGATAATGAAGAGAAAAGGCTCGAAGCCGAGCCCCGGCACAATTTATCCGGTTCTGAAATTTCTGAATGAAAGCGGCTTCATAAACGAAATCAAGAGCAGCAGCAAGACAAAGCAATACAGAATAACACAATCCGGGCAGAAAGAGCTCAAATTGGCCACAAAAAAATTCTGCGAAATATTTTATGACATGAAAGGTGAATTCAGCAAAAAATGTTGAAATTTAATAGTATTTGATTAATCACATTATAGTTATAATTTAATAATTATACTTTAAATTTCTTGAAATATTTTTCAAATTAATAACCTTTAAATTGAGATGTACTTCTCCCAATATCATGTCAAAATACAAATTGGTGTGTTTCGACGTTGATGGAACTTTGATAGACAACGTTACTTTCTCCTGGCAGGTTTTTCATGACTATTTCAATACAGACAAACACAGACGAGAGGATGCCAAAAGAAAATTCTTTGGCGGAAAGATAACTTACATGCAGTGGGCAGAGCATGACATAAATTTATGGCGCGAAAAGAATGCCAAAAAGGATGATTTCTTTAGGGCTTTAGACGTCCTGTGCCTGATGGAGGGTGCTATTGACACGCTGGAAGATCTCAAGAGGCACGGCATGAAATTGGCAATAATCTCTGGCTCCCTCAATGTGCTTCTGGATAAATTTATTCCAAATTACCGTGATCTTTTTGATGACGTATTTTTGAGCAGGATTTATTTTGATGAAGATGGAAACATAGATAAAGTCGAGGCAACAGAATTCGATATGGATGGCAAAGTGATTGCACTCAGAAAAATAGCTGAAAGGGAAGGGCTAAGCCTGAAAGAATGCGTTTTTATCGGAGATTATCTTAACGACATAAAAATATTAAAAGAAGCGGGACTAGGCATAGCGTTCAATTGCAAGCATGATGAGGTGAAAACGGCTGCAGATGTTGTCATAGAGAAAAAAGATTTAAGGGAAATTTTGAAATATATTTTATGAGTTTCTAATTTCGCTCAGTGCTTCTTCAAGAATTTTTTTGTTATTGTAATTATTCACTATTTTTTCAAATTTAGTTTTATCATAATTTTTCAATTGTTTTACGGTCTTAATCAATAATGGCATTGTCCTGATTATATTGTCTACAATAGTTACTGTAGCCTTTTGCGCTGTTCTTGATAATGGGTTCAAGTCTATTGTAATTACTTTCTTTCCATTTTTTATTAATGCTTCTGTCCTGTCACCGTCTTCGAGCGGAACAAAAACTACGTCAGCTTTCAAAATACCGTTTGGATTTACATATTTTCTATTGGAATCAAGAAACTTTATTTTATGACTTTTATCAGGCATTAGGATATTTTTTGCACCGTGTTTTTCAAGGTGATGTTTTATTTTAATTTCTCTTTTTCTAGATGAATGAAATATATTAATCTCTAAAGGAGCATTGATTAATATTGATAATTGAACTAAATCTCTCGGAATCAAAACTGAAGTATTTCCGTTTACAGAAATAACTGGGTGCTTGGCATTTAGTAACAGGGCAGCCGCAGCTTCAATTGATTTCTCGGCAAATTTATTTGTTTTTTCTCCTATGAGATAATCAAATGCCTCTCCTCTTCCGTGAGCAATCAATCCATGAATTGAGGTAACTCCCTTTCTTATCCCGCTGACTATCAAATCCCTGTTTTTTAATGATTTATACCTTGGATGGGATTTTGGCAGTTTCATATTAAGTGCGCACCTTCGTCTGAAATCCTGAATTTCAGCGCTCCTTTAAAGCTTTTGTCGCTGAAAACAGAATTTCCCAGCATTATCATCGATGCATTTCCATTATTTTTTTCTATGCTTTTTATCGCTTCCATGGTTTTTTTATCTTTTAGCAATCCGCTGTTGATTGAAAATTCCTTTGAAATGTTTATTAATTCCTTGAATATTATATTTTGACTATCTTCAATCAGATTTTTTATTTTACCCAAAGATACAGTAGCTGTATCATTGATTTTGTTTCTTATTTTTGTGTTGGTTAGTATTGATTTGGTGGAGATTTTGCTGTAATATCGGCAAAAAACATCAATATTGCTTAATGGCACTTTTACTATTTCAAAGCTTGAGCTCGGCTTCAATTTGACGCAAAATCCGCCGTAAAACTGGTTTACAACGTCCCCCAATCCAGTTTTATTCTTGACTTCTGCAATATGGGCGATTATTGCCAATCTCTTGTTTGTTTTTTTTAGATTTAATAATTTATTAATTGCATAAGCACTTGCCAAGGCGCTTGCCCCGCTTAGCCCAAAGCCGCATCCCAATGGCAATTTTGATTTTATATTTATTTTTAAATTTTTATTTGTTAATTTTTTGATCACACTTTTTACAGCCGGGAAATTTATTGATTTCTTATTAAAAATAATTTCATTTCTTTTTGACTTTGCAGCTTCGACAATAACTCCTTGGTTTAGCGTAAATCCAACCCCATAAGAGCCCATCCATCTGGGGTTTTTGTGGTCGTATATCTTGAAAATGCAGCTTATGTTCGCAGGAGCAAATGCTTTTGCAGAGTTCATAGAATTAGGTTGTTTATATCTTTTAAAAAGTTAATGATTATTTTATTATTTCTGCCTTTTTCCAGACTTTGTCGAAATAGTGTTTTAATGCTTTTGAAAGTTCTTCGCTTTGGATTAATATATTGGTTCTATCTAAAAAATTTTTTTTGTTTAATATCTGTATATTGGATTCTTTTCCATCTTTGATAAATATTCTGAGTTCCTGCACAGGATAAAATCGGACTTCTAAGCCATAACCTAAAATTTCCCTAATTAGTGCTCTATTTTCCTTTTTAGTGGCTAGAATTCTTATTTTAAGTCCTTTTGAAATCTTATCCAGCAAAATCCTTTTTGTTAGCGTTTGGATGATTTCAAATGTAAACATCATATCTATTGATTTGGAGGCTGAATCCATTAGATAATGATTTGCAGTAAACGCATTTTTCTTACCTCTAAAGATTGAAACCTTTTCGTCAGTTTCTTTTGTTCTAAGGCTGCTAAGCTGTTTTATTCTCTTTGGTAGATTTTTTTCAAGTTCAATTAAATTTTCTTTTTTTAATTTTATATACTGCTTAAGGGCGATTTCCGGGTCGATAGCTTTGAACAATTTTGGTTTTGCATTCATAATGGAAACAAATCCCTTATCTGATAATTTGTAAATAGTCTCATATATTTTTCCCTGTGGCACATTGCTTGCCATACTTGTTTTAAGCCCTGTTAAAGTGCCGTCTCTAACTAATGTGATATACACTTTGCTTTCGTATTCGGATAGCCCTAAACTTCTTAATTCTTGTTCCATTTTAAACTAAATTAGGTTGAAACAACCACTAATAGTTGTTCATGATATTTAAATATTGCGGTGTGATTTCTTGGAAGTGATTAAAATGACAAAAAAACCCCAAAAAGCAATTGCTTACAATCTTGATACTTTGGTAGAAAAAATAGATGCTTTTGGACAAAAAAATATTGGAATCCCCCTTAATGGATCTGAAGTGACTCTTGATAAGGCTTTGCAAGCAGGAAATTCAAACATTCTTTATTCCGACGTTTCGGAAGAAAAACTAAAAATGATACTTGAGCGCCTAGGATGGAACAAATTAATCCAACATAACTTTGGAACGCCAGATTACCCTCAAATTTTAGATAGAACATGCCCATTGTCTTATGTTAGATTAGTGCGACTTGCAAATGATCAAGGATTTAATTTGAGGCATTTTGTCACACATGAATTTGATGAAGCCAGAGCAGCAGCAGAAGTAATGTATGTTTCCCTTATAGGTTATCATAGGAGAATTCGAGTTTATCCAAGTTTTTACGAAATGGCGATTAAACGCTAAAGATTGAGGTTTTATGAATAACGGGAAAAAATCAAGGCTTACTTTACTTACTCATTTCCTGACCAGAGATGCTCCGCTTATTGCCATGGAAGCATGGTATAATGGAAGAATGTACAAATTTAATGAATACACAGGATTAATTTATCATACAACTTTATTTAGGCATAACGATAAAGTTTTTGAATTTTATACAGATCTCAAAAGCTTTGAAGAAAAACTTCCAAAGAATTTGTCAATTTGGATTAAGGCTAATGAAAATAAGTTCATGAAAATTCATGAAATGATGATCAATTCTTTGAACAAAATAAAGGAAATACAAAATTCTCCAATCAAAACAGAAAAAGAAATGCTTGATGCCCTTAAGGATATAACTGACTTATGGTCTAATGGGTATATCGGAGTTTTGATCTCCCACCACCTTGCAATGTTTCATGAAAAATTTATGAAAAAAGGGATTAGATTATATGAAGACCGAATTGTAAGTAAGGCAATTTCATGGAGGAAGGCAGAAGGTAATGTTTTCTTCAATGACGGGGTTGAAGCAATAAACCTGCTCTTGGATAAAATCGCCGATATTAAAAAATGCAACGCAGAAGATTTAAAACACTTAACACTTAAGGAGTTAGGAGATTTTATTAAAAACACTAAACTTTCAGACAAGATAAATCAAAGGAAAAAATTTCCTTATATCTACTTCAAAGACAAAGTTATTCATTATAAAGGCACAAGTTCTTTTTTGAAGAAATTTGGCATTAAATTAAACAAAGAAAAACCGCTAAGTGGCATAGCAGAAATAAAAGGTTCAGTTGCAAATAAAGGAAAAGTAAAAGGAACTGTAAAAATAATCACAAATAGAAGGCAACTTGGAAACTTTGCAGACGGCGATGTAATAGTTGCCAATATGACTTCTCCCTGGTATGTTCCAATCATGGAAAAATCTGGTGCAATTGTGACAGATGAAGGCGGCATAACCTGCCACGCCGCTATAATATCACGCGAAATGAACAAACCGTGTATAATTGGAACAAAATTTGCAACCAAAGTACTAAAGGATGGCGATTTGGTGGAAGTTGATGCAAACACCGGTATAGTTAAAAAATTAAAATGATAAAAGATTTAAAAGACATTAAAAGAGAAGAAGTTAATTTATTCGGAGGCAAAGCAGTTAATCTAGGATTTCTAATACAAAATGGATTTAATGTTCCGGAAGGATTTTGTATTTCAACTAAAATAAATAAAATTGATAATAAAACCAAAGACAATATAATATCAAAATTTAAGAAATTAAAATCAAAAGTTGCAGTCAGAAGCTCAGCAACCGATGAAGATTCAGAGAAATCAAGTTTTGCGGGACAATTCGATAGTTTTTTGAATATACAAAATGAAAAACAATTATTTAATGCAATAAAAAACTGTAAAAATTCTATTAAATTAGATAGAGCAAAAGCTTATCTTAAAAATAAAAAGCTAAATGATATAAAAATGGCAGTTATCGTGCAAAAAATGGTTGATGCTGATTACGCCGGTGTTATTTTCACAGTTGACCCAGTTGATAAAAACTATGTTTTGATAGAAGTTACTAGGGGTTTAGGTGATAAGCTGGTTTCAGGTGAAATTACTCCAGATAATTATTTTGTTGACAGAAAAACTCTAAAAATTAAGAATAAATCAGTGTCATTTAAGCTACACAATAATATTATTAAAAATTTATCAAAAACAACTCTAAAGATAGAATCTACCTTTAAATCTCCCCAAGATATAGAATTTGCAGTCAAAGGCAATAAAATATTTATCCTGCAATCGAGACCTATAACAACCTTATAATCTTTTAATTATCTTATCCAGCAACCTATCAGCCACAACTCTTTTATCACTCAACTCGATATGCTCAACTTTTCTCTTTGCGTCAACAATAAAAACTTCATTCGTATCTACATCAAATCCTGCATTCTCCCTGCCGACGTCGTTGGCCACAATTAAATCAGAATTTGAAGATTTTAAAAGGTTATAAGCACTTTTTACCAATTTATTTTTTGAGAAATTATATTCAGCCTTGAATCCAACCAGAAATATTTTCTTTTTTAATTTCTTAATCTTTTCAAGTATTTTTGTTGTTGGTGTTAATTCCAAATGCAAGTCCCTGCCGCTTTTAATTTTCCTTTTCTCTTTACTTACTTCAAAATCAGAAACAGCGGCCGCATGAATTATTATATCATAATTTTTTATATTGTTTTTAATTTTTCCAAACAAATCCTTAACCGTGGAAAATTTTTTATCATTTAAATTATAATAGGGTTCAGCTGAATTATGGCCTCTTAACAATAAAACATCAGCACCCCTTAAGAACGCTTGTTCTGCTATCATGTTTCCCATCTTTCCTGAGCTTTTATTGGTAATAACCCTTACAGGGTCAATCTCCTCAAAAGTTGCGCCTGCAGTCACAAGAATTTTTTTGCCCTTGAAATTATTTCTCTGTTTTATTAATGATTCAATTCTTTCAACAATCTTGTTTAATTTTGCCAATCTTCCTATTCCTTTGTAGCCGCAGGCTAGTTCCCCATACTCCGGCTCGACAAAATGATAGTTTAACTTCCTTAATTTTGAAACATTTTCCAGCGTGATTGGGTTTTTCCACATCTTGACATTCATTGCGGGGCATATAAGCACAGGTGCGATTGTCGCAGTTATTGAAGTAGTCAGTAAGTCGTCTGAAATGCCGTTTGCAATTTTGCCTATTGTATTTGCAGTAGCTGGGCAAATCAAAAATAGGTCAGCAGCATCTGCAAGCGAAATGTGGTTTATCGGTATATTTTTCTTAATATATTCCGCGAAGTTTACTTTTGGATGAAATAAAGTTGTGTGAACCTCATTTCCTGAGGCTTTTTCAAAATCCTGGATATCCGCAAGATGAGTTGCAGCTTCTGTCATTATTACCTGAACATGAGCTCCATTCTTCCTAAATTCTTTTATCAGATTAATAACTTTATAGCACGCAATTCCTCCTGCAACTCCTACAATTATCGTCTTTCCATTAAGATTAGATTTTTTCATATATCGGATAAGGGGAAATGTTGGTTTATAAAAGTTGTTAATATGCCTAAGGGCCTATAATTGTCACAACAAGCATTGAAAGTGATGCGATAATTATAAGAGCACAGCCCGTCCATGTTATCATATTAACCCATCTTTTATTTGCATAACTGCCCATCAGCTTTCTGTCATTAATTAATTTAAGTATTATTATAATCAGGACTGGCAGTATTAGCCCATTTATGAATTGCGCAAGGAGTATTAAATAAATTAAATTTATGCTTGGTATTAATACAATTCCTGCTGATAGTATAATCATAAAAAGTATTATAATATAGAAATTTTTAGCATTGCCAAATTTTTTATTCACTCCGGACTCCCATCCAAATGCCTCGCATAAATAGTACGATGTAGACAAAGGAAGAATAAATGCGCCAAATAATGCAGCGATAAAGAACCCCCCTCCAAAAAGATATAGTGCATATCGTCCGGCTAGCGGCTCGAGGGCCTTGGCAGCGTCAATTGCATCATTTACCATTATTCCATTTGAAAATAAAACAGCAGCACATGCAATAATTATAAAAAAAGAAATGATATTGGTAAAAGAAGATCCGACTATGACATCCCATCTGCTGTATTTGTATTCAGCTTTCCTAATTCCTTTTTCTACAATTGATGACTGGAGATAGAACTGCATCCACGGAGTTATTGTCGTCCCCACCAGTGCTATAATCAAAAAAATAAAAGACTTGTTGAATTGCATTGTGGGGGTTATTGTACTCTTAAAAACCGCCCCCCAGTTTGGTTTCACCATAAAGCCTGAAATAATGTATGCAAAGTAAAATAAAATAAGAATGAGAAATATTTTTTCGAGTTTCTTGTAATCCATTTTCACTATCAGAAACCAAACTATTATGGCGGTAAATGGCACTAGAATGATCCTGCTCAGCCCAAATAATTCTCCGGCAGCGGCAATTCCTGCGAATTCAGAAACTGTGACAAATAAATTGGCAATCAATAGCCCAACCATGATAAAAAAAGTTGTCTTCACTCCGAAATTCTCCCGTATGAGGTCAGAAAGTCCCTTGCCGGTCACGGCGCCAAGCCTTGCAACCATTTCCTGCACAATTATCAGTAGAATTGTAATTGGTATCAATGTCCACAGCATCGCCAGGCCAAAATTTGCTCCTGCTACAGAATACGTTGCTATTCCGCCCGCATCGTTATCTGCAATTGCAGTAATTATTCCGGGCCCTATGATGCCGAGTATGAACAGAATATGCTTCCACTCAAACTTTCTTGGAGTTTCCATTTTGCCTTGCTTTAGTTTTCAATGGAACGAACTTCTCCCTCTTTAATCTTTTTGGTATATATCCTTCCAATACATCGTCCGCCTTTAATATTCCCCTTAGGATTCCTTCTTTGTCAACAACCGGCAGCAGGTATAAATCGTATCTTGCCATAATCCTTGCAGCAGTCTCTTTTGTGCTTGTGTCTCTTGCATACACAACCTGCTTTTTCATGAAATCTGCAACATTGCTTATTGGATCCGCAGTCAGCAAAGCCCTTATCGACAGGACACCGACAAGGTGATTATCTTTATTAACAACATAAAGATGGTATATCTTGTCAGACGAAGGCTTGAGCTGCCTTAGCAAATCAATTGTCTTTTCTGATGTATAATCTTCCGGAATCGCAATGAATTCAGTTTTCATTATCGAGCCGATTGACTCAGGGTAATAATCAAGAATCTTTCTTATCTTTGCAGATGTTTCTTTCCTCATTGACTTCAGAATTTCTTCAGCTTTATGCTTGGGCATCATGCCGATAATATCTGCGGCCTGGTCATGGGGGATATTTTCAAGCAACTCTTTGACTTTCTCTATCTTGAAGCTCTTAAGCACAGAATCCTGGACATTCTCTCCGGCTTTTATCAAGGTCTTTGCAGCTTTTTGCGTATTGAGGCTGTTGAATATCAGTATTCTTTCGGTGTGAGTCAGATCCTCCATGATGTCGGCAATATCCTCCGGATGAAGGTCCGCAATCTTGTTTTTTTGCAGCTTTAAGTGCAAATCGTGAACTTCCGGCTCAAGCCTTTCAACGGATTTCCACGGTATGATATTTTCTTTTATTTTAGAAGAAACCAATCCGGTAATTTTTCCGAATCCCAACCTCCTCATCAGGCTTAAAGCCCCCACACTGACTGCAACAATAGACAGTTTATTGTCAACTTTTCCTAAAATCACGTCATTGACACGGACAATCTTGATGCCGTCAACATCAATAACCTGTTTATCTAGAATATCTCCCACAAGCACTTCCCTCTCCTTCATGAAGAACTGGGTGATGGCATCAACTGGGGAGTTCAAATGGATGCTTATAAAAGTTTTATTTCCTTTGCTATCCTGCATGAATTCCTTGACAAAGGCCCACGGGATCTTTTTTTTGTATTTATTTTCATCCTCATAAATTAAGTGAGTTATTTCCGCGTATTTTGTGCCGTCAACAAAAACAAGATCGGTAAGCCTGCCCAGGCAATTCTCCTTTAAATCATAAATTTTGTTGCCCCTTAATTCCGTGAAATGAACCATAAAAAAGCAGGGATATTAATGATATAAATAGATTGTGATTTTTTTCAAAGTTTTTGAAAATAAAGTTCTTATTTAGTTTAATTTCTTTCAGTGAAAACTATTTTCATCAGCGGGAAATTTTTCTTCTCTTACATCTTTTGTATAATTTTCAAAAGCAGTTTTCATTTCATTTCCTATTTCAGCATATCTTTTCAAAAATTTCGGCTTAAAGTCACCATATAATCCAAGAATATCGTTTGTGACCAAAACCTGCCCGTCGCAATGAATTCCTGCTCCAATCCCTATTGTAGGCATTGAAATTTTTTCCGTTATTATTTTTGCAAGTGATAGGAGAATACATTCCAAAACCAATGAAAAACACCCGGCTTTATCCAAATCAATCGACTCCTGTAAAATCTTTTCAGCGCTTTCCTTGTCTTTTCCCTGTAATTTAAAATTGGTTATTGTCTGCGGAGTTAATCCAACGTGTCCCATCACTTCAATTCCGCTTTTCACAAGAAATTCAGCAATCTCTGGCTTCCTTTCAATTTTGATAGCATGCGCTCCTGCTTTCAAAAACAGTTTTGCATTTTTCAAAGCGGATTCTTCATTATCATAAGTCCCAATCGGCATGTCTCCGACAATTAAAGTATTTCTTGTGCCTCTCGCAACAGCGCCTGTTGCCCTCAGCATGTCATCCATCGTGACTTGGGTTGTATTCTCATAACCCAAAACAACCATTCCAAGAGAATCACCAACAAGAATCACGTCCACAATTCCGTCCATCAATTTTGCAGTCGGAAAATCATAAGCGGTCAACATAACGATCTTTTGCCTTCCTTTCATGGATTTGATTTCTTGGATTGATTTCATTTTTAAGAGTTTTAATTTATTTATTGAATTATTTTTTATTTTATCCTTTCCTTCAGTGCAGCATAAATAATTGGCATCGCAATCGTAGCATCACAAATTAAGTCAACAAATTTTCCTTTAGGATTCATCTTGCCCCACGAGATTCCTTCTCTTAATTCTGCGCCGGAACTTCCGCCGGGCTCGGGCCTGTCCATTGTGACCTGCACACCATATAAAGCCATTCTGGGCGCAAGCTGCATTGCCTGCTGTATATAATTTTTTGGAACTCCGCCGCCAAAATAAATGACTCCGGCTTTCTTTGAAGTCCATGCAATGTCAATTATTTCTTTCAAATCCTCAAAAGCTCTTGTTTCAACTTCCTTATTTCGAGCCAAATGCCCCCATATCATCAAGCCGATTCCAGAATCTGAAATTGCAGGGCAAAATAATGGAATTTTATTTTCAAAGCATGCTTTGCAAATGGATCTTTTTGGAGTTAATCTTCCAATTTCCCACAGAAAATCCTTTATTGATTTTTTATTTTTAAGACTGTCAAAATTTTTTGTGATGAAATCTTCCATTCCTTCATAAATCTTGTTTGGCATTAAAGATTCATAAACCCTGTCAAATCCTTTTTTGTGCAGTTCTTCATCATCAACTGTAGCGCTTCCCTGATAATGCCTGTAGCCAAGTGCTTCTCCCAAATCATGAGTTAAAGTGGCCCCTGTTGTAACAACAACATCAACCCACTTATTTTCAATCATGTCAATTATTATCTCCCTCATTCCGCCCGGAACTAAAGGTCCGGCCAATCCGAGAAATACTTTGCATTCCTTGTCTTCAATCATCTCTTCGCAGATATTTACGGCCTTGCCAAGCCTTCCAACTCCAAGAACTCCTGCAGAATCCATTTTCCTGACTAGCTCATTGACTGTGAGAGTTTTATCAATCTTGACTTGGTTTACTGGTTTCATAATGTTGTATAGTTATAATTATCCTCTTATAAATCTTTAGTTTAGGAGTTTAGGAATAACTATATAAACAAAATACGAAGTTCTATTAATATGAAGTATGCTATTGCTTGTGTATTTAATGGTGGACTAGAAAAATATCATAAGTCATTGGCAAATGAAATAGCAAAAGAATTTGGTTTAACTGTAGTTAAAAAACAAAATCTCCCCACCCATTTAACTTTGAAATACCCCTTTAATTTGAAGAATATAAAAAAATTGGAAGAAAAAATCGAAAAATTTGCTTATGGAAACAGGAAAGCTAAAATTAAGGTGGGCGGTTTTGGGTTTTTTGGAAAAGATGTAGCATATTTAAAAATTAATAATTCATTTAATGCTGGAAGATTAATCTCAAAATTAATAAAAGAATTAAAAACCATTAAAAATTTGGATTGGACTAATGTTGATGCAGAGAACTTGGTGCCTCATTGTACTTTAGTCATAGGATGCAATAAAAAATTCAAATCAATTAAAAGATTTTTACAAAATAAGGAAAAATACTTCAACGTTTACATGGATAATTTGACTATTTTTAAGCTTGTAAGTAAAAAAAGAAAAATTCACAAATGGAAAATTTATAAAAAGTTTAGTTTAAATTAAAATGAACCTTTTAATCGACACCCATTCCCACTTGGATCACCCTTTATTAATCAATAAAATGGATGAAATAATTGAAAGGGCAAAAAATGCGGGATTAAAGCATATCATAACAAACGGTATTAATCCCGAGACAAACAGGATTTGCCTTGAACTTTCTAAAAAATATGATATTGTTGAATGCGGAATGGGGATTTATCCCAGAGATGCATTAAAGAAAGAGGCTGAAACAGGAGAAGCTCATCTGGACGTAAAGGATTTTGATATTGATGAGGAAATTAATTTCATTAAAAAAAATAAAAATAACATTGTTGCAGTCAGCGAAGTGGGATTGGATTTTGTTGCCGGTGAAAGCCAGCAGCAAATGGAAGACTTTCAGAAAATGATTCAACTGTCAGAAGAATTAAGCAAGCCGATTGTAATTCACTCAAGAAAAGCAGAGGAAAAATGCATTGCGATGCTTGAATCATCAAAAAACAAAAAAATAATAATGCATTGCTTCTCGGGTAAAAAATCATTGGTGAAAAAAATAATCGACAATGGATGGTTTTTGACCATTCCTACCGTTGTTGTAAGGGCGTTTCAGTTCCAGGAAAATATAAAACTTGCTCCAATCACCCAGTTATTCTGCGAGACCGACAGCCCGTATTTAAGCCCTTACAAGGAGCATTCAAATGAGCCGTCTTATGTTATTGAAAGCTACAAAAAGATTGCAGAAATTAAAGGAATGGATATAATAGAAGTTGCAAATAACATATATATGAACTGGCAGGAAGTGTTTAGCTAGGGAATTTTGCCTGAAATATGTAAATCACGAATTATTCTAGTCTCATTAGTTAATTTTAAATAATCTTGGGTAAATTATCATATTATGAAAAAGAGTTTGATGCTTTTGCCAATGATTTTTATTATTATTCCAATAGCTTTTGCTGAAAGCAAAATTCATTCTGGCAGTGTTATAACGGAAACCGACCTAAAGTTAACAGAAGGCACTTTTAGATTTACATACGATGTGTACAGCAATCAAACATTTGTTATGACTCCCACAATTAATATGATCATACCGAATGGTGAATGCAAATCAAACGGCGTGTTCAGGGTCTGCATCAACAGTGCGGACTACTATGATAAAAACATAACAACTTACATAATCTATTACACCATCAATGCCGACATTTACAAGGAGACCGGCAGCCTGTCGGCAGCAAGCACTGCGTCATTCAGCACTTTATTGCAAAAAGAATCAACCCCAATAAAAATTATAATCAGCAACCCCACCGACTTGGACGTTTCAAAAATAAGTTATGTTGAGGATTTCTACCCTTTCGCCATTATAGATGTTGTCGGATGCAGAATTGAGGGCACTGTTATGAAATGGAGCGGCTCTTTGCCGCCCAAATATACTCAAACGTGCACTGCAACATTATTTGCACCTGAACAATCTGGCATAAAGTCTATCATAGGAAAATTGAGCTACTACAACGGGTTCAACTCTGAAACTATTTCAACTGACACACTTTCAATTAATGTTCTTCCGAAACAGCTCCGCATAGATGAATCATCTGACTCAAAAAGCGAAATGGACAAGCCGTTTTACATCAACCTGTCCTTGTCAAATATAAATTCTGACCAAAGCTTGGATGTGTCAATGAGCATTTACCTTTCAAATAATTTTGTTGTAGTTGCAAAGACCGTTGAGCTGGCCAGGAGCGGCAATGAACTGGGTTATAGCGCAAGGATGCAGCCCGGGAGTATTGTTAATTTTTCAATGTACCTAAAGCCAACTTCAGCAGGGAATTTTTCAATAAGCAGAAAATTCACTTACACAATCAAAAATATGGAGGACACAATAGAAAATGCCACTTATATCAGCGTGCTGAATCCGGCCCTAGTAATTGATTTAGTTTCAGAATATGGTGAGATTTCTCCGGCTCAGAATTTTATTGTTTCCGCAAAACTTGCAAATCCAAGCGCAATTTACACTCTTGAAAATATTCAGGCAAAATTATCAATTCCTCATTTTGACGATATTAAACAAACTCTAAAGGAGCTTGGGCCAAACGAGTCTTATACAATCATAAGCAATACTTTCACGCTCCCGGATGCACCCTACACACGTGATTATCTTAAAATAAATCTTGAAGTGGATTACACCATTAACAACATCCAAAAAACAGTAAATAAATCCATGGAAGTCAAGATAAGGCAAAAAAATGGAATGAATAATTCCGTCCCCCCAGCTAACACAACATCATCAATTGCTCAAACACAGGCTGCCGCTCAGGAAAATCAGAATTCATCTCTTTCATCACAGCAAACGCAGCAAACTGCCGCATCCACAACTCCGCAAACTCAGGTTATAGAAGAGAAATTTGATTTGCTAAAGCCAAATCTGGATTTTTCAGATAGGAAAGTGCTTATATTTATTGGAATTTTATTTGTGTTATTGTTTTTAGTTCCGCTGATTATCTACAAAATAAAAAAAAGCAGGAAAGAAAATTTGCCTCCGCCCTCTAATGGGCCCATCATTCCCGCAAATAAATCAGGATAATTTCTTTTTAGTGGGCTTCAAACCAAAAGATTTTTAAGCTGATAACTCAAATTCAGGGGCATGAAAGTCAGCATAGACACAAAAGAGGATTCGCATGAGGAGATTAAAAAAGTAATCAAGATGCTCCAGAATCTTGTCGGTGATTCGCAGGAAATATTTTCCAATGACGCGTCAGTTGCTCAAACGTCAAATGCGTCTCCAATTGCAAATATATTTGGTGATAACATTCCAGTTTCTTCTTCAAGCGAATTATTAAGTTCATCGGAAACAACTGCATCACAAGTAGTAGAATCGGAAGTAAATTCTCCATCTTCAGCTGAAGCCAAGGAAGAAATTTCACAGTCCACAGAAGATTTGTTTGCAGAGCTTTTCAGCGAGGAAGAATTAAAGAAAATGGAGCCAGTCAAGGCGCCGGAAGATGAAGACGAGGAAGAAGAGATTAAATCGAAAGAAAAATCAAAGTCCAAAAGGCCTGATATAGAATTCTACTGAAATAAACTATATCTCAATTATCTTTCCCCTTTTCCCGACATTAATCACTTTGGTTTTCCCAATCATCTCTTCGATGCCCTCTGCT
>DATDZA010000046.1:0-23793 GCA_035288865.1 Candidatus Nanoarchaeia archaeon
GCCACTACCGACTGAGGGTTCAAGAATTCTTAAAATTTCCACATTAGAAAACTCAGGCAGGTCTTTTATGATTGAGAAACATATATCCTGACTTGTGTAATATGCAGCATTATTAGTTCTTTTTGAATTTGCATACTCACTAATTTTTGCTAATTGAACGAAATTGAGTTCTTTTCGGTTCTCTTTAATAAATTTTATTAAATTTTCCGGAACATTAAGATTATTTTTTTTAATTAATGAGTTAACATAATTATCTGATAGATTATGAAAGCTAATTAGTTTCTTTACATTCTTGGCGATTTTATCAAAAACCAGTGTAGGAACTGCCTCCCCTATAGATTGCCTTATATTAATTTCATTACTCTTTAAGAATTCTTTTTTCTGTTTTTCATCCAATCCATTTAATTTTTCTTCCGGTATTTCAGCCCATCTAAATGAATCTGGTATGGACATCATTCTCATTAATTCCCTTATACTAAATACCCTATCATCTTTTGGATGTATTGTGGCCTGACTCGCTAAAATATCATTCCTAGTATGGACACAAGGCCCGACATTTTCCCAGTAACATCTTGTATATTTATCAGCGTTCTTATTTGTATTAAAAATTATTTTTCCGTTTACAATCTTATGCGGTCTTTTTTTTGGATTTTTATTCTCAAAAGCACTTTGTCCCTCTTTCAATTCCGAAATCCATTCTCTCATTCCACCATCATATTTTTTAAAATTATGGTAAATATCATCCTTATTTATCTCCCCCATTTCTGTTAAAGTTGGTAAATCTCCTATTGTATCTTTAAGATTTATTGGTAGTTGAAAACTAGGAAACAAATCATATGGGGTAATATCCTTTAAATCTTTTCTAACACCTACCACTAACGTTCTCGTTCTACTAGATGGAACACCAAAATCCTTAAAATTAATGACTTTACCTATAATATTATATTTTCCAGATAAATTATTGGATATTACTTCTTTGATAGTTTTTAATTTACCATCAAAATCTGTACACGAGGTGGTCAAGAAAGCCCTCACATTTTCAAGAATAAAGAATTTAGGTTTGATATCTCTTACAAACCTAACTGATTGTGTTACTAAGGAATTTCTCTGTAATTCATCTTTCTTTTTATGATTTGCAACAGACATTCCTTGACAAGGGGGGGTAGCTAGTATTACATCAACATCATCTATTTCCTCTTTATTTTTCCAATTATCTATTTCAGCAAATATTTTATCCTGAACTTCTTTTGTAGTAATATCTCCAAAAATGTATCCAGAGACATATTTACACTTGTCATTATTCTTTTGAACCGCTAATCTTCTTTCAATTAACTCATTAGTAACTATACAATCAAAATTATTTAGTTTAAATCCATAGCAACCTACACCAGCACTACTAAACAAACTTATATAAGTTGGATTCCTCTTTTTAGTATTTTTGCTACTAACCATTTTTTGTATCCTTTCTAAGATGGTTTTCCATTAATATTTCAAACTGTCTTGAAACAATCCACCCTTTCTCCTTACAATGTTCCCTGTATTGACTATACAAATCAGAACGTACTTTTAAAGTGATGTTTTTAGTATCCATCTTTACCTCCCTTTACAGCAAATGCAAATACATGTTTATAAAGGTTATCCGCAGATGTCCAGTGGTAGTAGAATATATATGTTAAAACATATAATACCCTAAAATAATATATCAAAAGTCAACTATTCGGTAATTCTCTATCTTAAATCAATTACCAGATCACCGCAAGCGGCGTGGTAAAGCTAGCTAAATTTATTTTTCTGCAAGAATAAACTAATCATTAATGTAATTCCATAAACCAGTAGCTCAAAAATTTGAACAGCAACAAATAGGAGTATAGATTCTGATTCTGATAAGCCGCAGAGGCCACCTTTACAATTTTGCATTATCAAAAATAGAACTATACTGGCTATTATCAAAATCACAATATTGAAAAATAGAAATTTAACAAAACTTCTAAAAATTGATTTTTTATCTTGCTGTTTTAATTTTATACTTAATTTTATTAGAAAATAAACTATAGTTAAAGCAAAAATAGTACCAACAATAGCAGAAATAATTTCATAATCTCCATTAATCAGTAAGACGGATAAAAATACTGGTATATAAATTAAAGATATCAAAAATTCTTGACTTTTTAAGTATGGTTGTTCAGATTCCATAATTTATTCCTAACCATAAATTGATTTATCTAAAGACTTGGTAACATCACTTTTTATCATTTTATCATCAGTCATACCAGTATGTTTACGTGAAATATTTATTAGTTTCTTATTTGTAGATTCAATATTATTATAAATATTTAATTCATCTTTAACAGGTACTATTTGGTCATTACTTTTAGAAAATAAGAATCCATCTGTGCCATATATTAATGTAAAATAATTTATCTGCAAATTCCTCCCAGGCTGCTCATCCTTATCATCATGTATCCAATCATAATATTGTTGAAATAAGTTTAAAGATAGCCTGGGATTATCAAAAAACCTACTCACTCCTGCAACTTCCCCAGATGCACTTTCCAATTCATGTGTCACATCACCAAATTTGGTATGCGTGTTATTTTTATTTTCTAACCTAGTTATAGCTACGTTACCAGATTTATTCACCTGTTTCGCAAAATAACTTAATTCAGAAAAAGCGCCAGGGCAGCCGACTCCGACAAATGTATCGACTGGATTTGAAGACATATCAATCAAAATCTCACTTCCATTATAAATAACTTTCCCCAAACTGCTTTTTCCGGTTGATTGCCAACTGCTTAAAGAATCAAGCGCTGCCCTGCATCCGTTGCTGTGGCCGACATACTGTATTTTGTCTTTTCCGGTTAATTTTTCAACAGAGCCGATTGAAGCAGGCCAGAATTCATCAATTAAATCAGAGTAATTATAATTAATGCAATTATCACATTCTATAAACGGTCCGCCAGTAATTTCAATCAGCCAAATATCTCTGCCATTATTGGCCAACTCACTTCCTAAATCCTGCCATGAAGAAATATCTGACCAAATTCCACCGCTCATGACAACAGGCAGGGAAATATCACTGCTTGAATTTAAATATAATAAAAAATCATTGCTTAATATAGGCTTTAGATTTCTTAACCTTAATGTAAAATTATTGTAAGTTGTGATATTATGTTCAGTCTCACTAATCATGGTATCATTAAGAGCATGTCCAACTATATCTTTAAATTGTTCCGTAGCAGAACCATAGTATCCTTTATTCGTTTCGCTGTGCATATAATCCCAAACCTTAACAGCATCTTCATTATCATCATCAACCGCAACAGATTCAAGAGTTTTAGTATTTAAAAAAATTGCCTGATTCTTAATGAATTCTTTAGTTGCAGCAACATCACCTTCAATTTCATTGCCGACAATCATTACATTTACACGATTCTTTCCAAATTGATTGTCTTCTTTAAATGCAGCAACCAGCCCGTTAAACGGGTTTGAATAAATTTTATCATTATAATTTATATTTCCATAATCGTATCCAATATTATATTGATTCATAAAATTAACATCCATATCTTTATTTCTGGGATTATTTTTCCCGATATAAACAATTACATCAGCTTGGATTTCATCATCGGTGTAGTAACCGGAAACCAAGTTATTTTTAATATAATACTTAAACTCAAATTCAATATTTGAAGGCTCCAAATAAGTGGAAACAAAAACAAAAGGCAATCCCAAGAATTCCTTAAATGCAAAATTATTTATCTCATCAGATTCAAGAATCTCGTTATCATAATCGACGCTCACAAGGACTTTTTGTTTTTCTTTCAAAGGAATAATGGAGCTAAAAGTAACATTCCCATTTTTTCTTATATTAAACACAGAAGTTGAATTGTCCAACGTTTCTGTATTGTAAATTATAACCTTAACATTATTTGCCTGCATCTGCCCACTATTTTTTATTACAGCTGTAACAGTTATATGAGTTGAATTAAATTTAAAAAAATTAATATCAGAAAGTAAAACAGATAAATCCATCGTATAATTATTATTGTCAAGAAATGTCTTGGTCCGGCCATCTTTTGACCATAACAAATCCAGCCCGTCATTTCCGTCCAAATCAACTGCAACCGGATGAAATTTGCCCAGATTATAATCAAAAATTGAAGTTCCGTTTAAAAGATAAATATGCGACGGAGTTAAAATTTCCTTGCTTCCGTCATCGTTCATGTCAGCGGCCATGGCAGTTTCTGTAACGCCATCAAGCGACTGAATCAATTTTACTTCGGCTATTTCGCTTCCGCTGTAATTGTAGCAGCCAATTCCCATGTATGAAAAATCAATTGTTTTCAGGAAACATATATCATTAATTCCATTTTTATCATAATCAATAACAAATGGGTTCGTCCCGTCAAATTCCCTTCCCGGATAATTTCCGGAATTGCATCCGGCATTCAGGTTTGGATTGGTTTCACACCTTGAAAATAATTTTGCCCCATTGTAGTCATAAACAAATAATTCTGTAAATTTATCCAGCCGCGAATCCTGATTAAATGAATCATCATAATAAACACTCACTGCAACTTCCAATTTTTCATCATTATTCAAATCCGCCAAAACTGGCTGGCCTTTCAAAATGTAGCTAGTAAGAAAAGCCGAAAAAATAGTATTAACTTTCCACTTGACAGATTTTGCAGCTAAATCAAAAGCAAAAATCCCGTAATTGTTGCCATCGTTGCTTGGCATCCAGAAAACAGCATCAAGATTTCCATCATTATCCAAATCTCCGATTGCAGGAATTGTCTGGTGGCTTTCATTATAATTAGCAGAAACATAATAAGAATTATCAATCTTACTTTCTAAATTAATGATGTGAACATAATTAATTTTGTCCTTAAAAATACAAGAATCCGTTCCATTCAAGTTAAGGCATTTTATTCCGCTGAAATTCAAATCATTGCTTACGCTTATATTAAAAATCTGAATTAATGTTGAATTATAAAAATTGTAAGCGAAAAAATAATCAGAATCTTGCCGCGCATTAAAAACAATATTCGCTGTGCCATTAATATTAAACAACGTCGGCTGCCCAAGAACGCCCCCTATTTTAATTTGCGATTTTACGTCAAGCTGCGGATTGAGTATTATCAAGGAATTATTTGAAAAAATAACAACCTCACTGGAGCTGTCATGATCCAAATCCGAAACCAATGGCTGAAAATCAGTTCCAAAATCATCGTTTGAAAAATTTGCAGTCTTAAGGGGAAAATAACCAACATCATTGGAATTTGCGCTATTCCTCAGATCATTTTCATAAGTTTCCCAAGCTGCATTGGCAGTTGCAGCTAAGACTAGAAAAAATATTACTAAATAGGCAAGCCTCATTTTCCACCCCTTTAAAAATAAATTTAAAGAATCCGTATTTAAATCTTTTCACTAAAAATTACTTGAACCCCTCTTCTTTCTCGACTAAGGAGAACGGAGTCTGGTCATAAAGAATTTTAATGCCATCCGGCCCTATGGTCAAAGGATAAACATCCAGGCTGTGGTCCTGCCCTCTCATCTTTGCGACCGTTACAACTCTTTCAAAATAAGAGCCTTTTCTTATGCGAGAAAGCATGATAATCCCTTCAAACACAAAATCCATCATATCGTATTCTATCCTGTCAAAATCAGTGACAGATCTTTCGGAAACAACCAAAAAAGTAACTCCTGCTTTTCTCATTTCCTGCATGAATATCAAAACCTGCCTCCTGAATTCCATCTTATTGCCGTTAAACTTCGGATAGAGGTACTCGAAGAATATGAGCGAGTCAAGCGCAACTCTTTTGATTTTGTATTTTTTAATAGCATCTACAAGCCCTTTAATGGAAGCAATGCCTCCTTTCAAAGTCGCAATCGGCTTCTGCACTATGAAAACTTTTCCGCTGTCAATTACAGGCTGCAATTCCATTCCGAGATTTTTTCCGCTCTGCAGCAGCACTTCGGTGCTTTCTTCTGTTGTTATAAAAATTCCATTCTCGTTGGAATCTTTTGCACCGTAATAAATGAACTGCAGCGCCATCAGAGTCTTCCCAGTGCCAGGAGCTCCCGTGACCAATACACAAGAATTCTTCCTAAGGCCGCCTTTAAGTATCTGGTCAAGCCCAGGTGTGCCTGTCTTGATTAGTTCTGTCAAATTATCAACCTCTTTTGCATTTTGATTTAGGAATAGACTAATATAAAAGGCTTATGGTTTTAATATTAGAATACGAAAGCTTTATATTCATAACTATAGAATTAATATCTAAAAAAGTGGTGTAGATGCTGGAGACAAAAGAGACTTTTAGAAAAGAGGTAAGCAGCCTGAAAGATTACCTACTCCTATTGACAGTGGATGCAAGGAATTACAATGAAACCACAATGGACACGTTAAGATTTCTTATAAATGAGCAGCACGTGCCCGGAGTTTATGTAACGCTCAACAAGCCGTTTGAAGTAATTCAGAGAAATCTTCAGAACAATAATATCGACCCGAGAATTATCATATTCATTGATGCCACTTCACGTCCGGGAGGCACAAAAAAAATAGGAAATTGCCTGGCAATCGGCAGTCCGGAAAAATTAAGCGACATTTCAGTTGCCATGGACCAGGCGATAAATGCCCTGCAGGAAGGCGATAAATTCCTGATATTTGATTCAATAAATACTTTGTCCATATTCAACAAGCAGGCTACGGTTGCGAGGTTCGTGCACTTTCTTGCTGGAAAAATAAGGGAATGGAAAATAAAAGGAATTATCATAACTCTGGAAAAAGAAACTGAGCAGTCTCTTCTTGACGAACTTACTCAATTTTCTGATTTCAGGGTGGACATGGGAGGTGAAGGTTAATGGTATATATAGCTGCAGTAGGAATTACAACAGTAATTTTTGGTATTGGTTCGCTTTTACTTATTTCAAGGGCGAGGAATAAATTAACTGACGGCTCCATAAGAAGATTCATGGATAATTTTGCAATTTGCCTTGCATTCATCGTTACTTTCTCTGTATGGCAGGCTTTAAGGGATATTTACCAGGTAGGCGGGACATTTAATGTCCAGACCAATTACCTTTCCTATCCGGAATACATCTTCATTATATTTGCTTACATTGCATTTATCATAACTTCATTCAGAACCCAAAAAATCAGCGAGGAGTTCGGATTCAAAGACGCCGGAAAAAAGATTGTCCAAATTATAAAATCCGAGCAGAAAACCGCTGTTCCGGCCCCGGGTGCCGAACCAAAGCAGGAAGTAATCAAAAACAAGGAAAATGCTACAGCAAAAAAACTGGTTCAAAGAAAAAAGAAAAATGCCAGGAAAAAATAACGAAGTAAAATGTTTCTGAAATCGCAGGTCAGCGTCGAGTATATGCTTGTAATGGGGTTTGCAGCGCTAATAACTGTCCCTTTGCTGCTGATATATTACACTTACTCCGCCGATACATCAGATTCTGTTGCGATAAGCCAGTCCATGCAGATTGCAAGAAAAATTGTTGATGCGTCGGAATCCGTTTATTATCTTGGAAAGCCTTCGCAAACAACTTTAAAGTTTAATTTTCCCGATAGGATTGAGTCAACAAACCTTTCCAACAGAGAAGTTGTGATAAAAGTTAAGACGCAGACCGGAGTTACAGACATTGTGCAGGTGTCTGCAGTCAACATAACCGGAAGTCTTCCAACATCTCAGGGAATCCACGTGCTAACAATCAAAGCTGACGATGGTTTTGTTCAAGTCACTTCAAATTAATTTTTTTGGTTTTATAGAAATAATCGGGCTTAGAATTTGATTTTTACACCTTATGTGAAATTATCACCCTCACTTGCATGCGAGAACGGTTCGCACGCTCACTATTCAAGTATCTATCCATAATAGTAAAATAATCAAGTACAACAACGGCTCTAAAAAAATTTAGAGAGGGTATGTTGGAACTATGATAAGCAGGTCAAGAGCAGGAAACAATGTTCCCATTTTAAGAATTTAATAAATTACCCTAAAAAAGTTTATTTAAGATAATCAAATCCAAAAAAAAGAGGTGCGGAATGGGTTCTAAGGCACAGGTAAGTGTCGAATTTTTTATATTCGTGGGAATGGCTTTTATGGTAGCGATAGCATTTGAAATTGCGGCCCTTGACCAATTAAAGGACTTCAGGGTGCAGAAAGAGAGCGATGCAGTCAAGGATCTTGCATTGAAGCTGCAGAAAGAAGTTCTTTTGGCTGCAAGCGTTGAGGATGGCTATGTAAGGTTATTTACAATTCCAATCCAGTTAGACAATAACATTAACTACACCCTAACAACAAAAAATTACACAATTACGGTTGTATCCGCAAATAGCATTTACACTTTCACCATTCCAAATTCTATAGGCAACGTGACAAAAGGCCCCAATAAAATCAACAAAACTGGGGGTGTTATTTATATCAATTAAATCCCTTAAATCGCAGGCATGGTTCATGGACTTTTCTATAGGGTTGCTGCTGTTCACTTTCACATTAGTAATTTATTTCAGCTACACAAATAATTTCCAGAAAGAGGACACGGGAAATCTAAATTTAATGTTAAAAGATGCAAAATCAATTTCCTCATCACTGACTCTTGAAGGCTATCCCGACGATTGGAGCGATTTAACGGTCATAAGGTTAGGAATAGCTGACGACCAAAAAGTAAATGCAACAAAATTAAAGAGATTGAATCAGTTAAATTACACTTACGGCAAAAAGAAATTCGCAACTCCTTATGATTATTTTATTTATTTTGTAAACAGCAATGGAGATGTTTTGAATATTAACGGAGTCTGCGGCTCAGGCTATCCGTTAATAAATCTGACTTACAATATAAAAAGCGCATATTATTATCAGGATACTGCAGACGATTTTCTTCTTAATTTCATGAATGATACATTTAAGGCAGATATTTACAATGACGACATATCATCCCTTTCAAGCAATTTAAGCAAATATGACTTTTTAGTAATGGAGCACCCGTTATTAAGCGCAAGCGAGCTCAACAACAATAAGGCCAGTCTAGAAAATTATTCTTCAAGAGGCGGATTTCTGATGATCAGCGGCGAGCTTGCAACTCCTTCAACAAACACAATGGCAGGAAGTGATTTCAAGAAAAAATCCGGACAATCTGAAAGCCAGCGGATTGCTGTAATAAACAACACAGACCCTGCCCTGTCTTTTAATTTGGGTGATAGCATGACTTTTACGCAGTATTACCATGTGCAAAATAATTCCGAAGCAAAAAATTTTGTAGAAATAGCTACATTCAACCAAACCGATGACAATGCAATTGCAAAATGGCAGTTCGGCAACGGCACTATCTACTTCTTCAGCGATTTTGATGTTTCAAATTTCAACGGAAACTTTGTGGAAGTGGTGGAAAACGCTGCCCAGTCAGCAACAGAAGGAACCTGCACTTCTGTAAACATGACTGGAATAAGCGCAAAAGACATTGTAAAGACTGAGCGATACCTTACTTATAATTCAAAAATAATCAAAATGATTGTTTATGTATGGCAATAAAGTTGAATTTTTATTTTAAAAAAAAGAATAAAAGATAAATAAAATTAAAAAAATATTCGACGATGATAAATTAGAAAATAACTTCAATTTTTATAAGGCAAAAAATAATATCATGAAAATTAAAATAAAATGAAAAAAGGAGTTTTTTTCACAATTGACGCGCTACTAGCGTCCGGAATAATAATAATATCCATAGTACTTATCTCAAAATTTTATTATTCTGAGCAGCAGACTACTAATATAAATTACGCCTCTAAAGACATAGTAAATGTTTTGTCATCAATGACAGTCGATGGCGCCAACAATGAATATGTAAAAAATCTTACAGCATCTGGATTAATAACAGATACAAATAATACCCTCATAGAGCAAATCGGAGATTTCTGGGCGAATGATAATATTAATATTGCAAGAAATTTTACAAAAAACCTAACTGATGATATCGTCCCAAAAAATTACGGATTCAGTGTCCTGGTTGATGGAGAAGAAATTTATTCAAGAAATATTCCTGTAACAAAATCTCTCGTTTCAACAAGAAAAATAATAAGCGGAATTGCAAAAGCAAAGCCGACAAATGGCTATACAGCAAGGGTTTTGCTCAACGGAATAAAAAGCAAAAAGACAAGCTCATATGCCTATTTTGGCGGTTATGAAGGGGACGGCAACTTGACCAAAAAATTAATTCTGCCCAATGATGTTATATCTTTCAACAGCTCTTATCTTGAAGTTGGAGGTGGCGGAAATTTTAAGCTGTACATAAACAATATCTATTCTGGAAATTACACCAAAGGTTCCAGTGGAGGGGGCCCAATGCTTGCTGATAAATGGAATATAAGCAGTGACTATCTAATAAATTTCAGGCCGGGAGAAAACATAATAAACATTAATTTTACGTCCGGAAACAGCTACATTGCAGGCGGATTCTTAAAAGTGACTTATACTACATCCTCTTACAACGGCACCGAGATTCCGGGGTATGAAAAATATAACTTTCCTGGAATAGATGGTAACATTAACCTTTATTCTTCAATCTACGTGCCAGGAAGCCTAGAGCACATGAAGGTTTTTCTAAATTATTCGAGCAATTACACCGTTTTCTTAAGAATCGGTAACGTTACAGTCTATGAGGGTATTGGCACAGGAGGAATTTCTTCATATAATCAAACAGAAAATTTGCCTGCAAGTCAGGAGCTTACGCCGGATTCTTCCACGGTTTTGCTGCTTCATTTTGAAGAGGGTTCAGGGCAATATGTCAATGATAGCTCCCAATACAAGAATAATGGGACGATGGGCGCAAACAATGCTGCAGCAACAGACGACCCTTCATGGAATATATCCGCAAAATTTGGTAATTATGCATTGAAGTTTGATGGGGTAAACGATTTTGTCAATATGAGCAACTTAGCTGATAAAATAGAAAATTCTACATCAATTACTTATGAATTTTGGATAATGCCCCTTACAAGCTCTGGGACAACTATATTTAGTTTAAGAAATAACACCGTGGATACGAGACCTAGAATTGAAATTCGAGTTCTTGGTGGGACTGATATATATTATGAGGCAGTAGGTGCCCTTCCTGATGAATTTTTAATCAACGTACCAAATGTTGTATCCATTGGCGTATGGAGTCATATAGCTATAACTGCGAATAAAAATTCAACACGAATTTATGTTGATGGAATTGAAAAAAATAGTTCTAATGGCTCAAGGGCTCCTGGAAATATCAGCAGTGACTTTAATGTGTTTACCTTAGGAAGGCGTGCAAATACTGGAGCCCCAGATTACCTTAAGGCATTAATAGATGAAGTTTCTATATGGAATATTTCGTTATCCAGTCAAGATATATTAGACCACTATAATAAAGGCGCCCTTGCAGTTACCAATTCATCGTCCCAATCCGGAAATATTACATTAGATAATTCGCTTTTGAGTTCGTTGCTTGATTATAACTCGTTGAGCGAAAGAACAGTCCCTCTGCGTTTGGGTATAGTCAATGCCACTACTCTTGGCTCGGCTGCAGACGCTGTTCTTGTCAGCGACGTAAGCGGGTCTATGGACTGGTGCTCAAAAGTTACGAGTGAAACTGTGAGTTCAGCACAATTTGATAATTCTAAAGGTTGTACATATTTCTTTGGATTTTGGTATTGGTTTTATTATAATTTTACACCAAATTACGGTTACTCAAATTACAACAGGACATTATGGAACAACGGCACTGATACACTTTGCGGCTGCAGGTACAATACTATTTGCCAAAACGACGCAAGAAAATTAGATATTTACATAAACTCCAGCACGCAATTTGTGAATACCATATACAACACAATAGGAAACCGTGTTGGGTTAGTTGAGTACACAGACAATTCGGTAACTGCATACAAAAGCAATTGCTCTAGCTCCTCTGTGACTACAGTCCCATTTTCAGATTCGATAGTAAGATACATTAATTTAACCTCAACAAAGCCATGGCTAATTGGGAACATAAGTTCAACATCAGCTTGGTGGGGGACTTGTACATGCTGCGGTATGAACAAAGCAGTTGATTTAATTCAATCCCAAAATGATCCCTTAAGAAAAAAATATATTGTTCTCATGAGCGATGGGGCTGCAAATGTAGCATGCACCCAGCAGCCAAACAGCACTGCAACTGCAGATGCTGTGCAGTCAGCATGGGACGCCTGCAATAAAAACATAAGTGTGTATGCTATTGCTTATGGCGCCGATGCTGACGCCTCCACAATGAAGAGAATGAATTGCAGCGGTGGAAAGTTCTACAATGCAACTGACACGTCAGCTCTTAATCAGGCATACCTCGAAATAGCTGGGGAAATCAACAAGCTAAGTTACTCCGGCCAGACAATAAATATTTCAGGGGCGCTATTACGATCAATCGTGTACCCGAGTTCGAACATCGCTTTTAATTACACAATAATCTCATCTCCATTCAATAAGCTGCCGCTCGGGTTCGAAACTGAAAGATTTGGCAATAACATTTCCTCCGGATATTTGTATGTTTATCCAAATACATCAGTCCAGGATGCAAAAGTGACATCTTACTCTGAAAGCAAATGGACTGATAGTCTCCTTGTCAATGGAAATTCAGTTTACAGGCTTTCAGATTATGGCGGCGACTATGAGATTCTAGGCGACCCTTTTGCTGTCAATATCCCTCCAGGTAATATAAATTCAGGTAATAATAGTTTGACAATTAGCACGGGAATCAATGCCACAGATTCTGGTGGGGGTTCAGTTGATTCAAAGGTAATATACACTCTGCTCTTGAACGGGTTCGCAGATTACAGCGAAGTTGTTTCCAAATCAGATGGGTGCTCATGGGCATTAAGTTTTGAGGACGGCACATCATCAACGGTTAAGGTTCCGCCATACTACAGCGGTTCTGCATTGTGCAGCTTTTTAACTAAAACGTACGATTCAAACGATGCACTCGATAATGCAGTATTCCAGCTATTCAATAACCTCGACTTGGATAAAGATGGCAAGCTGGATGTAAATATCGAGTCAAGCAATCTTAATGTGAATACACTTACAGTTTCTAAAGTTCCGTCATTGTGGGGGCCTGCAATAATCGAGATAAGGGTGTGGGAATGAAAAAGAAATCTATATTTTATATTTCAGCGGCAATTGCATTGACTATAGTAATATTTGTAACTTACAGCGCATATAACACTTACAGGCTCGTGGATAAAATGGAATCAATAGAGACAAGAATACAAACTGTAAATTTTTTCATAAAAAATATAGAAAATGACCTTAACAATGGAATCTATATCGCAGGATTTAGGACAATGTTAAGCTTCAACCAGTTCATAACAACAAACGGCACCTACATTGATGATATTAATGCCAGGTTTACGGAATCGTTTCTGAATGGAACTATACAAGGACAGTCTCTAAGCTTAATGCAAGGGGCAACATTCACAGACTGGGCAAACAAGATTTCGGCAGAAGCTGACAAAATTGATATTAAATTTAATTTCACAATCATAGATGCCAAAATCAGTCAATCTGATCCATGGAGCGTGAATATAGGAATAAACATGACGATGGATGTCAGGGACAAAAAAAATACAAGTTACTGGATAAGAAACAGATATTTAACCAATAAAATCGACATAATTGGATTTGAAGATCCTTTATATGTCATAAACAGCAACGGAAGAATCACAAATACAATAACACAATCTAACATAAGCCCTTTTGTCGTGAATGGCGATGTCACGAATTTAATCATTCTCGCGAATTATTCTTACTACAATGCCCACAACGATTCCCCGAGCTTTCTTATGAGATTGCAGGGTAAGTTTGGCAACTCCACCAACGGAATTGAAAGCCTGGTTAATCTTGATGAATTCCAGCAACAGAACATTCCGCTAAAAGACCGAAGTATTGTTGATTACCTTTATTTTGGCAACGAAAGCACCGTAAATTATAGGATTAACAATACTCCCGAGTGGTTCAAAATAGACTCAAGCCATCTCGCCATTTACCAAGTTACGAATCTTACAATATAAAACATAACATTTTTAAACATGGAAAAAGAAAAAACTAGCAACATGGAAATAGGAGAAAGTATAATAGAAACTGGAGTAGACAAGCTCGTCAAGCTTGTGAAAGAAAGAGGAAGAATTGCACTAGCTGACTCTGCAAAAGAGCTAGGAGTAAGCACTACCGTCATACAGGAATGGGTAGATTTTCTCGAGGACGAGGGGATCATCAGTGTTGAATACAAGCTCACAAAGCCCTACCTTGTAGAGAGAAAACTAACTAAAAAGGAAGTTGACGTAAAATCAAAAGAGTTCGAGGGAAAAAAAGAGGGTTTTATCAGAAAAGCAGAGGTCAGCTTAAGTTTTTTGCAGAAACAGTCTGAAGATTTGAAAAAAGTGAAATCTGAATTTGACAAGCTTAAAGGTGAGCTCGGATTGCAGCTGGATACTGTACGAAGCGAACTTGAGCAGCTTGAAAAATACCAGCAACTGAAACAGGATATGCAAAAACAGATTGAAAACCAGAAAAGCGATGCAAAAATAAAGATTGATGACTTGATAAAACAGATTACTGCAGAGCAAAGAAGATACCAGGAGCTCGTTTCAGAAGTCAACAGGGAGAGGGACGACCTGACTAGAGAAAAAGCGGAGGCAAAATCTATAGAAGAAAGCGAAAAGATGCTCAGCAGGAAACTCTTGGAGCTTAAAAGCATGATTAGCATGATAGAAAAAAAGGTTTCTGATGAGGATTCTTCCATCAAAAATTCCGAATCACACATAGAAAGGCTGAACGCCATGGTAGAGCAAATAAAAAAGCGTGTTGAAGAGGAAAAATCAACTATTGATCCTCTAATCACCAAGAGCCAAGAGCAGCAAAAAAAGGTGCTTGAGCTTCAAGACAGCATAATTAAAAAAATAGCACAGAATAAAAATAACATAACTCACGTAAAAGAAATTACCGGTAAAGTCAATACTTTTTTCCAGAAAAAACTTGCTGTGGTAAACTTAGTTGATAAAGTTAACAAGGATAGGGATGACTTGGAAAAAAGCCTGATCGAACTGATAAGAAAGGCCAAAGCGTTTCAGCTGACCGCAAAAAGCAGCGATGTCGGGAAAGATATGGAAGACCTCGAGAAGAAATTTAAGGAAGTGGATGATAAAAAAAGCGCTTTCGAGGGAGAGCTAAAAAATTTGACGTCATTTTTCAAGGGTTAATTTTATTTATTTTTAAAAAAGAGGTGTAAGCGGTGTCTAAGCAGGGTAGTCTAAAAAAAGATAAGACAAAATATATATACAAAAAGCTTGATGAAAAGTTTAAGCTTTATCACGAGGCCCATTCTGCTGAGATTAATCACAAAGCACCTGTTCCGCAAGTAGATTCTAAACCGGCATCAAAAAATATTATGGGAATTTTACAGCATTTTAATCCGCTGCATCATGGGGCTTCCGAGCCAAAAAAAGATTCTGCTTTGAAAATTGATGAAAAAATATTGCCCAAAATGGATATACATTCTGGACAATCTAAGGCCACGCAAAACGGCAATTCCGACGATAAGCCGCATCATGCCTCGGTTCTTGACAGATTTAAAAATTTTGGCCTAAAGCCGCATCATGAAAATAGTTCCCAATCGGCATACCCCAAGAAAGACATTAATACGGATAGTAAAGACTCAAAAAGTTTAATGCAAAATGCAAAAATCTCCCAGGAGGTTCAGGTCACTGGTTTGCCACCGATAAACCTAAAGGAGTCAAAAACAGAACCTGAGAAGCAACAGATACAAAAGCAGACCACTTTAAGAAAAGAAGACATTAAACTCATTGCCACTTATGATTTCATTTCTGACCAAATTCCCATCACCATAAAGATTTACAAGAAAAAAGGGGAATTCGTCCCGATTTATGACGTCTCAATTTCCATAATCAGCAAAAACACGGAAATAATTCTAGAAAAAATACGGGAAGAATTGACAACCCAGGTTAATCTGGGAATGGTAGATATTTTAGCAATAAAGGATACTGGTATAATAGAACAAAAATTCATTGACACGATAAAAAATCTGATCAATAAGCATTTTCCCGACGCTGATGAAAGAACCGCAAACTATTTGAAATCGTATTTGATCCAAAGAAGTTTGGGCCTTGGAAGCATAGAAATTCTGATGGATGATGTAAATCTTGAAGAGATTGCGGTCAACAGCGCAGACCAGCCCGTCTGGGTTTATCACAAAAGATTAGGCTGGCTGAAAACAACTATCATGCTGGAAAATGAAGACCAGACAAGGCACTATGCAACAATGATAGGGCGGCGCGTTGGAAGGCAACTCACAATACTTGAGCCATTGATGGACGCTCATTTGAGAGGAGGCGACCGAGTAAATGCAACTATCGAGCCAATTTCTGCGGGAGGCAACACAATAACATTAAGAAAATTCGCTGCAAAGCCATGGACAATAACAGACTTCATAGGCGACGGAACTATTTCAACAGAGGCCGCTGCCCTTATCTGGCTTGGCGTGCAATACGAATTATCTACATTGATTTCAGGAGGAACAGCAACCGGCAAGACATCAATGCTTAACGTAGTTGCAAATTTTTTTCCCCCGAATCAGAGAATAATAAGCATTGAAGATACCCGTGAAATTCAGCTGCCAAAATTCCTGCACTGGATTCCTATGGTTACACGGCTGCCGAATCCCGAGGGCAAGGGCGAAGTTTCGATGCTTGACCTGCTTGTTAATTCACTAAGAATGAGGCCTGACAGGATACTCGTCGGTGAAATCAGGAGAAAGGCAGAGGCTGAAGTTCTGTTTGAGGCAATCCACACAGGGCACTCAGTCTATGCAACAGTTCACGCAAACGACGCCGCTGAAACAATAACAAGGCTGTCAAATCCGCCGATTGAAATACCAAGAACAATGCTGCCGGCCATTTCAATGATTGTCGTGCAATACAGAAACAGAAGAACCGGAACAAGAAGAACATTCCAGATAGCTGAGATTCTTCCTGACGCGACGCCAAATGTATTGATTCAGCTGGACATCAGGAAAGGTGTATTGAAAAAAGTTGCAAATTCAAAAGCATTGCTCAGCACAATAGAGATGTTCACCGGATACACAAGAAATGAGCTGAACAAGTCGTTAAATGAAAAAGCTGCAGTCTTAAAATGGATTGTTAAGAACAAAATAGACGCCGTTGATACTGTTGGAAGAATCATGGCAGAGTATTATACAAATAAGGACGTGCTGATGGATTACGTAAAGAAAAACAAGCCGATGGGTGATTAAAATAAAAGCAGGATTTTTAAACACATTATTTCAGAGAATCTCAAAAACTGCCCCGGGACTTAAACTTAAGCTTAAGGAAGCCGGGATGGATGATAAGCCTGAAGATTTCATAAAAAAAACATTTATTTCTGCTTTTTACATGACAACTGGCATAGTTGTTACTCTGTTCCTTGTGCTTGCAAAATATAATGTACTTAAGGGTTTCACATTTGTATTTGTACCGATAGTTTTTATTGTCATGTTTTTTTACATGTTCAAGCTTCCGGATTTGAAAATAACAAAAAAGGAAAAAGAAATCAGCAAGGAAATTGTTTTTGCTGGGAGATTTATGATAATTGAGCTTGAGTCCGGAGTTCCACTGTATAATGCGATGGTTAATTTGTCAAAAAATTTTCCAACTGTTGGAAAATATTTTAAGGAGATAACTGACAAAATTGACCTTGGAACAAGCATGGAAGAAGCATTGAATGATGCAGTTGAATTCATTCCATCAAACGACTTGAGAAAAATATTTTGGCAGATTATGAATTCCATAAGGACAGGTTCTGATATTGCAAAATCTCTTTATTCGGTGGTGGATCAGGTTACAAAAGATCAGATGAATGAAGTGAACAAATACGGCAAGAAGCTTAATCCATTGGCAATGTTCTATATGATAATTGCAGTGATACTGCCATCCCTTGGCGTGACCATGCTGATTATACTTTCTTCTTTTATCCAATTCCAGTTGAGCCTTACAATACTCCTTTCCCTGACGGCTTTCCTAGGATTCGTACAGTTCATGTTCATAGCAATGGTAAAATTCTCAAGGCCAGCTATAGAATTCTAAAAATGTTTAATCTAAAAAAAATCTTCAAAAAGAAAACGGCTCAGATTCAGCCAGAGAGAAGGATTGAATTTTTCAAGAAAAAAATCAAGAAACAGCAGCAAAAAAAACAGAAATCCCAGGAAAGAAAACAAAAATTAAAGCAGTACATCGAAAGGGCAGGCATTGAAATAAACACTCAAAAGCTGCACAGAATTTTCTTCAACACGGCAATTGTTATAAATCTGCTCATTTCATCTTTTCTTATTTATTATTTTTCAGTGTCTTACGGAATTGGATGGGGCGCAATAGTTGCTTCCATGATTATACTCTGGGTTTTGGTTTTTGCGCTGCTTATAGTGGCATTCTGGATTGTATTTTATCTTGCCGTTGACTTAAAGATTTTCAACAGAAAAGTTGATATCGAGGAGGTGCTGCCGGATTTTCTTCAGCTTGCTGCATCAAACATTAATGCAGGTATGACAATAGATAGAGCTTTGTGGTATGCCGTCCGTCCTAGATTCGGTGTACTTGCAAAAGAAATTGAAACAATCGCAAAAGAAACAATGGGCGGCGCCGATCTCAAAGATTCCCTGGAAAAATTTGCATCCAGGTATGATTCAACTCTGTTAAAAAGAGTAGTAAGCATGATTAATGAAGGCATTGAAGCAGGCGGTGAAATCGGAGAGCTTCTTAACAGGATTGCACTTGATATACAGCAACAGAAATCAATGCTAAAAGAAATGTCGGCAAATGTTACAACTTATGTCATCTTCATAAGTTTTGCTACTATTGTTGCCGGGCCATTTCTTTTTGCCTTATCGGGAGTTTTAATACAGGTTGTCTCCAGCCTGGGAACTGCGCTCGGTGGCACAACAAATGCCGCCGCCACATCAGGCATACCGCTAACCTTTTCCGGAACCGGGGTTACACAATCCGATTTCACAATTTTTGCATCAGTGTCTCTTGCGGTAACTTCATTGTTTTCTGCAATGATGGTATCCACAATTAAAAAAGGCAACATTCAATCAGGGATTAAGTATGTGCCTATTTTTATTGCGGTATCTTTGGTTTTGTTCTGGATAGCCAGAATCCTCGGAGGAAAGCTTATAGGGTCTTTTTTTTAGTAGAAAATTAATTAATTTTAGCCCCTTCATAATTCCATAATATCTCAATAGAAAAATAAAATTTGTTGTTTAATCTCATAAAGATAAAAGTATCGGAAAAGGTTTTGACTAAATGGGCAGCCAAGAAATCTGCTATTGTCCAGATTATTGTGTGTGGCCAATTTATCCATTTTTACACTAACCGCATCAACACTTTAATAAATTTCTTTACAAATTAAATAAGAATCGTTAAAACTAAAGAATTTCCAATATAATTTTTCGTCTGATTTATATAAAGAAAATCAGGAATTTTTTGATTTGAATCTCCGAAATGCCTATGACGTTTCGACAGATTTAAATATTAGTTATTCAATTGAATTTAAAAAGGTTATTTAAATTAATCAAAATTAATAAAATGAGGTGAAATGATGAGTGTTCCTGCTCTAATTAAATACAAAAAATCACAGGCGGCCATGGAGTTCTTAATGACTTATGGTTGGGCGATATTAGTTGTTCTTGCGGCAATCGCTGCTTTAGCTTATTTTGGTGTTTTAAGTCCGGAGAAATTTCTGGGTGATAAATGCGTTCTCGAGCCCGGTCTGGCATGTATTAGCAATAAGGTAGAGCCGACTCAAGTAACTCTGCTGATTGCCCAGAACAAGGGAAAAACCATAATCATTGATAGCATTTCTGTGGGAAGCTGCAGTAGTACATTTACCGAGACTATGTTATCCGGAACAGATAAGAAATTTGTTATAGGCGGCGCTTGCAGTAATGGAGCTGTAAAAGAAAGATTTAAAGGAGACATAACAATTGGATATACTGAAAAGGAAGCAAATATATCTAAGACAGCGCGAGGTAATTTAAATACCAACGTTGAATAAAAATTATATTAAATTATAAAATAGAGGTGAAATAGATGACAAACAGAAAATCTCAAGCAGCCCTTGAGTTTATCATGACTTATGGTTGGGCGATATTAGTTGTTCTCGTAGCTATAGGAGCTCTTGCATATTTCGGTGTTTTAAGCCCGGACAGATTCCTGCCGTCCAAATGCACGCTTCAGTCAGGGATAGCCTGCCTAGATCACAAGGCAACTGCCACTTCACTAGTTATATATGTGAAAAACTCTTTGGGTTATGATTTAACGGTTGATGCTGTAAAAGCGGAGCAGTGCACTGCCTTAGGAAGCCAAGGCGCACTGTCAAATGGTGGATCTGCACAATACACTTTAACTTGTGTCAACAGTGGCTCAAAATACAACGGAGACGTTAACATAACGTACACAAACACTGACACAAGTGTACAGCACACGAACCAAGGTGAAGTTACAACAAAAATAGAATAAATATTCTATTTCTTTTTTTATTTTCTTTTTAGTTTAAAGGTCACTTGATTTCCGTATAATTTTTAAGATGTTAATAATTCCATTTATTATAGTTTTCTCCTTATCTGCCAAAATCACACTTTCTGCCGAATTTTAATTTCATAATTTATATTGCATCCAGAGATATATCAAGAAACTTTCTCACAGGGAAAGGATTGAATGTACTTATTCGTTAATTGGTACCCGTCAGATGCATTCAAGTATTGTTGTGGCAGGCGAGGTTGGTGGTCGCGCTCAATAAGGTCACTGATCACAATTCAAGTATCCATGAATTGAAGCAAAACGTGAGATAAGCCAATATGGGGGCCTGAATGATATTAACTTACAGCAAGAATACAAATAAGATATCCCTGAAGAAAAAAATTTATGATCAATTAATCTTATTTTCTCCATAAAGAGCTTAATTGAACAAAATTAACGGGATTGTCCGCAAACAATTAAAATAAAAGGTAATCCAATAATACTTGAAATAAAACTCATTTAAAGCACAATCATGAGGTAATAATCATAAAAAGGTTTATCTTCTTGATATTGCCAAGGGGAGATTAAAGCAAGCAAACCAAATAAAAAAAGTAATAAAAGAAATTAGATAATAATTACTGTTGTGATTTTTTCTTCTGCCATATTACAAAGCACAACGCAGCCACGATAACAATTATGGCAACCACAATCCATGCAAGATTATTATTGCGAACGGGCTTGGTTCCATCTGGCTGAGTCGACTGTGATGGCTGCCCTGTAGCTGCAGGTGTTGCTGGTGCAACCGGCTGTGTAGATGGTGCTGGCTGTTCTGTGGTTACAGGTGTCGTGGGTGCACCTGCCTTACTCCCTATCGCATAATCACTGAATCCAGGCGTCACAGCTTCAAACCATACATTATCAGCATCAGAGCCGGTAATTGTTGTTGGCAATGCATTCCATTGCCCGCTATTGAATCGGTAAAGCACTATATCTCCCTCTGCAACATTATTCGTAGTAAGCCATGACTTTGGCACTTTGAAGCTGATTGTTGCGCTTGAAATATCACTGTCTGCAATGTTACTGTGAGTTATCTTCAAATACTGGTAAACAATAGATGAAGGCGCACTTGACTGGGGGTTTGACGTTAAGCTGCTGACTCCAACAGTTGGATTTGAAACCGTGCTAACAACAGCAATTACAATGTTTGTAAAGGCAATGCTACTGCTGCTTATTTTGAAAGTCCCTGTTGAATCTGCAGCCAACGAATCCCAGGACCTGCTTGCTGATGCTACCTCAGTTGTTGGAGCTGCCGCGCCTCCGCCCCCACCACCGCTGCTGGAAGATGTCGTTGTTGACGCGGCTGCCGCGGCTGCCGCGCTTGTTGCAAAGCTGAAGACAGTTGAATTTGTCTTGCAGTTCCCAGCAAAGTCGCACACAGTCACGTTATAATGATAAGTTGTTGATTCTGACAAGCCACTTATAGTCACAATCTGAGTTTCATTAAAGTCTGTTTGAACCGCTGAAGAGCCCAAAGTCGTATTCACAGTACCATAGTTTACTGTTGCGTTGACCGATTCATTCGTGCCTGTTATTGTAACAGTTGAGCTTATCGTGCTTGGTGAAGATGTGATTATGCCGTTATTAGGCGTCGTGGCGTCTGTTACATTAAATTTCCATACATATTGGTTTACGTTGCCATTCCCGTCTGTAACACTAAATGTAAAATTATATCCGCCATTCGGCGCATTCAAGTTCGTGAATCTTTCAGTCTGGCCCATACATGTAGTTCCAGATTTGGTCATTGTCACATTAGCTACTGTTCCATTTACAGATGACAGGCAAGAATCAGTATCAGAAGAGACCGTTATATTCGGAACGAACATGCTGGTCGATTGATTCGCATCGCTCGGCATCGAGACATTCACTGCCGGAGCGTTTGAATCATTTACAATTGCGATTCCACTGAAGTGGGGGACATAGATATTGATTGAGATATTGTTTGTATTATTCCAGCAAGGGAATGTTCCGGCTGATAATGCTGTTGAAAGTGACGGACTAAACCCAGCAGAACATTCAGTAATATTCGTTTTTGACGTTAAATCTCCTAAATCTGGGAAATACCATATCTCTAATGAGCCACCTATTGGAGCACTGTAAGTTGCATTACTTGCATTAATTTTATATGTAACTACACCGTAATATGAGTTATTGTTAGATAGGAAACTCTGTATGCTACTATTGAACGAAATCAGTTCCTGAATGCTCGCCGTATAGTTATTATTAATATCTCTCTTTAATTTTGAATCATTGATTGCAATTGAAAAGTTCTTGTCCCAATTTGCAGCCGAAGCGTTAAATACTATTGTTACGTTCGCTGTTCCCGCTGAGCTGTTAAGTTTCATGATCAAATTCCATGTTTCATCTTCAGTATTTTTAAGAGAGCCTGCATCAAAATTTATAGTATGACCCGTTGAGTTTGTCAAGTTTACTATAGATATATTGTTGATTACTCTCAATGAATCATTTATATAACCTGTAAAGTTGAATGGTCCGGTTATGGTGAATATTAAGTCACTTCCATTAATAACATTGCCAAGAGAGTCATTAGCTGTCAATTTGATTGTGTGTGTTCCGGGTGTAAAGTTCAACAATCTGCTGTCGGATTCATTTACACCCTGGCCAGCACTTCCGCCCATTGCGCTTGAATTAATAATTGCAGTTACAAATGGAGAGTTATCCAAATAATAGCCAACTGATGAAATTGAATTATCCTTATCCCTAACTGAGAAGTTTATTGAAACATTAACATTAGTAAAGTATTGTCCATCAGTTGGAGACCACACAGCAAGGCTTGGCTCAACATTATCAACTAGGAATCCAAAAGTTGTCGAGTTTGAATTTCCTGCCGTGTCTGTTACCGTTACAACCAAAGATCTGTTTGCAGAAAATTCCGGGCAGGTTGATTCGTTGAACGGATAAACTACGGTATTATTACTGAAATATACAGTTGATGTTGAGTTGCAGCTTGAAACATAGGATAAGTTAGCAACGCTTAATGGCGCAACTCCAAGGCCATAGAACCCAAGACCAATCACATTGGCTCTTGCAGTGCTGGATGTTAGGTTACTATTATTAACTGCAGTCTTAATTTGTATATTTCCATTTGATACGTTGCTGAAATTCAATGCAGGAACTCCTGCTGA
>DATDZA010000047.1:0-20593 GCA_035288865.1 Candidatus Nanoarchaeia archaeon
TAGGGTCAAGTTGATCTCCTTTTTGATATTTCTTCTGCAAATCCTGATAAATCATCTCAGCAATCGCTTGTGTAACATCTTGGATACTTTCAGCCATAAAGCAAAGAAAACCGATTTAATTTATAAAGTTTATTATTAACAATTTCACAATATCGCATACGGCTTCATCTTCAGTCTCAAAGCTTCTTCTATATTCTTCTCATCTTCAGAAGTCAGGTAGATATTCCTTTTCTTATGCTTATCATATTCTTTTATCTTCGCTTTCATTACTTTTTGATATTCCTTCACATAATCATAAGGGTGATGGTCAATGTAAAGGTCAAGTTTTGGCAGGTAAAATGAAGCCCTGAAATCATCTTTATCAGCCCATGTTGCGACTGAATTGTACTGGAATAATAAATTGTTGTCAAACAAAAAGTTTGCGATCATCATCTCTGCTCTTGTCTTGACGACGTGACCAGTTTTTGTATGATAGTTTGAGTCGGCGTTTTCCCCGCGTTCCAGCAATTCAGAGCCTTTTACCTGGATTCCTTTCTCTCTTTTTATATCATCAAATAAAGGAATAGATTCCTTGTTTTCATAATTCTTGTTGATGCTCAATACGCCGTCAAATGACTGCACCGCTTCTTTCACTTTGCCAAGCAGGACTTCCATGTGGCCTTTGCTGTACCACGCCTCTACATGATTTTTGTCAAGCTCTGCGGCCTGCGTGAAACAATTATGAGCCATCTTTATAAAATTCGTTTTCTGGTCTTCCTTTTTGAACTCTTCAATCATCCTGTCGCTAACTTCCCAGTCCGTGTCCATGGAAATCCTATAAGCGCCCGCCTTGTACCTGCCTTCAACAAACATTTTTTTTCTGTAATAAACGCTGCCCTTGCCCATCCATGCCCGGACTTTGTTTTCATCCTCTGCTGCCCGCACCTGAAGTGCTTTGTCAAAGAATTCTATTGCCTTGTCAAAACTGTCCAAATAAGAGTAGCATGCAGCCATGTTGTAGTTGCACTTGAAAAGAAACTCAGCAGCGTTCTTGAACAAATCTTCTTCAGGTCCCTTATATGGATAGAATTCTAAGGCCTTATTATATTCCTCTATCGCCGTCTTGTACTGCTTTAGTTGAGCTAATCTGTCTGCCTCCCGCTTTATTTCTTCCCCCCTGCGCATTTCCTCAGTTTCCTTGAAAGATTCCAGCTTATTCTTCTCTTTATTACGCTCTTCCAATTTCTTTTTTTGGTCTGCAAAAAACTTCTTTATGTGATGAATTACCATTTTAGAGTAATTTAAACCAGCAGGATATATTTAAAGTTTTTTGTTTTGAGAAATAAAAGCAATAGTATTAAATACCTAAGACTGAATGTTATGACTTATGGATAAAAATAAATCACTAAAGCTCGCTTCACTTATTTTTGGGTTGGTTGCGCTCTTTCACTTATTAAGGTCAATTTTCAGCTGGACTGTATCTATCGGAACTTTTAATATTCCAGTTTATTTCAGCTATTTTGGATTTCTTGTCGCAGGATTTTTATCTTGGATAATGTATACAGCTGGCAGATAAGAAATAATAGCTAAAAAAGTTATTTCAATCGCAGATAAGTAATTAAAATAGAATTTGAAAAATAAGACAACAAATATTAAAAATCTAAATTAATAATCTTCTTCGTCTCTTCCCGCCATCAAAATTATTGCAGCTAAAACAAAGAATATTGACAATATCAGAGTGCTGATTAATATCCAGAATAATCCGCCGCCTGCTCCCCTAAAAAATAGTTGTATAAATGGTATCTGGATTGTTTTTTCTACTGTTTCAGTGCCGAATAGATTGGAGTTTACTGATGACAAGGTGTTTGTTGTAGTCTGATTTATTTGTTTTTTTACGCCGCAGTCCTGCACATTGAGCTGAACTGTTTTTGTATCCTGCAATGTCCCATCATCTGAATAAATATTAACAGTCAGAGGGTAAGATCCATCTTCAACATTATTTAATATTTTAAGAGGAACAATTTTTGAATATGTATTACCGTCCGTTCCGGACTGAATTTCGATGTCTCTTTGGAATGAGTCAATTCCCAATTCATCGCTTTTAATTTCAACATATGATTTTTCTTCATCTTCCCTTCCAAGATTTATTATCTGGTAATTCAACATAAATCCCTCATTGCAGTTTATCTTGGCTTTGTTGACAACAAGTTTTGTAAATCTTAAATCATGCTTGTCTTTTTTAACCTCGAGCACTATATTCAGCTCATCCCTCTGGGTTGTGCCGTTTTCATCTTCCCCTTCAGCTTCTATATGTACATTGTAGTCGCTGTCATCAACATTCAATGGGAGCTTAAAATTATTTAGCGTAACGGTTTTCTCAGACTGCGGCCTCAGGTCAAAGTCAGATGACTCGTCTTCCAAATCATCGCCGTTATCGATGCTTTCGATTGTTGTTTTGACTACTATATTTCTTATCGTCAAGCCGCCTGTGGTTGAGAAAAGGTTTCTTGTCTTGATTTTGAAATCTATTTTTGATTCTGGACCCGCAGTCCTGCTTATTTTTTCGCCATCTGACAAGCCACTGCTAGTTCTGCCGTCGACTTTTACATCAACGTCAATTATTTTTAATTTCGAGCCGCTTGAAGGATTTGACTCTCCATCAGTTACCATAATACTGCCGCAAAAACTTCCAGTTGATGCGCCTCTTGAGTCCGTAACTGTGATGGTTACACTAAAAGTTCCGGTACTAGTATAAGTGTGTGTTGAAGATGATTGCCCGCCTGAAGTTGTTGTACCATCTCCCCAATTAACTAAGACTGTGAATGGGTCTCCGTCCGGGTCTGAGATTATATAATTGATTGTTGCGGTTGTTCCTATAGTAACTGTTGAAGGTGGAGTGCATGAAGAGATTATAGGCGGGTGATTTCCTCCAGTAGGAATGACAATTATCTGGCCGCAGTTTCTTGATGATGATGCGCCTCTTGAATCTGTGGCTGTGATTGTGACTGTAAAAGTTCCAGTTGAAGAATATGTATGAGACGCAGAACTTGCACCGCCGCTTGATGAAGTGCCATCTCCCCAGTTAATAGAGACTGTAAATGAATCGCCTTCTGGATCTGAAATTGCATAATTAATTGTCGCTGCTGTTCCTACAGTAACTGTTGAAGGAGCATTGCATGAAGATATTACAGGGGGGTTATTTCCGCCGGTAGGAATGACAATTATCTGGCCGCAGTTTCTTGATGATGATGCGCCTCTTGAATCTGTTGCTGTAACGGTAACAAAATAAGTCCCGGCTGCAAGATAGATATGCGCTGCTGAAAATGGGCCGCCGCTTGATGAACTTCCGTCCCCCCAGTTTATTGTAACAGAAAATGTATCTGCATCAGGGTCTGAAACTGAATAATGTATTGTTGCCGTTGTTCCGACAATTGATGTAGATGGAGAAGTGCATGACGAAATTTCTGGCGGATGATTACCGCTCATTGGCACGACAACTATGCTACTGCATGACCTCGAGGATGAATCACCTAGTGAGTCGGTGGCTGTGATAGTTACTGTGAATGTGCCTGTTGAAGTGTAAGTATGCGTCGCTGCGCTTGAAGAGCCCGAGGAAGTTGTGCCATCGCCCCAATTAACCATGACCGTGAATGAATTACTTTCAGGATCTGAAATAACATAATTAATAGCAGCGACTGATCCGACAACCACCGGGGAGCTTGAAGGGCTGCATGTTGATATTGTTGGAGGGTGATTAACAGGTAGAGATGAAACAGTGATAGTGCCGCATGATCTTGTTGAAGATTCACCTTTTGAATCCGTAGCGGTGATACTTACTGTATAAGTTCCTGGAGAATTGTATGTATGGGTTGCAGATGATTGCCCACCAGAATTTATTGTGCCGTCGCCCCAGTTTACTGTCACCGAGAATGAATCGCCTTCTGAATCTGAAATTGCATAATTGATTCCTACGGTTCCTCCAGGGCTTACAGTTGAGCTTGAAGGGCTGCATGAGGATATTGTTGGTGGGTGGTTTACTGTTCCGTGGGTAACTGTTATAGTCCCACACGTTCCGCTAAATGACGCGCCTTTAGAGTCGGTAACTGTTCCTGAAACCGTATAAGTACCTGGCGAACTGTATACGTGGGTTGCAGATGAACTTCCTCCGCTTGTAGTTGTGCCGTCACCCCAGTTAATAGCAACTGTAAATGAATCGCCGTCGGGGTCTGAAATTGAGTATGAGATTTTAGCCGCACTTCCTAAGGCTATAGAAGATGGAGTTGTGCATGACGTTACTACAGGCTCATGGTTCGAATTGGAATTACAATTGACCCCATAATCTATGACATAGCCTATGAAAACTATGTCCTCGTCATTGTCATCTCGAAAACCGGCATCTACTTGGACCCTACCACAATTTTTAGAATTCAAATCATATGTAAAACTCGTATGTCCGCTGCCGCCTTCATAATATCCTGTCGTGCCTCCAACATGCCAACCCCCACTCGGAGAGTAAGTGGTAGCGCCGCAGCCTGAATGTGGGTCGTGAAATGCCGCGCTGACAATGTGCATTCGCCCTGGGCCATTATTCTGAACGTCAACTAGCCATTGGAGTATTCCCCCATGGTTGGGAGTTGCTTTAAAGCAATTGCCAGGCGGAGCATGCGTAAAACTATAGTCAATATTTTGATTATTTGCCGCGCTTACTCCCAGCGAAACTAAAACAAAGAATACAACTAACATCCATAACCCGGTTAATTCTTTAAATTTCAAAGGCATCTCCACAACCAAGCATATGCTATATGTTTATAAACCTTTGGATTTTGTTACCATTATACAATGGTGTTTATGTGATTTTATTAAGGGATTAAATCAAATAATATTACTAAATTTGAATTAAATAAATTAGAATTTATTAACAAAATACATGTCACGTCGATGTCAACACGCAAAAATCAAAAATGAATTACCAATTTAAAATAAATCTAAAAAATCAAAATTAATAATTCTAACTCAAGTATTTATGCTTATGGTCGAAGCAGTAGTTTTATCCAAAACTTCACTTCCAATTCCTTTTCCGACATAAAATGAGGACTGGCTTAGCGCATCTCCAAGGACATCTATCAGGCCCCTGTGTTTTTTGTATTCTACAATTTCTGCTTTGATTTTCTCCTTTCTCTCTATATAATTTATAACCTCGGATTTGCCTCCTAACTCGTCTACCAATCCATAATCTTTTGCCTGCGCGCCAAGATAAAATAATCCGTTTGCAATTTTATCAACATCTTTTTTGTTCATGTGGCGGTTTCTTGCAACCTCGCTTACAAAATAATCCCGCATTTCATCAAGAGATTCTTGAAATACTGCTTCTTCTTCGGACGTCATTTCCTTGAAAGGACTGCCTATATCCTTATATTTTCCCGCAACCAATCTCCTGTAAGTAATATTATATCGGTCTAAAAATCCCGGGAATTCAAGATAAGATGCTATGACCCCTATAGAGCCCGTTACTGAAGCACGATTTGCAACAACATAATCAGATGATGATGCAATCCAATAGGCTCCGGACGCTCCTACTTCCCGTATCCATGCAACTTTGGTCTTGTTTGTTTTCTGCACTGCATCTGCAATTTCCTGCGAGGCGACTGCTGAGCCACCTGGGCTGTTGATTTCAAATATTATAGCTTTTATGCTCGGATTTTTATCTGCTTTTTCTATCATTTCAACAATATCTGGAGAAAGGGAAACAGCACCGCCAAATGATAATCCTGAATCCCTTGAGCCTGTAATCTCGCCTTCGATCGGAATCAAAGCAACATTTCCGCCCAAAGATTGGAAATCAATTCCGGCAAACAACGATAAAATCGCCACAGCTATAAATCCCAGAACAGTAAGAAGTATAATTACAAATACAGCATAGCCCCACCTAAAATTTGTATGTAGCTTTTCATCAGGCGAATTTGGCATTTACTGCTCACCGTCTTTCTTAAAAGCCTGAAAAATATCTTTTCTTCCCTGCTTCAAGTTGTCAAGTATCTGGTCTTTTGCCATTTCAAGAAAACCAATTACTTCCTGCGGAGTCACATTCTGGGTTTTCATCGTAGTCTGAATATTATTCTGGTTCGAATCAACCCTTAATACAAAAACTTTTTGATCGTCTGTCATTTTAATTTTTTAAATTAAATTATTTTAAAGATTTTTTAATTTATTTTTGCTTGCACAAGAGTCTATCTAATTTTTTATTATTAGTTAAATTTTTTCGCTGATCATAATCTTTTTTTGGTAAATCTTAATTACACCAATACAGTCCAATTTAATTATTATTAAGCAGTTGTCATTAAGTCCATTATTATAAATTTATGGTTCTAAAGAGTATATTCCTATTACTTTTGTTCTGCTCAAAATTTCACTTAGCCTTTGGTTTGTTTTCGTGAACATCATAAAAAGAGGGTCAAGAATCCACAATAGGAAAAACGGAAACATCGGCAGGAAAACAACATTTCTAACTAGAACCTGCCAGAATTTTAACTCTTTATTGTCGCTTGCAACATAGATTTTCATTATTTTCTTTCCAATGGACTGGTGCATTTTCTTCTCAAGCATGTAAAAATAGAGCATGATAAAAATTCCCATCACAGAAGATATTAATGTTATTACTCCGGAATAATCCGTGCTGCCAAGCAGCTTAAGTGCCTCTGAAAAAGAATAATCAGCAGGAAAGATTTTAGCAAGAAGCGAGCGGAACGGAAGGAGAATTGCAAGATTAATAACTGCCAGGTCTATCAGAAACGCCGCAATTCTTTTCCAGATAAGAGCCGGCCCTGCAAACAGTTTCTCTTTCGGAAGATTCAGGCGTCCCATGATTTTTGGAAGTTTGCTTTGTTTATAAAAATATTGATTTTGTTGATTTTGTCAGCAAAAATTCCCCCATAGAAACATATTTAAACAAACAAAAATCCAAATTATTTAATGAGCAAGAAAAAAGTGGAATTGGCGATGCAGGAAAAAATCCAGATGGAGATTTCCAGAATCAATCTTCCAAGAGGAGTACAGTCATTTGGAATCATTGAGCAGAGATTGGGCGGCTCGCGAATGAGGGTAAGATGCCTCGATGGCAAAACAAGAATATGCAGAATTCCGGGAAGATTGACAAGAAAATTGTGGGTCAGGGATGGGGATATTGTAATTGTCGAGCCCTGGGAATACGGCGGAGACGCAAAAGGAGACGTTGTTTACAAATACTCACCAACGCAATTATCATTTTTAAGAAAGAAAGGTTATCTAAAGCAGTTTGATGAATACGAAGAATTCTAGATTTGATTGTTTTTATTTAAATTAAGAATCAATATAATAAGTCAGGAACTAAATTTTCAACAAGTAAAAACTCATAATTTCCCATTTAATCACTACTCTAAAATAGATAAAATAGAAATATTTAAAAAGGGCAGAGAAAATCTAACTAATATGGAAGCGCCAAGGCTGGGTTATTTTGCAATGATTTTCGTTTTGCTTCTCACAGTTATAGGGTTTATATTTGTGGTTTTTGATTTGAGGGGGGTTGCGTTCGCATTCGAGCTCGCTTTATTGCTTGCATTCATGTTTCTATTGTCATTTGCAATGTTTGGCCTCTACCATTATAGGAGAGGGAACTGGGGAATTATAGGCGCCATTCTGGTAGTATTGATTTTTGACACTCTGATTATCTCGCTCTTTAAGGGAGTTTTCAGCACGTCTTATGCATTGACAATTTTATTTGCTATAATCGGATTGGTGATAGTTCTGTACAGTTATCTCACTGCTCCAAAAGAGCCGGAATATGTTGAAAAACAATATGACAAGTCAAAATATTATTATGCTTTAATTGACAAAGAATCAAAAGAAGAAGTGATAGAAGAATTAAAGCCAGAAATTAAAAAAGAAGTCAAGCAGGAAGTGAAAAGCGAATTGAAGGCAGAGCAAAATGCTGCAAGCATGGAAAAAACTTTCACGCCCGGTAAATTTGTTGCAAGCAAGAATGGAAGTAAATTTCACATTCCAAGATGCGTGTGGGCAAACAATATAAACAAAGAGAATCAGGTCTGGTTCAATTCAAAAGCAGATGCAGTCGCAAAAGGATTTTCTGAGCATAAATGTGATATTATTACCGGCTCTACTGCGCCAAAATAAAATTATTTCTCCCACATCAAAATAATCAATAGAACAACACTTATTGTCACAGCGCTGTCCGCAATATTAAAAACCGGCCAAATTCTAAAGTCAATAAAATCTGTTACTGCGCCAATAAATATCCTGTCAAGTAAATTTCCTATAGTACCGCCCAATAATAAGCCAATTGCTAGCTGCATTAATTTTTCATTTTGTTTTATTTTTCTAATATAATAGAAAATAATGCCAATAACAATAATTGAAAAGATTATAAAGAAAATGTTAAATCCCTGAAATAAACTAAAGGCAGATCCGGTGTTTTGGACATACGTCAGATGAAAAAAATTTTTTATTGCCGGAATTGATTCATTCAGCTTGAAGTTTTTTCTAATGAGAAGTTTGGTTAATTGGTCCAGAATCACAATAATCAGTGCTGTGGAGAAAATTAAAATATTTTTTTTGCCCATGAAATTATGAAGTTAGAATCAATGTATAAAAATGTTTTGATGCAGTTTATATCAGCAAGAAAATGATAAATAATCCCAAAGTGACGTATATTTCAGCTCTTGAAAAATATCCAATTGGCCCTTTAATGTTCATTTTTGAAGGGTAAAAAGGATAAAAATCAGAGGTGTCAATCAAATCCAGCAGCAAATGGCTCAGGTAAGCAATTGAAAAAATTAAACCAATTCTGAAATCAAAAATAAAAACAAGGAAAGATAATGTGGCAAAAACAATAATATTATGAAGGTAATTTCTTTGATTGCCGATGTTGTCTTGCTCCCCAGTTATGGTTTTCCAGAATTTTTTGATATTGAATATTACCTTGTGCTGCACATACGGGATTAGATGGTCCAAGTCAGCGAATATTGCCCCGACCAAAGAAACCGGATAATTACCCGATATTCTTCCTACAATTAATCCCGCGACAAGGTGGGCAAAAATAAACATAAGGCAGGGAATTTAAGTGCCTATAATAAATCTTCTAAACTCAGTAATACCTTTTCCTTCTCTGCTCTTCCTGCTCCCCCCGGGCAATTGACTCAATGTTTGCAACTCTCTGGTTTATTGCATCAATGGATGCCTTCAGAGCGTCCAATTTACTCGAGATTACTTCCAGATTTTTTGATGCTATGTAAGGGTCGCCTGCAAAAGAGTTCTGCTGCGCTTGAGGCTGAAAAGATGGCGGTTGGTAAGCTGGCTGAAAATTCTGCTGCCCCTGAAAAGATGGATATTTCTGAAAAGGCTGCTGAGTCTGCGGCATATCCAAACCGACTCCCAAATCTGGAGAAGGTCCCTGGCCCAAATCAAAATCTTTGCCTAAATCCAAATCCTTCCCCAAATCGCCAAAATCATCTTTCTTTTTGAAAGGATTCAGCTTGCTGAAGAAACTCATCTGCCTATTCACCTCTTTAATGGAATTTTATAAGAATTAGTATTTAAAGATATCGAAATATAAATTTCGATTATTTAAATTAGAAAATCTATGATTTTCTTTATATTAAAATTGTGGGAAATAAATTTTTAAATTAAGAATCATTTCCACTCAACATGTCGTTAGAAAAATTATTGAATCTGCCTAATTTACTAGATGAAGAAATTCTACGGCAATATTCAAAAATCGCGAAACAATGGGAAGATAAGAACAATAATATAATGAGCCTTGCAGCACCTATTGGATTATTGTCAATTCCGTCATATATTAAAGGTACAGTACATGTATCCCACATCGCAGGTTACAGTTTATACATGACTGTATTTTTTTTGATATAAGCTGGAATTTAGGCTGGATACTCGGTATGAATCCTTCTGAGCCTAAGATTAATGACACTACAACCTTAGAAAACCCGCGTAATTGGTTAAATAAAAGAGTAAACAGAATAGTAAGGCTTCCAACCATCACAGGAGCTTTTTTCTTTTTTGCAAAAAGCGGCTACGATTTAGTAGATTACTTTTACAATGGTAATCTTGACAGTTTAAATCAGTTTAAAAACGACATAAATGGAGGCATTGGACTTACAGGATTTGCATCTTCGATGTACTTAAAAGACAGAGACCCAAAATTATTAGACAAAGATCCCCTATGGAAAAGGGCGTATAAAAGATTGGAAGAATTTGTTTCATATAATCCACCACCACAACCGGTACGGATTCCAATCCCTTCAAGAAATTAAACTTTAATTAAATTAAGAGGACTATAATTTCACTTTTTCTTATCTTCTTTCTTTGGCGCTGCGGCTGCCGGCGCTGCTTTTGCCCCTGGCGCGGCTGCTGCTCCCGCCGCCGGCGCTGTTCCTGGCGCTGCTCCTGTTGCTGCAGCTCCTTCGACTGGCAGCAATTCTTTTATCATTTCGTCCGGAATGCCAGCTGCAACCAGCTTTACTTTTATTTCTCCTCTTGCCTTGCCGGCCATCTCGCCGATAATTGCCTTTGCTATCTTCTCGAATTCAGCTTTTCTCTTTGCAAGCTCTTCAGCCAGTCTCTGCTTCTCTTGTTCAAGGTGAGCAAGCTATTCTGCCGACAATTCGGTTTTTTCCAACCTTATCTCCTCATCAAATTTTCCGGCCTCGATGTCCCTCATCGTGTCCTTAGCCATCTTTCCTTCAACGAGAATTCCCATTGACTGGCATGTTCCAACTATCTCCTTGACTTTTTCTTTCAAAGTTTTTCCAAGAGTAGCGGTTTCCTTCATCTTTGCAATTTTGATAACCTGCTCGATTAGAATGTCAGCAACCATCTCGTGCTTTGCCTTTCCTGATGCTTTCTCTAAATTTGCTTCTTTCTTGATTAAGCCTGAAGCGGGAGGAGTTCCGATTGTGATTTCAAATGTTTTTGTTTCTGTATCAACCTTGACAGTTACAGGAACCTGCATGCCATTAAACACTGAAGTTTTCTTGTTTATTTCCATTACCACTTGGCCGATATTGACTCCCAATGGTCCAAGAGCTGGGCCTAACGGCGGCGCTGCTGTTGCCTTCCCGCCTTCAACAAGTGCCTGCACAGTTTGTGTTGCCATTTTTAATTTTTATATAAATTTTTAATTATCAGCTCAGTAACTAATCTTCATTTAAAAATCTTTACAGTGAATCTTCTCCTAAATCGTCATCTCTTGAAGGAAGCGGTGAATCTGTATCTCTTCTTACAACCTTAACAGCATCCATCTTGACAGTGATAGGAATCGGAACAGCCGCTTCCAATAGTTCTACAACAACCTCTTCCTTTGCCTTGTCAATTCTTGTAACTTTTGCATTTTCCCTTTTGAACGGGCCTGAAATAATCTCAACAATATCACTTTTCTGAATGTTCATTTCGTGCTTGACCTGCTCAAGCATGTGCTCTATTTCAGAATATTTAACAGGTGACGCAAGAATTCCCCTCGCATAAGGAATGTTAAAAGCTGCCTGCTCTGCATCGACTTTCGTAGCCGCTTCAATGAAGATATATCCGCGCATACCATGCGGCCTTATTACAGAATAGACTTCAATTTTTTTCTTGACAGCATGGCTCGTAACAAAGTCCATTACCTGGTCCTCCCTGTTGGCTGTTGTTCTCAGCGCAAAAATTGTTTCGTCTTCTCGTGTCATTTTAAATTATTATTTGCTATAGACAATATTTATTTTTTTATTCGGATTACGAACTAGCTCTTTTCTTTTGAAAAAACTAGAATTAATTTATTGTATGAGCTGCTTATATATAAAGGTTTTTAATTAAAATGTGGAAAATTAAAGATAACTTTAAAAATAAGTAATCATTCCCGTATATTAATGGTAACACATACAATAACAACAGGCCGTTATTATACCGATAGAAGATTGGCACAACTTCTTTACCAAAATTATCCAGGACGAACGGGAGATTTATCAATAGGGGATCAAAGTCGTGAAGTATCCTATGGAGAACATGTATGGGACGGATTGGTTGTTTCACAATTTGTTCCAAGAGAAAATCCACCAATCATGTGTTATGCCGATGGTTTGGCAACTCTTTGGATTCTAAGGCCTGCAGAGAAAAATGAGCCACGAAGCTTAAAGTCAAGATTACTGCTTGGATCAACACATTCTATAGAAGGCGTAACATCTGATGAGGTTGGAACCCAGCAAGCTGTAGATGCAGTTAGAAAGTTGGTTGGCGACAGATCAGCATAGTTTCAGCTTGAAGTATTTTGCACGCCTTGCTTCCTAGGCTCAAAACTAATTCTGTTCAGAAGCGGAACAAATAAATTTGCAATCGCAAGAACAAAAGGAATTCCAAATTTCGGATTGTATATTTCAATGCCGATAAGCATTATAGCAACTAAAATTCCGTAAAATATTCTTTGCCTTCTCGCCGCAGGATTTGTTTTTGGCTCAATTAGCATGAACATAGCAAAAAAGAAAATCGTGCTTTGGTTAGTAAATGACTGATAAAAATTATTCATCATCATGGGCATATTTGCCATCATAGGCATTCGCCCCATCATTGCCGGAGCAGGAACAAATGTATGCAAAATATAATATGCCGCCAGAAAAGAAATTGCCAAATCAAATCTCTTTAACCTCCACAAAATAAAAAGTCCAAATAAAATTACCAAATAAAATGGGGAGGAAATCCACCAAGTATTAGATGCCTTGAAAACCAAAAACACCATCAAAATTCCAAAATTTGCAGGATTGAAGATATGGTGATGATTCACTGTTAACAGGTGCTTTGACGCGATTGCAATTATCCCTGCCAAAACATAAACATACCACTGAAGATTTTGTGTCAACAATCCCCCAATAAAAATTCCAGAAATAAAAGCGGAATACGGAAACTCTATTGTTTTGAATTTCAAATAATTAATTATCAAGTCAGCAATTGCGGTTGCCAAGACAGAAATTAATACTGGAATCAAAGCAGCAACTCCAAATCCATAGATAAATGCGCTTGCTAAAGTTAAGATTACGAGGAAAATAGACATGTATTGATAGATTGTGAATTTGTTTAATTTTGATTTTACGTCCATTTTACACACTATTAATCTAAATTTTCTGAAATAAATTAAAAATAGAGTCTATTATTTATATTTAATGATTTGTCGGCTAACTTGATATAATTTTATAAAGAGAGCGAGTTTCCTAAATTTCGTGATTCACAATCCCTCAAGCAGAAAATAGTAAATGGAAGAGTAAAAGTCTGGCAACCCGTCCTGAGTATCTTCGAAGATTTATTTTAGGCTATGAAATTACTGTAGAAGATTTGTCAGATTTAAGGGAAGCGTTTGATAATCAGGAAAAGAGGGGGAGAGCTGACTATATTAGGATGGGCGAATTTGAGGCAGCAACCCGAATTATCGCAGCAACGAATCGCGGGGAAGGGGGGAATACAGGTTACGAATACAGTTAATGGATAGGGCAGATTTAACATTTCATCTGACTCCGGGCTTGCAAAAGCCTGTGGGAACAAATTTAGTGCCTGGGACTTTGCTCCGATTTGCTGACGGACTAAAGTTGTCTGATGCAAAAGGGGGAGTAATAGAAAAGCCATTTGAGAAAACCCTGGAAGTTCGGGTTAATGCGGCATCTTTGCAATCAAGCCAGTACACAATTAATTTATACAAAAAATAATTATTTTTTTCTAGTCCTTAAGCTTCCACCAGTTTTGTAAACATTATATTTTCCCTTTGCTTTCTGATTAGTTTTCTGCTCGGGATAAACATCATAAACAACTCTTTCATCAAAGCCGCATTTGTTGCATTTAATTACATTAATGCCTAAATAACTTATTAACTTAACATCTTTAGAATTGCATTTTGGGCATTTTTTCATTTGAAATTATTCTGAAGGTTTGCGAAAGTATAAAATTCGTGCTGGTATTTTAGGCTCAGTTTGGGAAGATGGAAATTGTGGAAGCTGTCGTGAATGGTTATAAGGTTTGACAGCATCATACAATCCAATAATCTCTTCCCATAGGCTTGGTGTGAATTAAATAATCTTTTTCCATCCAAAAAAATGTCCCTGCCGGAACCGCTGCGGCAAACGCCGCAACATTACCTGCCCCGCGCGCTGCAGTTTTAAAACTCCTAACGAGAAATTCTTTGGCAGTCTGCGAGTCCAAACTTCCTATCATTATAATACAAATAGTTAATGGATTTATATTATTTTCTCTTTAGTCTCTTTATTTATGATGTGAATCACATTAACCGGGCATGAGTCGGCCGCTTCCTTGTTTGCATTGAAATCTTTTTCCTCGATGTCCAGCTCTTCCCATTCATCGTCCCTTTTCTTGCAGCCTATTATATCTGATTTGCCGTCTTCATGCATTTCCCAGAAATCAGGAGCTACAGCGGCGCATGCAGCGCATCCTATGCAATTGGGCCTGTCATGCTGGATTTGAAATTTTTTTATGATTTTTATTTCCTGGGTTTCATCTGCCATCCTGAGAATTAACAATTGTCCGTATATAAAAGTTTTGGTTAATTTATTTTTACAAGCTGATAAAAAAAATTCCTGCAATTACAAACGCGAGGGCAAGCATCTTAATCAATACGCTTTTTTTGTGAATATCCTCCTTAATTATATTCGGAAAATATAGCGTAAATAAAATTGCAAGGCCAAAAACAAACAAGGGAAGTGATGCATTGCTCAATGCGCTTACAAGCGATACGGGGCCAAGTAGTATGGCAAAATCAGACGCTACAAAGGCTATGGAGTCAATGAGCATCTTAAACCCAATCAGGCCCCTGATTTTATTTTTCATTTCTTTGAATGTTTGAACAAAATCCTTTCTGACGCTTGGAATCAGCAGTACTGTCAATGCAACAAATCCGGTAACTCTCAACCACAAAACAGCGCTCCAGAACCCAGTAACATTAAAGACGTGCTTCGCGGAAATATAAGCTACAGCAATAAAAATATTTGATGCAATCATAAGGTAAAAAGCTTTGCTCAGTACAAACTTATTATGGAATTTTTTATATGCGGCGATTATGCCAGCACAAAGCAGGAAGAAAAATCCGAGAAGATGATAAGCCGACAGGGTTTCGCTTAAAAAAATCATGGAAAGCCCGAAGACAAATAATGGCGTCGACTGGTAAAGCAAAGTGATTCTGGAGATTTCCTCATACTGCACAGCTTTATAGTATAAAATAATACCGACAGCAAATCCGGTGCTTGATATTAACGCAATCATAAAATTCCCAAAGCTTAATGGCTCAAATTTAAAAAAAAGAAGTAGAAATATAAAAGCAAGATTTGTCAGACCGTTTATAATAATATAAACCAAAGGATTTGAAATATGCTTTTTGGAAATTATAAATTTGTCTATCATGGTTGTAAAACTCCAGATAAACTGCGCTATAAGAACAAAAAATACCCAATTTTCCATTTTAATTCTAATGCATCACGCTTTTTCTTAATTTTTCCAGATAAACGCAGGCGCGACAGGAATCATTTGCACTCGGCTCGCCGCATTTCGAGCAGATTTGAATAATTTCGCCCCTGAATTTTTCTTTCAGCATCGGCAAAGTTTCCAAAAATGAATTAACAATTGAATATTTTGTCCCTGAAAATTTTTTCTCCATATCATTGAGCATATCCCTTACATGAGCCCTGAATGAATGAATTGCATTCGGGCATTCATTGAAATTGTCAAGCAAACTGTTTATGAAAGCATAAGTTGTGACTTCTTTTTCCGTACACAAATATAGCGGCTTAATCCTTTGCGCAAATTTATCGTCGCTAATTACACCGACTTTTGGTCCGAGCCTTGCAGAAGCCTCGATGTTATTTTTCATCTGATTCATCAATATAGACTGGCATTCATCATCGAGATTGTGGCCAGTAGCTAATTTTGTAAATTTTAATTCCCTTGATTTTTTGTTGAGCAAATATCTCCTGAAAACTCCGCAGATGCTGCATGGCTTCACATCCAAGATTTTCAGCATTTCGTCCAAAGTTAACCCAAATTCTTCCTTGTAAGAGAATACATTTAGCCGTATATTATTTTCATTGCAGAATTTTTTTGCTGTAATCAGAGTTTTATCGCGGTAGCCTTCAATCCCTTCATCTATTGCTATTGCCGTTACTTTTATTTTCGGGTTTTGTTTCGATAACTTATTTAATAAATATAAAACAGTTAAAGAATCTTTTCCGCCTGAAATAGCAACCCCTAAATTTTCCTCTTTTCCGAGCAAATCAAACTGCCTTATTGTCCTGAAAACTTTGTTTTCAAAATATTCATTGAAATGATTCTTGCAGAGCTTCTCGCCTGCAGTTAATTGTATCACCGGCTTCTCGCTGCAGCATTTTGGATTATTTATTTTTATTTGCATGTTATATTTTTTGTAATGGATTTTTCCATATTTGAATTTTTTCAATAGCTTATTGTAATTGACTATAGAATTTTTTATTTTCAGCCTCCTGAAATTACCGATAATATTTTTATTTCGTCATTATCTTTTAATTTTTCGTCTTCCAAAATTAATTCATTGTTTCTTGAGACAATGACGGTGACTGGATTTATTTTTAATTTATTTAATACTTCCAAAACTGATGGATTACCGTTCAACTCCAAAACTGAGTTTTTGTTTTCCTTATCAATGAAAACATTTATTTTTATTTTTTCCACTCCATCAGAATAATTCGTTTGTTAATAAAGGTTATTGATAGGCATTGGTAGGGTAATTTTCCAGATAAATTTAAATACATAAATATTGCTGAATATAATTAATGCAAAAAAGAGGTCAGATAACTGTATTTATAATAATAGGAATATTTATAATAATAGTTCTGGGCATTTTCCTTTACTTAAGCAGTTACAGCACAAAAGAAGCTGCTGCTGCCAGCGTAAAAGAAACTACAAAAATTTCTGATGCAGACATAGTCAATATGTACGTCGAATCATGCCTAAAAAGCGCAGGCAATGATGAATTGTTCAACAGGATGGGCCTGCAGGGAGCCTATACAAATCCCGAAGGGGATTCGCAATATGGCGAGCCTGGCGCTGGGATTCCATCCCCTGTTCCGTTTCAGGGCAAGAAAGTCCCATATTATCTGGAAGCCTCATGCGACAAGTATTGCGCCCCGCAAAATTGCCCTCTTCCGCCATGCCCCTGCATTCAATGGAGATGCAGATGGAATTATATTGAGCATATTCCTGATTCAAGTTCTGAATTGGATATTATAAGGGACAAAATAGCAAAGTACGTCGAGATAGAATTCGCAAAATGCTTTAATGCCGACATGTTCAAGGAGATTGGAATAAATATCGAGCTGCCCATGGAGGGGCCAAAAACTGAAGTCACCATAAATGAAGAGGATGTATCAATAAGCATGAACTACAGCCTGAAAGCCAAGCAAGGGGACAAGGAGAGCAATATGAAGACATTTAGAATAAAACTTCCCATAAGGCTAAATGCCCTCTACAGCAGCGCACTGGAATTCACAAGCAACGTGGAGAGAATAGAGGATACAGAGTTCTTTGATGAAGTGCCTTATAACCTGATGCCTGACTGCCCAAGCTATGATAAAAACGGGCTAACGAATGTGTACACAAAAAATAGCGATGACAACTCAGCCAAAATAGTCCAACTTGTAGATTTCAGCACTTATAATAGCAATTATTTCAATTCTTATATCTTTCAATTTGCTTTGAAAAATGTGAATGTAATTGGGAAATGCTCCGGATAAAATAATTCCATTTTTATGTTTGGATAATGTATACCTTCTAATTTTAGCATTTTTATGTGAGTGCAAAAAAACAAATCTTAAATACTAGTTCTTTTAGTTATAAGAAAAGAATGAAAAAAAGCGGATTGATATTACTTTTTCTAGTGCTTGCTTTAATTATTGTTTCCAATGTGTTTGCTGCAGTAGAAGATGAAGACGGAGATGGTGTTTCGGATGAAAACGACAGATGTCCGAATTCCGGCGGCACAACTGATGTTGACCAGTTTGGATGCAGCTGCGAGCAAGCTTGTGTTGATGATAATAATCCCTGCACGGATACTTGTGTCATTACAAATGGGCTTGCTTCCTGCAATGTTTTTAATGATAACCCTTGCGAAAGGAATGGATATTGTTCAAGAGGAGAGTGCAGGATTCCTGAAACTACGGGCTCTCGAACTCTTGTTATACTAGTCTCCATCGAATCAAGATTTCCCTCTCCCATTGATAGAAATGAGGCAGAAAGATTAAATCCAGAAGCCAGAGTTTTAGGGCCTTATACAATTGACCGAGATAAATGCGAGATGCCTGATATAAGATATGCAGCAATAGTAAATTTTGCTGACAGGGAAGTTAATATGAGGGAATATAACAATATAGTGATATATTCCTCAACAACTTCGTGCCAGGGTGCGATTTGGCCAAGAGGCCCAGAAAGAATAACACTTCCAACAGATGATGGCGTTTTAGAATTTGATGTTACTGTAAATTTTGGAGATCCTAGTGGAAATCAAGGGTTTGGTCCTAATAGTCCTGAGTGCCGAGATTGTAAGGCGCGTTTTCCTAACCCTATAATAGCAGAAGCAGAATGCGAACAAGCATGCACCGCCCGTCCTCCAGGACCAGAACCTTGTGAATCCTTGCCAGGTGGCTGCCCTCGCTGCAATTATGGCACATATCCAGATGGACGATGCAGACCGGATCCGAACGAAGATGATAATCCTGGAAATGATGATCCAAAGACGACTGGGTCTCAAGCCACCAAAGACGAGATTACGAGAATCAGTAATTGGTTTTCGGAAAACCCTTCTGAATGTGGGACATTGTTAGGTATAGGCGAAGGGGAAGAAGGGAGAAGTTTTGATACGAGCAGAGTTAAGCTTAGGAGCCGTGAATATTGTCAAAATTCGAATATACGATCTATTAGAAAGGGAAGTTACGCTTATTATAATAATGGAAATATTAATATTTGTGAAGGCTGGATTGCCACAAACATCGTGGACATTTATAGAAGAGAATCGCAGCTTTTTATGGCAATTGCCCGTGCGAATGGAAAAGGTACTATTAAGCAGGAAGATATTGATGAAAAATGCTTTCCTGACCTTGGGAACCTTAAGGATTCTGATGGGGATCCCTTCGTGCTATGCGTTGCTTGGAAAAGGGATCCACTATCTGGAAAGTGTCCGCCACAAGAAGAAGAAGGGGTACCTGGTGGGAAAGAATGGGATTGGGCTATGGCTGGCCTCTCTCTATTGTACTCTCAAAAGTGTAATGATTATGCAAGCAAAGGTGTTAATGATGCTGGTGAAAGGCCTGATTTTGTTGATGCAAGGGTACTCCTTCAAACATTATTAGATAGTAATAGAATTGAAGCAGGAGACTATTCTGTTGAATGTTCTGATAATAGGGTCATAAGATATATATGTCCAACATGTGGTACTCCTTTTGAAAACGTTGGTGGGGAGGAAGGAGATACTATTTATATATGTTATTCGCCTTTTTCCAAACTATCCGCGGAAATGCAGTCAATTTTGATGGTCATAATGGCAGGCCAGGCAACAGGCGCATTTCCTAGGTCAGAAGGTGGATATTCGGCATATCTTAGATGGGACGGTGTCCTTTCGGATTATAACGTTATTTCTCAGGAGTTTAGAGATCGTATGTTAGAAGTTAAAAAAGAATGTATTCCTAATATTATAATAACAGACAGTCCAACAACTCTGCGTTTTGGCCCTAATATCCAACCATTCTGCACCGATTCCGACGGACTAGATTACAGCACTCAAGGAAACATCCAAACAGATAAAGATTCAGCAACTGATTGCTGCACTAATGGAGATAATGTTTGTTTAAGCGAATCAACTCATGTAAAGGAGTATTTTTGTAACTCCGATAACACAAAAGGATATGAAATTTACCAATGCGCTGGAAGATGCAGTGATGGAAGATGCATACAGGCAAGAGGGGCTGGCATCGGTCAAGAAAAGGGTGGCGGTATTATTTCTCCGGGTAATGGCACAAATCAAACACGAAATGAAACCCCCAATCCACCGCCAAGTCTTCCGGTTTTAAGCATCCAGCCATCATTAATCAAGCCAGGAGATAGTGTTACAATCACAGCAACAAGCGATAGCCCAAATTCAAAGGTTTTAATTTTTGCAACAGACATCCAAGGAAATATTGTTTATGACAATCAATTTTTTGACTACACTGATGCCAGTGGAAGATTTAGTCGAACTATATCTGATACATCTTCTTGGCAGCCAAATACTTTTAGAGCCCATGTAAATATAGATGGATTATCTTCAAACGAAATAAGACTAGAAGTACAGTCTGAATTCTGTCCTAATGGATGCGTGTATGAAGGCGTATGCTATAAAACCGGGGATGAAGGATGCATTAATAATGTAAAATACAGATGCTTCGGCAAGAATGACCCAAGACCGCTTAATGAGCCATGCGGAAATGCTTGCAATGGATGCATGAACGAAGGGAAATGCTATCCAATAGATTTTGAAACAGAATGCATTGGAAATATTAAGTATCGATGCGCTGACAAGGGCTAT
>DATDZA010000048.1:0-2368 GCA_035288865.1 Candidatus Nanoarchaeia archaeon
TAATTCTTTTGCCAGAAAATGCGCGTCCATGGAAGATAATTGCTTTTTCATGAAAGTGGAATAAGTATGTTTTGTATTTAAATGTAATCAAAAAATTTAAATTGAATGGGGTATAGACTGACTTATGCAGCCCATTGTTAATTTCAGGGACTTAGGATATACAATAGATTGCAACCCTGCATTTAAGCCAGGCAGCTTGGCTAGAAATGAATTTTATGAATTAAGTGACTGGAGCCTTACAACATTTCCATCTGGGCTAGTTTTAGCTTATAGGCACGGAGTTCAGCCATTAGGTTATGATAAAAATTATAATTTAGTTATGTCAATTATCCATTTCAGCGAACCTCATGTTATAGCCGACACCGAGATTAACCAGAGTTTAATTGAGTAATTCTATAAAAAACTTGAAGTGATGGTTAGTAAGGTTAATCTAAATCGCGCTGAGCAATATCCTGATTTAGATTTCACCATAGCTCCTACACCGGATTATATGCTCAGAGAGCTAGAACAAATGATTGCAATATTAAAGCCGCACTAATCCTTTTCAACAATAATCAAATCACTGTTATTAACATTTTTAAAAGCACTCAGATCTCCCTTAATCTTGCCGAACACATTCACTTTTGAAGCAGCCTTTATCTCTGTTTCTGTTGACACGGGGGTTTTCCCGAAGAAAATGCAGAAGCAGCATCCTTCCGGCCAGTAAGCAATATCTCCTTTTTCAACGACATCATCCGCATTTTTCTCCAAATTTAATTTCAAAGGAATAACAAAATAAATCTCGTCTCCCCACCTGTTTGCAGCCCCGTCAGCAGGCAGTATGTCAAAAATAGCTCTTGCTGTCGGAGTATTTTTCAGCTCAGCTTCCGCTTCAATATCATTAACAAAAATCTTTATTTTCATTTTCCCCTTAAAGTTTCTATTCCTTTATTGCTTAATCTTTTTATTCCGTCAAATGGTCTTAATTGGTATTCTCCAGCATACCACAACTCTGGCGCCTTATAATCTCTTCTCCTTAAATAATCTCTGTATGAGATTGAAGAGTTAAAATATTTTACAAGCCCTTCCATTATCTTAACATTAAAAGCGTGTTTGGATGGATTTTGAAGAAATAATTTCCAAAGATTTTCCCCATACATTTGAATAAAATATTCTGGCGAAGTGTACCAATGGTCTCTTACAAATACCCATTGAACTTCAACTTGCATGTGAAATGAATATACCTCGCCTTTTGCAGGATTAAACTCAATAAATGAGCTCTTATTTTGTATATGGCTAAGTACGTTTTTCATCAATCCGCTTTTGATCCATCCTAAGGGCGCAGGTTCAAGAAAACCAACAATGTACCTATCAGATTTCATTAAAGATTCTATTCTGTCAAATTCTAAACCATAATCTTTGAAAGGCTCTCTAAATTCTCCTTTATCAAATCTCAAACGCCAGAACGGATGAGACAATGGAAGAATTTTTCCTTCACTTATTATTTTTCTATAATTACTTTCGTTGGTGAGATGATACATACCAACTAGGTATTGGGTTCCCGGCAACATTTTATTTTAAGAATTATTGTTTTTGCTTCAGCCATTTCTCTATCCTATCCATTCCGCGGGTGATTTCGTGTATTGAAGTAGCATAGCTCAGCCTGACGTGCTTGTCCGAGCCGAATGCAATCCCAGGAACAACCGCAACAAGCGCCTCTTCAAGCAGCTTGGAAGCGAATGCCATCGAGTCCATACCCGTCCCCGAAATGTCAGGGAAAGCGTAAAAAGCGCCTTCCGGCTCAATGCATGAAACGCCGTCAATTTCGTTCAGCCTTTTGTAAATAAATTTCCTTCTTTCATCAAAAGCGCTGACAATGAGCTTCACGGAATCCTGCGGCCCGGAAAGGGCTTCGATAGCGGCCATCTGCGCTATGCTCGTAGGGTTGGAAGTTGAATGCCCCTGCAAATTGTCCATCGCCTTGATTATTTCCTTCGGTCCCGATGTGTATCCTATTCTCCAGCCGGTCATCGCATAAGTTTTTGAAACGGAATTTGAAATCAGCGTAAGTTTCTTGATATCATCCCCGAAAGATGCAATGCTGACCTGCTCGTTGTTCCCGTAGACAAAATGCTCGTAAACCTCGTCGGAAACAACATAAAAATTGTGCCTGACGGCAAGCTCGGCAATTTTCTTGATTTCTTCCGGGTCAAGCACGGCGCCGGTTGGGTTGCTTGGGCTGTTTAAGATAAGCATCTTTGTCTTTGGAGTTATCTTGGATTCAACTATTTCTGCGGTCAGCTTGAATTTATCATCAGTCTCGCAGAAAACTGTCTTGGCCTCGGCAAGCTTTATCATTTCATCATAGCTCACCCAGTAAGGAGTTGGC
>DATDZA010000049.1:0-6954 GCA_035288865.1 Candidatus Nanoarchaeia archaeon
AGATAATAATTTAAAAGGCTTTCTATTTAAGAATTCTAAATCTCATCATCATCTATGTCTTCAATGTTCTCTTCTTCAACACTAATGTCTTCGCCTGGTTCTTCAGTTTCTTTTGGAGGGATGTTTGTCATTATTGGGGAATCAGATTTGCTTAAATCGTCGGCTTTTCCGACAATTTCCATTTTTCCCATTCTTCCGGTCGTCAGTTGCAATTCCCCCTGCCATTCATTGACATAGCCATTTGAAATATGAACTTTATCGCCCGCTTTAACCACGTCAATATCCTCATTCCACAATGAAAGCTTTACATCGCCAGTTTCATCTTTCGCGATTGCAGTCGCAACTCTTCCTGGCTTTCCAAATTTCTGGAATTCCCGAGGCACGCCTACATCAATCACATCCACAATTACATCAACATTGCCCATTTTTGGCTTCAAGTCTTTTACTTGCATTTTATAGATAAATTATATGGAAGAATATATAAATTTATTGATAAAAAATAAAAAAAGATAAAGTTTAAATAAAATATCTGATGCCAACACTAGTATGTCGGATGAAGCACATAAAGGATCGCAACAGTCTGTGAATCCAGAAGCAATAAAATCTGTGCTGGAAAAAAAACTGGAAAGTATAGAATATGTGCAAGTTTACGGCCCAAATACTTTTGATGGAAAATATTTTTTTGAAATATATTTTGGCGGCAGGTTTATAGGCTCCGCAATTCCCCAACGGAGGTTCGCAGTATTTTCAACTTACAATCTTCCGGAACGTTTAATCAGTTTGATCAGGTATCAATTAGGGGATTATGAAATTGTTACTCAAGCTGAAAGTCTCACTCTGCCAGCAGATGCTGCATAAAATCAAAAATAAAAAGAAATAAATTCAACTAACAAATATCAGAATTTACTGAGATTCTGCTGCTTGTTCTTTTTTCTTCTTTGCCATTTGGGACACCTCAACTTTTTCAAACTTTTGCGCGCGGTTCGTTTGACTTTTTATTCATTTAAATGTGTTGCGAAAATGTTCGTAAAAAAATATTATTTATAATATTGAAAGAAAAAGATTTATGAGTGAATTACGAAACTCGTTTACAATATGGAAAATAAAAAAGATAATATTTAAAAAGACCATAAGTATCCATCACTTACTGCGCATGCTCGCAATAAAATCTTATTTGCAGAGAGCGTGCGTGGAATTTCAAGTTTAATCGGAATTCTACGCCTAACTAATAATTTAGTTTTTAACTCTAGAGGTTAACATGGCAACATTTGAGGATTTTCAGAAACTGGACATACGAGTGGGAAAAATAATTGAAATAGGGGGTTTTCCTGAAGCACGAAAGCCAGCGTATAAACTAAAAATCTATTTGGGTAATGAGATTGGAATAAAGAAATCATGCGCCCGGCTTGTTAAAAATTATACCAAAGAACACCTCAAGGACAAGCTTGTCTTGTGTGTTGTAAATTTTCCGCCGCGGCAAATCGGGCCAGCAACATCAGAAGTGCTGACATTAGGTGTTCCTGCAATTGACGGAGAATGTATTTTAATAGAACCTGAGCGCGATGTCCCTATCGGTGGAAGAGTATATTGATCCATGATAATAGATTTGGAGGAACTTAATGGAACAAAATTTTGAAAAACCCAAAGAGATAAAACAGATTAGCGACGTAATTTGGGAGATACCAACTTCATTCAAAAAAGGAATGAATGTTCCGGCCCGAATATATGCTACAAAAAAACTCTTTGATGAGATGGATGCGGGTGTATTCAATCAAGTTACAAATGTAGCCTGTCTTCCGGGAATCCAAAAATACAGTTTCTGCATGCCAGATGGGCATTGGGGTTTAATATGAAAAATACAAAAAAATTCTTATTATTTTTGGTTATATTATCAGGAATTATTCTTGTTTCTTGTACTAGTAAACCCGTATGCAATAAACCTTATATTTTAGTTGGTAATGAATGTTGCTTAGATAAAGATAGTAATAACATTTGTGATAAAGATGAAATAAAACAGAATACACAAAAAATCGAAACTTTACCTCCACCTAATAAATCAAATGAAATAATTATTGATAAAAAAGAATTTGCTCAAACTATTGCTTTAAGGTTTGCAAGGGTGTGGGAGAAAAAAGATTGGGCTTCTATGTATGATTTCTTTGTAGATGATCTCAAAAATTTAAAGTCAAAAGAAAGGTTTGTTAAAATAATCAATAAAGCTGAAACAGAAACAAATGTAGTTGTCAGATTGGATAAAGTAGAATTAGATAATGATACTACCGCATTTGCGTATTATACTATCACAAGTTCATTATTTGAATTTAAAGCCCCTTCTATGAGATTAGAATGGGATGGTAAAGATTGGAAGGTGAACGCATTTGCTACCTATTTCAATGCCTGTGACAAATATATAAAAAATTGTTGTGGAAATGGTTTGTGTGAAAAGGGAGAAAGAGCTTACTTAGACAATGGTGCTACATACAATGGCAATTGGTGTAATTTAGATTGTCTTGAATATGAAGGTTCAATATATAAGGATAATCATGAAATAACATTATATTTTCTTGGTGAAGTATATCCAATAAAAATTATTAAATTCTCTGAGCAAAATCCTGAAACATTAAAACTAAAGTATAATGATGTCGAATTCACGCTGAATGAAAGTGGGTATAGGGATTATGACAATGGATACAATTTAATCAATAATATTTATATAAAATATAGGTATGATGACCACTACAAAGGTAAATCGATAATTTTCACTATGTTCAATAATGATCAAATTTTTGCTGGTGATTAATATGGAATCTATGATTTTTAACAAAGATGACTGGTTCGTTGTTAAATTCTTTGCACAAGAAATAAAAAATGTATTAGAAATTAGTGGAGTAATTGATTTAAAAATAGGTGCAATTGAAAATAAATTAAATGGATGGATTGGATTACATTATCCAGACCATTACAAATTAATAGCTTGGAAAAGTAATAGTATTAATTTCAAAAATTTTTCTGATTTTATAAATAATGTAACAAATAATGATTTATTACCCAATAATCTTATTATACCTAAAGATAATAATCCAGAAATAAAACAAGATTATGGTAATGAGATAAATAGATATGGTGGTATTTATGACCCTTATTTAGCTTGTTTAAGTGGACAGATAAATAGAATTATCAAATACAAATTTGGAGACTTGAATGAAACACAGATGGCTTATGTTTTACATATGCTATTTAATTCCTTAGGAAAAGGATATGTTTATGACTTGTATGTTGGTGAAATGTTAGAAAATAACGCAAAAATCGGACTTGGAACGCTAAGAGTAGTGCCCCCTGGATTAAGATTAATAGTAAAAGATGATTAATATGATGCAACATGATTACAAAAAACTGAATAATCGCTTCGGTTTTTACATTTTCAATTACCTCAAACAATGGCTCAACTATCAAATTATGATTTTCGCTCCGCTAAAAATCATTTACATAGTTTCGCCCATAAGAAAACTCGGTGATTGAAAATGAAATTTAATAAAAACCTTGCAGCAATTCATGGTTATCTCTGCTCTGATGGTTATGTAATCAAAAATCCAGATACTCAAAAGCATAAATATTACCATATTGGTTTGAGAAACACAAATAATGTGCTTTTGTTAGATTTTCAAGAAAAATTTGAAGCAATCTTCAGTATAAAGCCAATAATCACAAATGAAGGACGCTGTAAAATACAAAATAAAGATATCTACAAAATATTAACTGAAGACTTTTCTTTTTACTCTTATGAATGGAAACTTCCAGAACTTAAAAAGGACAGTTTAAGCTACTGGCTAAGAGCATTCTTTGATTGTGAAGGGTGGGTTGAAAATCAGCCTGCAAAAAGCAGGTTAATTGGAGCTGATTGCTGCAATGAAAGTGGATTGTTAAGCGTCCAAGAAGCTTTAAGAAAATTTGGAATTGATTCTGAAATCAAAAAGAGGAAAGGAAGAATTATCTGGCGCTTGACAATTTGTGGCATAGAAGATTTAAAAAAATTCCATAAGTATATTGGTTTTTTACATCCTAATAAAAACCAAAAATTGAACGAAGCAATAAACTCTTATAAAGATTTCTCTTGGGGCATACCAAAAACTAAAGATGAATTATTTAAATTCATAATTAAAAAAGGAAAAATTAGGAATTCCAGAAACGAAGTGAGGTTTATGTCTATAAAGAAATTAAATTTACAGAATTTAAAGAAAGCTTTAAAAGACTATAGTATAAACTCAGAAGTATTCGGGCCGTGGAAGAATAACACAGGTTCTTTATATTATTGTTTAATAATTAAAAACTTTGGAGGTACTAAATGGAACGGAATTTTGAGAGACCAAAAGACATCAAGCAAATTAGTGATGTAATTTGGGAGATACCAACATCCTATAAAAAAGGAATGTTAGTTCCTGCAAGAATTTATGCAACTAAGAAGCTTTTTGAAGGAATGGATAATGGTGTCTTTAATCAGGTAACGAATGTGGCTTGCCTGCCAGGAATCCAGAAATACAGTTTCTGTATGCCCGATGGTCATTTTGCAATGTAGTTAATTCTACTGCGAGACAAGTGGGGCTACGGTTTTCCAATCGGCGGTGTTGCTGCATTCGATTCAGATACTGGAATAATTTCCCCAGGCGGAATTGGCTTTGACATAAACTGCGGCATGAGGCTAGTCACAACTAATTTAACTTTCAAAGAAGTTCAGCCAAAATTAAAAGAATTGGTTGACATAATGTTCAAGACTGTCCCCTCCGGTGTCGGCTCGAGGGGATTTGTCAGCGCAACAAAGCCGCAATTCACGGAAATAATGTCCAACGGCTCAAAGTGGTGCGTTGAAAACAATCTTGGATGGAAAGAAGATTTGGAAAGGACGGAAGGCTATGGAAAAATCGACTGGGCTGACCCGGAAAAAGTAAGTTCAAAAGCATTAGAGAGGGGAATTAAACAACTGGGAACTTTGGGTTCCGGAAATCATTATCTGGAAATACAGGTTGCAAGAGCAGAAAATGTTTTTGACGAGAAAATCGCTAAAAAGTTCGGTATTCACACTCCTGAGCAGGTTGTTGTCATGGTTCACTGCGGCTCGAGGGGATTTGGCCACCAGATTGGAACGGATTATTTAAGGATATTTGAAGAGGCAATGAAAAAATACAAAATAGAAGTTTTTGACCGGGAATTGGCATGCGCCCCTTTTCAGAGCAATGAAGGGCAGGATTACTACAAGGCAATGGCCTGCGCGGCTAACATGGCATTCGCAAATCGCCAGGTTATTTTGCACAGAATAAGGGAAGGATTTTCAAAAGTTTTCCAAACTGATGCTGAAAAATTAGAAATGCACATGGTTTATGATGTTGCGCACAATATTGCAAAATTAGAAGAGCATATTGTTGATGGAAAAAGAAAAAAATTAATTGTCCACAGGAAAGGATCAACAAGAGCATTTCCGCCAAATCATCCGGAATTGGCGCCGATTTTCAAGAGTACAGGCCAGCCAGTGATAATAGGCGGATCAATGGAAACAGGATCATTTTTATTGGTTGGAACAGAAAAAGCTATGGAAGAAACATTTGGGTCCACAGCTCACGGCTCCGGAAGAACAATGTCACGAGCAGCCGCAAAGCACCTAGTCCGCGGCGAGCAATTGCAGAAAGACATGGAAAAAAATGGAATTTATGTGAAAGCCACTTCAATGCCGGGCTTGGCTGAAGAAGCCGGATTTGCATATAAAGATATTAATGCCGTCATTGATGCAGTTTCAAAAGCGGGAATTTCAAAGCCTGTTGTCGGTCTGAAGCCAATAGGAAATATAAAGGGTTAGACAAAAAATTTATTTTTTTGAAATTCTTTTGCACATTAGAAATTCCTGGAACAATAATATACCAATAACAAGTTTACTGAATGATAATAGAAAAGTATTTATTCAATATCATAAATTTAGTAATATGCCATACGCCGTAGCGCACGTCATTCTGACAATAGTTATTGCTGATATTTATAGGGATTATTTTGCAAAGAAGAAATTTCCAATGATTTATGTGTTAATGGCGGGAATAGCCGGATTGGTGCCGGATTTGGACATTCCGTTCAGCCAATTGATGAATTTCTTATTTGGAACGAACTACAATTTCCACAGAATCTACACTCATTCTCTTCTTTACACAATTATATTCTTTGCCCTTGCGCTTTTATTTATTTTCATAAAAAAAGAATATTATAAAATATTTAAATCTAAAATCCCTAAGAGAGCGATAATCATGTTTCTTTTTTCAATATCGTTTGGGTGGTTTATTCACATTGCCCTAGACTGCACGTTTGCCGCAGATGGATACTTAAATTTCATTCCTTCAATTCCACTTACATTCTGCCCTCATCCATTCAGCAATGACTTCCTGTTGGGATTTGATGCAATCATATTGGTTTTATGGCTGATTCACGAGCAATGGAAGCACGATATCAAGGATTATATTTAATTTTTAAGTCGAGCTTCTTTTTAATATTTCAATTAAAATTACAGGATAATTTTTTGTGAATTTTAGTATTGCTAATATTAATTTCTTTAAATAAAATATAAAAAGAAGAAATAAATTTATTGTTTATTTTTTGCAAAATCTAATGGGCATACTCTGTCCCGTACCCATTATGGCCGTGCTTATTGTGCGTAAAATATTCTTTTATTCCCTGGTAGGCATAATAAATCCCAAAAAGTCCGAATATTGCGGAAAACACATAATGCAATGCTCCTTCTTCCGGCAATAAAACATATCCTAAACTTCCCAACAAGGGAACAAAATGACCTCCTCTGCGGAATAAATTCCGCAGTATCCATTCAAGCTAAACCATGGTGCTTAGCTTGGTTCAAAATGTACAAAGCTGTGTCGCTAAGCTGATTGTATCCGACGGTAACAGCAGTTCCGCCGCGGCTCCAAA
>DATDZA010000050.1:0-22874 GCA_035288865.1 Candidatus Nanoarchaeia archaeon
TACGTGGGAGAAGACTGACTTGGCTGAGACTTTGAGGAAAGAAGCCGGATTGCAGTAATTCCTTTTTATATTACGTCACATTTTAAGCAAAAACACAAGATTTATATATTTGTGACGTAAATATCTTTCTATGGTTAATTTAAGGATAAAGGAGGTAAATCATAAGAAATATTATTATCTTGAACATACTATCAGGAATGGCAATAAATTTGCCAATAAAAGAAAGTATCTCGGCTCAGAAATTCCAAAAGATATAGAAATTATCAAAGAAAAATTTATGCACGAAATATTTCTGGAAAAATTCAAAAAAGCTCTTGATACAATAAAAAGAAAATTTAGAGAGGATTTTGCCTCTTACCCGCCTTCTGCAAAGGAAAAGTACATTGAATCTTTTATGATTAAGTTCACTTATAATACCAACAGAATTGAGGGAAGCACGCTATCACTAAAAGAAACTGCTGATTTATTGCAGCAGCACATTACTCCAAAAAATAAGCCAATTGGTGATGTAAAAGAGACCGAAGCCCATAAAAAAGTCTTTTACCAAATGCTCGGGCATAGGAAAGAGCTGAATCTTGGAACTGTCCTTTACTGGCACAAGCTGCTTTTACAGGATACAAAACCCGACATAGCCTGGGTAATCAGGCAGCATCAAGTGGCAATTGCCAGAAGCAAAGCAGAGCTTCCAATTCCTGCAGAGCTTGATGTATTGTTGCATGAATTTTTTATTTGGTATAATAAAAATAAGGATAAGCTCAATCCGGTAGTTCTCGCTGCATTAGTCCACTTAAAATTTGTAACAATTCATCCGTTCAGCGATGGAAATGGAAGAATTTCAAGATTAATGATGAATTTTGTTTTAAATAAATATGGGCATCCAATGCTAAGCATAGAGTATACTAATCGAAACAGCTATTACAATGCCCTGGAAAGAAGCCAGACTAAAAACAAGGAATATATTTTTGTCCAGTACCTGATTAAAAGATATATAAAGTTTTACAGAAAATATTGTTAAATATTAAAATTGTAAACCCGCAAAACGTGGGAGAGAATTGACATCGCTGAGACACTTAGGAAGGAAGCTGGATTGTAAAATCTTAAGCAAAGGTTTTTATTGAATGTTTCTTTTCTCGTATTCTAAAACTATGACAATTGCAAAAAAAACAGGCCTCGTTGCACTTTTGACAGCTATAGGGGTGTTCTCTTTTCCCCAATCAACGAATGGAGTAGGGCAGTTTTCCAGTGACTTGGTTGAACAATCTCAGCCTAGGATAACTACTAAATCAACAATTGATTATATTGTTAGCAAGATTAAAGAATATAACAAAGTAAATAGCAATTTTATCCCGGGTCAAGATTACACTGCAGAAGGCTACAATGACCAACTCGGTTCACGCGTAAATTTCATTTACGTGGAATCTGGAGGAAATGCTGTTTTAAGGACAGTTTTAATTGACAAGCCTTATAGCCGTATCGCACAGGCAATAGTGACTGATGAAAAAACTGAAAATGGAATGGCTTATGTTACTCTTATAGAACATTTAATAAGAGGTCAGCCGAATTCCGAACCAACCACCATGGAGCGTCTCGTAATGGGCGAAAAAGCAGCAGAAATTGAATTGTCTCGTTTTCACCCAGTATACTCAAAATTAAATGAATTAAAAAAAATTTATAGCGGTGCTTTGCGATTTACGAAATTTTCTTTGCCGCCAAATTAGAATAATTAAACCCTCGGCTCCTGCTGAGTCCTGCAGTGTATTGTTCCGCCGCCAAAAACTAATTTTCTGCAGTTAATTCCAATTATTTTTCTGGAAAGGAAACATTTTCCGAGTATCTCCAAAGCTTGCTTGTCATTCTTGTGCTCAAATATCGGAACAAGAACACAATCATTTGCTATCAGAAAATTCGCATAGGTTGCAGGCAATATCTTTCCTTCATGCTCATAATAAGGCATCGGGAGCTCAATAATCTTAAATCTTCCATCTTTTTTTAATATTTCAAAGTTTTCATTTAGAGCTTTATGATTAGGGTCGTCCGGCGGAGCCTTTGAGCATAAAATTGTCTTTTCATCGACAAATCTTGCAATGTCATCTATATGTCCGTCAGTGTCATCATTTTCTATGCCTTCTTTTAGCCACAAAATTTCATCAACACCCAAAAATTCCTTAAGATAAGCTTCAATCTCTTTTCTTGAAAGGGAAGGATTTCTGTTTTTATTTAGCAGGCATTGCTCTGATGTCATGCAGATTCCTTTTCCATTAACATCTATTGAGCCGCCTTCAAGAACAATTCCGGGCCTAAAACTTTTTAATTTCAAAAACTTGCTCAGCTTTTCAGGAATTACTTTATCCTGCAGCAAATCATCATACTTATTACCCCAGGCATTGAATTCCCAGTGAACATAAGCTTTTTCTTTTGTTTTTTCATTGATAATAAAAATAGGGCCGCAATCCCGCATCCACGCATCAACATTTGGAACCCTGTAAAAAACAACCTGATTTAAGTCAACTTTCGCATTTTTTAATTTTTCTTGTGCTCCTTTCTCTTCTTTTTCATCATTTACAAGCAGTTTTACTTTTTCTCCCGTGTGCATGCCTTTTATTATTTCAACATAAGTATCTTCTATTTCAGAAGGATTTTCCCACGTATTTTTATCATGAGGCCATGCAAGCCATGTTGCTTCATGTCGTTCCCATTCAGCAGGCATCCTGAAGCCGAGTGATTTTGGAGTTTGTGTCATAAGAAAGGGTAAAATTAAGTTGTTAATAAAATTATTTGTTATTCCGGGGAAAAGTATATAAGATTTGCCAATTGCACCTTGAATAATGAAAAACGCAGCCATCAAAAACAATGCAATAAATTCCTACCTTTCAAGTGTTTTTGTCTATTCAATAGCTGTTTTTATGTTTAGAAACTTAAAATATTACAAGACAACCATTAATCCATCTGCTCAATTCACCTTGCTGGGTTTGTTAATTGTTTATTTACTATTAGCGCCCATTTTCTACTTTTGGCTGAAGAGAGAAGTGCCATTAAGCAAGCCTTACTTGTTTTTGGCATGCCTGAAAAAATTTATTGTAAACTCAATCACTTCAAAAAAGGAAGCTATAAGAAGAGATGAAAAAGTTGCTTTTCTCTTTATCATGGTAAAATTATTTTTCCTGCCAACCATGATTAGCTTTTTCTTCGATAATCTTAACTCAATAATAAGCATACTGAAGAATTTTAATTTATATTCACTCATTATTACTTCGATATTCCTGCTTGATACGTTAATATTTTCAATAGGATATGCTTTCGAGGGAAAAATACTGAAGAATATAGTTAAGTCTGTTGAGCCTACTTTATTTGGGTGGGCTGTTGCATTGGTTTGCTATCCGCCCTTTAATTCTTATGCCGGCAGATTCGTGCCATGGGGAGCCAATGACCATGTATTCTTCTGGAGCGCCAAATTAACAATTGCGTTTAGAATTTTAATTGTGCTGCTGCTTATCATTTATCTTTGGGCTTCTTTTGCATTAGGCACAAAAGCTTCTAACTTAACTAACAGGGGAATAGTAACCAAATTCCCTTACAGCATTGTGAGGCATCCTGCCTACCTGGCCAAAAATCTTACCTGGTGGATTGCCATATTGCCGGTTATGAGCATGAAATTTGCATTGGGCATGTTTTTTTGGAGCACTATCTATTATTTTAGGGCAATAACCGAAGAGAAACATTTAAGCCATGACCCAAAATATCTTAGTTATTGCAGAAAAGTCGGGTATAAGTTTATACCGTATGTGATATAAATTCTATATCTCCGTCAAATCCCTATAACTCATCGGCCTTCTGTTTTTCAAAAATCCCCAGCCTTCCTGCGAGCTTGCGACTTTGCTTAAATCAATTTCAGCAACTAAAACTTCTTCTTTCTTGCCGCTTGCCCTTGCTACAACTTCCCCAAAAGGATCTGCAACAAAACTTCCGCCCCAGAAATCAATATCATCTTCTTTTCCAACACGATTGACGGCAGCAACATAAATTCCGTTCATTGAAGCATGGCCGCACATTGCATTTTCCCATCTTTGCGCTGAGAACGGCTCGAGTTTCTTCATTTCTTTTGTCCAGCCAATTGCTGTCGGGTAAAAAATAATCTGAGCGCCTTTCAGAGCATTGATTCTTGCTGCTTCTGGAAACCATTGATCATAGCATATCAAAGGGGCAATTTTTATTCCGTGCAAATCAGCCTGCACATATCCAGCATTACCGGACGAAAAATAAAACTGCTCATAGTATTTTGGATCGTGGGGAATGTGAATCTTGCGGTACTTTGCCCTTAGTTTGCCGTTCTTATCAAAAATTAAGGCAGTATTGTAGTATTTTCCGTCTTCCCCTTTCTCGAAAAGTGAGCCGCCGACAAGAGCAACCTTGTTTTGCTTCGCTGTTTGGGAAAGAAAATGAGATATTTTTCCCGGAATGACTTCAGCGAGCTCAAAAAGTTCCTTTTTTTCGCTCTGACAGAAATATTTCATTGCAAACAATTCCTGCAAACAGATAATTGAAGCGCCCCTCTTTGCCGCCTGAGCCGCAAATTTAGCCGTATTATCCAAATTTTTATCCAAATCTTTGCCCACTTTTGCCTGCACAAGCCCGATTTTGAGTTTTTGATTTGGCATTTAGGGTTTAAAATTTTTATTATTTTATTTTTTAGCTTTTTAATTTCAATCAGGGGAACATTGCTTGTTGCTCTCAACCGAATACTTATAGTTTCCACACCCTATCGATGATTTTCTTTTATTGATTACAATTTTGGTTAAATTCTTTAGTGCGGGGGGCTAACTTAATGCGCATCGAGTGCAACTTTGAGTTCCCTCCCGGGGGATGTTAGTTCATTTCAGGGTTTTTGAATTAAAATTTTCAGACCACCGTGGATAATAACTCAAACCAAAATAAAACTTTTGAAAGAAATCTAATGTTCTACAAGTATGCCTTGGCTATTTTGATGCTTGTGTTCCTTCGACGGGAAGTCAAGACCCCTCTTCTGGATTCTGATTTCGTGCTTTTTGGCGTCGAAAGCTCCAAGGAGGTACTTAATGGCTTTCTCAGTCTCAAACTCCCTGCATGAGAAGATGTCCATGAACACATAATCCTGATCCGGGAAAGTGTGTATGCTGATGTGGCTTTCGGCAATCATGACAAAACCCGACATTCCTGGAGTGCCGTCTGCAAATTTATCCAGCCACTTCGCCACATATGGCAAAGTCATCTTAGTCATGCCTATTTTAGCCGGCAAGTTGTTCAGAACATCATACACCAACGAATAAGATCCTAATTTCCTCTTATCGCACCTTGATGCGTCAATCGTTACGTGCAAACCAAATTCGCTCATTTTTGTTTTTCTCTGTAAAAACTTTGATTTTATTTTTTAAAATATTATAAAACTAGTATTTAAATCTTTTTATTTTTTTGTTTTTTCGACGATGATTCTTTGAAAAAAATATCTGTTTTTCGCTGTTTTTTGGCGCAAAATTTTCGCTGCAAAAAGTTCTCGACGAGAAAATTTTTTCGTGTTTTTTAAAATTTTTTTGGAAAAAAAATATTTTTTCGCTTAAAAAATAATTTTTATGGATTTTTGAAAATTTTTTGTGATTTTATTTAAAAATAAGCTAAAGTTGGGCATGTGTCTGCAAGATTTTTTCAGTGGTGGCCATTTTTTGACTGTTTTTCAGAATTCTTTTCCCGGGACTCCCTGAGCTTTGCCAAGTCAAGCTCACAGAAATAGCAGTAAATCTCGTCGGGTGTCAAGCTTCTGCCGCACTGTGGGCATTTTTCAGAGTGGTGGTGTTCCATTTTACGCTGCAAGTTTCATAAAATTATTTGCCAGCATCAGCAAAACCGATGCTCCGACAATCAATCCATAAACCAATTTGTTCCATCTCAGGATTTTGGAACCGTCAAACATGCCAAATGGAATCATGTTGAACAAAGCAAGCCATGAATTTATTACAAAGCCATAAAATGACACTTCCTTAAATAGTTTTGGCAGCGCAAGAAAGCTCAATCCCAGGAAAATTAATGATAGGGCAATGTTTACCAACGGCCCGGCAGCAGAAATCTTGCCGTTTCTTGAGTTGCTCACCCTGCCGGAAATCATTACAGCGCCCGGAGCCGCGAAAACAAAACCAAAAAATGACATTCCGATTGCAAGCAGCAGCATTTTGTCAAACGACCTGAATTCGGCAAAACAGCCGTATTTCTGTGCCACAATCTTGTGGCCCAACTCGTGAAAAAGAAATCCTATGCCGACAGTCAGCGAAGCTATGACGAATTTGGAATAAAAATCTGAGATTGACGTGCTAAGGATGATGCCAAAAGCTATCGAGACAGCAACCCAGGCTTTGAGAATGTCCCTAATCTCAACTTCAGAAGTGCTGATGCTGCCTATCCGAATTTGATTAATAGAATGCATTTTACTTAAATATCAACAAAAAGCCTGTGCTTCTCCTTGCCTTCCAGCTCCTGCGAAATTCTTCTCTGCACTGCCTTCTCCGGGTCTGGCAACAGCTTAACCCTGTTCTTTAAGTCCGCAAAGCTATCGAACGGTTTTTCATCTCTCGATTCTAATATCTGCCACATGTGCTTCTTTCCGAGCCCCGGCAAAAGCTCCAGCTGGTGCATTCTCGTGCTTAGCGGCTGGGCTTTATTGAAAAATTCTATAAATTTCTTTTCGTCTTTCGTTATGATGTCCTTTATCACGTATTCAAGCTCTGATTTGGCAGTTGCAGTTAATTTATCCACGCTGATTTTGCCGATTATATGATGTATCTTGTCCCTTTTCCCGTCTCCAATGTAAACATTTTCAAAGGGAGTTAGGTGAATTCCTTTTTTTGGCACCAGCTCAAGAAGTATGAAACGCTCTTTTCCCAAAGCCTGCGCCACCGGAGTCTTCATGTACATCGGCCGTTCATCGTAGGGGTAGCCATTTGGCAGGAAGTCCAGCACTATTGCAATCTCTTCCTTTAATCTTTCCGCTTCCATAATCATAACCTCATTGAACTAACATAAATCTTATAATCATAATGGGATATTTTCGACATATTAAACCTTTTCATTGAAACGGCTTTTTCATCCATTATTTTAAGCAGTTTTGACTTTTCCTTTATTATTTGAAATATTTTTTTGTTAATATTTGCCTTAAGCGGCTTATTTTTCTTTAATTTGCTGAAAATCTTTTTTTCGCTTGAGTAAATATGTTCCAAATATAAAAGCAATGCAAATACTCTTGCAGCCCAATGGGAAAATACCGGGTCCCGAATCAGATTCATTCCTGCCATTTTTGACGGCGGAATCTTTGATTCAAGGTGCTCAAGCGTGATGGTTTCTTTTCTCAATACCATATCCAAGCTTTTAAATTCCGATTTTTCACTCTTATTAATCATTTCTTCTTTTTTTGAATATTCCTGCAGTAATTTCTTGTCAGCAATGACGGCCTGCCCAATCAGCATGTAAGATGAGTATTCAAGCTTCTGCAGCTCGTCTCTTGCAAGGCCGTCCTGTTTTCTTAATGTTGATGGGCTGTCTTTTATTTTTACTCTTGAAAGCTTAAGCTCCTGCAAAAAAGCTGTCTCAAGGTAATAATTTATGTCTCTCAGCTTTGAAATTATTTTTCTTGCTGAATCCAATCTTTTTCCCAATGGTTTTAAATCTTTAATTTGGAATTTTTGCCTATTGATTGAAAATGTTGTTGAAATAATTTTGTGCAGCTCGCCCATCAAAATATTTTTCTTTCTTTCCACGGAAATATCTTTTTGTAAAAGCAAATTGTCAACATTATTTATTTTTGAATAACTTTTGCTGCTGAAATTTCCAGACAATGAATTTATTTCCTTGACCAGCCCGCCATGTAATTCCAGATGATTTTTCTCCATTGCCACCCTCATTTTAATGATAAATAAATTAACAAGTTTATAAAGATTATGCTGGAAAGAAGATTGGAGGAAATTGTGGTATGGATTGATTTATTTTAACGATTAAATTAATTATAAAATTCTCGATGGTTCAAAAATTATTAACTAAATAGTAGTATCATATCAAAAGATTTATAAATGGAAGAGCATATTGGTTTGTTATGTTACCCGTACAAAGTTATTACCAAGTTGCAAGAGAAAATGAAGCTGTATTTAGAAATGTATTAAGAGATTTAAGAGACAACAGGACAAAAAGACCAATGGGTGGTTATATTCCAGAAGACTTGGATGCTGAAGCAACTCTTGATGCGATATTTCAGAAATATTCTGAAGGTCCAAGACATGGAAGGTTTACTATTACTACTTTTGCAAGACCTAAAACAGATGCTGCAACTATTGGCTTTCAAGATATTGCCACATTATTGGGTGGTGGAGCTACACTAGAATATTTAGTTAAGGAAGATAATTCTGTTGAATATCAAAGGCCAACTTGTACAATGATGAGTTAAAAGTTAAATTATTGGAGGCAGCCAGAATATTATTTATTATGAATTGATGATTTATTGTATATTTCTTAATAATTTTTATTAGCCTGTAGAAAAAACGTAATTTTTTTATATTCAATCTTTCAAGAAATCTGTAAGCGTGTCAACAATCTTTTTCATTGAGTCGTTGTTTACTGTGATAGTGTAGCTCTGCAAAATAACTTTCAGCTCATTCATCGTTGTCGGAGCAATGTCAATTATCTTGTGAACGTGCTGCTCTTTTAATCTTGGAATGTTCAACTTCATTATTTTATCAAACATCTCGTCAGTATTTTTCAAGGTCAAAACCTGATGAAGGTATTCCTCTGTCCTGTTGGCCCTGAAATTAAGCTCATTGTCCCTTTTCTTTATTTTCTCCAGCTCTTTCTTAAGCTGGTACATGTTCAAGGGCGTTTCAGAAATAATTTGCATGTCAGACATTTTTAAACCCTCTTCAGATGAACAGGATGAACAATTAACTCTTTTTGTTTTCCCCTGTCATTGATATTAACTATGTAGCATCTCCCTCTCTTGCCGGCTATGATTCCGCCATTGCCCATAAAACGGGGGTGATACATTCCCTTCTGGACGGCGGGCTCAACATGAAGATAAACTTTATCACCTACATTGAAACTCTGAAAGTACCTGGTAATGCTGATTTTTCCCCTTCTTCTTGTTTCCTTTGTGAATTTGTATCTGGTCTTTCTCCTGAGACCACCCATTCTTTGAACCATAGCCCGCTGAAAGAAGAGGTGTTTTAAAAAGCTTTTGGTAATTGAAATACTTGTTATGGCTTATTTGATGGATTAATTATTTTAAAAACATTAAAGGGATACCCTTGAATACATAATTTAAATCAAAAATCATCTATTTTCTTTCACTACTCTTGAGAATAGAAACATTTATATATTTAGGGTCTTACGAGAAAATCATAAGTTAAAAACAATTGAACTAAAGGTGATTTTAATGGGATTTTTCAGCAAAATTAAAGAAAAGTTGGGAAGCGGTTCTGGCGCTGACATGTTTGAGGAATCCGGTCAGGGATATGTGGAGCTTGGAAACGATACCCCCCATGACACAAAATCAAAGTTAATGGTAAGGCCTTTTGTAATCGAAGAGTTCGAAGACATCAAGCCAATTCTTGACGCATTGAGGGAAGGCCACACGCTTGCGCTCGTGAATATCAAGCCCCTCAAGGATAAAGATTTAGTTGAACTGAAAAGAGCGATCAACAAATTGAAAAAGACATGCGATGCAGTGGAAGGCGACATTGCCGGCTTTGGAGAGAACTGGATTGCAGCCGTGCCAAGCTTTGCCTATATATATAGGGGGCCTAAGGCTACTGCCAAAGAAGAAAGCAAGAAGACGGCAGGCATGGAAGAAGTAGCTGAGTACGAGTAAAATATTTTTTTATTTCTTGATTTTTAATTAAATATAATTTTATAAATAGAGGTTTATTTCTATTAATTATGGGGGCAGAACGGTTGGTATTTACTCAGGCAATGGATTTTGCTGAGCTTGGTAATTTATTGCAGCAAGGGTATAATAAAGGCTCAAGGCCTGTTGAGATAGCATTCGAGGATGTTGATTTGCCTGAATTAATTTGCAGAAGCGCTACCTTGCACAGCAATGGCGGTTCCTCTAGATTATGTTTAGGTGGTAAAGTTTTAGACATGTTAGGCGATAGACATTTGCCGATGGGAATTTTAAAGACCAGATACATACGAGAATTTGAAAACAGAAAACCATTTTCAGCTTATTTAGTGTATGTTCCAGTCCGTTAATCAAGCAGCATCTTCTAATCTTTCTTCAAGACCGCTGATTTGTGCCGAATGATTTTCGTCTTGCTCATGGATTATTTGGTGATTTGGAAAAATAAGCAATTTACCTCTTCCCGTATAATCAGCATCTAGTTGTGAGGGTTCTCCATCCTTTAGTGTTTCATTATATTTTCCAACAGTTAATGCAGCGTATTGTGGCCTTTCGCTTGCGTATCCCCTAATATTTACATTCAAGTAATTCGATAATTTTTTAATTCTTCTTTCCAGTCCGAATTTTTTATTTGGATTGTATAATGCCTTTCTTGCAGCATTGGCAACTTTCTCCCCATAAAATGCGCTTAATTTGGTGATTTTAGAAACTGCATCCCTATAAACTTGCCTTAATTTCTGCTGTGACTGATAAATCTTTTCTTCGTATTTTTTTGCCATTGCCCGGTATGTTTTGTATTGGTCATCCTTGCCATTTTTATCTTTAGAAAGCTGGTTTCTTGCAACATCCACCTTTAACAGATTATCACCTGTCCCATTTCTTCTGTTTTCTGCAAGATAAGGCAACGCTTCTCTCGCCAAGCTATATCTTTCCGGAATCTGTGCTGCTGCCATGGCTGAGGCTGCAACTGCCGGACCTCCAATTAATAATCCCTGCGGCCGTGAGCTTGGCTCATATTCTCTTTGAACTTTTTTACTTGAATATTGGGCTCGAAGCAATTCAATTAAATTCTGATAATTTTTTATTCTGCTAAGTGAATCAAATGCAAATTGCGAAGCGCTACCTATTTTAGGATTATTTGTATAGTCCATTAATATTGCAAAAGCACAATTGATTTTAAATCTTCCTGTCACTATCATTAAACAACAACAAAACCTTTTAAAGAACTAACAATAATTATCTTAATTAACAGATTAAATTTTAAAAAAGGGGTTTAAATGAAATTTGATATTCCTAAAAAAGAGCATCCTAACTTTGAGCGCTATTACAAGCAGGATATAGACACTGCCTACAGGTTTGCCGGTGAAATTTATAAGGAGCTCGGAGGATTCATAAGGGCAGTTGTTCTTTTCGGCTCTGCCGCAAGGAAAACAAAAGGGCCTACTGGGGATATAGATCTTTTAGTGGTAATTGACGACCTGATGATGAACATGTCGCCGGAAGTTATGGAGGCATACAGATTAATTGTCCAGCAGTCTATAGTCAAGGTCTCGACAAAATTACACATCACAACGATGCGGTTCACTTCATTCTGGGAATATATGCGAAACGGCGACCCGGTTGCAATTAATCTTTTAAGAGACGGAGTTGCATTAATCGATTCAGGATTTTTTGACCCGATGCAGATGCTTTTGAAAAAAGGAAGAATCAGGCCGACGCAGGAAAGCATCTGGACTTATTACTCGAGAGCTCCCAACACTTTGCATAATTCAAAATGGCATTTGCTTCAGGGAGTGCTTGACTTGTATTGGGCGGTAATTGATTCAGCGCATGCTGCTTTGATGAAAGTCGGGGAAATTCCTCCCACACCGGAGCACGTTGCGGATTTGCTGGAAGAAAAGCTTGTAAGAAAAAAAATGCTTGAGCACAAGTATGTAATTATAATGAGAAATTTCTATAAACTAATGAAAATGGTGACTCACCGTGAGCTTGCTGAAATAAAGGGGGAAGAGTTTGACCATTATTACAAAAGTGCGGAAGATTTTGTAAACAGGATGAGAAAGATTATAGAAAACTCTAGATAATATATGATTTATTATTTACTTCGATAGTTTTCTTAGAGAATTTTGACAATTTTATAATATTTCAAAATTGTCTATAGAGCACGGGAGATAAAAAATTTTAGTTGATTTCCTATTTAATTATTAAAAAGAAGCGCCGCGGCTGGGATTCAGCGAAAATCAAAGATTTTCGAGGTGCTCGAAAACTTATAGTTTTCGACATTCACCCAAGAGGCCTAATCCATCAAAGGATTTGAACCCAGACATCTTTGCAGACTCGAGGTTCTTACGCTCGCGCACTTCCGGATTGTGCGACCGCGGCATGAAAAGTTTTATATAGTTGTAAGCTAATATATCTTTGAAGGGTCTGAATCTTCTGTTCCGCCAGTTTGGGCGGCTTTTGTTTTTTCTTTTAATAATGTGGGGCTTCTTCTTTATAAATCTCAAGTGAAGATGTCCATTGCTACTGGAAAATATATATTACAAAAAATAAACGGAAATATTTTCAGACAATCAAAAAAATTAATTTTTTCCTTATTCTCCGATAATCTTAACCATTACTCTTTTCTTTCGCTGCCCGTCAAGCTCTAAATAGAATATCTGTTCCCACGGCCCCAAATCAAGCTTCCCATTTGTAATTGCAACAACGACTTCCCTTCCCATAACTGTCCTCATTAAGTGCGCGTAGGCATTATCTTCACCTGTCAAATTATGCTTGTAATCTTTCTTTGTGTCAACTAATTTATGCAGCCATTCAATATAATCCGATTTTAATCCAGGTTCTTCGTCGTTGACAAAAACAGAAGCAGTTATGTGCATTGCATTGATTAATACCAATCCTTCTTTAACCACGCTTTTCTTTACAGCTTGTTCAACTTTATTTGTTATATTTACAAACTCAATTCTTTTCGAGGTATTAAATTCTAAATACTCTGTGTGGGATTTCATAAAAAAAGATTATTTTCGGAGTTGAAAAATGTTTTGATTAGTAGCTAAAAAAGCAATCCTTATAAAGAACCTTTCAAATAATTCTATTTATGGAATTAGCAATGCTTGATTTCGCGCTCATCATTCAGCTCTTCGTCCTTCTCAATCCGCTTTCATCTTTTCCGTTTTTAATGGCAGCGCACAGGAAGAAAATGAATGTAAAGAATATTGCGATTTTTTCTGTCCTGACTGCTTTTGTCATTGCGCTGTTAATAACTTTTGTTGGGCCTTTCTTATTTGAGTTTTTTGGAATCACCTTGAGCTCATTTAGGGTTGCAGGAGGAATAGTTCTTCTGCTGCTTGGGCTTGACACAATAAGGCCAAAAGAAAAAGAAATTGTAAATGTAGGCGGGGTCCACAGCTTGATATCAATCATCGCAACCCCGATGTTAACCGGGCCGGCTACAATATCGTTTATCACCATAAAAGCCGTTGAGCTTAGCCAGCTTGCCGTTGCCGCTAATTTAATTCCAGCATTTATTTTAGTCGGAGTTGTCTTCATCAGCTTCGCTTATGCTGTTCCAAAAGTAAATGCTAATCTGATAAATATAAGTTCACGAATTCTGGGATTGTTCTTGACTGCTGTGTCAATAGAAATGATATTTACAGGAGTGAAGGGGCTGTTGGGAATCTAAGCTAAATTCTGAGCAATGATATTCAATAAAAATTTAAAATGCATTAAAATTAATCAAGAACAAGCCCGCATTTCTTGCAGTAGAACTCCTCATTGGCATAATCAATGTCGGTGCTTCCGCAGTCAGAGCAAACCCTATTCAGGTCTTCTCTCTTTATGGTTTCAAGACTCCTCTGATTACCCCCAACATATGCCATAATGAATAAATCTGAGTATTATGGGGTTTTTAAAGCTTTCGGTTAAGAAATTAAATATTCCAGTCAAACCACTACGCTAATGTGCTCATTTTTTTCTATCCTTATTACGTTCTGCACGAAACTTTCTATTTTTGATTCATGGGAAACTATTATCACCTGATTCATATTTAATTGTTCAAGAACATCTCTCACTTTGTCAAGCTGCTCCGTGCTGAATCCGTCGGTCGGCTCGTCAAGGATTATGATGTCTTTCGTTTTTATTCCTACAATTATGTCGTTGATAACTTTATTAAGAGCAAGCCTGTAGGAAAGCGCAACCGAAGTTTTTTCTCCACCGCTCAGATTTTCAACGTATGTTTCGTAACCATTCTGCTCGATAACCGGAGTGAAGTCCTCGTCAACTCTAACATTTATGGTTTCATCTTCCATTAAAATATCAAACCATTTCTTGAACAGCCCATTAAACTGCGAATGAATGTTTACCATCACATGCTTCTCCATTGTCGACATCAAATTCACAAAAAACTCATCAATCCAGTTTATCAATTGGGCAAGGTAACTAAGCTTTTCTTTTGCCTTCTCCTTTTCAGAAATTTCTTTTTCAATAGCCGCTATAAACCTTTTCATAGACTCTATTGCGCTTTCGCACTTGCCCTTTTCTATTTCAAGGAATCTTTCCTGCGGAAGCAGCCCGTCAATTTCTTTCCTTACTGCATTATATTTTTCTTCTGTCTGAGAATATTTTCCTATTTTAGCGCCAAGCTCTATTTTTTTTCCGTTTAGCGCCCCTATCTCCTTCTTTATTTTTTCTTTTAATTCAGATTTTTCGTGCTTTGAAGTTTCTTTTTCCTTCAGATTCTCAAATTTTATTTTTATAATATTGAGATGGCTCTGCCCCTTTACAAGGCTGTCAATATCTTTTTTTAGCTCAATTTTTATTTTCTCAAGCTTTGTCTCCTCATCTTTTATTTTTTTGATTTCTTCCAGGTAATGGCTGCATTTTTCATTTTCTCGTGAATTTATTTCAAGCTTATGTCCTTCGTCAACTTTTTGCTCGCATACCGGGCATAAATCCAGAGAATTTATTTTGCGAACGGTTTCACTGCAATGCTCCATCCTCACCTCCAATTCCCGAGCTTGCCGTACCATATTCCTGTAATCCAAATCTGCCTGGCCAATCTCTTTTTCCTTCTCGTCAATTTTTTTTGATATTGATTTCAAATCTTCCAATCCCTTCCCGTCCAGCTCTTTTTTTAAATCCTCGATTTGATTTTCGAGTTTCTTTATTTCGTCGTTAAGCCTGTTGTTTTGCTCAATCCTTATTTTTAGGTTGGATTCAGTGACGCTTATCCCTTTTCTTGCAGAAGTAAGCTCCTTTATATCATCCTCTAAATTTTCAATAGATTTTTTCTTTTCAGAAATTATTTTACTTAGCTCCACTATTTTCGGATTTAAATCAGCTATTCTGCTGTACAATTCAATTACTTCTTTTTTTCTTTCTTCCAAAGCTTTTTTCTTGTAATCCAAATCAATTACAAATCCTTCAAGATGCCTTTTCTTTTCCCTAAGAGCGCTGATGGTAATTTTTGAATTTTCTTTTATTCTTTTGTACTTGTCAATATTAAAAACTTTCCTTAAAGTGTCCAAACGCGCTTCTTTGTTCTCGTAAAGGATCTGCTTCATCTCTTCCTGCGGAGTATAAACTGTGTACCTGTAAACTAAATCCTTGCTTTTCTTCAGCAGGTCCTTTGGATAGCCGAGCAAATCAAGCGAAATGGCCCTTAGCTCCTCTGATGTTGCATCTTTTTTAATTCCATTTATTATTACATAACCTGCTTCCTGTTTAATGTCATCATTGCTTTTTTTTAATGCCCTCTTAATTATTAAATCTTTATCGTCAATCTGCATATGCAGCTCAACGCTCCCTTCTTTTTTTCCGTGCCTAAGCAAAGTGTAAGCCGGAAGTTCGCTTTTCTTGGCACCGAACAATGCAAATTCAATTGCAAGAAGAATGCTGGACTTTCCGCTCCCAATATCACCGGCTAAAAGCACAGAGCCTGAAGGAAAATTTATTGATTGGCTTTCATAGCTTCTTATATTGTGCAGTTTAATGGATTTTAGGAACATATTGGGGGTAAGAGTTAGAGTTATTTAAAAGTTGTTATAGGAATTATCCTTTGTTACTATTTAAATGATAAATTTAAAAATAGATTACCAATACTTCGATAAATGGGAAAAATTGTATATGGTAATTTTCAAGATAAGAAGAAAGAATCTTCCACTGCCGATAGGAAGCCAAAGTCAAATCTTGAAAAGATTGCGAATTACATAGGTATTCAAAAAGATGCGGCGTATCATCTCTCTGCCCTTTTGCAGGGTGCAACTGCGGGTGCCACTTTTGGAGCTTTAAGCCAAGCTTTAGTCTTTCTTGGCCATGCAGGTATAGAAAAATTTGGTAATGACCCAAATTATTTTGCATTCTCTGCCATTACTGGTGGTTCAATTGGAATGCTTGTAGGTGTCATAACTGCAGATAATAAGTATCAAAACAGGAACCTTGTGGCTTCAGATAATGTGTCAACTTACAGAGTGCATTATAAAAAAATTTTTAGCAAATGAGTTTGTCAAATTTATTCCGCCAATTTCTTCTTCAAACTTTCAATTACGTGAACCGGAGTCGGGTCTATTTTATTCTGCAGTGCCAAATAATAAGAAGCAAAATCTGCATAATATAATGCCGAAAATAGCCTTGAAAGCATTGAGCTTCCTTTTGTATAAACTTCAACCACATCAACTTTCTGGGAAATAATCTCTTTTGTTATGTCCATTCTCTTCTTTATTCTGTCATTGTCAAAATTGTCCCTTAAAAATATTGTAATGAATTTTTCCCTGTTCATTGACTGGTAGCCAACAATTTCATTGTGATTTAACTCAGAGAAATTACCCGCAAAGGCTGCAATCTTGCTGTTCTCATTGAATTGTGTTTTCCATCTGTAAGCGACCGCGCTAAATTGCTCAGAAGCATAAATCAATGGAGTTCGGTTTCCAATCTGCTTTGCCAGCGATTCTCCAAAAGTTTTGAAATCACTTGTATTTGACAAAATATCCAGCATTTCGTTGACGTCGCCGGAATTATCCTTTGCAATTCCTGAATTGACCAGAACTCCAAGGACAGGAAAAAAAAGGTATCCCAATGCAGCTCTCGGCTGTGAACCTTTAGGAATCTTTATGACTTTTTTGGCCGATTCAGCTAATTTTCCGCCGCTTGTGACCGCCACAATCTTTGCTTTTTTCTTTTGCACATCTTCAAATGCAGAAAGGGTTTCTTCAGTATTGCCGGAGTACGAAACAACAAACACTAAAGTGTTTTCATCGACAAAATTTGGCAGTTTGTAATCTCGAACTGTCATTATTGGGATTTTTAAATCGTGAAGATATAATCTTAACAAATCTCCACCCACAGCAGAGCCGCCCATGCCTGCAATAATTATTTTATCAACTTTTCCGGAAACAGCAATTCCTTTCGGCAAAGACAAAGCAGTCCTGCACTGATGAGGGAAATCCTCTATGACCTTAAGCATATTTGAATTGTCGATTGGCATATTAAAAAGAATTAAGTTTCAAATATTAAAATGTTTGGGTATGTAACAGAAGTCAACGCCTAAATAAATATCCAGAAAAACTGGGATCAAATGCCATCACATCGTCTCTTACTTCAAGAATTCTGTCGTCCAAAGTTTGAACAGAGATGCCTCTGTTTAGTTTTTTTGTTACCAAAGCGCGGATTTGTTCCCGATTTACTTTCAATTGTACCTCACCTTGTCTGGGGATTCCATCGAAATTCATGTTTTCTGCAAGTATTTGTGCAGTAGCTTCCAGCTCATTTTGGATTTGTTGATTTTCGCCTGCAGTATTTATCAAAGATGCCCAACTATTATACCTGCCTGCCATCAGCAAATGCATGCCGTAAATACTTTGAATGTATCTGTTATTCATCTCAACTAAGGATTAATAATTTATTTTTAAACCTAATGCCCGAATTGAAACATAAGAAAACAAAAATGTCTGGAATAAGACAGAACTATGATTCATTTTGACTACCTGTTTTTCATTTTTTGCCGAAACTATGCCGTTTAAATCTTCAAATCGTATTATTTATTATAATAATAATTTAAAACTATTTTTTAGGCAGCTCTTTGATAAACAACGCCCGTAACCTCTCCATTTATTGTTACATATCTAGCATAGAAAGTGTAATGTACCGTTTGTGATCCCCCGTGTTCCCAAAAGTACTGGCTAGATAGTATTCCTGAAATATCTTGTTTGACCCTTGTTTCGTTTACGTTTGAACCCGCTCCATTCTTTCTTAATGCAGTGGAAACCTTGCCAATAACTCTTGCCAGTGGAAATGTAATACCATGACTATCCTGCGTGAGCATTTCTTCAAGGGAGACGGCAACTGCTTTTAGACGTTTATCTTTCTGTACCTGAACAGGTATTCTATTGCCTTTGCCATAATTTTTGCCGTACTCACTCAAGCCTTTTTTTATTATATCGTACATTCGGAAACTTCTCTCTTGATAATCAGAAAGCTTCGGGCGCCGCTTTCGCTCATATAATTCGGCTATTCCCAAGCTGCTATTAGCACTTTTCATATTTTTGTAATAGCATATCAGAATTTAAATTTAATTGTTTGAAAAGGGGGTTAATTGCAAAAAGAAAAAAATATGAAACTAAAAATTGCGACGTGGCTTTTTTTCCAATACATTTATAAATTAAATAAATTTCCAAATCATCGAGAAATGTAGGCGTAGCTTGCCTGAATCTCGCAGTACAATTATTAATAGTGGAAGCTCAAAATGGGAATGTACAGATATATCAGGGATGCTTGGAAAAAGCCGAAAGAAGGGCTTGGGCCATTATGGCAGCAGAGACTTATTCTATGGAGAAAGGAGCCTGTTACTGTCAGGATTGAAAGGCCTACAAGGCTGGACAGAGCGCGTTCTTTGGGATACAAAGCAAAGCCCGGCTATGTTATAGTAAGGCAAAGGGTGAATAGGGGCGGAAGATTAAAACCTCAGATTAGGCACCCTAGAAGGCCTAAAGCGATGAGTCGAAGGATTGATTTGACAATGAATTACCAGCAAGTTGCTGAAAATCGTGCAGCAGATAAATTTACTAATTGTGAAGTTCTTAACAGCTATTGGGTAGGGCAGGATGGGCTGCATTTTTGGTATGAAATAATTTTAGTTGACAGGTACAACCCGTCAATAATGTCAGACCCGCGCATAAGCTGGATAATGGACCAGAAAGGGCGTTCAGAAAGAGGTCTTACAAGCGCAGGCAGAAGAGGAAGAGGATTAACAAGAAAAGGAAAAGGCGCAGAAAAAATAAGGCCGAGCTTAAGGGCGCATGACAGGCAGGGAAATTAAGTTTTATTTTTTCTATTAACTTTATTCGATTTTTGTGGGATTTACAGCTTCGTTTGCTTTTCTTCTTTGATTGGTTTTCCTTTATTCCAGCCGGAGTAGTACATTATCGATTTTTCTTTTTTTAAATTAAATATGCGCTTCTTTTTCTTCCCTGATTTTCCATATTCAACTTCCTTTTCCAAAATTTTCAAGAGGCGGGTGTCCATATTGTTAAAGAACGCGAGTTTTATTAATAAATTTTTTGACTGAAAAATTGCAGCGCATGCAAAAATAAAAACAAAAATTTATATACTTATTCTACTAAAAAGTAGTTATGATAGAATTAGAATGCCGCTCGTGCGGATACAAGTTTAAAAGCGGAAAGATGGCTACAAGATGCCCCTACTGCTCTAAAGAAGGTGCTGTTGGATTAATGAAATCAGCACAGGACCTGCTTAATGAGACTTTGGGCGAAACCCAGATAATGGACGAAGAAAGAGAAAAGAGAAAAGTTTAATCCTGGTTTGGTATAAAAAATTAAATTTCTTTTATGATAGTTATATTCGATAAATTTAGAGTTCTGAAACCAGAAATGGCTTTGGCGTTTACTTATTCAATTACATCATCCAAGTCTAGATTCCAAATCACTAACAAATTCTCTGTTTGCAAGATAGTAATCATCTGGATATCTTCCAATAACTCCAAATGGTAAATTGCTACCTATTTTTTGAACTTCAAACCGTATTTCACCATTAACCACTATACCATGATAAGCTCTACCAGTTCCTTGAATAAGAACCCTACCATCTGGACTCGTAACATTGTCATAAATAATAAAATCTGAAGTTGTGCCTCGTGTACCCCTTGGAATATCAATAATTGGAACGCCACTTCTTAAATCATATTGTGCTGGTTCCATTGGTTCTTTGATTGAAGAAACCGCCCCTTTCTCCTGTAAAACAGATAAAACTGGTTGTGACATATTGATTACCTATTAGCTATATATTCTCTACCTGAATTAGTAATTTCATAAAAGTCAACTGGATTTTGAAAAGAAAGTCGAAAGATTGGATGCCAATTATGACTTGTTCTTTGTTTGGAAATTAATCCTTGATCCCTAAGGGCTAGGAAAGTACTAATATCTACACTCTCTGATTCTTGCTTTGGTGAGTCTAATATTATCAATACTCCACCTTGTACAGGGGCATAATCGCAAGTGACTCCACCTGCTAATATTTCAAGTACATGTCTAAACTGTTGCTCATTAGGTGTCATTTTCACATATAAAATAAACCCACTATATAAATCTTCCCATTTTGTAACCATTATTAAGTAACTAAAATATTTCATATCGAACGCCAAAGCCCCTCAATTCTATGTCCCGGTATATCGCTTTACTCTTTTAATTGACGGACTCCAAATTTATTTTTTGCAACTAAATTTTTCCAGAACTTCTTACTGAAAAAGAATTATGATTATCCATAAAACTTTAAATTTAATTTCCCTTATCTAATTTTTCTTTGTTGTCTTCTTTTTTGCCTTTTATTTTTCTGTAAATTCCTGCTATAGGCTTTTTTCCGTACCGAACAAGGAGAACTAAAAGGATGGAAATAAAAAGCAAAGGAGCAAGCCATGGAATCTGTGTAATTGCGCCATCGCTTCCCACCAAACTGGCACTTATTGAAGAAATGCCTGTTGTAATTTTTTTGTAGATTGGCCTGTTATCGTGAATGATTGCATTCTCAGCCAGGATTTTTTGCATCGGACTATTTCCGTCAGCAATATTGCTTAAATCACGTGCGGTTTGATTGATTGCCTCCTGAATTGCATTGATATCTTTCTTAAGAGGCAATATAATCCTGTAAACACCGCCAGGAACTTCTTTCGACAAGTCAATGAAAAGTATTTTTCCCGGCTCAATATTTATTTTCTTTGATATCAGGTATTTTTTAATTTCATTTTGAAGGACAAATGTTAATTCTTCAGTATAAGGCACATTTCCGATATTCTCAATAGACACACTTTCATTTTCATATTTTACTTGCACATCCCTTATTGTTCCTATTGTTAATGAGCCATGCGAGACAAGATTTTTGTAAGTTGCCGTCACTTTATAAACTCCCGGCTGCGCATATTGGCTGAATTCATATTCTAATTTATCATTGCCATTCACGAGCTTTTTGAAAACTTTATCATTCTTGGGGGAAGTCATTTCAAGCTCAAGCGAGTCATTAATCAAATCATCTGCCTGATCATAAATCAAGGGCATAATTGAAGTTTTTGAACCCGGCGCCAAAATATCCGAACTAATTTCGATCATGACATAGCTTGGGACTGCAGTTATTTCAAGCTCGATCGAATTGCTGCCCGCATTTCCCTTTAAATCATAAGAATCAATTTCTATGAAGTGGAGCCCTGACCTTATATTCTTGGGAACAACAATATCAAAATTTAATCTGCCATCGGCAACATCAACAGGATAAACGTTACTATCCAGCGTTATTTTTGTAGGGGCCTTAAGTACATTGTTGCCGTAAGCTTCATTAACAACAGCGGCGACTTGAATTGTGTCTCCGGGCAGCGCCTTTATCTTTGCGTTGACTGGAAGCACTGTGAGAAGGTTTGTGACTCCAAAATAATTTGAGTTCTGCTTTCCCACAACTGTTTCTTCGGTTGTTGCCAAAGTTCCGGCTATCGTGCAGCTGCCGATCATTGACGAAGTTACTGTAAGCTCCGGCACACTAACCGCAGTCCGTGAATTTGACTCAAGCGAAATTGGCGTGATGAAATATTGCAGCTTGTAATTTGAGCATGCAATGTCAAGCTTGAATAATCCTTCAAAATTGCTACTCTCCAAAACAGAAGCGGAAACCTTGATATTGTTCCTAAGATTATAAATCTCCTGGTCTGTTTGTATGGAGATATCCGCAAAGGAAACCGGAATTGACAAAAGGGATATTAAGAATAACAGATAAAATTTTTTCATAAGCCAATTCTCGGATAGCTGGTTTATATAATTTACTATTTAAAAAGATCATTTAATTTTAATTCAATTTATGATTTTTAAAATGTCAAATTTTAGTCGTTAATTGGTAATCACAAATCAGAAATTGCAAAGAAAAGTTTAAATAAAAGAAAGGATATGGACAGAATTGGTGGTTCCTATGTCAGTAAGAAATAAGTTATCAGGTGTTCTTGTGGGTACAGGGTTAGTAGCAGTTTTAGGCGGAGGTGCTGTGCATGCAACGCAGCCTAAAGAAGATTTTAGATTGGAAGATCTGGCATCTCTGCAGGCAGATACTCCAGCTAGAAAAGTAATTGGAACTTTCAACGATGGTTCTGTTGATTTGGGAGTTGTTGAGATGTACTCTAACGGAATGTTCTTAACTCAAACTGTAAGGCTAACAGATGACTACAGCGCAGAAGTCCTTTATTTTGTTAGAGATGGAAAAACTAAAGAAAGTGAATGGAATGTGCGGTGTGATTTGTACAAGAAAGGTACTCCAGCAGCTGTTAACAGCATGGTGGCAGAAGGATCAATAGAAAATGACCTCCTCTGCGGAATAAATTCCGCAGTATCCATTCAAGCTAAACCATGGTGCTTAGCTTGGTTCAAAATGTACAAAGCTGTGTCGCTAAGCTGATTGTATCCGACGGTAACAGCAGTTCCGCCGCGGCTCCAAA
>DATDZA010000051.1:0-11320 GCA_035288865.1 Candidatus Nanoarchaeia archaeon
TTTGGAGCCGCGGCGGAACTGCTGTTACCGTCGGATACAATCAGCTTAGCGACACAGCTTTGTACATTTTGAACCAAGCTAAGCACCATGGTTTAGCTTGAATGGATACTGCGGAATTTATTCCGCAGAGGAGGTCATTTGCTTCAAAACAGTGTCGCTTAAATGCTCAGGGGCAATCTTTAATCTTGTTACAAACTGCATTATTTTTCTGAACAGTTTTTTCTGGTCAAGAATTATATCGTGGCGTATTGCACTTCTCAATTCCAAAGAAGTATTTTTGTACTTTTCATTTAATTTTTCAACTTCTTCCAGCAACGGATACAAATCATCACTCAAAACCCTGAACTGGCATCCGACACACTGCTGGTTGCAATAATCTTGCTTATCATAGACTGTGATTGTTTCTTCTATTATCGGAGAAAAAATTTGTGATTCAAATTTGTACAACGCGCACCTTGAACCATACATATTTAACGTCGGCAAAGTCAAGTCATTTATTTTTTTTATTCCGTTGCCGTACATGACTTCTATTTCTTTTACAATGCTTTCCCTGCTTCTCTTTGCAACTTCTTTTCCCTGCACTAAGGGAATGACGCAGAAAGAGCATGAGCCCCAGCATCCCCGCCCTATAATTACGGACGATTCAAGATTTTTTACCATGCCTTGGTTGAAATCAAAATTTTTTGAATTTGGATGAAGTTTTCTTGTAAACGGAACATCATAAATAAAATCCATTTCTTTTTCTGTCAATGTATGTGATGGCCTGTTGTGCTGGATAAATCCGGAGCCGCAGCCTTCGGTGAAATCATTATCTGGCAAAAGATAAAAGGTTCTTGTCAAAAGATTAAATTTTTGCTTGTCATCGATGCATTCCTCATAAGACGGCAGCATCCTTGTTTTTTTATTTATTTCAGATTTTTTTATTCGGAATGATACACCTTCAATTGAATTTAGATCCAATTTTTCTTTAATTTCATTAAAAGAATCCATCCTTATTTTTTTCATTCTATGTAATAAGGTTAGAATTGAACGCTCAGCATTTCCGAATAATAATAAATCTGCTTTTGTGTCATTTAAAATTCCCCGCCGTAATTTGTTGTCCTTATAATCAAAGTGCGTAAATCTCCTGATTGTAGCTTCAACGCCGCCAATAACTGTGGTACACCCCTTGAAAAGCTGTTTTAGCTTTTGAGTATAAACCATCAGCGCCCTTTCAGGAACTAAAATATTTTCTCTCTGTTTCAGCATGGGGGTGTAATTTGCAAGCATTGAATCTAATAATCCAGATGTGATGCAGAAAAAATATTTTGGCTTTCCACAAATTTTGTAATCTTCATCGGTCGTTGGCTGGGCAATTATTCCAACTTTATGCCCTTTTTTATCAAGAAGCCTTGCAATTATCGACATTCCACTCAGTGGGTGGTCATAGTAAGGATCACCTGTAACAAAGATTACATCAAACTCTTTGAAATCTTTGTAGTAATGCTTTCCTTCTTCAAATGATGTCGGTAAAAAACTTTTGTCCATGACAGTAAGCAAGAAAGCGGGGTTTAAAAAGGTAGGGTTTGATATTTACAGCAAACTATTAGGAACATTAACTTTTATTATTTTATTCATATAATCTTCCTGCACTTATTACTTCCACAGTTGCATTTCATTTTAATATGGGGTGGCGCGTTAATTGAATAATCTGTGGTGAGCTCCTCGCCCTGTTTTATATCCCTATTGGCAACGTCGCAGAGTCTGCCTTCCTTCGTGTTTGGCTCGCAGGAATGATTCAAATATTTTTCAGGAGACTGCGCCATAATATATTTGCCTTTGAAAAATACTAGATATTTTTTAAATTTCTCAGGAATTTTTTTGGCTTCCTTTTGAGTTAAAATAACTGAATTATCCCATTTCATGACAATATCTTTTTTCCTGAAACTCGTGCCTGCAAAAACTCCCTTGCCCTCAATTTGTGACTCTTTGATAATTATAGACATATGCACTAATATTATTACTTGCTTTATCAGCCTATCTGGAAGAATTAGAATTGATTATGTAAATATTTTCACAATGAATTAATCCCTTACACTGCATCAAAATCCTTGACGCAGTTGTTCACAAGCTCATAGCAGCTGTCGAGCATTTCTTTCAATCTTCCGTCATCTGTAGCGCTCTTTATTTGGCTTAATTTATCCATAATCTGCCTGAACAGCCTTATGACATCTCCTTCCTGAAGGCTTATGTGCTCGAGAATCTTAAACATATCCACCCCAGTATAGCACGGATAGATCACAGAAGTTATGTTTTCAATTTCATCAAATTTTTTCTCTTTTCTCAGGAAATCGTCATCCCACAGCATTTTTTTTAAATTTCTTATTAAGTCAGAATGGTATATTTTGTAGTGTTCTGTCCTTTCCCTCGCTTCATAGCATATGCAGGCAACAATGACCAGCATCTGATACTCATTCAGTTTTTTATAAAAATCTGTTGCGAATATTTCCCCCAAAGTTATCTCGTCAGAATAGATTTTTGAGGCAAATTTTCCTTTTTCGGTAAGGCGGCTGTTAGAAATGTAGCCCAACTTCTCAAGCTTTTTTTTGTAGTTGTCGAATGCATTGTGACCCACAAAGTTTTCCCTTCTCATAAAATCCTTCCCGTACTTCTGGAATGAGTGGAAGCTTTTGCAGAGAATATCGTCAATCTCTCTTGGTGTGTGCTGGTCTATCAGGTTTAGCACGGTATTAACAGAAAGCCTGAACTGGGATTTTATAGGGGTGGTGTCGGATTCAATTATTTTTTTTGTCTTGTCATACTCAAAGAATCTTCTCTCAATCATGATAAATACAAATCCCTCCTTGTCCATGCCCCTTCGCCCGGCTCTACCGGCAATCTGAAAATATTCTTTGGAGTTCATTGTCCTGAATGAAACGCCGTCAAATTTTCTTAACGACTCGAAGCAGACGCTTTTTGCGGGCATGTTTATGCCGACGGCGAATGTCTCAGTTGTATAAAGGACTTTTATCAGCCCCATTTCAAAAAGATCTTCAACAGTCTCTTTCAATATCGGAAGGATTCCGGCATGATGAAACCCGATGCCGTATGGCAGCGTTTGCCTCAATGCTTTTGTTGAATCCAGCTTGTTTATCTCCGGATTTGAATTTGCAAGCTTTGCGCGGACAAACGTGGAAATTTCCGGGTTCAATTGAAATAAATTAGTTCTTGCAAGCTCAAGGGCGTTTTTTTGGCAGCCTGCCCTTGAGAAGCTAAAGAAAAGGCAAGGAATCTTGTCTTTCATTTCCTTTATCAGCCTGATGTGCGACGGCGACTTGTGCTTTTGGCGGATGCGCTTTCCCATGACTTTGTTGTAATTAGGAATCTCAGAATGGTCTTTCAGGTTTTTCAGAGTTGTAATTCCAAGTTCCGCATCATAAAAATTTATGTGAAGCGGTACCGGCCTCTCGCTGTGAGTTACAACTACAACCTCATGCTCCTTTATGGCCTCTATCCATCTTGCAAACTCGCCTGCATTTGGAATGGTTGCAGAAAGGCACAAAACCCTCACTTTTGGCTTCGAGAAAATAATAGATTCTTCCCAGACATAACCCCGTTCTATATCATTGATATAATGTATCTCGTCAAAAATCACATAGGATATATCTGCTATGAACGGGTCATTGCTTAAAACCATGTTGCGGTAAATTTCGGTCGTCATTATAAGAATAAGCGCGTCGGGATTTTTTTGCGTGTCTCCTGTGAGAATTCCAACATTTTCTTCCCCATAGCTCCTCTTGAATTCCTTGTATTTCTGGTTTGAAAGGGCTTTTATCGGAGCAGTGTAAATAACTTTTATTCCTTTTTTAAAATCCCTGTCGATGATGTAATCGGCAATCAGCGTTTTTCCCGAGCCTGTCGGAGCTGAAACTACAACTGATTTATTGTGCTCAATCGCCTTTATCGCATCTTCCTGAAATTTGTCTAAAGTTAATCCTTTGTATTCCATAATACGTGGGGAATAGTGATAGTTAATAAAGGTTGCAGAAACAAGGAAGTTTTAAATAAAATATAATTGTACTTGCTTTAAAGTATCCATAAGTTGAGAGTGCATTTGGTAGAATTGTCTCCCAAATTCCGTCCCAGCTCTTACTTCTTTAAGAATATCTCTAGGGGCATAAACTCTATTACCAACCTGAATTGAAGCAGTCTCGGGTCCTAATTTTTGTGTTATATCATCGATTACTTTTGAATCAGGATTCCAAGGCTTATCTGTGAAGTCCATTATTTTTAGGAAATTAGTTTACTTTATATAATTTACTAATGGTTTCTTCACTCGATTTTGATTAACAACTGCTTTTAAACCTCAACCTTTAAAAATCCAGTAAAATTCTTTATATAATGCTCCTGTAGTGTAGTGGATTTAATATCCGCACAATCCGGCCAATCATACCGCCTTCTCGAGGCAGTGACCCGAGTTCAAATCTCGGCAGGAGCATTTTCTTTAATTTATTTGTGATTTAGAAAAATATTTATTTCGGCTTCCAATCAGTTGCCTGCATTAATCCGAATCTGTTGCCTTCAGTATCTTTCGCGCTTGCAAACCATCCAACGCCTGGAATTTCCATCTTGTCTTTTGTGATTGTGCCGCCGTTTGCTTTTACCGCTTTCATTGCCTTGTCGAGGTCAGGAACTTCAACTGTACAATCGTAGAGATAAAATTTATCGCCGTCTTTGGGGCGCTGATATAGGCCTCCATTGATGCCAGGGACAGACTCCCCAGTTGCAATCCCCCAGTAATCCATGCCACCTTCCTCTTTTTTCATCATCTGACTAATCTTCCATCCAAGAGTTTTCTCGTAGAATTTCTTGGCGCGCTCGACGTTATCTGCCTGGATTTCAAAATGTATTACTCGGTTCATAGGTTCAGGCAAGTCAAAGAAGTATTTAAGATTTTCGTTGGTATGGTGGGTTTTATTGGCAATGAATAAGATGCTGGAGAAATAAAATTCATTTTTATTTTTTCATAAATGGCTTAATTTTGGGAAAAAGTATTAATATTAGTTAATCTAAATTATTATTATGAAAAAAGAAACCAATTTTGAAATGGCAACTTTCGCAGCAGGATGCTTTTGGGGAGTTGAAGCTGCATTCAGGCAAATTAAAGGTGTGAAATCAACTCGAGTGGGATATACCGGCGGGCAAATGGAAAATCCAACTTATGAAGATGTCTGCGCAGATGAAACAGGACATGCAGAGGCTGTTGAAGTTACTTTCGACCCAAAGAAATTGCCTTATGAGAAATTGCTCGACGTATTCTGGCAAAACCACAATCCAACACTAGGAAATCGTCAAGGCCCGGATGTTGGAACTCAATACAGATCAGCAATATTTTATCACAATAAAAATCAGAAAGAATTGGCAATTAATTCGATGAATGAGTTGCAAAAGAAACTTGATAAAACTATTACAACTGAAATAAAGCCTGCGGAGGAGTTTTATGAAGCTGAGGATTATCATCAGCAGTACTTGGAGAAAAGAGGGATGAGTAGTTGTCATATTTAGTTTCATAATCTTTAAATAAAAATAATTTAATTATAATCACAATGAACTTTAAGAATTTAATAAAAATGAAAAACAATTCATTCAACGAAAAAGTTTATGCTTTGCTAAGAAAAGTTCCAAAAGGGAAAGTTACGACCTACAAAGCATTGGCAGAAAAATTAGGAACGAAAGCTTATCGTGCTGTTGGGCAGGCGATGAGATGCAATCCCTATGCTCCAATGGTGCCTTGCCACAGGGTAGTCTCTTCGGATGGCTCAATCGGAGGTTTTATGGGAAAGAAAAATTCTGACAGCAGAGAAATTAAGAAAAAGATTAGAATGCTGAAGAAAGAAGGTATTCAAGTTAAAAATAATAAAATAATTAATTTTGACAAAACTTGCACACAATCATTCTAAAAGTGCATAACTTTCTGGTGTTGATGTAACCGCACCTTCTGGATAATTTTTGGCTAAGTAATCTTTTACTTCCATTAATAATTTTTTGCTCTTTTGCCTGGCTTTTGGAAACCAGCCCGACAATCTGAATTCCACCTCCGCTTGTCCGTCTTGAATGGTGCCTTCAAATAGCCTTATAGATGCATTTAGGGGAACATTATCCTGCGTGCGGTCGTATTTTCCCCTGCCGGTTATAATAAATTGACGATATGTTTCATTCAAATTAATTATTGGAAATAATTCGTGCACAACATCCGCCAAAGAATTCGTGCTTATTATTCTACTTACTCTGCCTGGGCTTTGGATTTCTGCCATAGTAGTTAAATTAAACATCTTCACATCACCGATTTTTTCCAGAATTAAAAATCAAATAAAAAATTTATCTTTTCTTCTTTTTCTTGGTCTTTTTTATTTCATCTTCCAAGTCAAGCTCATCCAAAAGTTCCTTATATCTGTTTCTGATTGTAACCTCTGTTACGCCGGCAACATCAGCAACTTCCCTTTGAGTTCTTTTCTCGCCATGTATCAAGGCAGAAACGTACAAAGCAGCAGCTGCAATTCCAGTCGGACCTCTTCCTGAAGTCAATTCAGCTTTTTGAGCTGATTCGAGTATCTCAATTGATTTGGACTGTGTTTCTGCTGATAATTTTAAAGCAGATGCAAACCTAGCAATGTAATCCGCTGGATTTGACGGCAAAATTGTAATGCCGAGCTCTCTTGTTACAAACCTGTAAGTTCTTCCAACTTCTTTCTTTTCAATGCCGGAAGCTTCTGACAGTTCATCCAAAGTTCTTGGAACGTCATGCCTTCTGCAAGCTGCATACAAAGCGCCTGCAACTACAGATTCCATTGATCTGCCTCTAACTAGTCCTCTTTGAACAGCAAGTGTGTATATTCTAGCTGATTCCTCTTCAACTGACTTTGGCAATTTCAAATACGAAGAAACCCTTTTCAGCTCAGCAAGAGCCAGCTTTAGGTTTCTTTCAATCGCAGTCGAAATCCTGTACTGCCATTTTCTTAATCTGAAGAATTTGTTTCTGTCTTTTCCGCCAAGCTTAAGCAGGTCAGCTTTCTGCCCAACTTCTGTTCCTAATCCTTGGTCATATTGAGTGTAAGTCATTGGAGCGCCTGAGCGTCTCCTTTTTTCGCCTTCTTCACTGTCAAATTCTCTCCATTCCTGCGAGAAATCAACCATCTTCTCTTCTATAACTAGCCCGCAATCCCTGCAAATAATTTCTCCCCTCTCCCTCTGCCAGGAAAGGTTAACTCCGCTACATTCCGGACACTTTTTTACTAGTTCTGCCATTTTTAGTTCACCTGTGTATTGTTTTTGAATGTCATGAATGAATTTAGCAACCAAACATATGTAACTCAAACAAATCAACTATCGTCCAATCCCCCTAAACGAAACTTTTAAAAACGAACTATTGTGAAATTATACTTGAAGTCGATAACTTTAACAAGATTTATAAAGAAGTAGTATTAAGTAGTATATAAAGCTTTCGGTTTTTGAAGGGAGTTGAGCCTAACGTGAGCGTGCTATGCTAATATTACACTAGGATCGAGATATTCATTATTAATTTAGCGAATAAAAGTATATTTTAGAATTGATGTATCAGATTTATTGTGTTCTTGATAGTTAAGTTTTTAAATATAATCTGGTTTCATGTCTATATGTATTCACAAAGAACCCTAAGAGAAAGACTGCAGGAACTGCCAGTAACTATTCAAGTTGGACTTTCCAGAAATAATGGATTCACTGTAGGTGTTCCGCATGGGACATTAAATGAAAGCTATATGCGTAGGCTGTGCTGTGCGATGCAAGAGTGCAAGACCCGCAGATAATGGGCACCTCACATGATCAGATTAGATTTTCTTGTCTTTATAGGGGTCAACCAACAGAAGTTAGTTTCTATGTATTATAATTTAATAGGATTATTCCTTATCTAGCCCAATCTCAAATTCCTTTCCTTTAACTTTTTCTTTGGAAATAAACTCGTGCTTCTTGCTTGGCTCCATCTCGGAAATCCTGAATTGAGAGGCACCAACTTTCTCTTTTATTACAACGGCCCATTCTTTCAGCATATCTTTTAATTCTTCATCTGTCTTGAGAAATAAAGATATATTGTCTGATTTCTGCAGGCCTGCTTTTTTTCTCAACGATTGAATGCGCCTCATTATTTCACGGGCATATCCTTCTGCTTCTAACTCATCACTCATTTCCTTGTTCAGATAGATATTTCCAAATCTGAAAGTTCCCTCTTCATAAGGCGCCGGAACTTCTTTTGTGATGATCAAATGTTCTTTTACAATATCCAATACCTCCCCGTCAGCTTTGAATGAATATTTACCTTTCTCATTGATATGCTTCAAAACTGTTTCAGGGCTGTCAATGGCGAGTTGCGCAATTACTTTCGGAGCTTTATCGCCAAAATCCGGGCCTATTTTTGAATAATCGGCTTTTATCCTGACTCTGACATGGGGCATTGTTTCAACTAATCCAATTGCTTTGACATTAACCTGAGTCTTAATCACATCCTTAAGTTTTTCAACGGCTTTCATCACGTTATTATCTTTTGTTGCTACAACAAGCTCTTTTATCGGCCACCTGACTCCAAGCTGCATTTTTTCCCGAACAGCGAGAGCGCTCTGCACAATTTCACTTACAACTTTCATTGCACCTTCAAGCTCTTTGTCAATCTGCCCTTCATTATATTTCGGCCACCTGTAATGGTGGATGCTATCTTCTTTCAGCTTGAATTCGTGCTTAAGATTTTGGTGCATTCTTTCTGTTATGAAGGGGGCAATAGGCGCAAACAGCTTCAAAGATTCCATAAAAACATTATAAACTGTGTAAAGGACAACCTTTTTGTCGTCATCACCCCCCATCGAAGATTTTTCTCTTGTCAGCTGGATGTAAATTCTGCTTAATTCCAGGAATAATTCTTCAACCTGCCATGGAGTTTCATTTAATTTGTATTCTTCAAACAATTCCGTGATTTTCTTGGCTGCTGAATTCAATTTTGAGAAAATATACCTTTCCTCAACATCGAGCTCGAATTTCTCCAAGTCCAAGTCTGAGGGATTAACTTTCAGATTTTTGGCCATCTCAATTAAATATTTGTGCAAATTCCAAAGAACTGTAAGATTTTTGTGCTTGACCTTCATGTCGTCAAAATTATAGTTTATATCCACCCCCGGGGCGGTGCCGCCTATCATGTAATATCTTAAAGTGTCGGCGCCATACTCTTTTATGACTTCCTGCGGAAGAATATAATTTCCAAGTGATTTTGACATCTTCCTTCCCTGTGCATCATTGATGAAGCCGTGCATGTAAACTGATTTGAACGAGGCATTATTCATCGCGACCATTGATGCAACAAAAAGCAAATTAAACCATCCTCGTATTTGGTCTATCCCTTCCAGAATAAAATCCGCCGGATACAATTTTTCAAATAAATCTTCTCTTCTGGGATAATCCAAACAATTCCATGAAGCAGAGCCCGCATCTATCCAGACATCAAGAATATCTGGAACCCTTTCTTTTGTCCCGCCGCATTCGCATTTTATTTTGACTTCGTCAATCCATGGCTTGTGCAAATCTTCTGGAATATGGCCAGCAAGTCTTTTTAATTCGCCTATAGAACCTACAACAACAAATTCTTTGCATTGATTGCATTTCCAAACCGGCATTGGGGTTCCCCAGTATCTTTGTCGTGTAATTCCATTGTCCCTTAAATTAGAAAGCCAATTGTCAAAATTCTTTGAGCCTGCAAACTCAGGAACCCATTTTATTGTTTTATTCAATTCCCGCATTTTTTCTTTCAGGTCCTCAATCTTGAAGAACCATTGGGTTGTCGTCCTGAAAATGACCGGGTTCTTGCATCTCCAGCAATGCGCATAATCGTGCTCGACTTTAGTTTTTGCAATAAGGCAGCCTTTCCTGTCTATTTCTTCAATTATGCTTTTGTCATCTACTTTCGCTTTTATTCCTGCAAGGAATGAAATAGAGTCATCAAAAATTCCCTGTTCTGTTAAAGTGTTGAACGGGGGAATATCATTTCTATGTCCGACTTCGTAATCTTCCGGGCCGCATCCTGGAGCCATGTGAACCAGTCCGGTTCCGGCGCTTGTGTCGACGTATTCTTCGCTCAGTACAACAGTGTGGACTTTCGGATGCTTTTTTTCCAGCTCCTTGAATTGGGAAATTTCATTTTCAAACGGGTGAATATATTTTAACCCCAATAAATCACTTCCTTTAAATTCCCCTATAACTTCAAATTTCTTATCGGCAACCCCATTTATGAAAGGCGCTGCAAGAGATTTTGCAACAATCCAGATTTCGTCTCCAACTTTTGCTTTTACATAATCCAGATTTGGATTCACCATTACTCCAAGATTGAAAGGAATAGTCCACGGAGTTGTCGTCCAGATTATAAGGAATTCATTTTCTTTGCCTTTGACTTGAAATTTTACAAATATAGAATCATCTTTTACGTTTTCATATTCTAATTCGTGCTTTGCCAGCGATGTTGAGCACGAGAAGCACCAATGCATTGTTTTCTCGCCTTCATACAGCCTGTTGTTCTCGTGCGCTTTTTTGATTAGCCACCATTCCCCTTCCATGTAAGTGTTGTTGACCGACTGGTAAGCATTGTCAAAATCCATCCAGACTCCAATTCTTTTGAAGTCATTGTTCATAACCATCAAATTAGTGATTGCAAACTCCTTGCATTCTCTCACGAAATTCGCTATTCCAAAATTTGGAATTTCATCTTTGTTTTTTATCCCAAGATTTTTTTCGACAGCCTGCTCTGTTGGCATTCCGTGCATGTCATAACCTGCACGATCCCAGACGTCAAAGCCCTGCATTCTTTTATATCTCAAAACAGAATCTTTCAGTGATTTGTTCCATGCAGTTCCAAGATGAACTTTCCCGCTGGTGTACGGGGGGCCGTCTAAGAAATAGAATTTTTTCTTTCCTTCATTTTTTTTCTTGGCCTTTTGATAAGTGTCATTTCTTTTCCAGAATTCCAAAACTTCAGGCTCAAGCTTTATTGCGTCGTAGTTTTCTATCATACAAAGGGAAAAATAAGACTGTTATTTAAAGTTTTACTAAACCTATTCAAAGAAATTAGAAAGAAAATGATATTAAGTAAATTTTTTACTTAACTTGGATTACAGCAAAGCAGATAAATTTTCAAACTGACCTGTATTTCCACTGAAAGATTTAAATACTAGTTCTACTTCGTATTCTAAAAAAGGTGATTATAATGAATAAGAACAAGTTGTACAACTTCTTCTGCCAAAATAAGGAGTGCAGAACTTATGGAAAAAAGAAT
>DATDZA010000052.1:0-92756 GCA_035288865.1 Candidatus Nanoarchaeia archaeon
AATGCCGCGGTTGCTTCAAGAACCCTCTTGTCAAATTCTGATGGGTCAAATTCTGCTCTGCGTTCCGACGGTATGTCGTAATTTATCTTTATACTAAATCTATCGCTCATTGTCTCAATTTTTGGGGTTCCATCGCCAACCATAATTTCAAAAAACAAGAAACCGCCATGCATACGGTAATCTCTAGATCCCACAGTTAACACGTTAATTTGCTGCCCATTTGAATTTCCTTTCGTAGTAGTTCCAACTCCGACTTTATCCAAATCATCCTTGCTATAGAAAGTTAGCAGATACTCGGCAAGCTCTATTGCGCTCATTTGCACCGGCGTTTTAATTTCTGACATTTCTGTTTTGAGGTGAAATAATTATTATGCATTTTTAAACCTATCCCTTATAATCTTGTAAACGAATTGCCATAAAAAATTTATTAAATTATTTCTTATGAAATCAGGCAAGTTTAATAAGTGATAAGAGATAGATTATTTCATCTCAACTTCCAGCGGAATTATTTTCGTCACACACTCTGTTCCCGGGCATCTTTCCTCTGCAAGTTTCAGAATTTTCATCAGTGCATCTTTTGATGCACCTTCTGCATGAACTGTGAACTTGACTTTTTGTATTATATTATCTTTTGACACGCCCATCTGCTTTCTCAGGTCCATCCAGTTCTCTGCCGTAACTTCCAGCTTAGTTAAATTTACGCCTTCTTTTGTTGCAGACGCTGCAAAAGTTACGGCAAAACATGCCGCCAATCCGTATAGACAATATTGAATCGGATCAGGGCTTGTTCCATAGCCGCCGGCAAAAGGAGGAAGTTCGCAGTTAAGCGAAACTGTCCCTTTGGAAAATTCAATATTAGAAACAAATTGTGGCTTTCCTTCATCAAAATTCCATGTGCCCGTAACTTTCTTGTTTTTCCTTGCCTGAGACGGGTCATTGCTTATCAGCTCAACGAATTTCTGCATTTCATTTATGTTTACATTATTCATCTTCACCACCCATTTGCATTATTGGTGTAATAGTTTAAATAGTTTTCCTGACTTTCACGTTGAAAATGTCCAAAAAACTCTCCTTAAAGCAGTTCCTGATGAAAAGCGGAAGGTTCCAAAAGACTTATGACTGCGTTCAGGCAATAAAGAACGGAAAAGTCACATTGAACAATGAAGTCATAACCAATCCCTCTCACTTTTTTAATCCAAAAACTGAATTAGTAAAATTAGACAATGAAAAGCTAAAAACAGTTCCAAAACTGTATTTTATCATGAATAAGCCTGTAGGTTACTTATCACAAAAATCAATTGCAGAAAAAAATATTTATGATTTGTTAAACAACATAAGCCTGCCCAGGGAATCTGTCCTGTCGCTGCACGCTGTTGGCAGACTGGACAAGGACACGGAAGGATTGCTGATTCTGACAAATGACGGAAAATTATCCAACATAATAATGGAGCCTAAAAGTGAAATTATAAAAAAATATTATGCAATGCTGGAAAATAGGGTTGATAAGGGAAAAACAAAAGAATTGGAGAAAGGAATTGAAATAGAGACTGACGAGCAAAAATACAAGACAAAGCCGTGCAAAATAAAAATTGTCGGTGAAAAAGAAATTTATATTTCAGTTTCAGAAGGCAAAAAACGCCAGATAAGGCTAATGTTTGAGTCAATCGGAAATAAAGCGGTCTATCTCAGGCGGGTTTCGATTGCAGGATTGCAGTTGGGAAAATTAAATGTAGGGGAAATAAAGCAGATAACACGAGAAGAAATAATGGAAAAACTGGAATACTGATTCTTAAGTTTTTTTCAGCAACGTTTATAAATAAAATACATATTCTGAAAGTCTATAGCGGGATAGGGCTTTTACGGCCTTAACCGACCGTAGACCTAAGAGCCAGGAGTGCCCGATGGGCTCATATAGCACATCATGCTCTAGACACCCATATTAGTCAAAAGCTAAGGGCATAGGTCGGAAGTTCAAATCTTCCTCCCGCTACGAGGACTGGGAGTTAAAATCTCTCGGTTCTCTTTTAATTTTTAAATATCTATTTTTGTGGGTATTCCCTTTAATTCGTAATGGGAACTTCCAGTGATAAAGAACATCAATTCCAATTCCTAGTAGAATTTGATAATAATCTCCAATCTCATCTAGGTCAATAGAATTATCAATCTTTCCATTGTGTACCAGTTTATGCCTTTTTTCCAATAAGTCATGAATGCAATTTATTGTATTTATATTTCTATTTTTGAAGATTACTTTGCTATTCAAAAGTTTATAGAAGTCCAGTCCTATAGTTTTATAAGCAGCTTGAATAGAATCCAAATTTTGGAAATTGTATTCATCGGCTATTATTTCACCAATTTTGATTTTTCCATTTTTGTAATCCTCTAAAAATTTTAGATTAATTTTTTTTGATAGTTTGTACACTTTTTCTCTATATTCGGATGATTTATCAATTAATTCTATGAAAGTATCTTTAAAAAAAACTTCGAAAGAAGAAACAAAAGCCACTAAACAATAATTGTATTGAAGTTTTATCAAATTTGTACCTTTTAGTGCATCACTTGTCAAACTTAGAATTGGATACAAAATCTGTTTTGTGTGGATATTTGATTTTTTGGGCTTGCTGTACTTTTGTTCAAAATTTTCATATAAATCTTGCATAGATAACTTGTGAGCCTCCAGTAATCTACTATTTTCTATAAGCTTAAGCGCACAAGCATTCCAGACAACCCACGTTATATTTCTGCAATAAACTCCTAATGCACGAAGTTTTTCCTCATTATGAGGCTTTTTTTGATTTGTTTTCATTTTAACAATTTATTTGTATATTTATTTAATCCTTTGTATTTTAAAATAAAAAATATTGATTTGAGCTATTACAATTGTCTAAACCACTGGACATCTCCGCCTAAGATATATAAAGGACAACATCCACTAAATTCTAAAAAAGAGAATACGCAAAACTGCCAAATAATGCTTTTCGGCTTTCAGCACGAAAATCAATTACGCAGTTTCGCTTAACATTCTCTTTTTCCTAAGACTCCAAAGTCTTTGTAAAACAAAAAACTTTGGAGGTTGATTAAAATGGAATACTTAACAATAAATAGAAAAAATTTAGAGAAACACTTTATTATTTCAAAAATTAACTATAAGGAATTTACAGTTAGAATACCTTATGGAGTGAATTCCATAAAAATAAATATTCCTTTTACTTTAAATGAAAACGTTGCAACTCTAGCTGGATTAATGCCAGATGGTAGCTTAATCAAAGATTTAAGAAGAATATATTTTACTCAAAAGAAAGATGTGTCAAAAATATATTTATTTAGAGATTTACTATTAACTACATTTTCTCCTTCTAACACTATTTTTGTAAGAGAACACAAGAATGCTTTTGAGACTTATACTAATTCCAAAACTTTAGCTCATTTCTTTTACTATATCTTGGACATCAGGAAATCTGATGAAGAAACAAGAATTCCTAGTTGGATATTCAATTCTTCTCTTTCAGTAAAATACGCTTATTTGAGGGCGGCATTTGACATGGAAGCCTATATGTCAAAAAGACTGTATGAAATTAGATTTATTACTGTTGATAAAAATTATGCATACGACTTGAAAAAATTGCTCGAAAGTGTAAATATTACTTCCATTGTCAAAACACGGATTGGTGGCACCCATAAAACTATCCAGTACAGAATTTCCATATATGGTAAAGAAAATATAAAAGAGTTTGGCAAGATAGGATTTTCTATTCAGATGCATAAAGAGCGCTTGGAAAGAGCACTAGCAAAATATGCTTAATTTTGCTTTTTTTCCCAAACATTTTTATAAAATAACTTTAATTCTTTAAATTGTAAAAAAGGTGATTAAATGTTAATTTGCGGAATTGATGAAGCGCGTAGAGGCCCAATCATAGGCCCAATGGTAATGTGCGGAGCCATGATGGAAGAAAAAGATTTGCCTAAACTAATCGCGCTAAAGCCAAAAGACTCAAAATTAATGACCAAAGAAGAGCGTGAAAAATTATATCCAAAATTATTATCAGTTCTAAAATATTATCACGTTCTTATAATTCAGCCTGATGAAATAGACAAAGCAGTCAAAGGCACAGATGGATTAAACTTAAACAGGTTAGAAGCACACAAACAGGCAGATATTCTGAATGAGTTCAACCCAAACCAGGCAATAATCGACTGCCCAAGCAACAACATTGACTCTTACAGAATTTATCTAAAAAAACTATTAAAAAACAAGCAAGTTGACTTAATTCTTGAGCACAAAGCAGAGCGATATCCATTAGTTGCGGCTGCCTCGATAATTGCAAAAGTCACGGGCGACCGTGAAATAGAAATCACAAAAAAAGAACTGGGAATAGATTTCGGCTCCGGCTACATGTCAGACCCAAAAACAGTTGCATTTCTCCAGAAAAATTTTGAAAAATATCCAGAGCTGTTTAGGAAAAGCTGGTTCCCTTATCAAGATTTGGTAAATAAAAAATTTCAAAGCAATTTGTCGGATTTCGGCCAGTTTCTCAAGGATGAAAAGAAGCACAAAGGCCACACTTTGGAAGATTTAAAAAAACTGGAGGATTTTGGATATAAATTCGAAAAGCCCAAGTCACAGCACGAATTGGCAGTCATGAAAGGACCTTGCACGATCATTCTTTACAGGAATGGAAAATTACTGATACAGGGAAAGCAGGAGGTCAAGCAGTCTGTGCAGAAATTGCTGGATTTTTCTTAACTTTTAACCACGCACTTTCAAATTTTACTTCTTAGGGTGGGTGGAGGGCAGCAAAGTTTGCATAAAGTGCAGCTAGAAAGTTCCCTCCCTGAATAATTTATTAGTTTTTGATAAATTCCAAATAAATTTAGAAACCTTTAAATAACTTCTATCCAGGAAATTTCTTTATGAATGATTTAATAAAAAAAGACCTGATTTCTGTTCTATCGGATTTAAATCAGACTCTGAGGGAAAGGAGAGAAACTGACGTCTCTGAAATAAAATCCTTGAGCAACCATATAATTCATAATGCCAGTGTTTTTCAGGATGAAGATTCAATTTCTGTTGCAATACTGATTTACTCATTGTCAAAAATTATCGAAAGAAAGGAAAAAGAAGTGGATTTTAATAAAATTACAAACTTAATTAGTTCGGCTGTCTCAAATTTGAAAAATAATAATGACTATGAATTCAGAAGATCAATAAAAAATTTATTTAATTTCATACGAACCATCGACAGGGGCTTGAGATTATACATAAATGAAGTTATTAACCAAGCCCAGATAAAAAAAGGCTGCAAATTGTGCGAGCATGGCATTTCTGTCGCAAGAGCATCGGAGGTTTTGGGAATTTCCAGATGGGAATTGATGCATTATCTTGGAAAAACAACTATAATTGACCAATACAATGACTTAGCGAACGTTGCCAACAGATTAAAATTTGCAAGGGGTTTGTTTGAATGAAGTCAATAATATTTGATGCAGGGCCCATAATCAGCCTGGCAACTAACAATTTACTGTTTATTCTTCCGCCGTTAAAAAAAATTTTCAACGGCAAGTTTTACATTACCTTAAGTGTAAAAAAAGAACTGATTGACAGGCCTTTTGAAATAAAAAAATTCAAGTTTGAAGCTATCCAGATTGAAAAATTAATTGAAGATGGAATTCTTGAAATTATTGACAATGATTTTATAAGAAATGAAAGCCCGAAGCTGCTGGAAATGGCAAATACAACTTTCAGGGCTTTCAACAATTACATGCAGCTTGTTCATTTCGCGGAAATGTCAACACTGGCAGCAGCTATTAATGTAAATTCAGATTCTGTTGCGATTGACGAAAAAACCACGCGATTGATTATGGAAAATCCAAAGCTGCTTCTTGAAATCCTGAAAAAAACTTTGCATACTTCAATAAGCGTGAATGAATTGAATTTAAGAGAGTTCAGAAGCAGAACAAAAAACATGAGGGCAATTCGCTCGATAGAGCTTGTTGCAGTTGCTTACGAGCATGGCATTTTGGACGGTTATATAACCAAAATGCCGGATGCAAAAAGAAATTTGCTTGAAAGTGTTTTGTGGGGAGTAAAAATCGGCGGCTGCGCAGTCTCAAGGGATGAGATAGCACAGATTCTGAGGATGGAAATAAAATAAAGAATAGGTAGCTAACTTTATTAAAAAAATCCGTAGAAGTGGGCAAGTGAGTATATCGCTTGAAACCAAAGAACAATCATCAAAGCTATCCAAATCCATTTATGAGATGGTTTTTCATTTGATTTCTTTGTTTAAAGAACCAATATAATGTAATTGACAAAGATAATCCAAAATACCAAATAAAATTAGCGAACTTAATACGCTCTAATGGGGTCATAAACTCATAGTTGTTAATTAATATAAAAACTTTTAGGTCAAATGAGAAAATTCCTGCAGATTGCACAACACATCTGACAACAACTTTTATATATCATATACCTATTCTTCAGGTTTGGTGGAATGTTGATTAAAGGCCAAGTTATTTCTGGAGAGTTTGGAAGGATAGTGGCAAGGCAGAAAGCCGGCCAGTCCATGGAAATCGGGGAGCTGTTGATTTCTGATTCGCCTGATGGAAAGATTCTAATGCAGGTTTATGACTTGGTTTATGGAAGCCAGATATCCCAGCAAAATCTTGAATTGATTGCAGGAATGAAACTTGAAGAAAACGCAGATTTGGATTTCTTTGACCCAAACCTGAGAAACTATATGCTTGCAATGCTTAAAAGCCTTCTTACAATTGACGGAAAAACTGCATCAGTAAGCAAATCACTCCCAAATTTTTTCTCCGAAATAAGGGAGCTTAAAGAAGAAGATTTATCTTTCTTGTCAAAGCCAAAAAATCCATTGCTTGTCGGCAATCTCAGATCAGGCTCAAAAATTCTTGACGTTCCGATTTATCTTGACGGAGAAAAAATTTTCTCACATCATATTCTGATAGCTGGGACAACCGGCCGCGGAAAATCAGTTTTGGTTTCAAATTTGTTGTGGAACGTAATGGGAAAAAATTATTGCGGCATTTTGGTCTTGGATCCGCACAATGAATATTACGGCACAGCAAAATTCGGGCTGAAAGACCATCCTGACAAAGAGAATCTTGTTTATTACACGTCAAGAAATGCGCCAATAGGGACAAACACTTTAAGAATAAATCTTGAATCAATCAGGCCGCATCATTTTGACGGAGTTGTTGATTTCTCAGACGCGCAGAGGCAGTGCTTAAACCTTTATTACAAGGAATATGGAAATAAATGGATTGAATCAATAATTCTGGAAAAAACATTAAGCATAAAGGATGCATTTAAATCAGATACTCTTGCAGTTGTTAAGAGGCGCATGCTTTATCTTCTTGATTTGGATTTTTCAAATAATCAGCTTTTTTGCAACGGAATTTTCCAGCTGAATGCCGGGCATGCAGCAATAAGCGACATGTGCAAGCATCTTGAGGATGGAAAACTTGTCATTGTGGACACATCAAATTTTTCAGGCAGCATTGAATTATTGATTGGAAGCTTAATAGCGAATGAAGTTTTCAATAAATACAAAAATTACAAAATGCACGGAACTTTGGATTCAAAGCCGGTTATCTCAATAGTTTTGGAAGAGGCGCCAAGAGTTCTCAGCAAGGAAATTCTTGAAGCCGGCCCGAATATTTTTTCAACAATTGCGAGAGAAGGGCGCAAATTCAGGGTTGGCCTGACTGCAATAACTCAACTCCCGTCTTTAATTCCGAGAGAAATTTTGGCAAACATAAACACCAAAATAATCCTGGGCATTGAGATGAGGCCCGAGCGGCAGGCAATTATAGACAGCGCCGCTCAGGATTTAAGCAATGACGACCGGACAATTGCTTCTCTGGATGTTGGGGAAGCGCTGATAACCAGCAATTTCGCAAAGTTCGTAACTCCAGTTAGCATACCAAATTTTGAGAAAATTGCGAAGAGCGCAGCAAAAGTTAAGCAGGAAATTGTCGAGTTCAGCGAACTGAATTAATTATTTAATAATTCCTTAGAAATCAAAACACTTATTATAAAAAATAAAAAGAAAAAAATAAAAAGAATTATTTATCTTTTTTTCTTTCTTCCGCCCCGGTTCATCTTTGTCATTGCGACATTTCCTTTCTTGTCTATAAAGTAAAGGTAGCCAGCTTTTCTTTTTACGCCGCACTTGTGAAGCACTTCCTGCTTCTTGCTTGATTTCTTTCCGGCCCTTGCCATCTGAACTCTCGCGGCATTGCCGTCCTTATTTACAAAATATAGATACCCACCTTCTCTCTTAAGCCCACATTTACATACTACTTCTGCCATTAAATCACCTTTTAATTGTTTTATGGCTGTGAACGACAATTTGCTTATATAGTTTGCGGTTTTGAAGAGGGAAATCACCAATTTTCAAGTTCAAACAGAATAGACACACTAAAAATCTTGAAAGCTAATTCAAATTGCCAGAATTAAATTCTACAACTTCATTCCATAATATCTTTCCTTGTTTGTCACAGTAACTTCCCCTAATTCAATAAAATGTTTCTCTATTTGAATACTTTCAAGTCTTGACATACTTTCTTTATAAGTTTCTATATAACTATATAATATTTTCTTCTTTATAAATTTGATGTGGGGATGTCCAGTGGTTCATAAACATTTAAAAAACCCAATCTATTACCACGAGTATGAAATTTGCTCACATGGCAGACTGCCACATCGGTAGCTGGCGTGATCCGAAACTGAAAGACACAAGCACTCATGCTTTCATAAAATCAATAGATAAATGCATAAAGGAAAAAGTGGATTTCATAATTATTGCCGGGGATTTATTTAACACTTCTTTTCCGAGGCTGGATAACTTAAAAACCGTCGTCAGCAAATTCAAACTGCTGAAAGATTTGGATATTCCTGTTTATATTGTCCCCGGCTCGCATGATTACAGCCCAAGCGGAAAAACAATTTTGGATGTTTTGGAAGAAGCCGGCATGTTCATAAATGTTTTCAGGGGAACTGTAGACGGCGGAAAATTAAAGCTTAATTTTACTGTTGACAAAAAAACAGGAGCGAAAATTACAGGAATGCTTGGCAAGAGGGGAACTTTGGAAAGATTATACTACGAAAAATTAATTTTAGACAATCTGGAAAATGAGGAAGGATACAAGATTTTTATTTTTCATTCGGGAATTGACGAGCTCAAGCCGAAAGAAATGGAAAATATAATCTCGCAGCCGCTGTCGCTCCTGCCAAAAGGATTTGATTATTATGCCGGGGGCCATGTCCATATTGTTGATGATAAGCAGATTGAAGGCTACGGATTGATAGCTTATCCAGGACCACTGTTTCCCAACAGTTTTGCTGAACTGGAAAAATTAGAGAGAGGCGGATTTTACATTGTCGAGGATAATAAGCCGAGATGGGAGCCAATACAGATTTATAATGTCTATAAAATTGATAAAAAATGTGATCACAAAACTCCGGAGCAAATTAAAAATGATCTTCTGGACGAAATAAAAACAAAGGAATTCAACAACACTATAGTGCTGATAAGGCTGCACGGAATTTTGGAATCCGGGAAGCCAAGCGATATTGATTTCAAGGAGATATTTGCAAAAGTATACGAAAGGTCTGCATATTTTGTAATGAAAAGCTCGCATGCAGTTGTCTCAAAAGAATTTGAGGAAATCAAATCAGACGCTAAAAATGTCGAGGATGTCGAGTCATTTTTGATTAAGGGGCATTTGGGACAGATTAAGCTGGAAAATTTGACAGCTGAAAAAGAGGAAATTCTGATAAAAAGTTTGATGGAAGCTTTGCTCAAAGAAAAACAGGAAGGCGAGACAGTTCCTGATTTCGAAAAAAGAATGAAAGAAGAAGTTGGAAGGATATTGGAGATTGAGTTTTAATGGACAGATTAAAAGCAGATAAAAAATTGGGTGAAATGAGGCGAGATGTTGGCAGATTAAGCGATTCGGAACTTAGAGCGACAGTTGAAAAATATTCAGAATTAAGAAAGTCTCCTCATGGATATCATTTAGGTCAGTTAGCTATGATTGAGCTTAGAAGGCGTTCTGACGTAAGATTAGATAGGTATAGCACTATAGCTCAACGATATTGTAATAGTTACCTATTAGGAGAAGAAGTTGATATTAAAGGAGCAATGTGTAGTAATTGTGAATTAATTAATAAACCTGAATGCCCATACGATGGTATACCTCTTCCATTTCTAGAAGTAATAATTTCAACTCCGGCAGAATAAATACTAAAATAATTTTACAATTTAATCAACTTTAATATTATCTCATTAACTTCTTTCGGTGTCGCTTTTCCTTTAGTTTTTTTCATCACCGAGCCAACAATAAAATTAAGCGCTTTCGCTTCTCCTTTCCTGTAGTCTTCAACGGCGTTTGGATTTTCTGCAATAGCTTCTCTGCAGTATTTTTCTAGCTCGGAAACATCTGAAACAGCTTCCAACTTTTCTTTTTTGACGTATTCATTTACATCAAAGGGATTTTCAACTAATTTTTCAATAATCTGCTGCCCGATATTATCAGTTATTTTTTTATTTTGAATTAATTTAAGCAAAGCAATAATGTGTTTTTCATTCACGCCGGTTTCATTCAATTCTTTTTTATTATAATTAAGAACCCTTACTAGTTCCCTTCTTATCCATTTTGCAGCGAGATTTGCATCAACTTGCTTTGCTACAGACTCAAACATCTTTGCCATTTCCTTATCGGCAGCAATTATCTCTGCATCTTCTTTTTTAATTCTATAATTGGAAACAAAATTTTTTACTTTGTCTTGTGCAAGTTCTGGCATACCTTTTTTAATTTTATTAATCCATTCATTTTTAATTTCAACAACTGTCAAATCGCTGTCTATAATATATCCATAATCCTCCTCCGTTTCTTTTTTTCTTAAGGAGAAAGTAACTCCGCTTTCAGAATCCCATGAGCGGGTTTCATGGTGAATTGTTCGGTGGTTTTTTGCTTCGCCTATTTGACGATTTAGTTCATAAACCAATGCACTTTCAATTTCCTTAAACCCGGTTATGTTTTTTATCTCCACTCTTGTGTATCCGCTCTCTTTTATTGAAATATTTGCGTCTGCTTTTATTATTCCGCTATTCACATCAAAAATTTCAAGATACTCCAGGACTGTAATAAGCTGCTTCATGAAATCTCTCGTCTCTTCAGGGCTTTCCAGGTCCGGCTCTGTCACAATTTCGGCAAGCGGATTACCGCTTCTGTTGTAATCCACCAATACATAGGCAGAATCTTTCATTCCGGCAGGATGCACCAAAGATGCAGGGTCTTCCTCCATGTGCACTCTGGTTATCCCGACTTCTTTTCCTTCCTTTAATTTTAATTTTCCTTTTTTGCCGAGGGGAATTTCGTACTGCGATATCTGGTAATTTTTTGCCATATCTGGGTAAAAATATGATTTTCTCGAGAAAATTAATTCAGGAGAAATTTCGCATCCAAGTGCCAGGCATAATTTTAATGCAAACTCAACTGCTTTTTTGTTCAGAACTGGCTTTGATCCGGGCATACCAAGGCATGTCACGCAGGTTCTAGTGTTGGGCTCTTCGTTGCCTTTAGTAGGGCAGCCGCAGAATAATTTTGTTTTTGTATTTAATTCCACGTGAATTTCAAGTCCGATAACAATGTCAGCTGTAAAGTTTTTCATTTTAAGTTTTTTGATAATAATTTTTTTATGTAATTTTCTTCTTGAATTATTTTTAATTACGGTCAAAAACGCTTCCAAGCTGCAGCAATTTTCTTTCCTGCAGATGATCACCAGTTAATAACATTCCAACCGGCAATCCGTTTGAATTTCCGACTGGAACGTTTAAATGCGGCAGCCCGGCCACATTGGGTGAAACAGTCATGACATCGGCAAGGTAATTCTGAAGCGGTGTTAATTTTTCAATTTCTGATAATTTCGGTGGCAGCATTGGTGCGGTTGGGCTGATAAGGGCATCAAAATTTTTAAAAGATTTTTTGTATTCATTAATCATTATCGTTCTCACTTTGGCGGCCTTGAGATAAAAAGCATCTCTGTAGCCGGCCATTCTTGCAAATGTGCCCAGCATAATTCTTCTTTTTGCCTCTTCGGTGAAATTTTCGCTCCTGACTTTTGTAAAATATTCATTAAAATTTCCTTCCAGCTTGTCGCTTTTTCCGTACCTCATTCCGCAGTATTTGGCGAGATTTGTGCTTGCTTCAGATGTGGCAATCATGTAATAAGTTGCAATCCCATATTTTATTGGAAGCTCCAGCGAAATCTCCTCGGTTATTACACCCTCGTCCTCCAGCTTTTCAATTCCTTTCCGCACGGCTTTGTCGACTTCTTTTTCTATTCCTTTCCCAAACGATTCTTTTATGATGCCGATTTTCATTCCTTTTACAGGCTCTTTTAAAAGAGATTGATAATCAATATGGTCAGAATTTAAGGAAGTGCTGTCATTTTTATCGTTGCCGGCAATTGTTCCCATTAACAGGGCGGCGTCCTGTATGCCTTTTCCAATCGGCCCGATTTTATCAAGGGAATTTCCAAAATCCATAAGCCCGTACCTTGACACCAGGCCGTACGTCGGGCACAAACCATAAACTCCGCAGAATGATGATGGTTCAACAATCGAGCCTCCGGTGGATTCACCGAGCGCTATGTGGTTGTTTAATTTCTGGCTTAATCCTGCAGCGCCTCCCGATGAGCCGCCGCAGCTTCTCTCTTTGTCAAATGGATTTTTGGGAATTTTGAACCCCAGTCCCACATTCGTGGAAAACGCTCCAAATCCAAACTCATCCTGAGAAGTTTTCCCGATTACAATTCCCCCTTCTTCAATTACTTTTTCAATTACGGTGGCATTAAATAATGGCTTGTAGCCTTTCAATATTCTGGAGCCTGCAGTAGATTCGACACCTTTGACGCAAATTGAATCCTTTACTGATATGGCAACTCCAAGCAATTTTTTGTTTTTGATGCTTTTATCATTATTTTTAATTGATTTTTTAATTTCATTTGCTTGTTTTAATGCAAGTTCTTCAGAAATAAAATTAAAGTAATTATACTCATGATTTATTTTTTTGCACTCTTCAATAACTTTGTGGGTGTGCTCGATTATATCCACCTGGTTATTTTTCACCTGCTGGATAAACTCATTTATTTTCATGAATTGTCACTTGTCTGTTATGTAAACCTTATTCATCTTATCACCGACTTCAATTTTTTTGACAATGTCCATATCATAAATTACTTTGCCAAATACAGCGTAATTACCATCTAGAAATGGTGTTGGCGCCAAAGTTATATAGAATTGCGAGCTTGCGCTGTCCGGATCTTGTGAGCGCGCCATTGCAACCGCGCCTTCTGTGTGTCTCAAATCCGAATTTATTTCAAGCGGAATATTCTTTCCAGAGCCGCCGGTTCCGTCTCCTTTTGGGTCGCCACCCTGTATTACAAAATCTTTTTCAACCCTGTGGAATTTTAATCCGTTGTAAAATCCTGAATTTGCCAATTCGATGAAATTTTTTGTGGTTATCGGCGCTTTTTCTGCATACAACTCTGCTTTGATTGTTCCTTTGTCCGTTTCAATTGTAACATATTTTGTCATTTCTTTTTCACCTTGGGTATTTTTTGATGAGCATGATGAAGTAAGCACTACTAATAGTAATAAAAAAATGACCACATTAAAAAATCTAAATTGCCCTTGGCCCTTTGAAGTATCCATCTTTTTTGTGCTCCGTCTGCGAAAGCGCTTCATCTTGCGTCAGACATTTTTTTTCTGTATCATCGCGCATTGCATTTTTCAAATCAACCGGCTGGAAGCTGGGCTTGATATTGCTTGTGTCAACTTCGCCTAACTGCAAAAAGAATTCCAAAGCTTCCTTTAATTGCGGAAGGAATTTCCTGATTTCTTCTTCCGTCAGTTTCAGCCTTGCAACTTCGGCAACGTGCTCCAGAAGCTTCCTGTCAACTGTTATTTTGCTCTGATTTTCCATAAAAGTGCGTATAAAATGAAAGTTTATATATTTTTGTTTGGGTTGCACATTAAATCTTCGTATTTAGGGTTGGTGGAGAGAGGACAAACCCAAGCAAGTGCGGTGAGAACATTCCCTCCCTAAAGAAATAAAATTTGATGAATGAAATAGTCTAACATAATAATTTTATCTTATTATTTCTCTTCTTCTAATCTTTGAAACAAGCCTTTCGAGATTGTCAATCTTCCTCATCAATTCCAGTTTCTCCCTATCCATGTCAGCAATCTGCTTTGCAAATTTTGTTAATTCAAAGTCTTCTTTCTTGATATTTTTGCTTATTTCTGTGAACTTGGTTATCTCGTCGCTTGTTAAGTTTAATCTTGACAAAACTTCAGAAACTTTTTCTCGCAATTCATTGTAATCATTAGCGTCTTTCCTTAAAGAATCTCTGTTGATTTCCAAGTCTTTCTGCAGCTCTTCCTCGAATTTATCCAAAATCTTTCTCTGCAGTTGGCCTTTTAATAATTTGAACTCATACAGTTCCTTGCCGAAATCTTCTCTTAAGTTTTTTATGACAGTTAAATTTTCCTTGAATGTATTTAAGAAATCCTGCTGTATGCTTTTAGTTTCGCTCACTTCATTTTTTAATGCAGTTAATTCGGCCTTTAACTCGGAAATGATTTTATTATTTTCGTCAATATTCTTGTTTATTAAAACCAAGTCGTCTTTTACATTCATCAGTTCTTTTATTCTTGTTATCATGGCAAGAAAGGATTTTAATTATTATTTAAATTTTTCTACTTGAAGCAAAGGTGGTATTTGGCTGATTCTTCAGCCATTACAGTATCTGACCATGGTGCACTCAAGCATCTTGGAGATTCTTTCGGGCAATCATCGTCACTTTTACAGGATTTATGACAAGCATCGTCCTTAAGAGAACATGGTACAGGTCCGTTAGGTCCAAGGCCACATTCAGATGGATTATAACAAAAATATTCTTCTGGGCATTCATTATTTTGATTGCATTGTTCTAGATTTTTTACAGAACTTTGGCCGCTTTCGTTGGATTGGATCATACAGCCGCTAACGAGAAACACAACAACTAGTAAAACCAAACGTGTCATAAATTTAAATTGATTCATTTCTTTTTATATTTATTGTTTATTAACTAATCTTTTTGTTTTCCAAACCGATAATATTTTAAATAATAGGTATGAACTATATTAAATATGAAAAAAATATGGATTATTGCCATTATATTATTGGTAGTTGCTATACCATTCGGCTACTATACAATTTCTCCTATATTTAGGGTTGTTGAGAAGAACGACGCATCACCGCTGGAAGTTAAGGATGCAATGGACTCAATGGATGCTGCGGCAAAGGCTGAATTCGAAAGCCAAGTAGAGGAAATGAAAGATAAAGTTATGGTGATGAATGACCAGATGCCTTCTGCTAAAGTACTTGCACAGGGAGAATTTAAAGCAAGCGCGCATGATGTAAGCGGCAAGGCACTATTGATAGAAAAGGACGGAAAAAAGACTGTAAGATTTGAGGATTTTGATACAATAAATGGGCCTGACCTGAGAATCTATCTTGCATCTGACTTAAGTGATGATGATTTTATCGAGATTTCAAAAATAAAAGCCACAAAAGGTAATGTCAACTATGAAATTCCAGAAGGAGTCGACACTTCTAAATACAACAAGGTTTTAGTCTGGTGCAAGGCATTTGGCGTGTTGTTTAGCTATTCTGTTCTTTCTTGAACTTTATTTTTCAAGAAATTTTATGTAGCCGTGGCATAAGGAAAAAGCAATCTTTTTGCCCAGTATGTTTTGAAATGCCGATGGAGGCGGAAATTTTCTTGTATTATTAAAAAAAGAATCAAAATCATTTTTTCCATTCGTAATTTTCTGCGCTATGTAATTTCCTATGCCAGCAGACCATGGAAGTCCTGCCCCTGCGCCAAGATAATATACATCAGGCATTTCTTTGTCAACAGAAATTATTGGAAGAAAATCTTTTGAAATTCCTAATGCACCCGGCCACATGTATTCCCATCTTATCCTTATATTTGGAAATTTTTTTGAAAAATATCTGGTAAGTTTTTGAAAAACCCTTTTATTATTGCGGATTAATTTCTTATTATACAGGGTTATAATATCGCCGCCGCCAAGAAGAATCCTGTTGCCGCCTAATGGCCTGAAATACTGGTAGTTCAAGTCAGAATCCCACACCATAATTTGCTTCTCAGGAAAAATCTTTTGCATCACATTTTTATTTAAAGGAGCGCTGACTAAAAGATATGTCTGTACCTGATAAAAATCCTTGTCATTTTTTCTTAAGTCTGGAGTAAATCTGTCTGCGCATACAATTATTTTGTCGGCTTTTATTTTATATCCTGTGTTTGTTGATATGCAATTGTCTTTTATTCCAACAGCATCAGTTTTTTCAAAAATTTTTATCTTTAATGCATCTTTCATTCCTTGGCAATATAGGTAGGAATTCATGGCAAATGTGTTGTAATACCTTACACCGCCGCAGTAGCCTTTTGTTCCGATTACATTCTCTAATCTATCACTAGAATATATGCTGGTTGTATAGTGAAGTTCCTTTCTTGCTTTAAATTCTTCTTCTACAGAATTCAAATGCTTCTTTTTATTTGCCACAAAAATAGCATCCTGCTTAATATAGTCGCACTCAAGCTTGTTTTTCCTTATATTTCTTCTAATAAATTCAACACCATCATTTCCAAATTCCCATAATTTTCTTGCCGGCTTTTTGCCGAACCTTTTTATGAAATCACTCAATCCAAACTCAGAATCAGGAGTTATGAATCCTGAGCTTTTGCCGCTTGCCCCTGCCCCGCAGAAGTCTCTCTCGATTATAGCCACATCAAACCCTTTCTCTGCAAAGGACTGCGCCGCTGAAAGCCCCGTAACGCCTCCGCCCACTATTGCTATGTCAGCGCGTGAATCTTTTTTTAATGGCATAACTTTTGGCTTTTTGAAAGTTTGCCAGTATACTTCATCTTTCGGAAATGAACTCATGCTTGGAACCCTCATTTAATCAATTTTGGATCAAATTTTTACAGCTTACTTTTTTACAAGGTAATTTCTCAGCTTCTCAACAGCATTTCTCCTGAATTTCTTAATTTCCTCGACATTTTCCATTTCGCCGTAGGTTTTACTGCTGCCTTCTGGAATGAAAATCGGATCATGTCCAAAGCCGAAATTTCCCCTTATCGATTCGGAAATTTTTCCTTTCTCTATTCCGATAAAACTTATAGGTTTTTTTCCCGGCTCGCAATAGGCAACCGCGCTCTTGTAAGTGCATTCCCTGTCCTTAACATTTTTTAAAAGCTTAAGTATTCCTTCCAATCCGATTTTTTTATGCACTGTTGCAGAATAAGTCCCGGGAAAATCATTAAGGGCCTTAATGAACAATCCAGAATCCTCGACTACAATATTTTTATTGAATTTACGTGCAAGTTCTTCTGCCGAATGCCTTGCAATCTCTTCAGAATCATCGCTTCTTATTTCTTGATAGGAGATTTTGATGTGGTTGACTTTAATTTCTGGCTCAAGAATGTGTTTAAACTCGCGAACTTTACCAAGATTGCTGGTTGCAAAATTAATAATTAATTTTTTGTTTGGCATGTAATTAATTTATAATGGTTATATTTATATATTGTTATGATTAAGTCATACCTATGAAAAAAATTATTTTGATAATCGCAGTTTTGTTGTTAGTAATCCCATTTTCAACAGCCCAGATTCCTGCTATTTATTCTTATGTTACAGATGATGCCGGTATTCTATCCCCGGGCATAAAATCGCAGCTTGAAAATGATTTGAGAAGTCTTGAAAAGGAAACCGATGGCGTTCAATTTATAATCTACATTGAAAATGAGTATCCAAAAGATTTTTCTCTGGAGGAATACACATTAAAAATTGCTGAAAAAAATAATATTGGAAAAAAAGGCAATGACAACGGAATTTTATTATATATTGCAGTCAAAGACAGAAAATACCGGTGGGAAGTAGGCTATGGTGTTGAATCAACTTTGAATTCCCCACTGATAGGGCGAATTTCAAGAGATTATTTAGTTCCAAATTTTAGAAACGGGGATTATGAAACAGGAGTTCTGCAGGCAGAAGATGTGGTAAAAAGATTGTTGCTTAATTCAAATGATGCGGACATTGTTGCGTTAAAAAATGAGAGCCAGAGTTCAGGCAAGATTCCTTCATTTATTATCGTATTTGTTATTGTCTTTATCTTATTGATTGTGATAAGCATTTTTAAGGCAACAAGAAATTTGCCTAAATCCAAAAAACAAGATAACAGCTTTTATCATGGTGCTGCCGCCGGATTGTTTATGGGCGGATTCGGAAGGGGGGGATTTGGCGGTGGTGGTTCAGGGGGCTTCGGTGGATTTTCAGGAGGCGGTGGTGGATTTGGAGGCGGAGGCGGAGGGGGGGGCTGGTAGACGGCAAAGCTTAAATATACAATTCAATATCATACAATAAATTTAAAATGAACAAGAAAATGCATTGCCCGAGATGCTCAGGCCTGTGGCACAATAAATTCATGCGAAAAATAAAGCATCCGTCAGGGGCGGTTTTGGATGCTTGTGACCGCTGTGGAGGCATGTGGCTTGACAGGAATGAAGTTAAGTTATTATATCATTTTTCAAAAAAATCATCAAAGGTGAAAAAATGAACAAGAAATTATTATTATGGATTGGAATACCGGTTGCAGTTATTCTATTAATTGTATTTTGGTATATTGGAACTTACAATTCATTGATAAGACTGAATGAAGGAGTCAATGGCAAGTGGGCTCAGGTTGAGACGCAATACCAGAGGAGAGTTGACTTGATTCCAAATTTAGTTTCAACAGTGAAAGGCGCAGCAAATTTCGAGCAATCAACTTTGACAGAAATAACTAAATTAAGAAGCCAGTGGCAAACAGCTCCGGACGTTAATGCAAAAGTTGAAACCGCAAATCAGATAGAATCGACATTGTCAAAACTGCTTCTTGTTGCGGAAAATTATCCGCAATTGACAGCGACAAAAAATTTCCAGGCGCTGCAGGATGAGCTTGCAAACACAGAAAACAAAGTTGCAGTTGAAAGGCAGAGATATAACGATGCTGTGCGCGACTTTAATGCAAGAATAAAAACATTCCCATCAAGCATTGTTGCAAAAAAACTTGGATATTCAGACAGAACTTACTTCAACTCAGCTCCCGGTTCTGAGAATGCTCCGGAAGTTAAATTTTAGTAATTAATTTTTTAGATTTTTTTTATTTATGATTATTTGGACTTTGTGCTATTGAAAATTAAAAATGGAATTATCACAAATATTAGGCTGGACTGCTACATTGTTATTTTCTATAATGATAATCCCTCAGATGGTCAAAACAATTAAGCTCAAGGATACAAGCGGTGTCAGCCTAATGCTGTTTATCATATTTCTGGTTGCAAACGCAATTGCGCTTGCGTACGCTTTATTGATAAACCAAATGCCGCTTATCATAAAATAGGGGATGGCAATTGCTACGACAATAATCTATTTAGGATTGTACTGGTATTACTACAACAAAAAGAAATCAAATTAAACTATCTGCTAAACTCCCCAACAATAGGATTCACAATTTTAACTAAATCTTTTGCTTTCATTTTAATGCTTCGCGTGTGCGAGCCGGCATTGAAAGCAACAACCTCGTTTTCAACCACACTTTTGTCAAAATAAACTTTCAGTCCAAATAAATTTCCAAATGGAGGAACGCTACCAATATTGCATCCTGTAACTTTCCGGACTTCTTTTGCATCAGCCATTTCAATTCTTTTGAATAAAGTGATTTTTTGCAGTTTCTCAATGTCTAATTCCTTATTGCCGGCAACGCATGCCTGAATAAATCCCTCATCCGTCCTCAAAACAAGTGCCTTAGTGCCCTGTTTTAATTCTGTTCCGCGGACTTCAGCAGCTTCCTTGCTGGTGAAAACTGGCTTATGCTGGAGAACTTCAAATTCCATTTTTTCTTTGTTAAGCACTTCGTTAATTTTATTAAATATAATATTTGTTGCTTCCTTTACAAAATCCAGTTTGATGTGCAGTTCCTGCAGCTGTTTTTCCGAAGCCTCAGAAGGCGAGCCGTCCATCGGGTTTTCTGCGGATTTATTCTTAGGAAATGCAATTACCTCCCTGATGTCATGCATACCTTGCATCAGTGCAGCCAGCCTGTCAAATCCTAACCCAAATCCTGCATGCGAAGGCGCTCCATATTTATAAGCCTCGAGCAAAAATCCAAACCTTTCGCGGACTTCTTCAGCCGGCATTCCGGTTACCTTGAAAGTTTTTTCCTGAAGTTCCGGAATTGTGTTTCGCACAGAGCCTGAAAATAATTCCGTTCCGTTCGCCACAAAATCATACTGGTATGAAATTACTTTTCCTGGTTCTGAATCAAGATACTGCAGATAATCTTCGCGCGGCATTGTGAACGGGTTATGCGCAAAATCCCATTTCTGCTCGTCTTCATTCCAGTCAAACATAGGAAAGTCGGTTACAAAGCAAAAATTAAAATCATCCTTAATGAGCCCAAGATCCTTTCCAAGCTTCAGTCGTAATCTTGAAAGAACAGTATTCACAATTTTTTCATTGTCAGCGGCAAATAATAATAAATCGCCATTTTTTGCATTTGTTTTCTCAATTATTTTTTTCTGAATATCAGCAGAAAAGAATTTTACAATATTGCTTTCCAATCCGTCTTTTGTAACTCTCATCCACGCTAAACCAGCAGCGCCATTTTGTTTTGAGAATTCAATCAGCTCATCAATTTGGTTCCTGCTTAATTTATCGCCGCATTCTTCTGCGTTCAGCACTTTCACAATTCCATTTTTTTTGATTACATCCAAAAAAACTTTGAATTCAGAATTTTTTGCGACGTCAGTGACGGTGCAGCATTCCATCCCGAATCTTATATCTGGTTTGTCTGTGCAGTATCTTTCCACTGCATCACGGTAAGTGAACCTTTTGAAAGGGGTTTTAATATCCCTGTTAAGAACAGCCCTAAAAACATGCTTCATTAAGCCTTCAGTCAGATGCAGAATATCATCAACTTCCGCAAACGACATTTCCAAATCCACTTGGGTATGCTCGGGCTGCCTGTCTTCCCTTAAATCTTCATCTCGCAGGCACCTCGCAAACTGATAATATCTATCAAACCCCGCAATCATCAGAATCTGCTTGTAAATTTGGGGCGACTGCGGTAATGAATAAAATTTGCCGGCATGAATTCTTGACGGCACCAGATAATCTCTTGCTCCTTCTGGAGTTGTCTTGATAAGCATCGGAGTTTCAATTTCAACAAAATTTTCTTTTGTCAGGTATTCCCTTATTGCCATCCCGATTTTGTGCCTGAACATGAGCTGTTTCTGCATTTTCGGCCTTCTTAAGTCAAGATATCTGTACTTTAATTTAGTCTCTTCGGAAGCTTCAAGCCTGTCGTCTATTTCTATAGGCGGAGTCTGCGCCCTGTTTGTGCTGATAATTTTGCTTACCAGAATTTCAATCTCGCCTGTATGCATTCTGTTATTCGCCATTCCTTGCGGACGATTTCTTACGCTGCCCTCGACTATTAAAACATCTTCCCTTCTCAAAGACTCGGCAGCCTTGTGGCTTTCAATATTATTGGAAGGGTCAAAAACTATTTGTGTTATTCCGTACCTGTCTCTCAGGTCAATAAAAATAACTCCGCCATGATCTCTTCTTGTTGCGCACCATCCTGCCAAAATCACTTTCTTGTTGACATCTTTTGCAGTCAGTTCTCCACAAGTGTGGGTTCGTTTCATAGGCATACGGATTTATGGAAATTATTTAAATGTTTGGTGTTGATTATTAATATGATAAGATTTAAATTTAGGTAAGTACTTCGTGGCTAAAGGTGATTAAAATTAGAGATGAAACACTTTTCATTATAATGTTTGTCGTAATTGTGGTTATTACAGTTATGCTAGCCGTATCATACAAGTAAAATGATAAATAAAAAGGAGTTTAACAGGATAAGAGAAGAAATGCATAAGATTGACTTGCGCAGAGAAGAAGTCATACAGCTTTCAAGGGAAATTATAAGTGTCTCCAAGCAGATTATTTATGCAGCGCAGAGAAATGATTTGAAAGAGGCAGAAAATTCAATAAAAAATATAAAAGAAAAAGTTAAGAAGTTAAAAAAAGTAAATATAATCACAGATACCAACATTCATGCTGTTGCATTTCAGGAATATGTAGAGGCGATTGCTTTTTATGAATTTGTAAAAAATAAAAAAATACCAACAAAAGCAAGCCTTGGAGTTTCTGCTGAAGATTACCTTAGCGGCCTTTGCGACTTAACGGGAGAATTGGGAAGAAGGGCAATCTACGATGTTATCCACAAAAAATTTGATGAAGCTGAAAGAATCAAAGAGCTTGTTCATGATATTTATGGTGAATTTCTCAAATTAAATTTAAGAAACGGCGAATTAAGGAAAAAATCTGATTCCATCAAATGGAACTTAAAGAAACTGGAAGAAGTTATGTACGACATTTCCATGAAAGGCAGGAATTAATTCAAAAAACGATAAATTTAAATACATAAATCTGACTAAGAACACTATGGCTACTACTCTTCCTCCAGTCATCCCAACTCCAGTTCCGGCAGTTACTCCTTTTAGGGGTGTTATAGATTTCTTCACCCAGATTGGGCTGTTTGATGTTGTTTTGCCTTTCCTTTTGGTTTTCACTGTGGTCTTTGCCATCATGGAAAAGACAAAAGTATTGGGCACAGAGCATCACGACGGGCACGAATACACAAAAAAGAACCTTAATGCAATCGCATCTTTCGTCATTGCTTTTCTCGTCATAGCAGCGAAAGAATTAGTTGCAATCATAAATGGGACTGTTGCAAAAGCAGTTATTGTTTTATTTTTCAGCGTTTTATTTTTATTGTTAGTGGGCTCGTTCCACAAGGAAGGCGAGCCGATGTATCTTCAGGGAGGCTGGAAAATCGCTTTCGAGATAATTGTTTTTCTCGCAATATCTGGTATTTTCCTTGACTCAATCAAGACAGCTGACGGGAAAACCTGGCTTCAAAGGCTGGGGGATTTCACCGGCTCCGGCAATGACCAGTTGGCCGGCTCGTTAATTCTTATGGCCATAATAGTTATATTTATTGTATACGCCGTCAAAGAGCCGCCCAAAAGCAGCGTTAGTTCATCAGGGGGGCACTAATCCACAAGATTTATATACTACTCATTAACTAAATATGATTTAATAAAGATGTTGGCAGGAGTAAAATTCATCTAACTTTTCATGGATAAGAGGTGTAAAAATGGTTGCTGAGGCGTTTAGACCGGACCAGTTCGCAAGAATGCTGGATCAATGGAATATCCAGGTAGTTCTTATTTTCTTGCTTATATTTGTCATAATCTACGCTATTCTTCAAAAGACTAGAGTTCTTGGAGAAGGAAAAAAGAATCTCAATATTATGGTGGCAGTAATTGTCGGTTTGCTTGTTGTTATTCCCCACGTTACCGGAAGATTTCCTCCGAATGCAGACCCGGTTATTATTATAGGCGATGCCCTTCCGTCAATTTCAATAGTCTTGGTTGCAATCATTTTCCTTTTGATTATGATTGGCGTTTTCGGCCAGGAAAAAATATTTCTTGGAATGTCAATGCCCGGATGGGTTGCATTTTTCTCGTTCGCTGTTATTGTTATAGTATTCGGCGGCTCAGCAGGATGGTGGTCTGGATATTTTGGGACTACTCTTGAACAATTATTCGGCACAGAGAGCATTGCGGTCATTATAATGCTGCTTGTCTTCGGTATGGTAATTGCGTGGATAACTTCAGATTCAAAGGAAACTGACGACAAGTCGGCTATGAAAAGAATGGGAGTTGATTTCAGCAAATTGTTTGGTGGCGGTGGGGGACATTAAGGTCCCGGCACTATGGCAACTTTTCTCGATGTAACTGGCCTTCAGCACTTCTCCAGTATTTTTGTTTTTCTTTTCGTTTGGATAGTTGTGTACGCAATTCTCGCATGGACAAAAGTCCTCGGCCAGAATAATCTTGTGACCGTTCTCGTAGGCTTGTTAATGGGGATTTTTGTATTGATATCCCCTCTTGCAACAAGTGTTGTAGCCAACACGGCGCCTTTCCTTGCAGTTATTTTTGTTCTCATAATGCTTATGAGCATTGCCTCGAAGATGCTCGGAGGCCATGGTGACGCAGTTCCAGGGCTTAAAGGGGTCATGATGGTATTTATTGTGTTTGTCATCATAATCGGTGTTGGGGTTCAGATAAGAAGCCAGATTGATTCATCGACGGCAGACACCAAAGACCTTTCTAAAACAGTTAATATTCTCTTCAATCCAACTTTCATGGGCGTAGTTTTGATTTTCGCAATTGCTATTTTTACAATAGCTCTTCTCGCTCAGGGCGGCGGACATTAGAAATATATTTGATGGTTTTATCTTTCCGAAATTAAGAATTTATTTTATAGCTATATCGCTTGGGTGAAATTATTTTTTATTATTCATTGTAGTTTAAATAATTAAAATTATAATCCAAAATCTCCTCTAAAATCAAAATAAATTTTATTTGCTTTTCTGCACAGGCTCTCTGTACCCTTTGGCCATCCTATCCAACTTATTCACATTCTCTGTCAATGTCGGCAAAACTTTTTGGAATACTTTCTCCATTGCCTTTATCTCAGTTCCGACATCAAGTATATTCTGGTCGTAAGATGTAATTTTTCCCACTATGCTTTTGGTCAGGGAATCAATGCTCAGCCTCAAATCAATCAGTTGCTGTTCGACCTTTGCAATCCGGTCCTCGCTTCGGTCTTTCCATTCTATTACCTTGCGCATGTCGCCCGCAAATTCCTGCCATTTTTCCTCTATAATAGCTTCTGTTATTTCCTGAATTCTCTCGTCATCCATATTCATTGGGTTTGAAATTTCATGGGGTGGCTGGAAATTCTGTGGCTGGGGCTGCTGGGCATAAGGCTGATCATAGTTGCTTTGCCCATAGTCGGACATTCCTATCTCCTGCCTTGCATTTTCAAAATTTCCGCTTAGGTTTCCCTGATTTATGGCATCAGAAATTTGAGTGGTAGAGTATCCCTGGCTTTGCAGAAGCTGAGTAATCTGGCCGTTGGTGTAGCCCTGCTGTTTCATCATAACTACCTGTTCCACGGGCGAGTTTGGTGCCTGGGGCTCAGAATCCGGTGGCGGCAAAGAAAAATCTAAAGGTTCTTCTTTTTTCTTCTTGCCTAAAGTAAATAAAGCCATTACTGCACCTCTCTTTTTTGATTATACTTTAAATGAATATATTTAAAGCTTTCTATTAATATAATTATGTCAGAATTAGTGGTTATATCCTCAAACCTTAAGACTTATTCTATTACGCCACTATTGCTTCCAGTATAATTTTATTCTTTTTTATTGTCCTTTTCCCTTTTATCAATAACTTCATTGATTATTCCTTCAATCTCGTTCTGGCTAATGAATTTGACCGGATTCCATAAATTAATGTATTTCTCAAGAACCCTGACTTCTTCTTTTCGCGCAACAGACTGCAGCTCTCTTATCACAAGCATTAATTTGTCTTTTACTTCCTGTATCTCTTTCCTCATCTCGCTTATGTCAGAATTTATTGTTTTTAGCTCTGCAGAATAATGCTTGTTCTTGGCAATTACATTCTCTTCAGTTACCTGAAAAAATCTTCGTAAGTTTGTAATCCCCTCTTCAAGAAGCTTAAGCCTTCTGCTTAAGGAATTGATATCCCCTGTAACTCCGCTTAAATCCGGCCCAGGAGGAAGCTGAGCTTTTCCAAATCCTAGCATTCCCTTCTTTGGTGGCGGCGGCAATGATTCTTCTTCGAGTGGCATGTTAATCCTCTTTTTTTATTGAATTTGAATAGTAGATATATAAAGGTTTATTTTTTGTTCGTTGTGACTTTTATTAATTGGTCTTTTTTCTTGAATTGTTTTGAATTCTTTCTCAGCTACAGCTAATCCTTATTATTCCTTTTGGAACCTCAATTTTATAATTTTCCCTTAATTCATTCAATAAATTAAAATGCAGCAATTCCATCTTCCATGGCTTGACTATTAGATTGCTATAATTCTCTCCTTAATATTAAATTTATTAAGTTTTTTATTACTTCCACAGCAACATCACAATATTTAATCATTATTTTCAAGTAGTAACATAAACGAAAGGTTTATAAATAATAGTATTTTCTCCTGTACTCATGCCAATAAATTTAGGAACCATAATGTCAAGGAGAAACTTGCTGATAGCTGGTGCGACTGTCGCTGCTTACGCGCTTTATGACCCTCCTAGTTTCTTGATGGATTCTGGCAGGCCTAAGAAGTTATTTGGTTATGGCCAGATTCCAAGTCTGCCGGGAAATTATAGATATACTCACGTTGATAACAAAGGTTCTATGCTGAATCCTTTCGATTCGCAAGATTATGGTTTCTTAGAAGTATTTGATAACGCTGGAAACAGGGTAGCGGATTACAAGGATTTTCATAAAGGGGACACTCTTGATAATTTGACGTTAGATGAAGTAAATGTGCTTGAAGGCAGATTAAAACACACATTTACAAGGACGGCAAGAAGTGCAGATCCTGTCAGTTTTGCTTCTGTGGAGGGAATTGAGTACAGGAGGGGAACTGAGGTTTACAGAGGAGATAGCCATGATCCAGTCGAACATGCGATAGTAGAAGCAGCAGTTGAGAAATTTGGTATTTTGGGTGGTAGATATAAGACATTGATAGCAAGAGTACAGGAAGAAGTGAAAAAAGCTGTTGCACCTTCTGTTACAAGATAGAACTTTAGTTTATTTAAAATATTTAATCATAGTATTCTGCTTAACTTCTTGGCTTTTGATTGATTTTTGTTTTTTCTACATCTGCTTTCCAAAAGTATTTATAGATTATTTTAAATACTATAGTTATGAAGATTACTTTTAATAGAAGTGCTATGAGGAGTGCAGCTATATTAGAAGCTGATGTTATTTCTATATGGAAAGATGTTCTTAAGTATGTTAGGAGAGATTTAGCTTACATTTGGACAGACGAAGTCAAGAGAGATTTTAAGGCTATGGAAAGTGATGTAGAAAAAATACTCGCAATATTAGAGAAATTGAATTCCCACTACCAATATAATGATCGTGCGGGATATAATAAAGAAATTGAGGATATAAATAATCTGATTTTAAAACTAGAGCACATTGAAGCTTCAACTGAATGTATTAAGGGAATTCATCAAGATTTGAAAAAAGTTATTAGAGATGTAGAAAGAATAAAGTCACGACGGAGATTCATCAAAGCTGGAATAGCAGTTGCAGGAGCTGCAATAGTGGGCAGAATTGGAGATCCAATTTACGATTATTTGTCTAAAGGAACTCATAAATCAAAACAAGTCAATAACCTCTATATTTCCAGCTTACAAAGAAAAATGGATAGTATGAAAAATAATAAGAATTTTCCTAATATGAATAATTATGTTGATACTTTTGCATGGGCTCTAACAATTGACGAAGCATATCAACGTGCAACGGGTAGAAATTTAAGGCAAAATGAGATTTATGAGAATCTTATTTTGACTATTATCTATTTAGAAACAGGTTTCAGAACTATTAAAAAGTTATTTGCTTGGGCACCAGTACCAGAATTTTTAAATAGCTCAAAGGGTCCAATGCAGGTAGAAGATGAGGACACTGCCCAGAAATCCTCAGAACTAAAGATTATATTAATTGAATCTATAAGGCATTTAGATTTTATTGTCAGCATATATTCCCAAAATGGAAAATTAGTCGAGAGAGCACTGCCTTTTATTCTAGCTGATTGGAATGCTGACCCTTATTCCTGCAGAAATGCAGCCGTTCAAAATATGTTGAACAAGAATCTGAATCCGTCACCACATCTAAACCTTGACGGTAATTTTGGGAAACAATCAAAAATTGTGCTAAAAAGGTTAAATTCAGCATTTAATCTCGATTTGGATGAATCAGAAATTGACGGAATCAATAAAAAAAATATAAATCTTTTTTATAAGGGCAAGAATTACGCTAAATTAGTTAAAAGATTTTCAGAAATAAATCAGCCAATAATTGCTGATGCGAGAGTACTTGGATTTTTTAGCAGAATTAGGGCTTATTTATCCTCTGAGACAGTATCCAGCAAGGAATATAGCGAGAAAGCTATGAATGTGTATTTAAATATTAAAAAATTATAAATTTGTCTCACAATTAATATACCTATTTTTTAATTTCAATATGGCAAGTTATTTAGATAACTATACAATTCTACTCATAGTGTTGTTGATTACTCTTGTGAAATAATTATTACTTCCCGGTATATTCTCAGATACCCAATATGAAACACCTTTTATCCCCTGTGATTTTCCAGGAATGCAGAAAATCTTGACATTGTAGCGTTTTGTGCCCCATTCTTTTGTGATTTCTAGGATATCTTCATAATTCAATTCAGTATGCTTTACCATCATCAAGAATCTATTTATCATGTCCCTTTCAAAAAGATGGCTTTTGTTTGGTTCATTGTAATATTCTATCATTGTTTGTATGCATGCACCGATAAGTCTTGCATGGTTTTTTGCCCTTTCAACAGCTGAACCTGGAAGCTTTCTGTTAGTTACGTAAGTAAATACTTTCTCGAATGTGATATCCATGCCAGTGCTGAATCCAATCTTCGAATAAACATCTTGTATAATATGGGTATCTCCAGTCTCATATCTTGCAACATAAACGAGGGATTTTAAATTGTCTCCATCAATAAAGAAGACTTTGTCAATTATTATTCCCAAGAACTCTTCAACAACTGATTTCTGCAGTTGCCACCCTCCATAGGTAAGTGCATGATTAATCTTATCTTTTTTGCCATTAATATTAACATATGTATCTCTTGGGATGCTCAATACATTTACCGCATTGGTGCTTTGATCTGTGCTAACTACAATAAGTGAATCTCCTCTTTCACCCATTCCTTCTCTACCTGCCCATTTATCGCTGCCAATTATTAATATGTTTTTAGCTATTTTTGCTTCTGCAGCGGGGGCTACAGTCCCGAGAAATCCGGGATACAATTTTTTCTTAAGTTTTAGTATTCTATATACAGATTCATTTATCCTCGTTCTATAAATTTCATTGGTTGCGTACAATGAACTTACATTTCTAATAATAATTGGTACCTGAGTAGCAGACATGGTTAAAATCACGTCATTGCCGGCTGAAATTGCCTTTTCAATCGCGGTTTCTATCTCCATATACCTGCGCATCCCGACAGAAACAATATCATCCGTGATTATGACCTTGTCATTGCCTATAAGTTTTCTTGCCATTCTTATAATTTTTGGAGATAGAACAGCTGGTAAATTATCTGCAGCAGTATAAATCGCGCTGCACATCATGATTCCAGAAAGGCAGTCAGCCATTGCACCGTAAACTTCCATGAAGTTGTTTAATTCTGGCATGGAAATATTGTATTGGACTATTTGGTTATCTGTGTTAGTCCTTAAATCACCGTAACCTGGAAAATGCTTGGCAAAAAGCGCAATGTTCTCATTGCAAAAAGGTTTTGAAAATGCCCTCGCTTTTTCCATGACAACTGCTGAGCTTGGGCCAAAAGACCTCTTTAATATGCCCTGGATAGACCTTGAGTCCGTGGTTATATCCAGGCATGGAGCGAAATTTGCATTCAAGCCCATATTTCTCATGGATCTTGCGACCCTTTGCTGAACTTCCCCTATTTTAGAGTTTTCCATTTTTCCCATTTCAAATGCTGATGGCAATTTTTTGAAACCACTGATATTTTGAAGTCTGTTTACCAATCCCCCCTCCTGGTCTGCCCCAAAAAGCATGGGAATCTTAGAAAACATGCTCTGCGATTTAATTAATGCCTTTGTAATAAGTTCACCCCTCATGCTGTGCTGGTTAAGAATTACACCTCCAATTGAGTGTCTTGAAACGAATCCATGATAGCTGATTATCATTTGTGCAGCTTTCTCTTCCGGTGTCATAGTTTCCATGAATTTTATTATTTCCGGATCATCCATGACAAGTTCCCCATTTTGTGCATTAAGTGCACTAAAAATTCTATTTTTTCTCTCCTCTAATGCATTTATTATCCGTCCGGGCAAGAACCGAAATATTTTCTGAAAATCATTTCCATATGGGTCAATCTTTGGATGATTTGCAGGTGTATAAGATGGATTCCCAATCGATTTTATCAAAAGTGATTGTGGAATATTAGCATATTCTTTATGAGGAAATAACAGAGCTATTGTAGGAATATCATCTACTAATTTTGATATAAGCCAAGCATTGGCTTCTATCTGTACATCTGTCATAAGCTCTTTTGGAGTGGAAACATTCTCAATTCCTATGGAGATATGATTATATCCAATCACGTGCCTGCACATAAAATTAAGAGGGGCTTGTTGGTAAATTTTGCCATTTCTGTCAATGATAAAATGGGCACTTAAGTTTACATCTCCGCCTTCTTTTATGTCCTCTCTCCCATGCAAATTTTCTGGATAAAATGTATTGTGTGATGATTTGTAATCCGAACTGTTAGTTGAATGAACTACAATTGCCAAAGGATTTTTTAATTCATACGTTTCTAATCCGTAATGAAATTTTGCATATTCTAGAGTGAGCGCTTTTCGATTATTTCCAATTATTATCGGGTCTTGTACTATTATCCAACCTTTTGGTGGAATATAATTCATGTCTGTTGCTAACTGCGGATATCTATCGATAAATCTATTGACAGTTTCCAGCATTTGAATTTGCTTTCGGGCATCGCCTGCCTGAACTTCAAGATTGACATAAGGCAATTTTTCCCATGTGGCAGCATAGGCTATTGATCCACTATCGATGCTTGGATCGTTTTTCTGCAATACTACATTCCACCCTTCTCCCTTTAGCACTTCAAACCATCCCCTTGAGTTAACAAATGCAAATACATCATGATCTTCTTTAGAGTTAATATTGAGATCTGTCACATTCTCAGCAGAATCCCCAGTGGTATAATTTTCGATTTTAGTCGAGCCTTCATTTGTATTCTGATGCAGAGCCAATACCATTATGCCACGAAAAATTCTTTTGGACGTTTCGTTACAGAATTTCTTAACAGCTGCCTGAATATACTCTTTTACGTCAGGGCTTGTTTTATCCCAATCTCCATTGTATTTGTTAAAGCACTTCATCATTCCGGGAAGACAGAATGCATTATTAGGGTCTATAGAAAATTTTTTGCCTTTGTAATTTATTATTAAATTTCTCAGATGCTCGGGATCATCGATCCAGGTGATCGGTCCATTTCCAACAGCTCTTGCGGCATCCAAAGCGTTTAGTTCTGTGCTGTGAGGTATAACAAAAATATATTTTGCATTTCTATATTTTCCTTCTGTGTAGATTGTCTTGTTTACTTCCGGTATTGTTACTGTTCCGAAATTTGGCTCAACAAATGGAAGTTCAATATCTAACCTTCGGTTATTTGCTGGAATTTCCTCTTTCTTAAACAACAAGTCTCCAGCTGTTAAAGCAGCAGCAGCCGTGCCTAATCCAATCAAAACTTTCCTTCGGTCGCGTAATTTCTTTCCAAGAGACCTTATAACTATTAATAATCTTCTTCTAAGGTTTATTGACTCATTCAATGTTCTAATTGCGTTTTCAAGAGCTGCTTTTTTGTTTTTAATCTTTTTTTTATTTCTTTTAAGTAGAACTCTTACTCTTTGGCTGAATTTTCTTGTTCTTGACTTTTGCGCTCTTTTAACTTCAGGAATTTCACTTACTTCTCTAAAAGTATCCACGAGAGCATCAATGGCATCTCCTACATTTCCTCTTTGGATTTCCAGATCATCAATATAATTAGCTGGGACTGACACTTGCACTGCCTCTCGCCTAAACTCATCAAGAGCATCCGCTTCTTGTGCAAGCCTAACTGCCAAAGCCTCAGCTTCTCCAGCAGGTTCCTTTATATTTCTTTCAATGGCAGGCTTTATTCTTGCAATTATAACTCTTTTTAGCAGCAAAAATTCATCAGCGTCTAGAATTTCTTTTCCTTCGTCTGAAATTTTTTCAATTTCCTCGAGGTTTCCGGCTTTTATCTGTGCAATTAATCTTCTGAAAAAATTCTCACCTTCTTCCCCAAGGGATTTAGCTGTGCTGTCATTTTCAAGAAAACTTATTGCATCGTCATATTTTCCTGTTGCAATTAAGTTTATAATCCAATTTGCTGCAATCTTAGCGGTGGTTTCATATAATTTTTTTAGGCTTATTAAATCTGCCCTTACAATCTGAATAAGATTATCATAATGCTCAAAGCTTTCTTTCCAGTAATCCTTAAAGCCTTTATGTTTTGTTATTTCATTTAATCCTCTCAGGAAAATAATTAGATATTCCTGTTCATGTTTAATCCAGTTTATCATCTCATCATAATATTTTATAGCCAATTCCCCCATATGCCTTGGCTTTTCATAAATCAGTATTAACTTGTTTAGGTCAATCAGTTCGCTAACTATTGGCAATAATCCTGTATCTTTATGGAAATGATGATGTTCAAGAATCAAATCTTCTGATTCATCTGTCCATACAATTCCCGTATTTTCTGCAAATTCCTTTACAGGCTTTACATAAGTTAGTAATTTTTTTAATAGCCCTACCTTGTGTTCAAAAATACTCTTGAGTTGAGAAATTGTTGGCTGCATTTTCCACTCATGGGATTCCGCTCAATCTTCCTTTTCTTCCAACAGAAACTTTTCTTGCAGCCTCAGCTGCTGCGCGAAGCTGTCTTGCTTGATCTTCGTTGAGTTTTATTGCTGACGGGCGGGTTGGAGTTGTTGGTTGCTCAGAAATTCCCTTAACGCTTGCCTCTAAAACCAAAATTGGTTTTTCATACTCTTCTTCAAAACTTATTTTAATTATCTTAAGAGGGAAATTATTCGGAAACAATTTAACATCAAATTCTTGTTGGCTCTCACTCCTAGGTACTCTTTCAGACAAAGGCCATGCATCGCCAAAATCCAACGAAATATCTACATTATTAAAAGCAATATCTTTAGTAATTTTATCTACTTCACGTATCAATCCAAATCTTTCAACAACTTCAAACAAAAGTTTTCTTGACAATGGAGTTTTTATTTTTATATTCTTGACTCTAAAATTCTCCCTACTCTCAAATTTTCCAAACAAGGAACCCATTTGCCAAGAATCTACCTTTCCTCCAGATGATCTATAACCCATCAATTTTATTTCTGCTATTTGCGTAGGCGGGGGAGCAGGCATCCTATAAATTCCAGGATCAACTGGCGGTATTTCTTTAGGTATTGTTACTTCCACGTCTGGAACTTTTCCGGTATTAATTAAAGCTTCATAAACTTCTTTTGTTTTTTCTGCTATAGATCTCCAATCAAATATATAACTATATTTTTGTAAAAATGAATATGCTAACCGAGCCCTTTCTTCACATTCGTCCCGATGTTCAATACAATAAGATACTGCTTCAATTATTTTGTCCACTCGGAATTTGATGTAACCTTTTGAATTTACGTCCCTTCCGTATCTTAATTCACCAAAATCTATAGGATAAGCTAAACCTGTGTCAATGAATACTTCTTTTGTAGCTGGACCATTTGATATTATTAGTGGAACACCGTGAGCAACTGCTTCAAGCCCGGCTATGCAAAACGTTTCGAAGTAGCTTGGCAATACTATAAAGTCGGCACTATCAATTAAATCTTCTTTTTCTTGTCCCATTTTTGTGCCGTAGAATACATACCTATCTTTTGGAACTTTGTTTATTCTTAGAATTCTTTCCATTACATCACGTGAGAAATCGTTGGTAAATTTGCTTTCATTTCTAGGTGGGCCGCCGCCAACAACATGTAATTTTAAATTAGGATATTTTTTTGACAACTGCGCAAATGCGATGCATAACTCATACATTCCTTTTCTTCTTTCAAACCTTCCCAAGTAAAGTAAATTTACGTTCTTGCCTCTTGGTTTTCTTGATGGTCTGATATTTTTTAGGTCTATCCCATTAGGGATTATTACACTCTTATCGGAATAATTGCTCCCAGGATACAACTGCTCAGTCAAAAACTTGTATGTATTAGTAATCTGAATTAATACACTTGAAGTATTAAACATCTTAGGCTGAAGATGATCACCTACCCATTTATGATATTGATACCCTATTTTTGTCCATTTACATGTTAAAGTTTCATGCCTATCTAATGAATGCAGAGTGAAAGCTGAATGAACTTTGAAATGGGTTAATATTTTGTCCCATGGCGTCATTGGATTTCCATGAGGTATTTGTTCGGCAACTGTAAAGCCGTGTGCATGTATGAAATCGTAGTAGTCGTGTGATTTTGTTGCCAAGAATTCTTCAATACTTCTAAACAGAATTGCAGAAGTACTTCCATTGGCCATATAAAAGAATGGCTGGCCATACCACTTAGTCAATATGTCTACTTCTATTCCAAATACTCTCAATGATTTGATTAGACCGTCTACCACCATCGAAACTCCATTGCTTAAATGAGGGTGTGTTGGGCTAACCATCAATACTCTTCGCAACGGTCTTGGACCTGATTTGGGAATTGGAGGCGTAAAAGTTCCAGAGGTTAAGATAGTAGTTCCCGCCGGAACACTGGTTGGAGTGTAAGGGGTGATAGTAACTGAATGACTGCTAGATGGAATTGTTACAGTTGCACCTGTGGGCAATGGAGTTGTTGTTGTGATAGTAGCTCCAGAAGGAAGTGGAGTCGGAGAAGCTGGCGGTATTGTTACTGGAGCAGATGTTGCTGGAGTTGTTATTGCAGCAGTCATAGCTAATATTTTAGGTGTAGCTGGAGGAATAACTAGAGGAACTGGTCTAGGGATTGTTATAGGTGGGCTTCCTGGGGGTGTGGTTACAGTACTTCCAGCAGGTATTGTCGCAGCTGCAGCTGGTGAAACAGGCACAGGCGGACTGCCAGGTGGTGTTGTTATAATCACTCCTGCAGGCAATGTAACGGTTGTCGTAATTGAGCTTCCAGCAGGCACTGGTGTAGGGGCATATGGGGTTATTGTTACTGGAGCAGATGTTGGTGGAGTTGTAATTGTCGATGGTGAAGTAACTATAATAATTGGAGGAACTATTGGGGTATATGGGGTGTAAGGAGTATACGGCGTATATGGAGTATATGGTGATCCACTCGCTGGTCCAATATGCACAGTTATCTCTTTTAAATCTCTGTATCTTTCTACGATTGGCAAATCTTGTACTGGAAGTCCAGAAGTTCTTGAACCTCCATAAGGACTATAATGTCCATAAGGTGAAGTAGAAACCTGGACTTGTCGCCCAACAAGATAAAATGTAATTTTGTGCGTGCCAGGTGTAAGCAAATCTATGCCTTTTATTATAAACTCCTGAGATGTCCATTCTATTCTGGGGTGGTCTTCTGTTTTTTGTATTGGCTTAGATTTTGGATAGTATCTGTTTGTAGAATCTCTAACTAAATCATCACTTCTAATGACTTTCCCATCTACATAGACTGCTAGCTTGAACTCTGGCCCTTTGCCAGTTGCGAGCCTGCAGAATATTGCCTTTAATTTATCCCTGGGTATTTTATTAGCGGGATTAGCTGCCTCTTCGTGATTATACTGCATGTTTTGACCAGTTGCAGGATCAATATCCTTAAGTTCAGCTCTTAATGGCTGCATGACAGTATCTATTCTGTCACTTTCAAGATATTTTAAAATTTTTATTAAATTAAACATATGTGACATCTGCTTGTAAAGAACAGGCTTGAACCTGCTCATGAAAAAAACTTCTTCATACTCAAAATGCTCCTTTAATATACCAGGTATGTCATCTTCTTTTTTTCCTTTCCATAATAAATTGATATATTTCCACTTATCTTTTTTCTTTATCCAGTTGTCCAGCTCTTTTGATTTTATTAATTTAATCCACGTTTTTTGTTTCGTTGTTTCAGTTGCAGCAATGTGGAAATAATATCCAATCATTCTTCTGGCCGCTTCACATATCCCTGGAGATTTGTTAAATATTCTCTGGTCCTCTGGATTCATGGTGTATTTTGCAAACATAGTTCCTGTTGGTCCGGTATACGGACTGCCAGTATACGGGCTGCTATAAGGACTTGGCCCATATGGACTGAAAGGCCCTCCTGAAATGCTTATTACATTACCATCAGCATCTCTTTGCATAAATTCAAAGAATTTTGAATCCCACGCATATACACTTGTTAATTCTTCCATTAATTGCCTTATGTTTAGAAGCATTTTCTTTATATCCTCGGGGACATCAGGAGTCAACTTGAAAATCTCGCTTACCTTACCCCAGAATTTTTCATACCACAAAAGAGGGCTTACTCTATCAAGTTCCCTTAACTCTGCTTCTATTTCATTTCCTTTCTTGATGTAATAGGTTATAAGGAATTTTATCCATTTGACAGCTTTGCTATTTTTTGAAGGGCCTTTTTCTCCAAGAATTTCATTCTCAATCTTCATTAACCCTTGTAATTGTTTTTCTAGCTCAATTTCAAGATTTAGTAGGTCTTGAACAGCCTTACCTTGACCCGTAAACTGCTTGGCTGCTCCTGAATCAGGATCTTTCCAGAAGGATCTGTCAAATCGCAGTACTTTTGCATAACAGTCGCAGAATTCCCAAGTTGCCTTCTTTTTTTGTCTTCTTATCTCCTCAATTTTTTTTATTATTTCATATTTCTCATTAATTATTTCATTTAATTCGTCTATAATTTGTTGTATAGTTATTTCATCTGGACCTGTTAGCTCAGTGCCGCCTCTAACTCGAGGTTTTCTTTTATCCCACAATTTCTTGCCACCCCATGCAAGGAGGGGTAACAACAACAAAAGCAAAAGCCACGGCCAATATTTTTTCCAATTGCTTGCTGTAGGCGTTGTTGTGCCACTAGTTCCACCACCAGTTGTAGTAGTTGTTACAGTTTCTTTCTGAGTTGTAGTTTCAGTTATAGGTCCTGTTATTTTTGTAGTTTCAACTCCACCAAGAATATTTTTACCCCAGTCAGAAACTCCTGAAAATCCAGGAGTTGTAAATTGAGGTATCCCGATTGTTCCGAAATTATTGCCCCAGTCCTTAAAGAAATTGCCAAATCCAAAGCCGCCCAGGCTAAATCCGGATGTATCAGGCGCGCTTATCGTTCCGATCTGAGGTTTAGATAATGTATTGAATAATCCCTGTATCAATCCAATTGTTAACAAGGTAAGCAATAAAGCCAAAATGAATCTCCAGAATCCATTCTTTATCCCTTTCAATAACCACCAATATAGTATAAATAATAATATATAGAACAGCCAGTGAATGAATGGCAGCAAGGCCACAGCAGATATGTCGGCTAATACAAGCAAAAATGCCGTCATCAGTCCAAGTAATATAACAATCACTTGCTCAGGCTTTTTGATTTCTTTGAATGCATAACGAGCGCCCATCATATATATGGCTATGAATAAAAATGAAAAGAAGAAAAAGTCAATTGCCTTTGCGTATGGTTCAAACTGCCTTCCTGCAAAAAAGTTATGAATCTGGGATAAGCCGCCCCTCATGCTGTCAAATGCAGCGTCTGCAACTGGCCTTGCAAAAGCTATTGTGGATAATAATGTGAATATAATTAAAAGATTCAATGCAATTATTATTCTATTATTTTTTATATCCATTTTCTTTAAAACCTTTGAGCGCAATTTTTTATTATGTCAGCAAGTTTTTCTTCTCCGAAAAGCACGACTCCTTTTTTTAAAATCTGTAAACTCTCAAAATCTTTTCTTCTCAGCAAATCTGTAAATTCTTCTTCTGATCTCAAAATTATATTTACATTTGGAATGATTAAATTAAGAACTGTAACCTGATCAACTAACAGAAGCAGATTTTTCTTGTCGGAAATTGCAGCCTTTGCCTGCTTAAATAACTCGGAATTAATAGAAATTTTTTCATCTGAAAACAAAAGAACAATTTCAGCCAGATGTACTGCAATTTTATTTTCAAAATTTATGGAATAAAACAGCCCGGTTCCAAGCTTTTCACCTTTCACAATATTCTGCTTTTCAAGTTTTTTTAATATATTGAAAACGCCTGCAGCGCTGAAATCAAGGCGCTGTGCCATATTCCTTATCGTCAGCCTTTCAGTAAAATTTCTAACAAGAAAACTAAGTACACTAAATTCATTATCCGATAACGATAACATGTCTTTTTTTAATAAACACTTATTTATTTTTTATGTATTATTATATGTTTTATCTTAACTTTCAAATATTTTTATTAATTATATAATCATTTTTTAAGTTTTTTAGTTTATTTTTTATAGTTATATAACTATTTTTTTAATATTTAAGTTTAAAATTAACATTTAAACAAACATTTATTAAGAACTTATGTTTAGTATTTTTAAATCTTTCGTTTTACGTACTCTGGCTAAATTCGGAATCTTTAAATAGTGGCTTTCTAAGAAGTAATTGTAAGGAGGTGTCCAATATGGGCGAAATGTGTCATGATGGTGTATGCTCCAAATGCTGGGCCACGAAATATATGGTAGTGGGTTTGGTATTGGTTGCCAACCAGATGTGGTTTAAGTGGGATATTTGGGTCGTTATTGGTATGCTTTTGATTCTAAAAGGAATCATGAAATTAGCAATGCCAATGGGCTGCGGCCACTGCAAGTCAGATATGCCAATGAAAAAGGGCAAAAAGTAAGTTTAATTTTTTACCTTACGAAAACCACCGGAATAATTTGTCGGTGGTTTTTTATATAGTTCTCCTTTCTTCACTTACAATGGATTCGGTTAAAAGAATATTAATTACAAAACAGGGCAGGAAATTCTATGCAAGGGAATTGGAGCAGGATCTGCATACTCAGTATGGTTTTGTCAAGAAGGAAGATTTGAAAAAATCAAAGGATGGAGATTTAATCAGGTCAAATACAGAAAAGGAATTTTTTATATTCGGACCATCTTTTATTGACTTATTCAGAAAAATAAAAAGAGATGCCCAAATCATCCCATTAAAAGATATCGGTTACATAATTGCAGAGACTGGAATTAACAAAGAAAGCAGAATTCTTGACGCAGGAGCCGGAAGCGGAGCTTTGTCGAGTTTTCTTGCGTCAATCGCAAAAGAAGTTGTGACTTATGAAATACGCGAAGATTTTATTGAAGTCGTAAAGAAAAATATAGAATTTCTGGCAATAAGAAATCTTAAAATTAAAAATAAAAATATTTACAATGAAATGGAAGAAAAAAATATGGATGTGATAACCCTGGATATTCCGGAGCCATGGAATGCAATTGAAAATTGCTCTAAAGCATTGAAGCCGGGAGGATTTATTGTTTCTTACAGCCCTTCAATCCCACAAGTTGCGGATTTTGTCAATGCTATAAGAAAAAATGAAAGTTATGTTTATCTCAAGACAGTCGAGATTTCAGAGCGGGAATGGGAAGTGGAGGATAGGAAAGTTAGGCCAAAAAGCCAGGGGATAGGCCATAGCGGTTTCTTAAGTTTCGCGAGGAAAGTTACAAAATGATTTTCGCCCAAATTCCTGTTGGTCCAATGCAGAATTTTGTTTATCTGGTTGGAGATGAAAAAACAAAAGAAGCTGCAGTTATTGATGCGGGGTGGGATATTGATAAAATTATTGAACACGCAAATAATGACAAGCTTAAAATCAAAAAAATAATTTTGACGCATTCCCATTTTGACCATGTCCAGAAGGTTAATGAATTAATTGGAAAAACCAATGCTGATGTTTATTTTCACGAGTTAGAATTCCATACAGTTAAAAAGCATATTAAGAATAATTCGGTGAAAATAATAAAAATAAAAAATAATGACGAAATCAAAATAGGAAAACTAAAAATTGAAGTTGTTCATACTCCGGGCCACACACCTGGTGCCGTCTGCCTTCTGTTTGGAAATAAGTTAATCACGGGCGATACCTTATTTGTAGGGGCAATCGGGAGGACAGATTTGCCGGGCGGAGATGCAATCCAATTATTTGAAAGCCTGCAGAAATTAAGAAAATTAGATGATAAAATAGAAATATATCCGGGACATGACTATGGAGAAACTCCATTTTCAACAATAGGTGATGAAAAGAAAAACAATCCTTACTTTGTGTGCAAGACAAAGGAAGAATTTTTGAGGTTGGTTGGGTACTAAAAGAATCTGCTATAAACATACTCATCCTTATTTTCATAATAATGTGCTTTCAAAGTTGTTTCATGCGCAAATCCGAGCTTTTCATAGAATCTATGTGCTCGTATATTATCATAATGTGTAAGTATGTACATTTTCCTTAATTTTGATTTATTTTTTTTATAAAATTCCTTTGCATCTTTCAGCAAGGCCTCGAACAAGGGCTTGGCAATTCCATGTCCCCTGTATTCCGGAAGCACGGCGATCCTGTCAAGCTCTGCGAGCTGGTGCTTTGGAAGCCCATGCATAATCCAGGTTGCAATCCCAATTATTTTTCTCTTGTCCTCTGCAACAATATACACCTGCTGTTTTGCGCTTTCACTTTTAAAAACATTTATTCCTTCATTTAAGTTCTTGACGTTATAGCTTTTTACAAGTACATCGGCTATGCCCTTTGCATCAGATGGTTTTGATCTTCTTATTTTCATTTTTTAATTAATTTATGGTATCGGTTATTAAATATTTTGTTTTTATTCAACGACTACACTTTTTGCTAAGTTTCTTGGCTTATCAATATCCCTCCCAAGTTTATCAGCGATGTGATAAGCAAGCAATTGCAATGGCACAATTGAAAGTATTGAGCTTAAAGTATAAAGCGTTTTAGGTATAAAAATAGTATGTTTTGATTTCTGGGGTATTTCCTTGTCGCCTTCTGTTGCGACTGCTATTATAATCCCCCCTCTTGCTTTGACCTCTTCAATGTTTCCAAGAACTTTTTTGTAAGTGTAGATATCCTGCGGTGCAATAAACACAACTGGCATATTTTTATCAATTAATGCAATGGGGCCGTGCTTCATCTCAGCAGCAGGATATCCTTCAGCGTGCACATAGCTGACTTCTTTCAATTTAAGAGCCCCTTCGAGAGCTATCGGAAAATTTATGCCCCTTCCAAGATAAATCGAATTCGGCTTATTGTAATACAATTCAGCGCATTTCAATACTTCTTTATCTTCATCCAGAACGGACTGCAGCTGCAGAGGAATTTTTCTTATTCCCTTTATCATATCATGAACTTGTTTTTCATTTAAAGTGCCTTTTATTTTTGATAATAATATAGTCAATAAATATAAAACTGCAAGCTGTGTTGTAAAGGCTTTTGTCGATGCGACTCCAATCTCAGGGCCTGCTCTTGTATAAATAACTCCGTCAGAAATTCTTGTTAGTGAGCTACCCATAACATTGCAAATTGCCAAGGTCTTGACTCCGAGATTTTTTGCTTCTTTCAGCGCTGCTATTGTGTCGGCAGTTTCCCCAGACTGTGAAATTGCAACAACCATAGTATCCTTGTCAAGAATAGGATGCCGATACCTGAATTCAGAAGCATACTCAACTTCGGTCGGAATTTTTGCCAGCTCTTCGAACATAAACTCTCCAACCAACCCGGCGTGCCATGAGGTGCCGCACGCAATTATCACAATTCTATTCACTTTTTTCAGATAATCATAGCTTAGCCCAAATTCATCTTCGAAAACCACATCGTTGTTTGAAATTCTATCATTCAAAGTGTCTGCAATTGCGCTGGGCTGTTCATATATCTCCTTAAGCATAAAATGGGAATACCCTCCTTTTTGCGCAGCTTCAGCGCTCCAGTTTATTGTGTGGATTTCTTTATTATTTTCCTCACCGTCCAGTCCAATTATTCGATGGCTGTCTTTAGTCAAAACTATAATCTCCTTGTCCTCAAGATAAATAATTTTATTTGTATAGCTTAAAATAGAAGGAACATCTGAAGCAATAAAATTTTCTCCGTCTCCAATTCCAACAATCAAAGGGCTTTCATTCCTTGCTCCTATCAATTTGTCCGGTTCATTGGAATTTAAAATTCCGAGTGCATAGCTTCCTTCAATCTGGTTCAAAGCAAGCCTTACAGCCTCTTCAATTTTTTTTCCTTTAATGTTTTCTTCAATCAGGTGCGCAATCACTTCTGTATCAGTTTGAGAAGAAAATTTATGCCCTTTCTTGATTAATTCGTCTTTTAATTCAGAATAATTTTCTATTATTCCGTTATGAACTACACTTATTTTATTTGTGCAGTCCACATGAGGATGCGCATTTTTTTCCGTCACTCCTCCATGTGTGCTCCATCTGCAGTGCCCGATACCTATGTTTCCCTCAAGGTTGAGAAAATTAAGCTTTTTATGGACTTCTTCCAGTTTTCCAACTCCTTTTTTAATGTCGAATCCGTTTCCGTTGATAAAGCACATCCCCACAGAATCATAGCCGCGATATTCTAAATTGGACAGGCCCTTGAACAGCTTTTCGTTGACATTATTGTTTGATACTACTCCAACAATTCCGCACATGTCAAAAATCACCTTTGCAGTTGCTTATAACTTTTACTCTCGCGAACTTTTCGAGTGATTTTTGAGCATGCTCAGAAATTTTTACAATGTTGATGTTAATTAAAATTTCTGACATTTAGTTTATCACCTTAATAATATAGAATCCAAAATATTAATCAGGATCCGCCGTCTTTTTGTTTAAAATTTTTTATTTATTTATATAATCTTTCTTTTCCTCCTTGGGCTTATAGCGGCGGAATCCTGTTGCCAGTCCGGTTCATTGGTTTTTTTTGAACTTGGTTTTTGGCTTTTTTTATTTTACGTGAGTATAATGTGCATCTCTCGCCTCCTCACGATAAGATGCACTTGGAGGTGCTTATCGACGAATAAACATAGTATATCATAGCTTATTTATATACTTTATTAAAAGATTTATAACACCATTATAAGAAAAATTATAATACTTCTTGTCGGGAACTATTGGGCTGTCTTGAGCAGGAAAAATGTAAATATTTAATTTATAACACCATTACAAAACTTTTTATAGTAGTTCTACAATTTTATTTTTATGTTCGTCATAGACAAGCAAAAGAACGAAGTTTATTCATTGCCGGCAAAGGAAATCAAGCCGGATGATGCAGCATCAGTCAGCTCAGGACTAGCTTCTAAAATACTCCATCTTATAGCAAAAGAGCCGATGTATGCCATTGACATTGCCAAATCGTTAAAAATGCATGAGCAGAAAATCTATTATCACATAAGAAACCTTGAAAAAGCGGGAATAATAAGAGTTGTGAAGAAAGAAACAAAGCAGGGCGCTACGGCAAATTTCTATGGATTGACAGAACCTGCCTTTGTAATCCGGTTCAAAAATTTTGAAACCACAAGCAAAATCGGTCAGATAAAAAATGAATCAGTATTTCTTGAGCCGTTTATCAGTAATGGGCAGCTAGATTCATTAATAATTGTTGGATCTCCCGATCCCCATGGCCCAGACAAGGCAAGAAGCAGGGATGGATATTATGGGATGGATCTGGCATTGTTTCTGGGAACTTTCTTAAATTATGTTCCCCAATTTAATGTTAAATTAGACACGGAAGTAAGGGATGAAGACTTGCAGAACAATCTGATTTTAATTGGCGGTCCGGTTGTTAATAAAATTGTGGATAAAGTTAATGCAAAACTGCCAATAAGGTTTGAAGAAGGAAATATACGATCCACAGTTTCAAATGAAACTTATCCGCAGGATGAATGCGGGATAATAGTTAAGGCAAAAAATCCATTCAATCCGGACAAATCAATTTTAGTGGTGGCAGGAAAAAGATTTTCAGGAACACGAGCGGCAATCATTGCATTCCTAAAAGGATTTAAGAAAATAACTGATGGCAATGTTCATAATCCGTCTGTAAAGGCAAAAGTAGTGGAAGGCATTGACTTAGATTCAGATGGGATAATAGACGATATCGAGTTTAGGGAATGAGATTTTATTTTTTAGATGAAATTTTTAATAATCAATTCAAGCATAATAATACTTACCGCTGTTTTTCTGCTCCCTGTCAAGTCTTGAATCTAATTTATTTACCCTAGGCCTGTTACTTGTTGGGTCGCGTCGAAGTGTAATATTCAATTCTTTCAGAAATTTATTCATTCCTTCTTCCATATCATAAGGCCCCGTGACATTTCCGGAAATAGCAGGCTTTCCTTCAAACACAATCAATTTGTCAGAAATATAATCAATAAACAGCAAATCGTGGTCAACAATTAATGCAGATGCTCCTTCGTGCTCGACAAAATCTCTTATGACTTTAGACAAAATTAATCTTTGTTCTGAATCGAGATAAGCAGATGGCTCGTCAAACAGGTATAAATCCGCATCCTGCTGGAGGCAATAAGCTATTGCAACTTTTTGCAGCTCGCCTCCGCTTAACTCATTTAATTTTTTTAATGACAGCTGCAGGATGTTTAAGGGACCGATTATCTGGTTTTCATATTTGCGGAAAGCTTCTTTCAGAACATCAACAACAAGCGAATCAGATGCTTCCAGATATTGCGGCTTGTAGCTGACTTTAACTTTGTGTGAAATTTCGCCTTTATCTTGTTTCAGCGCAGATGCAAGCATCTTGATAAAAGTTGTTTTTCCAGTTCCGTTTTCTCCAAGAATCCCGATAATCTCATTTTTGTGAAATATTCCTTTCTGCGCTTTCAAAGCGAAATTACCAAGCTTTTTCTCAACATTTTCCCACGAAGTTATAACCTCCTTAATATTTTTTTTCTTGATTGGCGGCTTTTCTGCAAACTTTATTTTAGAATCGCGAAATCTTACATTCTCTTCTTTTATATATCCTTCAAGATAAACATTTATTCCGTTTCTGACCGGCTTTATTCCGCTGACTATGCCGTAAGCATCTTCCTTTCCGTACATTAAATGAACTAAGTCTGCTATGTAATCCAGAATTATCAAATCGTGTTCTACAACCAAAACAGAATTATTTTCATTGATTAAATTTTTAATGAACCCGCTTACATTTATTCTCTGCTTGATATCCAGATAACTTGTCGGCTCGTCGAAAATGTACAAGTTTGCATTTTTCAGGACAGTAGCTGTAATTGCAACCCTCTGCAGCTCGCCGCCCGAAATTTCCGAAATTTCATTGTTAAGCACGTCTTTCAGTTGCAGCTCATCAACAATTTTATTCAGCGCGTTTTTTTCATCAACTTTTCTTAACAATTCTATTACTTTCCCTTTTGTAGTTTTGGGTATCAAATCAACCTGCTGCGGCTTGTAAGCCACCTGGATTTCACCGTTTTTTATTTTCTCGAAAAATCCCTGGGATTCTGTGCCTTTGAAAAAAGAAATCAATTTGTCATAATCTGTTTCTGTCACATTCCAGTCGCCGAAATTCGGCTTAAGGACGCCGGCAATGATTTTTATTGCAGTGGATTTTCCTATTCCGTTGACCCCGAGGATTCCGGTTACATTTCCGAAAGTTGGAGTCGGGACAGAGTACAAAACGAATTTATTTTCTCCATATCTATGAACTGGCTTTGTCACCAGTTCTTCTGGCAGATTAATTATTTTAATAGAATTAGGGGCAGCTTTCGGGCAGATTCCGCATCCGGTGCATAGATGTTCATCAATTGTCAGTTTGCCGTCTGCCTCAATCTTGATGCATTCCTTTCCGGTTCTGTTCACCGGGCAGATGCTCTGAACATATAGCTTCAGCTGCATGTCCTTAAGCTTCTCGTTATCAACAATAGCTAGCCTTGTCATTTTAGAGATTTAATTAATAAAAGTTACTAGAAAAACTGTTTTGAATATTTTAAAATGCAATCCATAGAATACAAAATAGCCCTTTCCTTTTTAAATATTGTGGAAAAACTTATTTGGGATTTACATCGCTGTCATCAAGGTCGTTCGCGGAGATCAGCTTGAAATAGTACAATGAAGTGCCTGATTTTGCTTTCGATGGAATACCGTAATAAGTGTCAACCCATGTTATTCCCTTGTCTGTCTCGAGCTTCCATGTTTGCCTGTCATCTATTATTTCCTCGCCGGTTTTGGCCGCGTCTTTGACATTGAGCCAATCATAAGGCGTTGCGATGTATACATCATTAAAATTCAGGTCGCTTTTTTTTCCTTTAGATAAGCAGGAACTATCCTCGCAGTACGAGGCTGCAGTGCGTGCTGAAGCGTCAAGATAAATGGTATCCCATGATTCAGCCTTGTCAAGAGTCTTGATTGCCCTGCTTGGAAGGTATTTTATTTTACTTCCCTTGATGAAGAATGCATAGAAATTGTCTGCCGTTTCAGGGCCTTTATAATTGTAGTGAATGCTTGTCGCTTTTGTCTTGTATTTAGCAAGCAAATCTTTTACATCACTTGCAATTCCAACGGGAGCTTGGGTCAGATTTTGAACTGGTGGAGGGATGTTAACCTCCGGTTGAGGTTTTTCTTGTGGAGTTACAGCTGGAGTAGCTTGAGGAGCATTAACCGACTGTTTGGCGCACGCTCCGATAATTAAAGCCGAAATAATAAACACGATAATTATATTTTTTGTTTTCATAATCTTACCAAGTACAACGTATCTGCTGATTAAAGATATAAATATTTCTATTTTACGAACCTAAAATTTCAAAAAATTCTTGTAATCCAATTCCATATCAACTGAAGAAATGTAATGTCCTTGCTTGATTCGTTTAGCTTAACACATCCATTAACATCATCCCAGTAATAGCCGGAACCGCATAAGCACAAATCTTTTTCCAGAGGCTGCCTGTTTGAATCAGCTTTTATTTTGCCGTTGGTATATTCACATCTCCACATTTCACAAGCCTGCTCCTGGTTTTTGAAATCTGTTATATACCCTATATCGACTGTATAATTCTCTGGCCGTGGGTTGAAATGTCTCTGGTCTCCGGCAAAATAATACTTGCAGTCCATAGCATTTGGGTTGGCAATATATACAGGTGGCCCAAATAGCTGTGCATAGGATATGGCAGCAATCAACAGAAAAATAATCAGCGAAAAACAAATCATCCTCTTCATTAAGGGAAAGAATTATAAAACAAATAAAAATCTTGCTATTTCATGAAATGTGAAGTGTGCGGAAAATCAATAGACACAACTTTCTTAGGCAAGATTATGGGAACTTATGTTAAAGACAAGAATGGGAAACTGCATCCTGTCTGTTTCGAATGCCAGAAAAAGTTTGATTCAAAAGAAGAAATTTTGAAATCTATGAAATGAATTAAATTAGAATTTGTCTATAAGAAGTTGCACTTTGTTGTCTCACTTAATCGGGTGGGTGGAGGGCAACGTAATACACTTTTAGTGCAATTATAAAATTCCCTCCCTGAAGAATTTTGACAATGTTTTTAAAATGAAAGTTAATATCTGCTCCTTTATTGCCTCTGTGGCTCAACCTGGTAGAGCGGCGCACTCGTAAATCGCATCCAATATAGGGAGATGCGCAGGCTGTGGGTTCAAATCCCATCAGAGGCTTTTTCTATTCATACCTCAGCGCATCCACCGGCTTCAGCTTCGAAGCTCTTCTCGCAGGAAAAAAGCCTGCAGCTGTTCCGACTAATAAAGAAAAAAACAGGCATCCGATTATCAGTGAAATTGGATAAGCCGGCTTTAATAAAGCAAATCCCGATGCAGCAGCTATTGAGCCGCCGATGCTGGAAATAATATATCCGAGAAAAACTCCAAGCAATCCTCCAATCAACCCAATTAGACCGGCCTCTACTACAAAAATGATGAGAATGTCGCTGTTTTTAGCTCCAATTGCCTTCATCACTCCAATTTCCTTTGTTCTTTCGATTATTGCGGTGTACATCGTGTTCATTATATTGACAAAAGCAACAACTAGTGAAACAAGCGCTATGAGCAGCAGCATGCCGTTTATGACATTTATTATAGTTGTAAAAGTCGCAAGCGCGTCTTCAAAAGTCTGCACGAAAAAATCCTCTTTGCCTTCATCCTGGTTTTTATGCTTTCTCAGCCTGGTTTCTATCGAAATTGCCAAATCAGAAGGAATTACTCCCTTCTGCGCGCTTATCATAATAAACCCAAACTTGTTTTTTGATTCAGGATACATGATTTCAAAAGCTTCCTTGGTTACGAACACATTCGCATCATCCTGGGGGTTTCCAATCTCGCCGTGAAATCCAACAACTTCAAATTTTTTGGAATTTATTTCTATTTTGTCCCCAAGCCTGACTGGATTTTTGAAAATTTTGTCTTTTAATTGATAATTGTACCCCAAAACTGCCTTGCCTATATCCCCCTTTTTCAGCCTTCTCCCGCTAATTACATCAACTGCAAAACTTTCTTCTATGAAATTTAGATTGCTTGTGTCAACACCCATTACATAATAAAACTTCTTTTGGTCGTCAAGCTTTATCTCGCCTGCCTTGAAATACATTCCAACTATTTCATCCACGCCCTTAATTTTGCTCACAAAATCAACATCGTCCTTTGAAAGGAAAAAATTCTCATCAGTCCCGGGTGCACCAATTCCTTTTGCCTGTACGAATAATTTGTCCCTGCCTGCCTCGTCTGCCACTGTATCAACATATCTTTGTATTCCAATTCCAAAGCTCAGCAATGCAAATATTGCGGTAATTCCTATAAGTATGGAAAGAATCGTAAGTCCGCTTCTCAATTTTCTTTTTCGGAAATTCTGCAAAGCATATTTTACTTCGTAAATGTTCATTTTGACTCCCTCAGTGAATCAACCGGGTTAAGCTTTGATGCTTGGTAGGCCGGCAGCACTCCAAACAAAGTTCCAAGCACGAATGAAAAAACCAATGCTCCTAAAACGAGGTAGGGGCTTACGCTAGCTTGTATCAGTTCAGAGCCCAGTAAAATTCTCCCAATAAATGAAATTCCGTATGCAAACGACATACCAAGCGCTATGCCGATAACTCCCCCCACGGTTCCTAATAGCCCCGATTCAATAAAAAATATTGTGAATATCGCGGAATTTCTTGCCCCGATTGATTTCATTATTCCAATCTCTTTTGTCCTTTCAAGAACGGAAGTGTACATTGTGTTCATTATTCCTATTCCACCGACTGCAAGAGATATTGCCGCAATTATATAGACAAAAAGCTGAACTGCAAATAATGTTGAATTCAATGCTTCAAGAGTCTGCTGGGGGCTTTGGACTTGGAAATCCTCTTCGCCTTCATCGACATTTCTTTCGTGCCTCATCAGCTTTTCTATGTCTTCCTTTGCCTGCGAAATTCTGTTCCGGTCTTTAACTTTTACAGCTATAATATTGACTTTTTTTTTGTCTATACCCAATATACTTATCATGGATTTCTCATTTATCAGAACTATTCTGTCAAAGATGAAACTCCCTTTCTTTTCAAGAATCCCAATCACTTCAAATGCAACTCCGTTAAAAAGGACCCGGTCGCCAACTTTTATTCCCTTTCCAAAAGCATCACTATCCTTGAAGTCGTTGCCAAGGATGACTTTTCTTGTGTCGCCGTCCTTAAGAAGCCTGCCGTCCTCTGCTATCAAATTAACCATTCTTTCAAATATCTTCCTGTTCTCGCCTTCCGGCACGGAACCTGCAATACCGATATTCTGCCTGTCATTAAATTCCAGAGTGCCTGATGATATGTACCTGTTGAATGATGCATCAACTCCATTTATTTTTTCTATTTTTTCAGCTAAGCCATCAGTTAATGGAGTTGCGACTGCGGTGCCCGGCGGACCTGCAAAAGCAAGGCCGGATGCCTGCACGCTTAAAACATCGGGCCCAAGAAATCCAAACTGCGACGTTATAGCAAGCCTAAGCCCTTCTCCAAGGCCTATAAGAGAAACAACGGCAGCTATCCCTATGAATATCCCAATCATAGTCAGCCAGGACCTAAGCCTTCTGTTTCTAAGATTTTTCAGCGAAAATGCCGCATAATCTTTAAACATTTTAGTGCTTTCTGCGTTTTTTCCACATCCTGTAGCCGAAAAATCCAGCCACTGCAAGCACAATCAATAAAATCCAGGTTACTTTTCCATTTCCCTGCACAAGCCCAAGTTTCTTTGCTTCTGAAGAGCTATATAAAGGCAGTTCAATATTCATAATGTTCTTGTAATCCTTGTTGTTTGCGTCCTTATATTGAAGACTCAATGGAAGAACTATTTTCTTTTCTGAGGTCTTTTCCACGTATAGCTTGAAATCCGCTGTTTCGTAATCATCAGAATCTATATTTCCGATATAGACTTCAGCAGGGGATATTATTCTGTATTTGTCGCCTTTGTCAAGCTTCACGTTCACAAATTTCATGTCAGGCAACCCTTTGTTGACAATTTTTATGGTTATTTCTCCCGCTGCACCTGCACTATAAATTGTCGAGCTGTCGATTCCAACAGAAACATTGGGCTCACCGCCTACAATTATTGTCAATATGTTTGACTTGGAATAATTTCTGCCGAGCGTATCAGAATATTTTATGCTGATTGGTATTTTATAAGACTTGGAAACGGCATCGGGATCAGCAATGAGTTCGAATTCCATGGACTTGGTAGATTCTGGCTCAATGTAAGCAACAACCTTTTCGTTTGTTGAGCCAATTGGCGAAAATGGAGTGGATTCGTCCCCGCTTTTTCCTAAATCAAGCACCACTTTTATGTCTTTGAGCAGCGATGTTGCATGATTTTTAAGCACTATTATCAGCTTCGCCTTTGATCCGGGTGCCACAACCCCGGGCTCTGTGATAAACCTGTCCACAGAGATTATGGCGTCACGGCTCTGCACCTTGACATTCAGATCTTCTATTGAAACCCAGGAATCAAATCCTTCGCTTTTGTACCTAACCTTCACTTCATAATTTCCGTCAACTGCATCCTGCGCGACTTTCAGCTTATACCGAACTATTATATTTTGCCTGCTATTTTGGGAGGAGCCAATTGTGCCTATTGTCTTGACTGCATTTTCCTCCGGCACTAATGAAAAGGGATATTCTGGCAAAACTTCAAATATCACGCTATTGGCTGTGGTTCCGTCGTTATCTATCTTGAAGCTTACTTCAACTTGCTTGCCGGGCTCTACTGGATCTGGGTCCTGAATCGATATACTTATCTTTAAGTCTGGCGCTTTCCCCGTATATTGTGTATTGACTGCAGCAAGGGCCAAGCCGGCAGCTAAAACAAATACTATCAATAAAACATATTTTTTCATTTTGTATCACTCCTTCCTGTTGTTTGTTGATTTTACTACTTTTCCGTCTTTCAAAAATTCCGTACGCTCCGCAACTTTGGCAAGGTTTTGATCATGGGTTACCATAATTATTGTTTTCCTTTCTTTTCTGTGGAGCTTTTCAAGAAAATCAAGCACATTGGCGCCCGTTTTGCTGTCAAGATTGCCTGTAGGCTCGTCGGCCAGTATCACTTCAGGGTCGTTTGACAGGCTTCTTGCAATTGCAACTCTCTGCTGCTGGCCTCCGCTCAACTCTGAAGGCCTGTGGTTGATCCTGTCGCCAAGTTCGACAAGCTCCAAGAGTTCATTTGCTTTTTTCAGGCGTGCAGATTCAGGAACGCCTTGGAATATCATTGGAAGCATTACATTTTCAATCGCAGTAAGTGTCTGGACAAGATTGAACTGCTGGAATATGAATCCGATTTTTCTTCCCCTTATCTGCGCTAGTTCGGATTCAGAAAGTTTTGATATGTCGTGGTCTTCGAGGAAGATTTTGCCCTTAGTGGGCACGTCAAGGCATCCAATCATATTCACAGCTGTCGATTTCCCGCTGCCGGATGGTCCCATTATTGCCAAAAATTCCCCTTTCCTTACGTCGAGATTTAGCCCTTGAAGTGCATTAACCTCAACATCCCCCATCCTATAAACTTTCCAGACATTCTCCAGTTTTATTACACTTTCTTTCATTTTATTTGACTGCCCTTATTTTTCTCATTGAATTTTTTAATATGCTCTTGATTTTCTTCGGGTTCTTTCCGCTTGAATATGCCTCAAAAATTGTACCTCTGAACTGGCTCAACTCTGGATTGAATTCCTTAAACGGCAGCTGCCCTTTCTTGACACTATTGAAAACCTCAATCATGAAACTTTTGTCACTTTCATCTGCAATTCTTCCGAAAGCCTTCCATGTCGCTATCATCTTATCCACCAGGGAGTTTTTGCTTTTGTCTATTATTACAAGCTCTTTCTTTCCTTCTTTTGTGAGAGAATAAACTTTCCTTCTGCCAATTATTTCAACCTGCGCGAGATTTTCCTTTAGAAGCTTGTCGAGAAGCGGGTATATCGAGCCAAAGCTTGGCTTCCATGTTCCCGTATCCTTTTCTATCTGCTTGGTCAGGTCATATCCGGAAAGCTTTTTATTAGAAAGGTTTCTCATAACTATTAGCCTTAAATAGCCGGTTATCATTTTGTTTTTGGTGCAAAGAAATTGCACAGCAAATTCTAATCTATATCGAATTCGTTATATCGGATATGATATATCCTATATAAATTTTTCTGAAATTAATGCACCATTCATAAAACTAAAATCCCACACATATAAAGGAAAACATATCACATAGGATAATTTTAAATACACTTATTTATTCTCAAACTCAATGAAAGAAAAAACACCGAAAATAAAATGGGGGGCTATAATATTCTTGATAGTCATACTTGTAGGCCTGAGTGTTGGCTCTCTTTTTTATGGATTTGCTCCGACGTCCGAAAAAATAAAATATAATGGACTAACATTTTCAACTAACGGCCAAATTTGGACAGCAAAGATAAACGGGAGAAAAGCAGCCTTCAGTTTTTTGCCAGCCGAAGTTCAAAACATAAATTCAACGGGCGATTTCTCAAAAATTTTGACCGGCAAATATGAAATTGATACAACTTCAGAAGTTAACAGCACAAACAAGGAATACATTGCCCTTGCAGAGCATCAAATGGGATTGACGCTGGGAAGTTACAATATTTATCTAAGCAAGGGATTCACAGCAAATAATTCATTTGGCCTGCCAATTATCTCATGTAGCAATGCCACACAATACACGCCAGTTATTTATTTTAGGCACGGCAATTCAACATCAATTAGCGCTCAAAACAATTGTGTTATTGCCGAAGCATCCTCAGACACTGATTTCATAAGAGTCAAGGACAGATTGTTGTATGGGATACTTGGAGTGATGATCTGATGGATCCAAGAAAAAAACTTGAAGTTCTGAAAGGCAGCCTGGAATCAGGCATCATCGGAAAAGAAGAATATAAATCAGAAAAGGAAAAGCTTGATCCTGAAATAGAAAAATTTGATAAAACCATTGTAGAGCTTAATAAATCAAATGAAGAGATGGAAGACACAAAAAAATATTCTCATAAGGCACTAATAGGAACAATAATTGCAATTTTATTATTGCTTGCAGCCATAGTTGCGTTCAGTTTTTTTTACAAGCCCAAGCCCCTTACTTTGGAAGATATGCACGTACTTAATCTTCAGGGCAAGCTCAAACCTTCACAGGGCTATGTTTACAAGGGAATTTACAGTTTTGTAAATCTTGACAATTTCTGGTATACTCAGCTTAAATCTCCTAAAGGAACAAAGGTATATGACATGGCCCTGCGTTATTCGCCCACAGATTTGAAAAATATAACTATAGAGGGCCAACTAAACACAAATTTATTTGACAATGAAACCCAGTTTTATGTGACTTTTAATCCGAATGGAAAATCTTTGTCGTACGTAAGCTTGGCTGTGGCTGATTTTGATACCCACATGACAAAAGTTTTTGATAAAGCGCCAGTCGCAGCTTGCGACAGGAATGAAACAGAGGCTTGCGAGGCCCGCCCCATAGTAACATGTTCAAACACAAATAAGCTTGTTCTTTATGTAAAAGAATCGGACAGGCTAAGAGTTTATTACAACAGCAATTGCATTGTTATAGAGGGAAACGGCTTCGATTTGGTCAGAGGCGCAGACCGGGTGCTTTACAATCTTTACCACATAATGGAGCAAAAAGAAGAGTGACAATGGAGCATTATTATTCGGAGGAGCAGACATCAGAGCTTAAAATAAAAAAAATTGGCCAAAATATTAAAGGAACCGCATTTGAATTCTATACTGCGTCCGGGATTTTTTCAAAAGATAAGATTGACAGGGGAACTTTGGCACTTGCAGAAAATATGATTATTGGAAAAAATTCTAAAGTTCTTGATGTTGGCTGCGGCATCGGGGTTTTGGGAATTGTTGCGGCAAAATTATTTGGTTCTACTGTTGTTATGACTGATATAAATAAGCGTGCAGTTATGCTTGCGAAGAAAAATGCTGAATTAAATAATGTCAAGGCGGAAATTCATCAAGGGAATTTATATGAAAAAATTAAAGACAATGATTTTAATGTTGTCGTTTCAAATCCACCCAACACGGCAGGGAAGGAATTGTGTTTTCAGCTGATTGAAGAATCAAAAAATTATCTTAAGCAAAATGGAAGTTTGCAGATTGTCGCCCGCCACAATAAAGGTGGAAAAACTTTAAGCAATAAAATGGAGGAAGTTTTCGGAAATGTGAAAGTGGTTGCAAAGAAATCAGGTTATTTTGTTTATATGGGTGTTAAAGAATAATTTTTTAATTCTACTGCAATTGGACTAGGAAAATTTAATAAGCAAAGCTGCGCCTGTGCCGGGTATGGTTAAAATACCAGTTTATCGGGCCGGAGTTCCTGAATACAAACTAAAAAAATTCACCTTCAATTCCAAAAAGATGACTTATGCTGGGACGCCTTGGTTTAATATTAAGATTCCAAAAGTTTATTGGGATAACCGGCCAGATTTTAAAAAAATTGGAGGAAAAATTGACAAATGTTTAAAATCCAATTTTTTAGTCAAAAAAGTCGCAGTCAGGGTTCTCGGTTCAGAAGAACATAAAGGAAAAAGTGCAGATGAATTGATTGAAATAATAAAGAAATTAGGCTATGACAGATATGACTCAAAAATTAAAGGAGACCGGTATGAAAATATTGACGGCAAGCACATTGACTTCTTTGCATTAGATTTCACTGTCAAAAAGAATGGAGAATATTTTAGGCATTTTCTTGAGCCATTCTATTTTTGGCCTATTGCTGAAAGAAATAAGCCAATAAGGGCTGATATCGCAATTGTTTATGATTTATCAAAAATTAAACGTGTAATCTATAAGTATAAGAATCGCGAAACTGAGACAAAAAAAGATGGTTTTGTTTTCAAGTATCCTGATAGAAAAACCGGCGCAATTCTTGGAATTATAAAAATCTTGTAAAAATACCAAAATAAAACCCCATAAATTTTTATTTTTAACAACCTTTAAAAACAAGCTAACCCCCCGTATTAAATAAAAATGAATGACAACAAAATGATATCAGAAACTTTTGAAAAAGTCCGGCACAACAAGCCATTAGTCCATCATATTACTAATTGGGTCACTATTTATGATTGCGCTAACATGACGAGGGCTTTTGGAGCTTTGCCTGTCATGGCTCATGCAAAAGAAGAATCTGCTGATATGGCTGCGATTGCATCTTCTTTGGTTTTGAATATCGGAACTCTAACACCGGAATTAATTGATTCCATGATTATCGCTGGAAAGAGCGCGAACAAAAAAGGAATTCCCGTTGTTCTTGATGCTGTTGGCGTTGGAGCAACAAAATTAAGAGATAACGAGGCGCTAAGATTGTTAAAAGAAATTCGAATTGATATTATCAAGGGAAATTCGTCAGAAATCGCCAAATTGGCGGGAATGAATGTTACAACAAGAGGTGTTGAATCGACAAAAGTTGATGCTGACTTAACTGTTGTTGCAAAAAATCTGGCAAATAAATACAATTCAACCGTAGTCATTACAGGAAAACAGGATATTGCAACTGATGGCAAAAAAGTTTATTTAGTTAATAACGGTCATTCAATGATGGGGTCGATGGTTGGAACAGGGTGCATGGCAGCATCAATCATTGGAGCATTTGCCGGAGTTGAAAAAGATTACACCAAAGCTGCAGCATGTGCTCTTTCGTGCTTTGGCATTGCAGGTGAACTTGCCGCAGCAAAATCCCAAGGTCCAGGAAGCTTTCATGAAAATTTATATGATGAAGTTTATAATTTAAACTCTGAAAAAATTGATAAAATGGCAAGGGTTGAAGAGAAATAGAGTGCACAATTTAACAGTTTTTTCAAGGGTGGGTGGAGGGTTATCCGATTCACTTCTAGTGCAATTATAAAGTTCCCTCCCTTAATAATTTAAAGGATAAAAAAATAATTCGAATTTATAATTCCTTAATCCCTTCTTTAGTAACTGCCATCAATCTAATACCCAATCCTAATTTCAATAAAGCAGAAAGAATAGCCATGTGTTCTTTCCCGTTTCCTGAAACAATATTTAATGCAACTTCCAAGCCAGTTAATTTTCCTTTAATTCCTTTTTGTATATCTGCTATCAATTCAAAAACTGGCTTCTGGAAATCAACAATAACAAAATCAATCTCTTTAGCGGATTTGAAATTTTTTCTTCCATGCTCGTTTGTAATTATGATTATATTCGACCAGTCCTGCTCGTTAATCAGCCTTTCGACGTGGCTCTGGCTTTTTTCTCCCGAAGATAAGCATGCAACCAAATCTGTCATAATTATTTTTGAATTGGTAATTGTATATTAATGTTTTTATATTTTGGCGGATAATTAAACTAATTGATTATTATATTCAAGCTAATAATGATGGGAAAAACACGTCAAAAATTTTTATGACTTTAAAAAAGTACAGCATTTTTAAGAAAATGGTTTGAATCAATATTTTTGTCTTTCTATATTTTAGCAAAAACAAAGATTTAAAAAAAAATAGAGATACCTCGCTAATATGAAGTTTGAAATAAGGTCCGCTGCTTTCCCACTGATTGCAGTTACAGTAGCAGTTTTTATTCTTCAGTTTGTATTAGGGGACTGGTTTTCTGAATCGTTTCTTTTGTCATCAGCAGATATATTCACAAGGCCATGGATTTTGATAACGCATATTTTTCTTCATGGCAGCCCGCTGCATTTATTTTATAACATGTGGGGACTGTTTATGTTTGGAACTCTACTTGAATCAAGGATAGGGGCAAAAAGATTTCTAGCATTTTATATTTCTGCTGGAGTAATCGCCGGATACATTTCAAGTTTCTTTTATTCAAGCTCATTGGGGGCCAGCGGGGCTTTGATGGGCGTGATAGGGGCGTTAATCATTCTCATGCCAAACCTAAAGCTGTTGTTATTTTATGTAGTTCCTACCCCTTTGTGGCTTGGTGGAATAATATTCGCTGCATTGGACACTTTTGGGGTTTTCTTTCCATCCGGTGTTGGAAATATAGCGCACCTTGCAGGCATGGGCTTTGGCCTGTTGTATGGGCTATATCTCATAAGGCAAAAAACAAAATTCGACAAGAAATTTTCTGTAAAGAAAAAATTAAATTCTGTGGATGTTGATGAATATTTAAAAAGCGGGAGAATCTAGTCACTTTTTCTTGGTTTTGAATTCAACCGGATGCATTTCATTCCCAAGCTCTGAAAATGGAAAAGGCCTTGAGTTTGTTGCAAAAGTCATGTATCTTATAAACCTGTAAGCCTGCGTCGTCCACATATTGCAGAATTCCGCAATTCCCCTGCTCCTATTTCCAGAAAATATGACATAAACCCAATGAAATAAACTCAGCACAACAACTAAAGTTTTCCATAATCCCAGAATTATTCCAGAGACAATCGCTACAATAATTCTCATCCATGCTTCTTTTCTTTCGGGCATAGCACGCCCATTTAATTTTGTATATTTAAATATTCCTATAGAAAATTGAAAATGACCTACTTGGCTTTTAATTAAAGCAAAGCCCAAATTATTGCTAAATTTTTTCTATTTTTAAAATGACTGATTAGCTTATCAGCCGCATAGGTCAATCATTATCTTGTGCACTTTTAATATGTCATTCGTGTCGACAAATAGCATATACTCTGGCAGGCAGCCTATAGATTCGACAATCTGGATATTGTTTACAGCAAGCGCATTCATTATCGTGGACAGCACTCCGGCGGTCTCAATTGAGCTTGGACCAAAGTGCATGCTTAACTCACTCAAATTTTTTGTTACCGCTACTACTTTATCTTTTGGAAAAATTCCAAGAATCTTCTGCAGATTTTTTTCGTCAACCAGAAGTTTTAATGATTCTTTTCCTTCTGACAATCTCATCACATCCCCCCTATTGAGCTCAATCAGCGGAAATACGTTCGGGAGCAACTCAATTATTTTTGCTTCCCTTTTCATTGCTATCAATGCAATTTTTGTTTTTGTGGAGATTCTCGCTGATTTTATTATTTCTTCAACCTTTGGAAAATTTTTTTCAAACTTTTTTTCACTGACATAGCGCCTTACAGAGCTTATCACCGCATCAACAGAACACTTGAGATGTTTTGTTTTGATAATATGCTTGGAAAGCGCCATCACATTAACTATCCCCCGTCCCAATTCCCTATTTATACTTGGTTCTGAATCTAAGAAATTCCAGATTTCTTGGGTTAAATTTGTCATAATTTCATAATATTTGCTACTTTTATATAAATTTTGCTATTTTGGTCGTGAATTTTATATAAACCCATAACTAATCCATTTATGAGGTGAGTTGAATGGAAAAAACTAACTACAATAAGTTTGGAAAGTATCATGGCATTGTGCCGGGATTGTATGCTAGGCCAATTTACGTAAAAAGGCAGCAATCCACTGAAAACAAAAATGGGTTTCTTGGCGCAAATCAATCAACACTTGAAACTAAAATAGAAGAAATATTTTTCATTTAGAATTTAATATTTCAAACCCTTCAAAAGCCATATCTCTGACATCCACTGGCACATGATTCTGATTCAGCTCTTTTTTTGAAAACCACGCCTGATTTTTTAGTTCATCGTAATTAATTTTCAATTTATCCGCATTAATAGTTTTACAAACATAAAATAAGCAGCAATGGTCATGATCTCCTACAGAATGCAAATTTATATTGAACGGAACTGCCAAATTTTTCTTGGCATTTCCTTCTCCTTTGAATTTATTATTATTAATTATTTTGACATCAATCCCAACTTCTTCTTTAATCTCCCTTGGTAAGGCGTCATTAGGAATTTCATTTTTTTTGATAGGCCCCCAACCGGAAGCTACAAGTCTAATTTTTTATGATGAATAAACAAAACTTTGTTTTTGTTGTAAACATATCCTGCAACAACCAACTAAGTTTTCATTGAAAGAAGTTGAAATGTAACAAATATAAATTTTTGGAAATTGATCTAATCTTAATCCTATTATCGAGTTTTAAGGCATATTTTATATTTATATTCAATATTGAAAACAAATCTAATTTATTCGCTAAACCATAAACTATAAATAAACCTCGTTTCATTTCCAATTAATGCGACAAATTAAATTGAAGCAATTTACTTCTAAATTTTCCCGAGGTGAAACTTTCCATGGCTAGATATATTGTTGTTGCCGGTGGGGTAATGAGTGGAGTCGGCAAGGGAGTCACGACAGCTTCAATCGGAAAAATTCTGCAGGAGCACGGCTACAAAGTTACTTCAGTAAAAATAGACCCTTACCTCAACTTTGATGCAGGCACTTTAAGGCCAACGGAACATGGGGAGGTATGGGTCACGGATGACGGGGGCGAGATAGACCAGGATCTTGGAACGTACGAAAGATTTCTCAACATAGATATTCCAAAAAGAAATAATATGACTACAGGTCAAATTTATAAGGCCGTCATTGACAGGGAAAGGAGAGGGGAATATCTTGGCCAGACTGTACAATTCATTCCGCATATAATAGAAGAAATCAAGGACAGGATAAAAAAGACAGCAGATACTAATGATTTCGTTATTGTGGAGGTAGGGGGTACAATTGGGGATTATGAAAATATTCCGTTTCTTTTTGCTTTAAAAAGTTTGGAACGAGATATTGGTAAGCAAAATCTTAGCTATGTTCTTGTAACCTATCTTCCAATTCCCTCGCACATTGAAGAAATGAAAACAAAGCCGACACAGCAGGCAATCAGGCTTCTTAGCGAGCATGGAATTTTTCCTGACTTTATAGTCTGCCGGGCAAAAAGAGCGCTTGACGAGCCCAGGAAAAAGAAAATTGAAATTTATGCCAATATCCCATCTGACCATGTTATTTCAGAGCCGGACATTGAGAGTGTTTACCAAATTCCTCTTGATTTGGAAAAAGAAAAGCTCGGAGAAAAAATACTGAAAGAATTCGGCATAAAATCTAAAAAACAGCCTGACTGGAACGGCTGGAAAAAATTGGTTGATAATATTTTAAATCCAAAAAAATCCGTCAGAGTTGCAATTGTCGGGAAATATATTGACATTGGTGATTATACATTGGCAGATTCTTATCTTTCAATAAACCAGTCGCTTTTGCATGCAGGCGCTTCATTGAATGTAGGCGTTGAAATAACCTGGGTTGACTCAAAAAAATTTGAGGAAAATAAAAAAAATCTTAATGAATTGAAAAATTATGATGGAATAATTGTTCCCGGCGGTTTTGGATCAAGCGGAGTTGAGGGAAAAATATGCACTGCAAATTTTGCAAGAGTAAATAAAATTCCCTATCTCGGATTGTGCTATGGGCTTCAGATGGCTGTGATAGAATTTGCAAGAAATGTTTGCAATCTGAAAGACGCTAATACAACAGAGGTGAATTCAAAAACTTCCCACCCGGTTGTTGACGTGCAGCCTGCTCAAAAAGAAATTCTGGAGAAAAGCATGTATGGCGGCACAATGAGACTGGGAGTTTATGCCGCGCTTTTGAGAGATAAAACACAAGTTTTGAAATTATATGAAGAAACCGGAAGGCTTGAAGAAGATACAAAAAAACTTCAGGAATTGACAAAGGATAAAACTCAGGCATTTAGAATTGGATTATTGGAAAAAGGAAAGAAAGTTGTCTTGGAGAGGCACAGGCATCGTTACGAAGTCAATCCAAAATATGTTGACATTCTTGAGAAGAATGGATTGGTGTTTTCCGGCTATTATGAAAGATTCGACAAAACAAAATTAATGGAGTATATCGAATTGCCAGGACATCCATATTTTATCGGAACACAGGCCCATCCGGAATTCAAGTCAAGGCTTGGAAATCCGTCTCCGTTTTTCTATGGTTTTGTGAAGGCATGCTTAAAATAAAATTAAATTTGCACTATTCTAATTTTATTAAAATTAATTAACCAATTATCAAAACCTTTATTAACCGTTCTTTTATCCTTTACTTTATAATTAATTTGGGGTTGTTATGGAAGAAAATAATGAAGTTAAAGTTGAATCACACCATCATACTGAACATAAAAAAGAAGAACATAAAATCGAGCCTAAAAAAGAATTCCCAAAAAAATCCTTAAAGCATTCTTTAATGGAGTTCTACGATAAAAAATATAAATTATTATTGATAATTCCTTTCCTCATACTCTTCTTCTCAATTGCACAAATTGGCTACCAGATTTACAGCACTGGAGATTTCATAAACAGGGACATTTCGTTAAAAGGTGGAGTGACCGTTACCGTTCCCTACGATAAGCCATTTGATATTTACCATCTTGAAGAACAGGTCAGGGCAAGTTTTCCAAAAAATGATGTTGTTGTAAGGACATTAAGGGCATCAGGCACGGTTGTCGGAGTAATCGTGGAAGCGGATATTGACGGCAACAACAAAGCCCAAGTCCAAAAATTCTTGGATTCTATTGCAAATTCTTTGCAGGCCGATTTAAGCAAAATTGATTATGGAATAGAAATAATCGGCTCATCTTTGGGTGCAAGCTTCTTTAGAGAATCCCTGATTGCATTGGCAGTTGCATTTTTGTTTATGGGGCTGGTTATCATGATTTATTTCAGGACTTTTATACCCAGCGTTGCAGTAATTGTTGCCGCTTTCTCTGACATGGTTTTTGCGCTCGCAGTTGTTAATATTCTGGGGATGAGAGTCGGCACAGCAGGCATTGCTGCATTTTTGATGTTAATCGGTTATTCGGTTGACACTGACATTCTTCTCACTGTCAGGGTCCTGAAAAGAAAAGAGGGAACCGTAATGGACAGGATTCACAGTTCAATCAAGACCGGAATGACGGAAACAATTACTGCAATTGTTGCCATAGTAGTTGCCATGGTAGTCACCCAGTCAGAAGTAATTAGGCAGATTATGATAATCCTGTTTTGGGGATTGATAGCAGATATTTTCAACACTTGGATTCAGAACGTAGGATTGTTGAGATTGTATGTTGAGAGAAAAGCCAAGAAAGGGATAACAATATGAACTACAAAGTTAAAAAATTATTAACAAACTGGCGTGTAATTATTCTCATATTCTTCTTAGTCGTATCAGTAATCGCCATTCATCCAACGTTGAGCAAAGGAGCTGCAATAAGGAATGTCATAACAAACAGTTCTGCAAGCCTTGCAGGAATTCCGCAGCCAAAGCCGAACATACTTCCAGTCAACAGGGAAAGAATTATTGCAATAAACAATGCTCCAATCAATACAGTTGATGATTATTATAAATATGCATCAACGCTGGCTCCAAACAGGACGATAACTGTAAAAACCAACAGGGCAGTATACAAATTATTAACTCAAGAAAATTTTGAAACAATAACATTAAACGAAACCGAAGAGAAAACAGTTGAAGAAATAGTTCAAAAAAGTGTAACGCTAAATGGCACAGCACAGTTAATCAATGAAACTGTAACAAGAATAATTACTACTCCAAAAACAAAGCAGATTAGCAAGGGAATTCAGGATTTGGGATTCAGAGTTTATGAAGCCCCGAAGACAAATATCAGGAAAGGATTGGACCTGCAGGGCGGGACAAGAGTTCTTCTCCAGCCTGAAGCGAAGCTCAACCCAACTGATTTAAGCACCCTGATTGACAACATGAAAACTAGGCTTAATGTTTATGGATTAAGCGACATAGTGGTTCGGGATGCCGGCGACTTGAGCGGGAATCAATATATTATTGTTGAAATTGCAGGGGCAACAGAAGAAGAAATAAAGGATTTGCTTGCCAGACAGGGGAAGTTTGAATCAAAGATAGGCAACAAAACAGTTTTCAGAGGTGGCCAGGATATAACTTATGTCGGCAGAAGCGCGCAGGATGCCAGAATTGAGGAGTGCAACCCTTCAGGTGCCAGCCAGTGGGTATGCAGGTTCAGTTTTGTAATTTCACTAACTCAGGCAGCAGCACAACGGCAGGCAGACGCAACATCGGACCTGAGTCCGGTAACTGATTCCACAGGCGCAAAAGAATGTTATTTGAGCGAGAAAATCCAGCTTTATCTTGATGACAAGATGGTGGACGAGCTTAGCATCGCATGTGATTTGAAGGGGCAGGCACAGACTCAGATTTCCATATCCGGGTCAGGAGTAGGTGTTAACCAGGTGGATGCGATTACAAACACCCAGGCCAACATGAAGCGCCTTCAGACAATCTTGATAACCGGCTCTTTGCCGGTAAAATTGAACATTGTGAAAACAGATGCAGTCTCTCCTGTTCTTGGGGAGCAGTTCATTAACAACGCAATTTTAATGTCATTGCTTGCAATTTTGTCTGTAGCAATTGTACTGGGAATAATTTACTGGAGATTGATCATCGCAATTCCTATTTTGATAACAATGCTTTCGGAAGTTTTGATTTTGCTCGGGGTTGCTGCTTTTATCGGCTGGAACATGGACTTGGCTGCAATTGCAGGAATTCTTGTCGCAATCGGAACCGGGGTTGATGACCAGATTGTCATAACTGATGAAACTTTGAAAGGGGAAACATCAAGCATTTACAACTGGAAAGAAAAAGTCAAGAGGGCTTTTATTATCATCATGCTTGCCTACGCAACCGTTGTAGTCGCAATGATTCCTTTAATATTTGCAGGTGCCGGATTATTAAAAGGATTTGCAATCACGACAATCATAGGAGTCACAATCGGAGTATTCATCACAAGGCCGGCTTATTCTTCTTTTGTGGAAATAATGCTGAAGTGAATCAATAAATATAAAAACACAAATGCACTTTTTATCTGAATGACAACAAAACCTTGGGCGATTTTGCTGATATTATTGACCACTTTTCTCACATCTTCTGCGCAGATTCTTTACAAACTTAGCATTCCTTCGCTAACTTTCAGTATTAGAGGGATATTAACAAATTATTATTTGATTGGCGGCCTTGCTCTTTATGGAATCGGTGCAATTTTAATGATAATCTCTTTCAGGGGAGGAGAAGTTTCAGTTTTGTACCCTATAATCGCGACAAGCTATGTATGGGTCAGTATTTTGTCAATTTACTTTTTGAAAGAGCAAATGAATATTTTCAGGTGGATTGGGGTGTTTGTAATAATTGCAGGAATTATCTTAATTGGCTACGGCAGCAAGGAAGAAGTTCCGATAGTTGGTGTTTAAATGGCAGCAAGCCTCTGGTCAATAGGATTGGTAATTCTCGCAACAGTAGTTGGGGCTTTCGGGCCCATAATGCTCAAGAAAGCGTCGGCAAAAAAATTATACATCGTTACATCGCTGCTGACGAATTATCATCTTTTTTTTGGAGTCACTTTATATGGGTTCGGAACGCTTTTATTCATCCTTGCGCTAAAAGGCGGAGAATTATCTGTCCTGTACCCATTTGTCGCCTTGAGCTATGTATGGGTCAGTTTCCTGAGCGTTAAATTCTTGGGAGAGAAAATGAACAAATACAAATGGATGGGGATTTTTTTGATAATACTTGGCGTAAGCTTTATGGGTTTGGGGAGTAATTAGAAACATTTTTAAATATTCTTCTTACTAAAATTAAAATGCAAAAAACTATTGTCTTGTCATTAGGCGGCTCTTTGATATGCCCAGAAGACTATGATTTTGATTTCCTCAAAAAATTTAAGAACCTGATAGAAAAATTTATTAAAAAAGATTATAAATTTATAATTATTTGCGGCGGAGGGAAGCTTGCAAGAAATTTCCAGGAAATTGCATCTAAATCATCAAAACTGGACAATGAAGAGCTGGACTGGCTCGGGATATACGCAACAAAAATTAATGCGCATATTGTAAAATCAATATTTGATGAATGCTCAGAAGAATTTGTTGTTTCAAATCCAAACAAAAAAATAAATTTCAAAAAAAATGTATTGATTGCCTCAGGATGGAAGCCTGGATGCAGCACGGATTATGATGCTGTTCTGATTGCAAAAATTTTTGGAGTTAATGGAGTAATTAATTTGAGCAACGTTGATTTTGTCTATGATAAGGACCCGAAAAAGAATCGTGATGCAAAAAAAATAGAAAAAATGAATTGGAGCAATTTCATCAAGATAATTGGCTCCAAATGGACAGCGGGATTGAATGTGCCGTTCGACCCAGTAGCCGCAAAAGAAGCCAAAAAATCAAAAATGAAAGTCAGCATTATTGGAAAGGATCTGAATAATTTGAAAGATTTATTAGACGGGAAAAAATTCAAAGGAACTGTAATAGAGTAGCACAATTAACCAAAACCTTAAGTGGCAGGTGGAGGGATGATAATTTTGAATATGGTGCAATACGAACATTCGCTGCTTAAGTAGTTCATAATCAATGAAAAATAAAATATTGACAAACTATAAATTAAAAAATTAAATAAAAAATTTTAAACTAAAAATGGATGAAGAATACAACTGGACTCTGATTTTGAAATCATCTGTTCCAATTGCTGCGGTGGAAGCTTATATATTCTACACTAATATTGGAGATGTTTGGAAATGGTCAGCGCTGGCAATCGGCATATCCCTGTCTGCCATGATCGTTTACATGAATGAAAAAAAGAAAAGTAGCATTTTTACGTCAGCAGCTATTGTATTGTTAGTTGTATTAATTATAAAATTATTAAAGAGTTCCGAAATTATCTGAAGAGAATATTGAAAAATATCAAGCTGCCTTAAAAGTGCCTTAATTTTTCCTTTAGAATTGATACAAATAATATAAACACAAGTAAGGAAGCAAAGAAAAAGCTCAGAAAGGCAAGCAACGGAATCCCGAGCACGCTTGGGCCTTTCTCTACATTGATCAAAATGGCTGAAGTTACAAGCAGCGCGGAAATCAGCAGCCCGTAAGCCACGCGATTGCTACTCCTGTCAATTTCAAGCGAAAGCTTCCTTATATCAGTATCTTCAATATCTACTTTTATCGTGCCTCTTTGTATTTTGTCCAGGGCCCTTTCAGCCTTCTCGGGAAAATCCTCTACAAACTTCCTGTAGCGGTTCATGTTGTGCATGAGGCCTTTCCAGACATACAGCGGGTTTGTTCTTTTCCTGATTAATTTTTCAATGAATGGCTTTGAAGTTTCTGCTAACCTGAAATTTGGGTCGTACTCAAGCGCAACGCCTTCAAGAGTCACAATTGTTTTTCCAAACAAGACAAATGATGCAGGAATTTTTATTTTGTGGTGCAGGCCAATCTCAAGAATCTCTTCAATCACCTTGCTAATTTTTATCTGGCTTATAGATGAATTTTGCAGAGGCTGTATTATAATTCCAATATCCGACCTCAATTCCTCATAATCTGTATCGCTCTCCATCCCCATGCTGGCCAAAGTCTGCATAATCAAGCCCACATCCTGCTCTATTATTCCATAAAAAATATCAATGCATTTATTTTTCAAGCTCTCATCAAAATACCCGACAATTCCGAAATCAACAAATGCAATTGAATTATCTTTCATAACCAGAATATTGCCGGGATGCGGGTCAGCATGAAATATCCCGTGCACAAATACCTGAGTCATTATCGCATCAAATCCGTTTTGTATTATTTTTTTGAAATCAAGCTTTCTTTTTTTAATTTCGTTCGTATCGTGCAGCTCAACCCCCTCAATGAATTCCAAAGTCAGGACTCTTTCAGTTGTAAGCTCGTCGTAAATAAATGGAATGTGCACAGTCCTGCTGTTTTTAAAATTCTGGTAGAATCTTTTTGCGTTTCTGGCTTCAAGCTTAAAATCCAGCTCCTTTTCAGTCCATTCCTTGAATTCATCAACAATTCTTACAGGCCTGAATTTTTTCAAGTCATCAATGTTGTTCTCAGCAACATGGGCAAAATATTCCATAATCTCAATGTCAGTCTCCATTACTTTCTTGACATTGGGCCTTTGTATCTTAACCGCAACTTTTTCTCCTGTTTTTAATACCGCTTTGTGAACCTGGCTTATTGAGGCCGCCGCTATAGGGGTTTTTTCAATGCTTGCAAAAATATCTCCCAATTTTTTACCAAATTCTTTTTCAAGAATCTCTTTGACCTGCTCAAACGGAAAAGAAGGCACGTTGTCCTGCAGATTCTCAAGCTCCTTTGCGTACTCTTTCGGCACCAAATCAGGCCTTACACTCAGCAGTTGGCCGAATTTAATGAACGTCGGCCCGAGCCTTTCCAAAGTTTTTCTCAGCCTGACCTCGGGCTTTAGATTTTCAGAGTTTTTCAGCTTTTTCTTGATTATCTTGCCAAATGGTATGTGGACCTTAATCCCTGTTTCGTAAATCAAAAAATCAAACCCCTCTTCGAACAGGACTACAAGTATTTCATTGAACCTCCTTATATCCCGCACATCTTTTATTATATGAAACATATTATTAACAATTTCTTTAAAAGCATGTATTTAAAAGTTTGCTTAAGAAATTGTTATTTGATCTCTTTGTCTGCCCATTTCTCAAAATCTCTGTTAGCAGACGAATCAATCTTTAAAATGCACGGAATTTCATAAGAATGAATTTTCTTAACTTCACTAACAACTTTATTAAATTTAGACTCATTAGTCTTTGCAATAATAACATTCTCCGCTTCGTTCATTATTTTCCCTTTCCACCGGTACATGCTTCTTATTGGAAATATATTTGCGCAGGCTATCAATCTTTTTTTCAGCAGGCGCAGCGAAATCTTTTCAGCTTCAACAGCATCCTTGCAGATTATATAGGCTAAAGTCATAACATAATAATAATCTATTTATTTATTAATTTGTTGATTTAAATCTCTGAAAATGTTATTTTCGACACCTTTAAAAAACACCAATAACTTCTATATAATATGTACATTTTTTCAAATATTTTGGGTGTATTTGTGTTTGATGAATCTTTTAATATAGTTGACGAACTATCATTTATAGATATTAATAATTACAATAACAAAGATGGATTTATCCAAAAACTAAAGCACAGACACAAAAACATTAAAGAACCCGACAAGGAAGAATTTAAAAAAATTTTAGTTAATTTCAAAAACAGCAAATTTTTCAGTGATTTCTACAATAAAAATTTGCAATTAACTAAATTGGCAGTAAAGAACTCAGTCAATGAAGATGTTTTAATAATCCAGTCCATTAAATCTATTGACGAGCTGGATAAGGCGATAAATCTTCTTGTAAAAAGATTAAGGGAATGGTACGATCTCTACAATCCGGAATTCTCGAGGTCGGTTGAAAATCACGAGCAATTTGTGGGGGAAATTCTCGAAAGCCAAAAAGACGAATTGTTAAAAAAAATAAATATAAAAACAGAAGATTCACTTGGCGCTGATTTTGAGCAGGAAAATCTTGAGCCACTCAGAAATTTATCGCATCAAATCTATGATTTATACCAGCTAAGAAAAAGCCAGTTAGATTACATTTCAAAACTCATGGGCGAATACTGCCAGAACATAAAGACAATTTGTGATGTAATAATTGCCGCAAAATTAATCGAGCATGCAGGCTCATTAAAAAGATTAAGCGAAATGCCCGCCTCAACAATCCAGATTCTCGGCGCGGAAAAAGCACTGTTTAGGCACATGAAAACGGGTGCAAGGTCCCCAAAGCACGGAGTCATCGTAAGCCATTCACTTATATCCAAAGCTCCCATGAAGTTGCACGGTAAAATTGCGAGATCCTTGGCTGACAAGATTTCAATTGCCGCAAAAATTGATTATTTCAAGGGGCAGTTTATAGGGGATAAACTAAAAAAAGACTTGGAAGAAAAATTTGAGGATGCAAAATGATAGCAAAATCCAGAATTTTTGAAGTTTATGAATCATATGAGAAGAGGAGGCAGCTTTATTCAATAAACCTAGTTCCAGGAAAAAAAGTTTATGGGGAAAGATTAATCAGTGAAAATGGAATTGAGTATAGGGAATGGGATGCTAAAAAAAGTAAGCTTGCCTCTTCAATCCTTAAAGGAAGCCCCAATGTGGGCATAAGAAAAAATGATGTTGTTCTTTATCTCGGCTCTGCGTCCGGAACAACTGTAAGCCATGTTTCAGACATTGTAGGGGACGGAGGACTGATTTTTGCTGTTGACATTGCGCCAAGAGTTATGAGGGATTTAATCTTTTTGAGCTACCTAAGAAAAAATATTGTTCCCATACTGGCGGACTCAAATAAAACTGATTTATTAAAGGAAAGAGTCTGCACCGTCGATATTCTCTATCAGGATGTTGCACAAAAAAACCAATTGGATATATTCCTAAAAAATGGAGATTTATTTTTGAAAAGCGGAGGATACGCGTTGCTGGCGGTCAAAGCAAGAAGCATGGACGTCACAAAAAACCCGAGGCAGATTTTCAGGGAAGTGAAAGAAATTCTGGAAAAAGAAATGACAATTATTGACCAGCGTGATTTAGAGCCTTTCCAGAGAGATCACGCAATGTTTATCTGCAAGAAAAAATAAGCTTGAGTAAATAATTGCATAATAATTTAACACATTGCAGTGTGGGTGGAGGGCGGATAAACATAATTAAGTGCGATATGAAAGTTCCCTCCCTTAAGAATATGTTTATTAAAAACAAAATTATTATCAAATCATCTTATAAAAAAATTAAGAAATAAAAATCAAATATTCTAAAACTAAAATGCCAAAGCTAAAAGATTTTGGATTATATTTCATAACGGACAGCAGACTCACAAAAAAAACCGTAATTGACGATGTCAAATCAGCAATAAAAGGCGGAGTTAAAGTGATCCAGTACAGGGAAAAATATGAATCTACAAAAAAAATGGTGATGGAGGCCTCAGAAATAAAAGAATTATGCAGAAAAAATAGAGTAATGTTTCTTGTTAATGACAGGATAGACATTGCATTATCGGCCAATGCTGATGGAATTCACATTGGGCAAGATGATTTGCCTTATCAAATAGCAAGAAAAATTTTGGGTAAAAATAAAATTATTGGATTGACAGCACACAATGTAAATGAATCAGCTGCAGCTGAAAAGCTTGGAGCGGATTATATTGGCTTAAGCCCGATTTTCTCGACTAGCACAAAAGCTGATGCAGGAAAATCCTGCGGAACTGAAATGATAACCCGCGTAAAAAAATGTGTCAAAATCCCGATTGTTGCAGTTGGTGGCATAAATGAATCAAATATTGGGCAGGTACTGGAAGCAGGCGCAAAGAATATTGCAATCATTTCGGCAATATTGGCAAAAGATGATGTTGGGCAGGCCGTAAAAAATTTTGTAAAAATGATAAATTCGCATAAATAGCAAATTTTATATAATCTTGCATTTAATTTATCATTATGAAGAAGAGGTTTGTATTATTTTTTCTGCTTTTTTCTGTACTTGCCATTTCTATAGCCAATGCCCACGAAGATGAGCAGAATTTTGGTCCCGACTCACCCCCTTATCCAATTTCGCAGCTTGAGGCCGTTGGTTATGGCTCACTGGCATTTATAATAATCTGTTTTTGTATTCTTTATTTTAACTCAAAAATGACTGAGATGGTGAAGAAATTGACATATTCGTTGCTTTTGATTGTAGTCGTTTTTGTTTCACTTTACCTTGCAATAACCACAATCCACACTAATTTAATTTCATTTACAAAAGGTCCAGTGCATTGGCACGCCGACTATGAAATATGGATTTGCAATCAAGAAATTTCGCTGCCGGAGCCAAAAGGAATGTCAAATGAGCTGGGAACAGACACGCTTCATTCACATAACGATAACAGAATTCACGTTGAAGGTGCCTTAATGGGCCCTAAACAAGCAAGCCTCGGCGCATTTTTCAATGCAATTGGCGGGTATCTTTCAGATGACGAGCTTAAAGTTAATGCAGATAATGGGTTAATAGCAAAGCACAATGGAGATTTTTGCAATGACCAGCCGGCCAAACTGTATGTTTTTGTAAATGGACAATTAATCAATGACCCGTCAAATTATGTTATCGCGCCGTACGAGAAAGTCCCTCCCGGGGACAAAATTAAATTTATTTTTACAGAAATGTCAATGCAGGATGTAAATCCGAATATAAGCTAAAATGGCAGTACAAGCATACCTTCCAAATCTGGGAACTGTAATTGTTACAGCGCTGATTGATTCCATTAATCCATGCGCTATTGGAGTGTTGATATTGCTTATATCGATGCTTGTAGTGTATAAGTCAAAATCAGACCTTCTTAAGTACGGGCTGCTCTACATATTTTTTGTGTTCATAACCTATTTTTTGGCCGGGCTGGGAATATTATATTTCCTGACAGTAATTCCGCTTTACCTGAGCGAGTATATTTCAATAGCAGTTGGGCTTTTGGTTGTTGCAGCAGGGTTAATTGAAATAAAAGATTTTTTCTGGTATGGCCGCGGAATCACGCTGTCAATTCCAGGGGACAAAGCCAAAAAAATTCATAAGATGGCAAGAAAATTTACGTTGCCTGCTATGATTGCGCTGGGTGTTTTTGTTGCCGGCGTTGAGTTGCCATGCACGGGCGGCCCATACTTGGCAATTTTGGTGTTTTTGTCCCAGAACTTTAATTTCAATGCATTGATGCTGCTGGTATTTTACAATATAATATTTGTAATGCCTTTGATTGTGATACTTTTCATGGTTTATTTCGGGCTCAAGGTTCAGCGCCTAAAAAGATGGAAGCAGAACAACCGCACGTACATGAGATTTGCAACCGGAATTATTTTAATATTCTTGGGCTGGCTTTTGATTTTGATTGCAAATGGGACAATAAATCTTAACTGATTAAAATGAAGAAAAAAACATCGAAGATAACGCAGAAAAAAATAAACTTGCAGATAGTAAAGCGGAAAGGCCACTCTGAGTTTTATGATGAGAAAAAAGTCTATGGGTCATGTTTTTTTGCGTGCAGGAACGCGCATTTAAATGAGATAGAAGCCGAGATAATATGCGAAAAAGTGACAAGCGCAGTGACAAAATGGATAAAAAAAAGGAACGTTGTTTCGTCAAATGAGATTTTTAGGTTTACGGTAAATTCGCTTAAAAATTACAACGAAGACGTTTCGTTTTTGTATGAAACTCACAGGGATTTGTCGTAGCATTTATAATTAATAAAATATTCAACAATTAAAAAATGATAACGAAGAAATCCATCACTAAACAAGCCATGATCATTAGATAAATTAATCATAAATGCTTAAAAATACAAATTAAAAAAGAAAATTATACCAAGAGGTAAAATAGAATGGCAAAAACAAAAAAACCAAATAAAAGTGCAAAGAAAAAAATGATTCCGGGGAAGGCGGTCAAAAAGAAGAATGTTTGTGAATTTTGCTGAGAAATTATTTTAAACTAAATAATCATGGGAGTTAGGATGGCAAACAGAATACAAAAAGCCAGGAAAGCATTTGAAAATAAAGATGTATCTTTAGCGAAAGCTGCCCATAGCAAGAAATCTATTGAAGAAAAATCTCATGGTCAGGAAACCCACGCCACTACGGGCCAATTTTTGGGTGAATTTGTTTACGGTGCCGTCGATGGGACTGTAACAACATTTGCAATTGTAGCGGGTGCTGCTGGCGCATCATTGTCATCAGGGATTGTCATAATACTTGGCTTTGCGAATCTGCTGGCAGACGGCTTTTCTATGGCTTGCGGCAATTTTCTAAGCGAAAGAACACAAAGGGATTACATAACCAAAGAAAGAAAAAGGGAGGAATGGGAAATTGAAAATGTCCGCGACGGGGAAGTTGCTGAAATACGGGAAATATTCAGAAAGAAAGGCTTCAAAGGAAAAGACCTTGAAAGGGCCGTTCAAATTATCACATCTGACAAAAAAGTGTGGGTGGATACAATGATGTCCGATGAGTTAGGATTAATTGAAAGTCAGAAAAGCCCATGGAAGACCGCAGCAAGCACCTATTTTGGATTTATAATTATAGGGATAATCCCCCTGATTGCATATGTTCTTTCTTATTTTTTTGCATTTTTCCAGAATGACACTTTTAGAATCGCAGTTATTATGACCTTAGGCGCCCTGATTATAATTGGGATTATTAAAAGATATATCACCAAAAAAGATTTATGGAAATCAATTGCTGAAACAGTATTTGTTGGAGGGGCAGCGGCAACCATTGCGTACTTTATAGGGTTCTTTTTACGGTGGCTTGTTGGAACGTACTGAGGTAGAATAAGCTTTCATGAACGAAAATAAACACATTTAACGGTTTTGAGGCAGAATAAAGTTTATTAAATACATAGGTTTTCATGCTATATTATATATAAAAATATGTTTTTCGGGGGTGTAAGATGAAAAAAATACTGTTTTTGTTATGTGTAATGGCTATTTTGATATTAAGTGCGTGCTCGCAGCAGAATGCAAATAATGTGGTAGGTCAGGGCTCTGATATAAACCCAGGCTCAATTCAACCTCAGGGCAGCTCAACAGAGGAAACGGTTCAAAACGGCGATGTCAAGGAGTTCAAAATAACGGCAAAGCAGTTTGAATTCTCGCCGTCAACAATAGAAGTGAACAAAGGCGACAAGGTAAGGCTGATTGTTACTAGCTCGGATGTACCGCATGGAATTGCAATAAAGGAATATGGCATAAATGAGCAATTGAGCCCAGGAAAGCCTGTAACAATTGAATTTACAGCTGACAAAACAGGAACTTTTACAGCATTCTGCTCGGTGTTCTGCGGCTCCGGCCACAGCAATATGAAGGCAAAATTGGTCGTTAAATAGTTTTATTATTTTTTTAATTTTTTTATAATTTTTATCAAGAATGATTAACCTATATCATAGAAAACGGATATTGCTTATTTTAATAATATTTATTTTTTATTTGCCGGCTTCATTTTCCCACGGCGGCTGCGTGAAAGTTGCCGGTGATGTCTTCGTCCAGTTTTCAGCAGCTCCAATTACTCCAAATGCCAATGAACAGGTATCTTTCCTTATATCCTTCGGAAACAATAATGGATTTTTGAATGAAAGGGTAAACGGGACTTTAAGAATAATAAAAGACGGCAATATGATATTTGAAAAAAAATTTGATGAACGGGGAATTTTAAGTTTAAAATACGCTTTTGAGGATGCTGGTTTTTATGAGATGTATGTTGACTTTGTGATGAATGGAAAAGAGTATCACCCAGAGGATTTCACAATTGAAGTTGTCGATGGCAGGGAAAATACAGCCCAAAATATTATACTTTCAAATATTTTCTTTTTAATTGCAGGAATTGCTCTAGGATGCGGGTTGGTATTAACAGCTAAAAAATTCAGCAAAAAATGAACGAAAAAATCATATTATTGATTATAATGGCATTTTTTCTAATCAGCACAGTTTTTGCGCAGCAGGAGCTTCCAATAGGCCTTCAAAGATTACGGGATTATCAGCGGCAGCTTGCAGGGAGTATAACTTTATTCATCGCATTTTTTGCAGGGCTTATATCCTTTACATCGCCATGCGGGATTGCATTCCTCCCTGCGTTCTTTTCTCTTGCATTCAAGGACAGGAAAAAAACCATGCTGATGGCTTCTGCCTTTGCAGCAGGCCTTGTAATTGCCTTTGCAATTTTCGGGCTGATTGCAGGATTTTTTGGCGATTTCTTTAACGTATACAAGCTGGCATTTGCGGTAGTTTCTGGATGGATTTTAGTTTTATTTGCAATACTTCTTTTTTTCAACGTAAGTTTTGGCATTCTGAACTTCAAAATTGATTATAGCAACAAAAACAGCTTTCTTAGCATGATGCTTCTTGGATTTTTTTTTGGGGTTGGATTTACTCCATGCGCCGGGCCTATTTTGCTGGGCATCCTTGTCCTCTCAGCGAACACAACAACACTATTAAACGGAGTTTTGATGCTAATCTTTTATGGAATTGGAATTGCAACTCCATTAATCATCCTTGCATACTTCTCTGACAGGCATGATTGGGCAAACTCGAAAATATTGCGGGGAAAACTAATTGAGTTTAATTTTTTTGGGAAAAAAATAATGACGCATTCCTACAATATTATTGGAAGCTCGCTGCTCATGGCAATTGGGATTTTAATGATAATTTACAAAGGGACTTTCTTTTTCCAGACAGATCTTCCAAGAATCCTGCCATGGACAATGTCTTTTTGGGCCCAAATGAACGAAAATGCCATAGAATCAAGATTTTTAACGTCATTTTATGGCAACATATTGGGGTTAATTGTTTCAGTGGCATTGGCTTTATTCCTGCTTTTCCAGTTTAAAAAAAGCGGTGGAGGTAAAAAATGATAAAAACATCATTATTGGTTTTCTTTTTACTTGCAATTATCGCAGCAGGATGTGCAAAAAACAGCGCGGATGAAATGCCGATGGATAATATGAATATGCAGGAAGATGAGGAGTTTAAGCAAATGTGCCGGGATGCAGGATACGAATGGATGCCGATGAAGCCAACAAAAGATGGTAAAATTATACAGGAAGAAAAAGAATGCATGGGCTGCATGGTGGAAGGAATAGAGCATGTCTGTGATATGGAGATATTCAAGGAACTAACCGGCAATCAGCCGAAGCTGGAATTAAAAACTTCAAAACTAGAATCGAAAGTGCCGGCAATTATTACGTTTAATATTACAATTAACGAAATGCCTGCAAACCTGATACTATATCATGAAAAACTCATTCATGCAATCATAATTAGCGAGGATTTTTCAGATTTTAGCCACGAGCATCCCGTTGAAATACAAAACGGAGTGTTTAGGCTAAATCACATTTTTGCTAAAGGGGGCAAATATCTAATTGGGGCTGATTATGCAACGAAAGAAGGCACATTCTCAAAAAAATTCATTGTATGGGTAAATGGCAGCATGAACGGAACGGCAAAAAAGGATTTTTCAGTGCAGAAAAATTTTGATGGTTACGATGTTGGATTTGTGGCACCAGGCATTTCCGCAGGGAAAGATAAAGTCGTTAAATATCACATAACAAAAGATGGAAAACCTGTAAATGACTTAGAGCCTTATCTGGCAGCTGCGATGCATCTTGCAATAGTAAAAGTTGATCTGTTGGAGTTCATTCATACCCACGGGGAGGTTGTGCAAGAAAGTAAAATGAATCATATGATGGAAAATGAAATGCATGGACTGCCTAGTATGAGTCATGAAGTTCCTGCAGCTTTTGGTCCAGATGTCGAAGCGCACATTACCTTTCCGATTGCAGGAATTTACCATATCTTTGGGGAATTTAAGCATAATGGGAAGGTGATTGTAACTTCATTTATGGTAGGGGTAAAATAATAAGTAGTGTTTGCATATAAACTTTAAAATCAAAAACAAAAAATTACTAAAATTGTAGGAGATGATTAAATGAAAGGCATTATATTAATTTTACTGATTGTGTTGTTGGTTGGCTGCACTCAAAAAGCAGAACAAGTCCCCAAGGCAGTCTCAAACCTTGAAAAATTCAAGATGGCAACAATTGAGTCCCCAAATATTCCTGCGCCGAACTTCAAATTGACAGACAGTAATGGGAATGAGCTTACAAATGAAAATCTCAATGGAAAAGTCTATCTCTTGCAGGGATACACTTATGGTTGCACATCATGCGCAGAGGAAGTTGCAACTCTTAACAAAATTTACACAAAATACAATGGTAAGGGTGTCGAAATAATCTCAATGGATATTGTAAGCGAAGATATTGAAACTGCGCTCGAGACTAAGAAAAAATACAATGGAGGCGATTGGCACTGGGCTTTGGACAATGACGATGTTGCCGTGAAATTCAAAATGAAATCACTTGAGTCAACTTACATCATTGATAAAGATGGCGTTATAAGATACAAAGATGAGGCAATATCTGATGCAGATGTCCTTTCAAAAGAAATAGAAAAACTGATATGAACACAACCCTATTTTCATTGGCATTTTCAGCAGGGCTTATTACCTTTCTAAACCCATGCGGATTTGCGCTTTTGCCGGTTTATCTCGCATATTATTTCAAAAACGAGCAGCTTGACAATGCCCCTGTCTGGAAAAGGCTCTTTTATGGAATTATATTCGGTCTTTGTGTAAGCCTTGGATTTATGGTGATTTTCTCAATTATAGGATTTATTGTAACCTCTATCGGAAGCAGGGTGCTCCAGTATATAGGATTCTTTGATTTTGCAATCGGATTGCTGCTCGTTATTATAGGATTCATGTTACTTTTAGGAAAAAATGTCAATCTGAGTTTTATAACAAATTTTGGCGAAAGGCTTAAAGAAAACAAATTTCAAAATAAGTACTTTTCATTTTTCCTATATGGAATGGGATTTGCACTTGCATCGCTGGGATGTACTCTTCCTATTTTCCTCGCGATTGTCGCAGCCTCTGTAAAAATGCACGGAATTGTTAACAGCATGGTGGTTTTCATTGTTTATGCTGCGGGCATGAGCATTTCCATGGTGGCATTTACAATTGCAGTTGCGCTTTCAAAGAAAATTGTTGAAGTTACATTGAGAAAATGGCTGCCCTATATCTACAGGCTTGGAGCGATAATTGTTATACTGGCGGGATTTTACCTTATGTATAATCAGATTGTAATTGGGAGATTATTTGGCTAAATAACCCTCTAAGAACGATGATAAACCATTTTAAGCCTTATTTCACCAAAAAAAGGAGTTTAATATCATCGTCTTTTAAGTAAGATATATATAAAGATGTGATTTAACAGTATAAAATGACTCACGAAACAAAAAATGAAGTTTTTTTAGAAAAAATAATAATATTTTTAATTATTTTAGTTGGAGCTATACTTGTATTCAACCAATTCCAATACACCAAGTTTTCATCGAATGTTCTTCTGACTTCATTGTCTTTCCTGCTTATTCTTTCTCTTGTTGGCCTGGTTTCTTGGCTTTTCATAAGCAAAAATAATGCGCGCACTGCAGACACTTCCATACACAAAATGATAGAAAAAAAACCATTTACTCTCCTGGAAAAAACAAGCTTTGGATTTGTAGCTTTGGTTGCTGTATTGATTCTTTTCAACCAATTCCAAATTTTACAGGTCAACGCTCTTGTAAGCGGGACTTCATCGCCTGTTGCCAGCTTTGTCAAGTCTGTCTCAACGCCATTAAAGGTAGGCTCCGGAAACAACGGCGCTGTTATAGGGCCACAACTCAACGCAGACGGCAGGACAACTCATCTTGTTGAATGGCAAACCATCAGCGAAACGCCTGCTGTAAAGAGCACCGGCAATCCAACAAATGATGCAATTGCCGCAGTAATTCCAACTGGCACTCCATTTTATGTGCTTGGAGGCCCAGGCTCAGAAAAAATAGCAGGCGCTACTTTTGATGATCCAATAGTCAGCCAGAAAGTATGGGCAACCCTTCTCGGCTCAAAAAGATTCGGGACAGCAAATGCAATTGAACTGACTCCTGAAGAGGATGCAAGGTGGAAAAGAATGATTTCATTGTTCACATGCGATTACTGCTGCGGCGGGCCAAATAGCGTCACAACAATCAGCCAATGCGGATGCGCCCACTCATATGCATGGCAGGGCATGGCAAAGTTTTTCATAAAATATCACCCCCAATACACCGATGAGCAGATTATGGGAGAGATGACAAAGTGGAAAGCTATCTGGTATCCAAAAGGAATGATACAGGATTATCTTGTATATACAGGCCAGCAGGATGCATCAACCCTGACTCACGGAGGCTCTATCGGAATCAAGCAGCAATTCATGCAGCAGGGATCCACCGGGCGACAATCAACTCAGGCTGTTGCCACGCCAATTGATAATCTTCCGTCAATGCAAGGCGGATGCTAAAAAACCGTTCCGCCAGTTGATGGCGGGAAACTTTTTCGCAAAAAAGTTTCATCAAAAAATGTGTGCGTCGCAATCGCTCAGCCCACGAATAAAAAACAAATTAAAATCAAAAAAAATAAAATTAATTAAAAAACAAAAAAGGAGGTATCGGAAAAAATATTTTTCGGACCTCCTCAGGATTAAACAATCGGAGGTTTTAAAAATGAACAGAAACGTTATAATTGTGGTTGTGCTTGTTGTTTTGGTATTGCTTACGGCAGTCCAGGCAGTTCAGCTCAGTTCGCTGAAATCAAGTATAAGTTCAGGCAAAGTTAGTGTTGGAAGCGCTCCATCAGCTTCAAGTTCTGGGGGCAGTCTTCCATCCAGCATAGAGAACCTTCCGTCAATGCAAGGCGGATGTTAGTAATTTAACGGGGGTAAAAAATGAACACAAAAACATTAATTTTGGCTGTATTATTAGTCAGCGTTTTTTTGATTGGATGCTCGCAAAGCCCATCAGGAAACTACGCGTCTTACAACCAGCCTCAGGGACAGGCTCAACCAAATAGTGCAGTGGGCGGCGGATGTGGAGTTGCGCCAAGCGCAGATTACTCGGCACCAAAGTCAGTTTCAGACTCTGCGTTGTAACTGGAACGACAAAATTTCACTTATTATTTATTAAATGGGGATTGTTATAGATGGAACTTAGCAAGAGAGAAAAGCGAAAGCTCAAGCTGGAAAGATTAAGGCAAGAGAGCCAGGAGTCCCAAAAAGAATATGAGCAGCGGCTTGAGAATCAGAAGCAGGTTGAGCAGCAAAGGACAAAATCAAGCAAAGCGAAATATTACATACTCGCTGCCACGATTGCGGTTCTATTAATCGCAGGCACAGCGTATTCAGTATATTCGATAGCCAAGCCGGGCCCGTATGACAACTTTGCGAAATGCCTTTCTGAAAAAGGGGCCGTTATGTACGGCGCAATGGAATGGTGTCATTTCACGCAAGGCCAGAGAGCGATGTTTGGCAAATCATTCAAATATGTAGATTATCACGAATTTCCTGAATTGCCCGGCATAAAGAAAACTCCAACATGGGTGATAAATGGGAAGTGGTATGAAAACGCGCAGTCATTTGAAAAATTAAGTGAAGTGACTGGCTGCAAGATCTGAGGGATTTTAATGGAAGAAAAAAAAGAGGAACATCATACGGGGCACCATTCTGAGCAAAATTTGCATTCTAAAAAGCTTAACAATTATTATGCTTTTGTTGGATTATCTGTACTTCTTGGATTGGTTATCTTATTTAGCATATTCCAAACGTTTAGCATAAATAAATCTTTAAATGACAATCAGGCGAAAATGGCAGAACTTGCCAAGCCTGCAAAAATCGAGCTTGCAGTCATAAAAAATTCAAAATGCACAGATTGTTTTGATGTTTTGCAGGTTATTGATTACATAAAAGCACAAAAAGTCCAGGTTGCATCAGAAAAAAATTTGGAGTTTGACTCTGCTGAGGGAAAACAAATCATTGCTAAATATAACTTGGATAAAATTCCGAATGTAGTAGTTACCGGAGAAATTGACAAAGCAAATTTGCAGGGTTTTGAGAAGAAGGATGGCGCTTTGCTGTTCACCCAGACACCACCCCCATACACAAATGCAACGAGCGGCGAGATAATAGGGAGGGTCACCTTGACGAGTATTAGTGATTCGACCTGCACTAAGTGTGATAATATAACTTCGTTAGTGAACCAAATGAAGTCCGCCGGCATAAAAGTAGCTATTCAAAAGAGTATTGACAGCAACAGCAATGAGGGCAAAGGACTAATATCAAAATACCACCTTGAATTTGTCCCGACAATAATACTGTCAAAAGATGCTCAAGCCTATCCGATAATAAACCAGGCATGGATTCAGCTTGGAACAAAAGAATCTGATGGCTCCTATGTTTTAAGAACAGTTTATCCGCCTTACATTAACCTGAGCACAGGAAAATTAAATGGCCTTGTGGATATAACTTACCTTACTGACGAAAGCTGTACTGAATGTTATAATGTCAGTATTCACAATCAGATATTGACTAGCCCCCAGACTTTTGCAATAAAGCTTGACAAGGAAATGACAGTTGATGTAAGCGACGCAGAGGGAAAATTGCTTATTGCAAAATATAATATAACTCAGGTGCCAACTGTAATTGTATCAAGCGAAGTTGGAGTTTATCCTTCATCTCAGGCTCTAAAGGAGTTTTTCTCGGTAGAGAAAGACGGGGCATACATTTTCAGAAAGCCTGCGGTAGTTGGGGCATACATGGACTTGGAGACCAATAGACTTGTCAAGCCTCAACAACAAGAATCTGGCCAGCAATAAATCTATTTTTATTTTAGTTATATTGTAATCTTTTTATATTAAAATGGCAAAAAAAAGCATAATACTCTACACAATTATCGCAGTTCTTTTTATTTTGTTACTATGGCAATGGATTTCTAAAAGTACTATTTCAAATGATATAAACAATCAGGCAAACCTAATTCAAAAATATAATGACCAATTATTGAAGCTAAGCGGGATAGGTCCCCTGAAGTCAACCCATATCCATGCAGACATAAAAGTTTACATCAATGGACAGTCAATAGATTTTTCCCAAAAAAAATATCAATTGGCAACTAGCTACATACATTTTGAAGATGGTCTTGGTGATGTTGCGCATATTCACGCAACAGGATTGAATATCGGGCATTTCTTCAAATCATTGAATGGGGATTTTAATGATAACTGTTTGACATTTGAAAGGCAAACTTATTGTAATGATACGAGCAAAAGATTAAAATTTTATGTAAACGGCAAGCCAAATGCTGAATTTGGATATTATGTATTGACAGATTTGGATAAAATCTTGGTTTCTTATGGAAATGAAAATAATGAAGTTATACAAAAACAATTGGATTCTATAACAAACCTGGCTCCGAAATATAGTGGAACTAACCAGGAGATGGGATAATTTTTAAAAAATATTAAAATCTTAATCATTCAAGCAGACAGAACTCAAGGGGTTTATTATGGAGAATTTTAAAAAACTATCAACTCGTCAAAGTTCTCTATAAAAATGAAAGGATTTCGATTATAAAAATATAATTAAGTTCTAATTTTGAAACCTTTAAATGAAGATAATAAAAAGATTTTCGAAACTATCAAAAATTTCAGAAATTCTTGGAGTCTCGAAATTTGCAAAATTTCGAAACCTTTAAATATTACTTAGATAATGCAAACTATATTCTTTAGAACATATATTAGGGGGTTTGTTTAATGACTGTTCAGAACAAGGAAATATTTAATGTCTTTTTCCGAGAGAAGCCGGCAATGATGCTGGTTGAGCTCAAAAATGCAAAAGGTGAGATATACGCTTCGTCAGTTGCAAAGACAGTTGACTGCACATATTCTCATGTTGTCAAAATTCTTCAGGAAATGCAGAAAGCAGGATTAATTAATTTTGAAAAGCAAGGCAGATTAAAACTCCTCACTCTTACAAAAATGGGTCAGGAAGTAGCTGACAAGATTGATGGGATAAGGATGATATTGTAGAAATTATTTTTTCGTTTTGTTAAGCTGTCCTGTTTGTCAAGGCAATCGTTTCACGTTTTCTTCAAAGAATTTCTGCAAATCAATATGGTATATCATTCTTATTCTGCTAACCTAAGTTGATAATTTTCACCAGGTAGTCCTTGGAAATGTACATATCCTACTCTATTTCAGACTGTATCTGAAGTTGGTTCAAAACCGTTAATTTCCACACGGACAGGTTCTCCTGAAAGAAAGTCTTTCCTCCCATCTCCATGAAAATAAATTTCAAAATCAGAACGTTTACTGAGAAAATTCTTTTTAGGTACTGCAACTGCCAATAATCCCGGGACACTGGCTGTGGTCGTTTCTCCTCTTACCAATCTCAGCCTGCTTACTAAATCCTCCCAAACTTTGTGTCTATCATTACTTTCCATCATATCTCACTTTCCAATGGAATAGAAATTAGTATATAAATCTTTCGTTTCTTATGAGTAGTTACAAATTTTATTATTGATTTTCGGCGAGAGAATAATTTGTAGTTTTTAAACAAATGGACATTAAACTAATCACAAATTTCTGAGGTGGGCTAACCTTTTATTTTTTGATTTATTATTTTCTACCCAATCTTTTCCACTATCGCATATTTTCCAAGAACATCTTTTGCAGCATTTATGAAATTATTCTCTTTATCAGTGGGTATCACCGCTCCGGCAGCATTCTGATGCCCCCCGGCTTCTGAATTTCCAATGCCTTCAATTATTTCTCCCATTATGTTTCTCAAATCCAGCTTTCCATCTAGATTATTCGTAGTTCGGAGGGATATTTTTGTATTTCCTTCTATTGCCTGCGCCATTGAAAGAATGAACAGATTGTTTGTCATAACATTCGATTTGGATAATATGGACGCCAAAGTGCCAATCATTGTTGACATTACCTTGTCCTTTGCATTGATAATCACAAAACCGCTGCCCCAGTGCACATCATCCGTGAATTTGTTTTCATTGTACCAATTCAATGCATTTACAATTTCTTTTTTATAATCCGTCAGGCTTCTAATCGCTTGTTGCTTAATTTTTTTGTCTCCCAAGCACGCGCCAATTCCATAAGATGCCCTCCCAAGTCGTCCGCATGCATTCAGTAAAGTTGCAAATTCTTTTGCATCCCTTGTGGGGCTTTCTTCCTGCTCATTAGGCAGAATGTAAATATCCCCAAGGACATCATCCGGTTTTGACTCAGCCAGTCTTTTCATTATAATTCCGGTAATCAGCTTTTTCATCTCATCTTCGTCAAGCTGGGCTATCTTCTTCCATCCGCTTCCCTTTTTTGGATCAATGCCAATCTGGCTGAGGAATTGTATAGCGCCTGATTCAGAGCCGCTGACTCCCGGGATATAAGGGTCAGTGCAGTACTCCAGCGCTTTATGCAGTGGCTTTGTCTGAATTCCAAAAATCCTAAGCCCTTTTGTAACTTTTATCTTGTTCTTTCTTACGGCAATATCAAGAATCTCCTGATTTAATCTTAAGAATCCGCCCTGATACTGCATATCCCCCATAGCTCCTATGATTGCAACGTGTGCCATATCCTCCATTGCCTTATCGACAGCACATGCAAACTTCAAAACTACACCTGCCCCTGAAATTTCCTTTCCTCCATCAATTCCAAACAAATGTGGATTAACAAACACAATGTCTCCATATTTGGCAGATTCTTCAACTGCATGATGGTCTAAAATGAATATTTTTCTTCCTTTGAGCAGTTCCTGTATTTCGCTTACCATTCCTGAACCGAGGTCTGTAAATATAAAGCAGTTGTAAGATTCGGAGGCGAATTGCGTAATAACAGCCCGATTTAATTGTGGAACTATAGTAACAGAATATTTCCGATTATCGCTATTAAGCAGCTTAATCATGATTGAAGCCGAGCTTATGCCATCAGCGTCAAGATGGCTTATCAGCCTTATCACTTCTTTTTTATCGACATTCTTGAACTCTTCAGCAGCATTCATTACACTTTTATTAAATTGCTCGTAAGGATCCATCAAAACACGCTCCAAATCTAAAATTTATTATTATAAAACACGATTTCTTAATTTTCTAGGTGCATTCTGTTTTTATATGTTGTCATTTTCCGAATCTTCTTTCTCTTTTGTCGAATTCAGCAAGGCAGCACTCAAAGTCTTTTTTTGTGAATTCTGGCCATAGTTTATCAATGAAAATCCATTCTGAATAAACACTCTGCCAAGTTAAAAAATTAGACGTCCTATTCTCCCCGCCCGGCCTTATAACCAAATCTGGCTCACTTTGAAGGTAAAGATTTTTAGTGATTAATCCTTCATCAATTTCACTCAAACGTATCTTTGGATTACTTTCTAATACCTTTTTGAATGAGTCGATTATTTCCTGTCGTCCGCCATACGCAAGGGCAAAATTTACAATTAGTTTTTTATTCTTTTTTGTCTTTTTAGCGACTTCCAGCATGGCTTTTCTTATGTCAGCAGGAAACATTTCAATTCTGCCTATTAAATTGATTCTTATTCCTTTTTTTATAATCTTATTGTCATTTTTCATCTGCTTAAACTTATTTTTGAAAAGATTGAACAAAAACTTAATTTCCTGTTCATTCCTGTTGAAATTTTCCATTGAGAAAGAGTAAAGTGTAAGTTCCTTCACACCCAACTCAAGGCACCATTTCAAAAGCTCTTCAATCTTCTTGATGCCGAATTCGTGGCCCTTCCAAGGCTGCAAGCCAAGCTTTTTAGCAAACCGACGATTCCCGTCTAAAATCAAACCAACGTGTTTAGGAACTTTAGAAACCATAAATAAAGGTAGTGGGCTTTCTTTAAATAGATTTTGAATCAGAAGTCAAGCGCTTTCAAATAAATAAAAACCGCACATATATTAAATTTATGGAGAATTAGGCGAAGCTTTTGCAACTAAACCATCTAATCTAGCGATAAGGGCTCTTTGATATGTTAACATTTCATTTAGTGGTCTTTGATATGCCCCTAGTTCAGTAGGAATATTACGAGCAAGAAGTGGAGGATTATTAATTTGACTTTGTGTCTGCGCAACTCCACTTTCAAGTAAGGCACGAACTTCAGAAACTGATTTAGCATAGAAATTTGATTTAACATCACTATTGGTAACATATACCACTCGACCATCATTAGTTAATGCTAAAATTTGTTCAGGAAAAGCTGATCCTGCGGCCGTTCCATATTTTTGTATTACTGCAATCGCATTTAACAATTGTAAAGTTTCGTCAACTTGCGTAGAAGGCACATGTGGAATAACCTTTCTTACAAGGTCTGCTAAGTTAGCACTATACATTCTTGAATGGTGGGCCTTAGCCATAGCATTCATAGTGTCTTGTTCAGTATCCATTTTTAACTCACCTTAACGAGAGAAGTTCTTACCCTATTTAAATCTTTTGCTTTTCGCCACAGTAAAGTAGTAAAATAGATTTTGAATCAGAAGCTTAACACAAAAACTAATCCTATTATCAAGCTTATTATGGAATAAGAGAAAGCCAGCGCCTCTAAGTAGTAAGCAGGTCCAGTATTAACCGCTGGCTGGGCCACTATGTTTGAGATTAGATTTCCCGTAACTTGTGCTCCAGAAACATGTTTTGCATCAAGAAATGCTCCCATCAAAATGGCAAGTAAACTACTTAAAATCAGCAGAATCCCTATTAACTTCACCATTTCATTCAATTTCACCATTATCCATTTTATGTAGTTTTGCAAATAGCCCGATAAAAACATCCTGTGGCACACTAATGCCGGCTTCTACAAAAGTTCTTGCAAAATTATATCCCCCATTACCTTCATTATCTTCCGGCCGAAAATCAAGCAGATTACTTATAGTATGGTTACACATGAATCCCTCGTTCATAACGAGCACAGCATTTTTTTTATGTCTCTGCAATGTTTTATTCTCTAAGTCAACGCTGAATTCACCCCTGTTAACATTAAAATTAAGCAACTCCCATTCGATTAAATCTTTAATTATTTTATTCACTTCATTATCATGGACATAATTTTCTATTTTATTATTGCGAATAAATTCAGAAAAATCAATTTTATTAGCCCTATTCAATCTGTAAGCTCGGCCTAGATATGCTTTTACTTTCTGCCTGCTGCCTTTCCTCTTCCATTCATTCTCTACAAGGTACGCATATTCAATTCCTTTTATTTTTTTTACTCTAAAAAAGGCCATTTCAAACATGTTAGGCACTATGTGTTTATAATCTTTTTGATAGTCATATTGATTTATTTTCCTATATAAAACACAGAATTAGACGAACTATTTTAGCGAATGGAAGCAGAAAATTCTTTCTTGAACTTTTCGTTGGTTTTATGCATCCTTTGTACAGCATTAATTAAAGCATTTTTTGGGCTTACTTCACCATCTGTTTCGACTATTATTTGTGGCACACTTATCTGAGGGTGCCTGATGCTATAGGTTGCAATCTTTACATGCTTGTCGCTCCACAATTCTGTTTTTAAAGCATTGCACAAAGTGTGGTCGGCTCCCTTGACTTCCAGCATCAATTTATTTTTTTTATCGTCGAGAATTTTGATTTCCATTTTGCTTGTTATATAGGATATTAAGATGATTTAAAAATGTTTTGATGTTTGCGCTTTTTAAAGAAATTATTTTTCTCTACGACAGAATATACTATTTTTCAAACCTGAAGCAGCTTACTTTGATTCTATGGATTTGTCGTCGGTGAAACTCAAAAGACGCTTTTAAAGGAAATTTAAAGTCCCAGATGTGCGTTATTTTAGCGTTTTTTTTGGCCGTAAAGCTCTCCAAAAAGGATTTACTCTCACTTTTATGGAAGGAGTACACCACTGGGGCTGTTTCTAGCGCTTTTTCCAGGAACTGCCTATCACTATGTTTTACTTTGGTTCCAAAAGGGGGGTTTTCCAATACTACCTCTACCCTGGTGTTCACGTCTTGTACATCCTTGCATATGAGTTCGGCTTTTGATATTAGCTTAGGATATTCTGAACTCTCACTTTCCACCTTTAAAATATTAGTCTTAGCAATTTCTAGAGCTTCTTTATCCATGTCTATGAAGGAAACCTTATCTGCGCCCAGTAGCAGGGCCCCAATACCCAAAATACCTGTTCCGCATCCCAGATCAGCTATTACCTTTCCCCCTATATCTCCTAAAATATAGGCGTTCCAGAGTACCGAGGCTGCTACCTCACTGTCCGTCGGATACTGTTCTTGCCTTACTTTTGGGTCTTTAAAGACTTCCAGATTGGATAATAGTATTGCAAGCCTTGATTTTGACATCATTTTACTCATTTTATCCCTCACTTTGCACTAGTAACTCTCTGCTATTTATAATTATTTATATATTTTCAATACTGAAGATAAATTCTATATGGTCCACTTCATATTAGTTCTTACTTATCTTTATCATTTACATTCTATTTTAACTCTCACTTCTTACGAGCAAAATTAATTTTACTTATTATTTTCAGTATTGAAAATAAGTATATACTTTCTTTATTATTAACCCCTACTTTTGATCCTAGGGTGCATTAAAACCTTGATTTTTTAACCCATTTTTCCAAAAAACGGCGAAAAATCTGCAGGAATTTTTCAAAAACTTTTGTTTAAATTTTTTAATTTTATTTGCAAAAAATTACTGTAACCTACTAATTTCATCGCTCTTATTTAAACTTTTTTAAAATTACTCGATTTATTGACAGTCTCAACTTAGTCTTACTACATTCCCAAGACTATCCCACAACAGTCCTAAAATATTATTTTTGTCGTCTATAAATAGTCCCATATTGGTACTACATTAGTCCCAAAATAATCCCAAAAAAAGAAAGATTTAAATAATTTGAAATAAATTGGGTAAATATGTTTTGGAAAAAGAAAGATGAATCGGGAAATAAAATGATTGTAATGAATAATCTTCTGAAAAAATCCTTTACAAATGTAAAGAAAGACACGTCAAACATTTTCGAGTGGCTTAACTTTCTGTACAAAAAGAATATGCAGCAGGACCAGATGATAAGACAGCTCCAAATGGAGGTGTCGTACATGCCAAAAACAAGGGAGGACATAAGGAGGATTATCGACGATTACTATTCATTTGAAAGCATAATGTCCAAGATGAGGGAAATTAATTTTAGAGTTGATGAACTGGCCAGAATGCAGGCACAATCAAGGCAGCAACCGCAGGTAATTGAAGTTCGAAAAGAGGATCCAAGGGGGGTGAGTGTTAACTTTTCCCACATAGAAAAAAGATTGGAGAAATTAGAGCAAAAAAAAGATTCAATCAAGGAAAAAATAATCAAAAAGATTACGAGAAACTCAAAAGAGTATGTTAAAAGTGTTATGATTTCTTACATCAGAAAATATGAAAAGATATCTGCCCTTCAGCTCAAGGAAATGGTGGTTGACGAGCAGAATTTCTGCTCCAAGAGCTCTTTCTACAGGCTTTTGGAAGAGATTGAGCAGATGGAAGAGGTTGGAGTGATGAAGGCCGGAAAGGAAAAGCATTATTTCTCAAAAATTTCAGATCTTTATACCAAACCGAAATCTATTTAAACCCCCGATTTTTGCATAATCTTTGGGGTGATTAACATATTTGGAAAAATTTTTCTTAGAGGCATTAATCTAGATTTGAGTCGTTTAAACAAGGCGTTAAGGCAGGAATTTACAAGCATAAGGCACGAGTTTGAAGATCATCTTCAGGCAATTAATGAGAACACAAACGAGATAACTGCCAACTATGAATACATCTGCGAGATTGAAAACAAGATTGACCGTATAAGCGAGCGGGTTGACAATATCCAGATGTTTATTGAGTCAAACTTTAGTGTGGCTGTGGAAAAAAGGCCGGATTTTGACGTCAAGAGGCTGAGCCGAAGAGAGCAGGAAGTGTTCCTGGTTATTTACACACTTGAAGAAGAAAAAGGAGGAGTTAATTACTCCGACATTGCGGTCAAGTTGGGAATATCAGAACAATTGGCAGGGAATTATGTGACCTCAATTATTGAAAAAGGAGTGCCAATCATAAAGAGGTACATAAACTCGAAACCGTACTTGAGATTGGATCCAGCTTTTAAGACACTGCAGACAAAAGAAAACATACTGCAATTGAGTTTAATGGAATTTGGATTTTAATATTTTTTTCTTAGTTTTGTTATTTTTATCATAAAAACTTTCTAGATTTGATTAAAAGTTTTAATCACATATTATCCAAAGGGCTTTTTACCTTTTTCAGCTGCTGTGTGGACACTTTTGTATAGATTTGGGTTGTTGACAGGTCAGAATGTCCCAAAAGCTCCTGAATAACCCTGATATCCGTGCCGTTTTCCAGCAAATGGGTTGCAAAACTGCTTCTCAGCGCGTGGCAGAACACTCTTTTCCTGATTCCGGCCTTTTTTGCAGCCTCTTTTACAACTTTTTGAGCCTGCCTTATGGTTATCGGCCGGTTATTGACCGAGAAAATGTATGGGCTCGAGTCTTTCTTTCCAGGAATATACTCCCTTAAGTGCGTAATCAGGTTGTTTGACAAAATGATGTATCTCTCTTTGTTTCCTTTCCCATGCCTAATCTTGCCCATTTTCTCAGCTATATCCAGATCGTCAAGCTTCATGCTGACACATTCACTGACCCGTAATCCTGCGGAATACATAAACTCAATCAGCAGCTTATGCTTTGGATTGGAGGTGGCATCGAGCATTCTCTTTATCTCGTCTTTTGTAAGGACCGTTGGAATCTTTTTTTCCACTTTTGGTGCCTTGACCGCGTTAAAGGCTTGATTTTGAATTATCTCCTTGTAGAAGAACTTCATAGAACTTAACATAAGATTTACGCTCTTCGGCTTTAACTTTCGTTCTGCCATCAAATAAGCAATGTAACGCTTTGCATCGTTTTCATCTACTAAGTTAGGCTCTTTTTTGATGAAATTTAGGAAATTCTTATTGTGATAAATGTATGCCCCTACAGTTTTTTCGCTGAAACCCCTTATTTTAAGTTCAGTTTCCAGTTTGTCAAGCATTTAATCACCTTTTAACATAATTAGTAGGATGAACTTTTTCGGTATCATAACCTTTTTTCTTCAGTTTTTCTCTAACTTCTTCAAAATATTGGTATGTGTGAATCATCTTATGGCAATTCGGACATAAACCTACTAGATTTTTGTCGTCGTTATTTTTTTTATTTCCATCTAGGTGATGCAATGTGACCAACTTATCAAAATCGCAAGAGGCACATACTTTTGTTACCTCCCTTAACTTTTCAAGACTTATATTGTGCCATTTTCTTGTGTTGTATCTCTTAGCAAGATCGTAATGATGCAGCCTAATATGGCATCCGGAACACAAGCCAAAAGCCTTATGAGGCCTTATTCTTCCACAGCCCTTGCATTTTATTTCTTTACTTTTCCAACTAAATTTTTTATAACAGGTGTAGCAGTAGCCCTTTGCATGATATTCTTTTTTTTCTTTACAGCCCGGGCAGTCAATAAGAAAACCCCCATTAGGATTCGGATTTTGATATTTTTTTATATTTTTAATAACCATCAGTTTTTCATGTTGGAAGAAATATATAAATGTTCGTTTTTCAATTGTTTACCAACGTCTTCTAATCTGTATTAGATGAACTTTTTGAGCTACCTTTACTTATTTACCATATTGTAATTATTCATAATAGGAAATTTATTCATAATTTGATTGATAATAAAAAAATTTCAACAACAATGGGCTCAAATACGGGTTTTGTTGGTCAAAACCCTATTCGCAAAGGAAAAATCCCCACTACGTATGGATTTTTCCCCTGCACTCAATTTTCGCCATTGTTGAAATTTTTTAAAGAATAAGTAAAGTTTAATTAGTGTTAATACAATTTTTTCGGGGCAAAGATGAGAATGGGGCAACAGACAAGGGCAAAAATTTTAAATATACTGCCTTAATTCTATTTATAACTATGAACACTGGAGCATATTCAACTAGTGGAGCAAGTCCAATCACTTCTAATGAAGAACAAGGATTCTTCAAAAAGCACAAATACGGTTTAATTCAGACGGGATTAATCACAGCATTAGGAGGAATGATGTATGGAATGTTTACATTAATGATAGGGCAGGTAATTGTTAATGGTTCAGAAGTCTATGAGCATCATAACCCAAGAGCAGTTGAGGCAAGGTCGCAAAGTAGGAGAAAGGATGTAAAGAAAGACCCTATAATTACCTTGACAGACAAGGTTGAACCTTACATGATGCCAATAGTTAGAGCAGCAGAAGCCCCATGGAGAAAAATGGGTTATGTAATGCCAGAACATTACAAAGCAGCTAGAGTTAAGGCATTTCAGATTGCTGGTATAGACGAAAATAACCCATTGCATGATAAAAAAAGATTTGAGCTTTATGGACAATTAGGATTTGCAGTTCTAAGAGACGAAGATGGTAGTAGAGGAATTTATATTCCATTCAAAGTTTGGAAAGATTTTGTTGAGAGAAATTCTTCATTTAGAAATCCAGAATGGAATCAATTGATAGAGCCAGAATCAAAGAATGGAGGAAAGTATACAGGAACTTTAATGGGAAAAGTGTTCCACAAAGCTGACTCAAAAGCTCAAGGCGGTAATGAAGATGGTGTTGCAGATAATTTAGAATGGAACAGAGCTTTAAAAGCAATGGGTTATACAACGGTTGATGATTTAGTTGATGAAATAATTGAAAGAGTAAAAGCCAATAGTCCTGAATTAAAAGCTGAATTAAGGCAAACAGTTAGAAGTGTACAAAGAAGTGATAAAGTAGCAGATTTTGATACAAGATTTTCAATAAGAATTTGGGAATCTTATTTACAGACGAAATAATTACTTTTTCTGTTGCCCTTTATGTATTTACTTTAGTGTGCTTCGCACTTTATTTACTTTGCCCCGAAAAAACTTTGCTTCGCAACCACACTTTAACACTAATTAAACCCAAATTTTAGCTTTATCTGCTTCGCTTAACGTCGATACGCTAAACGCATAGCCTTTCAGGAACATTACTCATTCTTGCGTGATGTACGCAGATAATAAAATTTGGGTAGCTCAAAAAGTTGAACCCTTCGGGCATCTAATACTCGTTTGGCAAACTTTTCTTTGGCGAAAAGTCTCGTCTGTTTTTGTGG
>DATDZA010000053.1:0-14273 GCA_035288865.1 Candidatus Nanoarchaeia archaeon
GGGGATGATAGTCCTATTTTATTCAATATTGAAAATAAATAGGCTTACTCATTGAAGCGAAAGATTTATATATAAGTTCTATTACTTAATAGTAGTAACAAATTTGATTTATAGCGAAACAACCTCCAAGTGTATTCGCTCAAAAACTTTTGGCTCACGGGGCGGAAAGCAAAAACAACCTGTATACTCCAGAAGCGAAATGCTTAAATATAAGTGATGTTATTGTATAGTAGTAACAAAATCGGATAATAAGGAAACAAAAAACGATAATTTTAAATAAAACTAAAAAATAAAGAGAATAAAAACTAGGGGTGGAAAACAAAATGACAGACGCACAAGCAATTGGTGGAGTAGACATCAACGAAAGATTAAAGGAGTTATTTAGTTACATTAGGCTTCAAACTGATAAAGATGGTCATGTAGTGAGGGATCCAAATACAGAAAGAGGAGAAGCAGTATCTAGACAGGCTGAAGGTTTACAGAAAATTGTCGAAAGTTCCCTTGCAGATTCTAAAACGGGTCATGTTAGTAGGACAGCAGACCATGAAAAAGCAAATGATATTGTCTATAAGTTGTCTCAAGAACTAGCTAAGACTTATGGTCATAAAGATTTAGCAACTTTGCCAGAAGACAGACGAAAAGAATTTTTAAATATGGCTATCAGTGCAATTGGCGTTCCAGGGGTAAGTAACGAAAATCAACTTGTGCAAAGCATAATGAATATGGCCAGACCAGGTGCTAAACCAGGTGACCCATTATATGATCAAGATGCAGCCTTAGTGCAGTTAACCCGGTATATAGCTGGAAGAAAAGACGAAGAGCAAGGCAAATTTAATGCAATATTGACAGATGTTTTGAATGCTTACCAACAGCCTAACCAAGCTCTCCATATTGTAGAGAGTGCAAAGAAAGGTGGGATAAAAGTTGGACCATCTGCAACCGCAGCTCAATTTCAGACAGCAGTCAGGGAATTCCAGGCTAACGAAACACGTAGATACGTGGATGCAATGCCAAAGACTTATCACAATGGCGGTAATGTAGGTGGTGGAGCACACGCTCCTCACTAAGCATATTTAATTTTTTTTTCTCTTTTTTCTAAATATTCTAAATTGTTTCATGGGGGTATTATAAACTATTAAAATGGTAGATTATAAAGTATTAAGTCCGCATTTGGATACTTCAAAAGTTCATAGTTATACGACTGCAATCCCCGCAGATAAAATTAAATCAATGCAGCATCTCACGAGTACTGTAAGCTCTTTTCCTTACGGGCCATCAACTTATCATTTGGTGGATGGAAACTTGGTTACTGTAACTTCCGGAAACAAATTTTGGACTACCAGAGAAGACGCTAAAAAATATGGAACCTTTTTCTCGCAATTAGACGACGGAGTTAGAAGAGGCTCTGTAAAATTTGCCAGCATGGATGACTGGATTGCAAACGGAACAATGGAAAAGCCGAATCTCCCAAAGAACCAGCCGATTCCGACATTGTATGACTTAACAAATAACAAAGTGGGTGGAGTAATATATGTAGAGGGAGCAACTCCCTTAGGTTTATGGCTTCCGGATAGAAATGATACTCAAGTAAACTTGTATACAACTCCACGGCTTGCAGAAGGCGCTAATGATATGAACGGCATTGGAAAAAGAACTTCTCAAGTTGGAGAACTATGGCGTAAACTTCATAGTGGAGTACTTTTTAATGAAAAAAATGAACTTCATTATGAGATTACAAAATGGGCAGAATTCCTGAACAGCAAGGGGGTGCATCCCAAAAAGCATCCGTTCTTGGGTTTAGGTGTGGAAAGATTTGATGGAAGCGCACTTGCAGGGCTTTATCCAGATTCAAACTATCTTGTCATTGGTTCCAATTTCCATGAAAAGGCGAAGGAATGGGCTTCAAGATATGGCTTAACAGATGCTGAAGCAGTAGAAGCGCTCGAGAGGTACTCATTAATGCACGAACTTGCGCATGCCTATGGAATAAGCGGTACTCATCTCGGGGAGAGAAGGCAAGGTCAATTACAGACAGAATTTTACTCAAAACTTGCCGCGGATTTCAAGGGAACAAAATGGGAAAGAGTTTACAAAACATTAGCACACATGGGAGAAGATTATGCAGAATCATATTCGTTGTCAAGTCTTATAAAACAAGAATTTACAAAAGACCCGAATCCACATAGTATACGTGATATATTTGTCTATAAAGCTAAGATTGAAGGGCGTGAGATGGGACTGAATGGGGGACACCTGGAAAAATATGTAAAGCTAAGGCTGAAAGATGGATTTGGTGAATTATACAAGGGAGATGAAAATGAGGAACCTAAACATAATACACAACGAAGAGCAGGGTTAGAAACAATAGTTGAATCACGTGTTCAGGAAGCGGCTAATTCACATTCAAATAATTTATATTCTTCAAAATCAGGAAAGGTGCTTGCCTATTCAAAGAAAGGAAAGAGCTCCAAAGTGAAAGGAGACTATAATGGCCAATCAAAAGTCTATGAATTTAGAAAAGGAGAAAGGCAAACCAGAGAAAACACAGATTCAAGAGAAGCCGATGCAAAAGCTGGAGAAGAAAGAACAGACTCACATAGCGAAAATACCGAAAGTGCGGAAGGAGATAAAGGCGAGGCCTCTTCAGATTCACCTGCTAAGGCCGCCTAACTGACAGAAACATTTTTAAGTCTAGAATGATTACCTTACATGATGAATAATGCAAGTTTGGACAGCAGATTACCGGAATCTTCTAAAATTACTGCCCTTGGAGCCATAGGACTTAGTGCTCTTGCAGGAGCAACTGTGTATGTACTGTTAAATAACGCTGGCGGCAGCCACGGAGGGCATCTGGAAGCCCCTTCGCATTACAGTGTCCCAAAAAATTACCTATAAATCTTCCAATTTCTTCATAACACACATCATAAAAATTCTTCCAAATATAAAGCTAAAAATAAACAATACTATTGATAACACGACAACGGCAAAATTTTTATCTATAAAATAAATCAATAAAAACAATGATAAAATTACTAAACATGTATTAATAAAATAAATCGCAAGAATATAATGAATTTTCTTTATTCCTATTGCCAATGTTTTTGGAATAATATTTTTCAATTCAGTATTTTTAGCTAATGATAATGAAATAAACATGAAATAGAATAAAACAACGGCGGCAATTAAAAATATCAGATATTTAAGAACAAATCCAGAGGATACGGCGGCTTCAGAAAAGGAAATGTTTGTTATTGAATAAAAGAATGCAAATATCAAAATAAGATAAGAAAAGGCAACTGCCAAATTTCTGATAAAATGCTTCAAATTAATATGCCCAGATAATTTCCCGGAAAGAGCCCACAACAAAGGAATAAAAATTGTTAGTATAATAAAAGTATAAATTAGATAGAATCTGAAATTTAAGATAATATTATTGAAGTTTCTGCTTATGCTAAGTGGGTCGTCTCCAAGTATACTTTTCTGGCTGATAATATTTTTAGCCACGCTTATATCGTCAAGCTGCTGCTGCTGCATGTAATCTGACATTGCCCTTGTGCCATTATAAATTCTGGGCATGTAAGTCTGGCTCACGTAAAAAAGAGATGAGAAAAATAAAATCTGGATAAATAATATCAAAAGAAACAATAATTTCTTTTTCCAAATAGCTAAGAAGGTTTCTCTTAATGAAGATAGTATAATGTTCCTTGACATTTTATTAAAGACATTCGGAGTTAATGTCACTTACAAATCCATTGTGGTAGAACTCAAAATTATTTAAGATGGTATTCTCCCCATTTATACCTTTTCCCCTTATGTCGTCAACTTTAATTAAGGACATGTGTTGTTGAGTAAAATCCGTTGATATTGGCTTATAGCTCCAATGCCATGGCTCTGCCTTTACTACAGACCCATCTAGGTTATAAGGTTGGCAGAATCCGAAAATCGCTGCGTTAGCCTTAAGCCACGTTAAGGTTCTTGTCTCTTTTCCACTTCCAGTGAAATCATTAGGATTCACACTATTAATGTCCACTTCAGTACCCCAATGATGCCTGGATAAACCGGGAACGGCTGAATATTGAGATGTTACTTGAACTTTTTCCTGTTCTGTACCGCTCACAAGCCCACTGAACTTACCGTTCCAAATTCTCAGTTGCTCTTCAAATTTTCTGTAATCTGAAACTCGGTTTAATATAATTCCTTCTGATTTAGCCGCATTACTCATCTTAACAAATGCGTCAGCTACTTCTGGCCTTATTCCAGAAATTGAGCCAGTTCCAAGCAAAATAGCTTTTGTTTGGTCTATTGTTGTTATGGTTGAGGGGGTAGTTGTACCTGCCGTGCTTGTAAGAGCAGGCGGAGCTCCCCCAGATTCTGTTCTAACGGTGAACGAGAATTGCTTGTTGTTAATTCTTTTTTGCCCATCTTTGGATTCAGCCTGAATTGTTGCTGAGTAATAACCGCTTGGAAGATTTGCATCTGTGTATTTCAAATTAGCTTCCCAAAAATCATCTGCGGTTTGAGCCATATCAATGGGACGAATATCTACATTATTTCCTGAAATAGTTAATTTCACAATCTTAATCCCTGATTTATGGGTAACTTTCGCAGAAAATGACATGTCTTCACCAACTTTGGGACTGTTTGGGCTGACTCTGGCAGATTGTATACTCGGAGCAATATCAAGCGGGTCAACGCCTTTTGGGCTGACTATAAATTTATAGGATTTATCCAACCCCGCAATCTTATCATTTGGATTGCAGTCATCCCTTGAAAAATATGATTGGCTGCTTTCTTTTACGTTAAAGAATTCAAGCAATAAATTTTTTTGCTGTCCCGCCTGCGATGAGCTTTGCTCCAGCGCGCTTATTTTTATTACTGTGTTTAATGTGGATGGCTGCTTCGGAACCGCCAATGGATTTTGCGGTGGATTTAGGGAAACGCCGGTAATTTCCACTGTATCTCCTTCTTTGGTAACAATCAATTTGCCATCTTGCAATAAATTACCTACCGGTTCCATTCTGTCGTTTAAACCTTCAATCATAGCCCGATTCCCGCCACTTGTATCCTTTATGTTAAATGAAGATTCATCACTTTCGAAACTTGCAGTTATGGTAACTGGGTTTGAATTTCCAAAAGTTATTCCCCTCGTGCTTAATCTTTCTGCAACTATATTTCCGCTTGTTTTTACGACGCTTAAACCGCCTTCTGCTATGTTATCTATTCTTACGTCAGTTACTCCATCCACAGTTATTCCCTCAATCGGCTGGGGAATCATATCCGGCAGCAATGATACCCTCACACATTTATCTTTTCCTGATTTTGTAACTCTCATTTGCACCGACAAAGAATCCCCAGCAGTAAATTCCATCCTATCCTTATAAGATTCAGCATTAACGTCAGTTTCTCCGCTTATAATTCTGACTTCATTTACTTGCAAAGTTCCTTTTCTGCTGTTGAAATCAATTCCTCCCCCGCATTTGAATACACCAGTCAGAGGCTCCACGGTGCAATCTGCAATATCTCTCACAGTCTTGTCGCTAAGCGGGAAATAAAATACTCCATTCTCATAACCCGGAGGGAAGCAGTTCTGCTGAATATTTGCAGGAATTCTTCTGTCTGTCCTCAAAGTAAATTTAAGATGGTCATATCTATACGCGGATTCTATAACTTGATGGTGGTCAAGATTTGACAGTTTATTTTGCGGGAATCTTTGGTTCGGAGAGAAAAACGAATAAGTTGGGCCTTGTTCTTGGCTTAAGCCTAAACAATCACAATTATTGTAAGCACTAGAGGTTCCGTAAGAGCCTAATCCGCTAATTGATGCAGCACCCACAGAGCCGCATCTGACACCTTGAGCAGCATATCTATCAGCTTCTCTTTGGGTTACGCAAGCCAAATCAATTCTGTAATTATCCAATTCGCATCCTGGATTCACTATCCAAGATGCCCGATATTCATATTTCGGCATTGCTGATACCGGATCAACAGTCAAAAATTCTCTTGTTTTTGTAACGGGCTGCACTAAAGTTGAGAACGGGGAAGTGTACGCTGCATCAATCACATTGTTTGCCGTCAGGCTCCAGTCATATCCAAATGCCCCTAGGCAGATTTTTCTCGCCACTCCGCCTTCACCCACACCTAACAAATTATTTAATTTTGCATTTTGATATTCCTGCGAGAATTCCTGCTGGCCTTCTGAAATGCCCTGGGCAACGCTTTTCAATCCCAACTTTATATTATCGCCAAAGCCGCTATCTGCATTAACATTGCCTTTCTCATTATCTGGAGTGCATCCGTTCACAAAGAATGAAATTAGCTGCGACAATAATCCGCAAACATGTTGTGTGAATAATTCCTTACAAACGCCTGAATCGGCCCTTCCATTTTGCCTTACCTCGATAAGGCAATTTGACATAGCTGCCATTATATTTTTGTACATCTGCAATCTTTGATTTACTCCAGTAAGATAAACACACTGCAATGCTGCAGTATCCTGCTTAAACGGATTTATTATCAAGATTTCCTGCTCCTTGTTGAATATTTTATAGAACCAGCTATCCTGGCCGAAACATGCGGGCTTGTCACGACCTTCAATGTATCTGCTTGGATTGTATTGATAATGTTCAATTCCGTCTGTACCTTTCGCCACGTATCCTATTCTCCAATATCTGTAGCTCCATTTCATGTCTTCAAGATTATTTGCGGCAATTGTCTGGAGTGGGTTTGACCCGGAATCTTTTGCTTCATGAACTTTGTCGAATGGGATGCTAGTTGCTTGGTCAACGTCTGTCGGCTGGTAATAAGGAGTAATGGCCTTGTTCTCTTCAGCGTTTATGCAGCAGCATTCTTCTCTCTGATTAGGGTCGTCACTTACAACATTAGGATTATTTGAGCCGTCATAGAAACAAGGCGAGGTATCGTCATCAGAAACTTTGGACGCATAACCCATCCTGTAAGCAGAATTTATTATGTGCTCGGTACCTTCATCATCGGTTATTTTTTTATTTGCATTCAGCTGCCTGCATTGGTTTACAGTTATGCATGCCGCTGCTGATTCGGTACTCTTCTTAACGCCTAAATCTTTATTTAACGTTACATCATTTCCAAAAATCTTCACCGGCTTCCTAGAGGAAGAAGTTGATTTTATATTGCAGAGTTCCGAACAGCTTTTTGGAGAAGCTGTAAGGAAACTATTTTCATTTTCTTGAGATTTAATTGCATAAGTTATAGTAACTCTACTTGCCGCTTTGACTTCCTGCAACTTGTAAATGTTGTTTTGAACATTCTGTCCAAGGCTGTAAAGAACCTGCTCATTATTAACTGTAGGCTCAAAGCATTTTGTTCCAAGATCAAAGTCTCTAACTCTATTATATGTTGCTAAATTAATTTTTCTGCAGTCTACTGCATTTAAAGGAAGCCCTCTTGCAGTCTGGTCAACAGAGCAGCTTTTTTGCTCTTCTATTTTATTTAAAAGCTCCTCATCCGGTTTAGTTTCTGTCCATTTTGATGGAGAAGAATGCCCAAAAATCCTATCGCATGACCATCTTTGAATATCATAAAGTTGAGTCTCACGCTTCCATGCAGCATAGCTTGATGGGAAACATTTTTTCAAATTTGGGTCGCTGAAATACTTGAGTTGGATTTCTTTTTCCCCCAATTTATATTTATCCTGTATCTGTTTGATTATTATATCACAGTCAGTTTTATCCTGATCATTAGATGAAGATGCTGCAGACTGCCTTACCCAAAAAAATTTCTCAGTCGATAAATCAACCCAGTTTCTGTAAATTTTGAAAACTAAATGCGCAAAGAAGGAATACAAGCACCCTATGGCAACGTAATCAACTACTTTGTCAATCTGCTCCTGAACTTTTGTTAAAGTGTTAATTGAACTCTGCAAAAAGTCAACGAAATTATAAAGCATAAAATCTGGGACTACCTTTCTCGGGTCGATTAAAGTGTTGTCAATAACATAACTGACTTCCTGGCATGAAGTCTGGACTTCTGACATTCTTCTGCTTTGGCCGTTGTCATCAATCACATCATGATCATACCTAATTAAGACTTTATACGGAAATGACATTTCACTGTTTATTGACTTGAGGAAACTTTTCCAGTCATCACCCAAGAATTTGTCCATGCCTGCAAACCTGTTTAGCTGAACAACTGAATACGTCAAAGTGTTATCAGGCTTATTCAGTTTTACTGGAGAATCACCGGCAGGCATTACTCTGCAGCTTATGTTAAATCTTGGATCCATTAATTCTCTTGTGCCGCATGCTTTTGCCAACGAAACGCCGGTTATCCTTGCATTGGCGCCCCTGCCTACATATGAATAATTAAAATAAAAGTATAATGCTTCCGTGCCTTCCGCCATCCTTTCCGTGCTTAATAGTGTAGGGCTTTGGAATTGCGTCAGAGGAATTACATCCCAACTTAAATTTCCGCTCCAGCAAGTGCCGATTGCAACCGTTGATTTTGCAAATCCTCTCTGGCCAACCGGATCTGTCGCAACAATCAGTATATTTGCTTTTTTTGAGTCCCTTGCCTGCGAATTAAGCACGGTGTCCCTGAAATCGGTAGGCGAAACTTCCTGAATTCTCGTTGACAATCCGAATTGGGATGTTAAGTCAATTTTTTCAAATTTGAAATTGCCATCTCTGTCTGCGGTTGCTGACCTGTCAGCGCCGTCCTTGCAAGATGTTTTTATTGAAATGCTAGATTTGCATTTTGACTCAAGAGCAGTTTCAGAAGCATTGTCAAGTTTTTCCTGAAAATCAGCGGTTATATCAAAATTTGATCTTGGAACATCCTGGGCTTCATTTGGCAGGCCGGCAAGCTGCACATTTGTATCAAAACTGAAAGGCGTTCTGTCAATGTAAAGATGAACTCGAGCATTTGGTTCAGTCTTCCCTATTATATCAACTTCGTGGGCAACATTTTCATAAACTAAAGAGCCCGTAGGTGGAGTTATAATTTTTACAGCAGGCTTTTTTGTATCAAGAGTAATTCCTTTTTGGGCAGTAAATTTATTTCCGGCTTTATCTTCAAAAACTAGCTTAACATCATAAGTTCCATCGCCTTTTGCCAGTTTCATGCCTATATTGAAATTATTGCTTATATTTGTTGTAAAGGCCGGCTTTCTGAAATCCTCAAGAGTATCAACAGGAGGATAGTTTGCATTTAGAATTGCTCCGCCTTCAAGTGTCTTGACTGTCAGTGTATCGGATTTATCCCCCTCTTTTCCAAAAATATTTACCACAGAAATTTGGTAATTGTATTCCTTGCCGCTGTCAACTAAGGCATCTGTGAATACTGTGAAGCTTGATGGGCTTGCTGTTGCAATTGGTATGCTGTTTCTGTATAGAACATAATGGCTGAAATCTTTGTCTTGTGATAATTCCCATTTTAATTCAACTGAGTTTTGTGTTATCTTTGTTGAATTTAATTTTTTAATTTTTGGAGGAGTCGCTGAGTTGTTAGCGCTTGAATCCATAAAAACACTGACAGTAACTGGCTCACTAACGCTTCCCGTTATATTCAATTCGATTTTAGAAGTGATATTTACTATGCTTGATAGCTTAACAACAGGAGATTCCGTGTCAACTCCCACTTCAAATGTTTTATCAACGGTAGTTCCAGCATTGTCCTTAGCTGTAATTTTAATATTATTATTGTCTTGAAGTTGAACTTGATTGAAAGCAAATCTTCCAGTCAGGACTTCATTGCTTCCCAATGTCTTTACAGAATTGCCATTGAGGTATAATGTTACAACCGAACCTGACTTTGTGGAGCCAGATATATCTATAACTCTTCTGTTGACATAACGAGGAATGGATATATCTGATAAAAATTGTGTAATTTCCGGCCGTTGGGGATCTGAACCCGCAGCAACAGGCTCTGAAAGAATGCCGCCATTTCCATTTTTGTCGTACGCTGAAACCTTGTAGATGGACGAAGAGCCTGATGTAAATGTAGAATCTGTGTATGAATTTGTTTGCGCATTCGCAATTGCCGCCCCATTCTTGTAAACAACATAATGGTCAAATTCAGCTGATGCCCACGCATCCCATGACAAAGTCACAGAATTTGAAGTTGAACTCACTATTCTAAATCCTGTCAATTTTGGAGGAGGGACCGCATCCAAAGTCTTGAACGTGTAAAATTTGCCATTATTATTATCTATTGCAGTATTTTTATCAAAATCCTGCGATTCAAGGCTGAAAAAATAAGTTGAGTCATTCTTAATCTGGTTTTTTAGATTTATTGCGTGATCCTTTGCAAGAGTTGAATTTGTTTCTGCCAGGCCAAGCTCCATTGTTTTTCCATATTTGACTTTTCCAGTTGCCGGTAAGTCCGTATTCCATTCTACCGTCGCAGATGTGGCAGTAATTTTTGTCACTTTAACATCGGATATGGTCAATGCAAATGCATCTGCGGTAAAGAAAGGCAAAGTTAGCACTAGCTGTATCAAAAATATTGCAATAAAATCTTTAATTTTGTATGTCATTTTATTATTTACTTCTTTGAATTTATTTTATTCTATTATTTGATTTTATTAATTATAAATTTAATTTTTTTATTTAATTAATAATAAATCATTTTTTCCTTTTATTCATTATATTTTTTTTAAATATTCTATTTAATTTAAATGTCGGATTTGTTCATCCTTAATTTGATTTTTATGATTATTCTTTCATTAATTTTAAATTATTAAATTATTTTTTACCTGTTATTCCTTGTGTTTTTTTGAATGTATTATTTTTTAATCATCATCGACTGTACTATTTTAATTCCGGCTGTGGAATATTTTTTGAATATGAATCCAATCCCGATATAAACAAAGCCCTTTCATCTTCTGTTGCCGACCCTTGGTAAACTGCGTGGAACACTGCCATCTTCGCATTATTTAAATCATCCTTGCCTACTTCCCATGTTCCTGAATAGCCACCGATTAAGTTATCTCCGTCTACAAGATAAATAGCAATTTCATAAGTTATATCTCTGCCGGCAGGAAGCTTCAGCGGGAAATCCCCTTCTTTTGGATAAAACACAAAACTTTCATATCCGGTTTGGTTACTTTTAATATATATTGAAGCCTGCTCAGTTCGGCTTAATTCTTCCACCGTGTTTGAATTTGAAAGCTGATGCTTTACAACTTTATAATCTGAAATTTCCTTTGATGGATTCATGAATAAAACATAAGATTTTCCATTAATGTTTGTCTGCACAAATGATTGCACATCAGAAAATCCTTCTTTACTCGCTTTTACAATTCCGTTCACACAGTAAGGCAATTTTTTTGTTACGCCGGCTGCTGCACCCAAGCTTAAATATTGGCTCTGCCCCATATCACATGAATATCTGCCGCATGTAAAGGTAAGATTGACATCTTTTAAATCATCGCCTGTTGCATTGTTAACTGTAAAAATAGTCAGGTCATTTTCGGCATTGCTACAGTATTCGTCATCTGACAAATCGTCAATTAAATCAAAAGATGCAGTCCCGCGATTTAATCTTTCGGGCTGGTTGTGATCAATGTGGACCCTAAATGGGAAATTAAATTGATACTGACTGTTGCTTTCAGTCTGCTGGTCAAATATCGTGACGAGCACCGGGTAATCAATATCGTATGTGAAATGCCATACTTTCAGGCAGAAAAATTTCAGTAAATCTGTTCCTTTTTCTGCGTTTGATTTCAAAACTCCATTTTGGCTTGGCCTCGCATATATTTGAATCGGCCAGTTGTCATATGTGAAAGAGACTTTCATGTTTTTGAAATTATTTTTGGGATTTTTTTCTATTTCCCACAAGTAATGATAATTGTAGTATGACTGTGAATATATTTCTTTTCCGTCCGGCTGCGGCACATACAAATTTGAATTATAATCTGTACCTTGTATCCTAATATAGGGGAGATTAAATGTTAACAATTTTTTTAATTCACTATTAATATTGTTAAGCTGCCAAATTCTCGTCTTGCAGGTAACTTCAACATCAGTTGTAGGCACTTCCGTGTCCATGGAATAAAGGTCTATTGTTTTTTTTTCAAGGAAATAATCTTTGTTCTCGCGGTCCATTATAGTTTTCGCAAGCTCATAAACTTTCTTGAATCTAACTGGCGAGCTGTACTGAAAAGTTTCTATGTTGGCCCTGAAGTCGCTTCCTTTTCCCAAAACTTCCAGAGGGTATTTCATTGATACTGAAGTATCTGCTTCATTAAACTTAACATCGATTATTGGCTCCCTTAATTTGTTAATTATAAACCTTGATTCAAATGGCTCAAAATTATTTATACAATCATTTAATTCCCTTTTGATATGGACTTTTAGCTCATCTTTTATGAAATCCTCAGTCGGAACGGCTTCTATTCCGCCGTACCACCAATACGGAATCTTGAAGTGAGAAGAGGGGTATGCTGCAAGATAAGATTTCGGATTTCCTGAAACTGAATCAGGAACATCAATAAATCCCCCAGTCAATCCAATTGTTTCCAAACCATCATCCGTTATTTGTTTAATGCAGTTTTCAACGTATGATTTTAGCGGCACCAATTCCGGCTGGACAAATTCTATTTTCTTTTCAGAATTTTGCCTTTGGTAAAGGAAGTATATCATTCCTAAAATAAGGATTACTACTGCTGCTAGCAGGAAAATAGATACCTGCGCTTTCCTGGCTCCCAAATCACCTCTTTTTTTCATTTTAAGCGTAAGATAATCTTAATTTTATGATTGACTATGGTAACATTATTTTTAATTTACTTTATTTTTTAATTGTGTTAATATTTATTTCATTTGCCATTGTGATTTAATTATTATTGCCTGCAATTTTTTATTTTGCATTTGATTTTTTGTTAAGGGATTTTACATCAAGTTTTGTCAAGTCCATTTCAACATAATCTTTTTCAGTTAAATTAAGGAGTTTAACGATGTCAGAAGGAACTCTTACAACCAATCCGCCGCCCGTTCTTATCAGCTTTTTGATGTACTTCATGGTATATATGAAACATATTGATTTTATATATATTTAGTGTTGAAAAAGGTATATTAATATATAAATCATATATGGACTTTATAAAGTTTTCGATTTATCGGCAGCTGACAAAAATAATTGCCCATAACATTCAGCTGCTGATATTAGTAAGACAAAACGATTCAAATCAATCCTTTTGGCTTTCCCTATACCGCTTTTCAACTTTTACGGTTAATTCAGAAACGTAGTACCTTACTAAAGCTGCGTAGACTACCAGAATAAAAGCTGTTACGAGGTAAGATAAATGAAATGCAAGCTTGCTTGTCGCCCAAAACAAAATAAATAAAATCAGGAAAATTATTAGATTCGGCAAAACAAAAAGATGGATCTTTGCAATTCCAATCTTGATTGCATTGCCTATGGAATTTAATTTATGTTTCTGCATAAAAATTGGATATAATATATTTGTAAAATGTATACCTATTATGAACGATACAAATAAGAATATTGGAACGGACTCAGTATTGACAATGTAGGATATTAAAAAGATTATAACTAACCAGAAACCCATCCATATTAGGTTAAGCAGCAGGAATCCGGAGATTATCTTTAAAGATACTTTTGTCTTTGTTGTTTTTGCCCATATTATGCTTTTGAATATGCCTGCCAAAAAAATTACAAAAATAATAACAGCTATTAATGAAAAAAGCAGCAGAAAAAAATAAGATTTTACTTCGGAAGCAATTTGCTGCGCTTTCTCCGGTCCCAAGGAAGCCAGTGCGTTTACAATTTCGTTTGGGTCCGCCGGCAAATTGATTGCAGCTGCCTTTGCTTTCATAAATCTGTCCCACAGGAAAAATGATCCTGCTGCCGCGAGATAAAAAATGGAATCCAGAATTATTATCAGCAAAATATTAAAATCTAATTTTCTAAATGAGTTTATTAGAATATTATTGTTCCATTCAATAAATCCAATTCTGTTTTTTTTCATTTTACCAATCATTGTTCATGTCTGCGTTCGTTCCCTGCTGGGCCGTGGTTCTCTGCTGGATAACTGTGGGCAGGCCTTCCGATATTTCTATTTTGTTGCACAGGACGTTGTCTTTTATCTTCCATTTTAATGGGACTTTATCAAACTCGATGCAGATTTTATCATAAATACTTTTACTTTCTTTTACAATTGCGTTAGTTCCAAATCTTCCAAATGCAGATCCCCTGCCGATATTGACATCTTTCTTGAAAATTTTTATTCCATCACTAATTTGCTTATCTTTCGGAATTATAAAAACATTTATCGACAT